>NZ_SHKL01000001.1:495000-1095000 GCF_004217185.1 Pseudonocardia sediminis | reverse complement strand
GCGCCGCCAGTCTCCCCCTCCCCCGCACCGGGCGTCACGAGCTCGTCTCCTCCGACGCCGAGCCCGCCCCGGCCCTGGCCGGCAGCACCGGTGGAGGACGGCACCGTGTCTGAGCAGGCGGTCCTCGGTCTGCGCGAGCGCAAGAAGCAGGCGACGCGCGTCGCGCTGGCCGAGGCCGCGCTGCGGCTGAGCGTGGAGCACGGGACCGACACCGTGACCGTCGAGCAGATCGCCGACGCCGCCGACGTCTCGGTCCGGACGTTCTTCAACTACTTCTCCGCCAAGGAGGAGGCGATCGTGGCCGGGGACGTCGACGCCGCCGGCCGGATGGTCGAGGCCTTCCGCGACCGCCCCGCCGGCGAGCCGCTGTTCACCGCGCTGCGCCACGCCCTGCTGGAGATGGTCGACGATCCCGACCAGCGCGACCGGATCACCGCGCAGCGCGGGCTCAGCCAGAGCCCGTCGCTGCTGGCGCACCGGATCGGCGCGTTCGTCGTGCGCGAGCGGGCGCTGGCCGAGGCCGTCGCCGAGCGGATCGGGGCCGACCCCGATCGCGACGTCTACCCCTCGCTGGTCGCGGCGTCGGCCATGGCCGGGCTCCGGGTCGCGGTGCAGCGCTGGCCGGGCTCGGCGTCACCGGACGCGACGGGGCCCGACCTCGCCGATCTGGTCGGTGAGGTGCTCGACCTGCTCTCGGCCGGGCTGCTGCACCCGCCCGCCCGGTAGCCCCTACTTCTCCCGGTGGTCGAGCAGCCGCTGCAGCTTGCCCACCGAACGTTCGAGGGAGTCGGGGTCGACGACCTCGCAGGCGACGCTGACCCCGATGCTCTCCTTGACCGCCCGCACCAGCTCCTCGGCGGCCGCCACGCGACGGTCGGCCGGTGTGTCGGAGCGTGCCTCGACCCGGACCGCGAGCGCGTCCATCCGGCCCTGGGTGGTCAGCTCGAGCTGGAAGTGCGGCGCGAACCCGGGGGTGCGCAGCACGATCTCCTCGATCTGGGTCGGGAACAGGTTCACGCCACGCAGGATGATCATGTCGTCGGACCGGCCGGTGATCTTGGCCATCCGCCGCATCGACGGCCGCGCGGTGCCCGGGAGCAGCGTCGTCAGGTCGCGGGTGCGGTACCGGATGATCGGCAGCGCCTCCTTGGTGAGGCTGGTGAACAGCAGCTCGCCCTCCTCGCCGTCGGCCAGCGGCGTCTGCCCAGAAGATCCAACAGAGAGCGGGTCGACGACCTCGGGCAGGAAGTGGTCCTCCCAGATGTGCAACCCGTCCTTGGTCTCCACGCACTCCTGCGAGACACCCGGGCCCATCACCTCGGACAGGCCGTAGATGTCCACCGCGTGCATGTCCATCCGCTCCTCGATCTCGGAGCGCATCTGCTCGGTCCACGGCTCCGCGCCGAAGATCCCGACCTGTAGCGACGTCGACGTCGGGTCGATGCCCTGGCGCGCGAACTCGTCGAGCAGCGTGAGCATGTAGCTCGGGGTCAGCATGATCACCTGGGGCGCGAAGTCGGTGATCAGCTGGATCTGCCGGGGCGTCATGCCCCCGGAGACCGGGATCGCCGTCGCGCCGAGCTTCTCGATGCCGTAGTGCGCGCCGAGGCCCCCGGTGAACAGGCCGTAGCCGTAGGCGTTGTGCACCTTGTGCCCGGGCCGCCCGCCGGCCGCGCGGATCGAGCGGGCGATCAGCCCGGCCCAGCGGTCGATGTCGCCCTCGGTGTAGCCGACGACGGTGGGACGCCCGGTGGTGCCGGAGCTCGCGTGGATGCGGCGGACCTGGTCCTGCGGCACCGCCAACATGCCGAACGGGTAGTTCTCGCGCAGGTCGGCCTTGCTGGTCGTCGGGAACTTCGCGATGTCGGACAGCTCGCGGCAGTCGTCCGGGTGCACGCCGTGGGCGTCGAAGGCCCGCGTGTAGTGCGGGACGTTCGCGTAGGCGTGCCGCAGCGTCCACTGCAGACGAGTCAGCTGCAGGGCGCGCAGCTCGTCGACCGACATGCGCTCCTCGGGGTCGAGGGTCTCCGGCGCGGGAGCATCCCCCAGCCGGCGCTGCATGGTCGTCACTGCGCACTCTCCTTCTTCGCCACCAGCGTGAGGACGTCGTAGCGGGCGACGGACTCGCCGTCCTGGCGGGTCACGTCGGCGTCCCATCGGACCTCGCCGTACCCGGCCGACTCGCGCGGCGTGAGCTGCTTGCAGGTCAGCGTCACGGTCAGCTCGTCGCCGAACTTGACCGGCGTCAGGAACCGCAGGTCGTCGACGCCGAAGTTGGCCAGCACCGGGCCCGGCGCCGGGTCGACGAACAGCCCGGCCGCGAACGAGACGATCAGGTAGCCGTGCGCGACGCGTTCGCCGAACAGCGGGTTCGCCGCCGCGGCCTCGGCGTCCATGTGCGCGTAGAACGTGTCGCCGGTGAACTCGGCGAAGTGCTCCACGTCCTCCTGGGTCACCACGCGCGGCCCGGCGACGAGCGTGTCGCCCGGCCGGAGCTCCTCGAGGTGCTTGCGGAACGGGTGCACGTCGGTCTCGTGGCGCTCGCTGCCGGTGACCCACCGCCCGGTGATCGCCGACAGGGTGTCCGGGTCGCCCTGGATCGCGGTGCGCTGCATGTGGTGCAGCACCCCGCGGATGCCGCCCATCTCCTCGCCGCCCCCGGCACGACCGGGTCCACCGTGGACGAGCTGCGGCATCGGCGAGCCGTGCCCGGTGGACTCCTTCGCGTCCTTGGCGTTGAGCACCAGGATCCGGCCGTGCCACGGCGCGACGCCGAGCACGACCTCACGGGCGAACGCGGTGTCGCCGGTGACGACCGACCCGGCGAGGCTGCCCTGCCCACGCGCCGCGTAGTCGATCAGCTGGGCGGTGCTCGTGTAGGGAAGGATCGTGGAGACGGGGCCGAACGCCTCGACCTCGTGCGGCTCGGCCCGCTCCGGGTCCCCGACCAGCAGCAACGGCGAGACGAACGCGCCGCGGTCGGCGTCGGCACCGGTCACCTCGACCGAGTCCGGGTCACCGAAGACGATCCGACCGGCGTCGGTGAGCGCCTTGACGCTGCGCCGCACCTCCTCACGCTGCTCCAGGCTGGCGAGCGCACCCATCCCGGCCGTTGCGGGATCCCCGACGGTGACCTTCGCCAGCCTCGCGGACGCCGCCTCGACGACGGCGTCGACGTGCTGCTCGGGCACGAACGCGCGCCGGATCGCGGTGCACTTCTGGCCCGCCTTGACCGTCATCTCGGTGGTCAGGCCCTTGACGAACAGGTCGAACTCCTCGGTCCCCGGCGTGGCGTCGGGGCCGAGTGCGGAGAAGTTGAGGGAGTCCGCCTCGGCGGAGAACCGCACCGCGTTCCGGACGATCGCCGGGTGCGCGCGCAGGGTCTGCGCCGTCGCCGCGGAACCGGTGAACGACACGAGGTCCTGGCCGGTGAGGTGGTCGAACGTGTCGCCGAGGCCGCCCGCGACGAACTGAAGCGAGCCCTCCGGCAGCAGCCCGGAGCCGACGATCAGCTCGACGAGCCTCGCGGTGAGGAACGCGGTCGGGCTGGCCGGCTTGATCAGACTCGGCACGCCGGCGAGGAACGCGGGGGCGAGCTTCTCCAGCGGGCCCCAGACCGGGAAGTTGAACGCGTTGACCTGGACCGCGACACCGTGCAGCGGAGAGCAGACGTGCTGGCCGAGGAACGTGCCGGCCCTGCCGAGCGGCGTCACGGCACCGTCGACGTACACCGTGTCGTTCGGCAGCTCCCGCTTCGCGAGGGATGCGTAGGCGAGCAGGACGCCGATGCCGCCGTCGACGTCGAACTTGGAGTCGCCGAGGATCGCGCCGGTCTGCGCCGAGACGGCGTAGAGCTCGTCGCGGTGCTCGCGCAGGTGCCCACCGAGTGCCTTGAGCAGGGCGGCGCGCTGGTGGAACGTCAGCTCGCGCAGAGCGGGTCCGCCGACGGTCCGGCCGTAGGTGAGCGCGGCACCGAAGTCGATGCCCTCCGACGAGATCCGGGCGACCTCGTCGCCGGTCACCGCGTCGTGCAGCGGCCTGCCCTCCCCGGGCGGGGTGTGCCAGTTCCCGCTGACGTAGCTGCGGAGCAGTGCTCCCCGGGTCTGGGTCATCGGTGACGCCTCCAGGTCTTCGACCGACCGTTCGTTCGGGTGGAAACTAGCACCGGACCCACCCGCTCGACCAGACCGGCGGGAACCCGGCTGTGAGCGGAAATCGTCGCCAGAACGACGATTTCCACGCACGCCCACCTCGCCTTCCACGCACGACCACCTCGCCGGCCGGAACGTCGTGGCACTCATGGGTCGTGACGTGCGTGCGGCGCTCGTCGTGGTTCACGAGTGCCGCGGGACCGGTCGGCCTGGATCGACCGATCGTTCGGTCGGACCCGCTACAGTGCCTCCATGGCCGACATCGACCCCGCCGTCCTGGTGAACCGTGACTCGACCGACCCCGCCGTCGCCGTCCTGACGCTGAACCGGCCCGCCCGGTACAACGCGATGACCGTCGAGCTGAAGGAGGCCCTGCTCCCGGCGATCACCGACGCCGCGGGCGACGACTCCGTCCGCGCGATCGTGCTGACCGGCGCGGGCAAGGCGTTCTGCGTCGGCCAGGACCTCGGCGAGCACGCCGCGAACCTGGAGAAGGACCCGGTGACGGCGTTCGACACCGTCGCCGAGCACTACAACCCGATCGTCACCGCGCTCACCGAGGCACCCAAGCCGGTGATCGCGGCGATCAACGGCCCGTGCGTCGGCGCCGGGCTCGGGTTCGCGCTGGCCGCCGACCTGCGGATCGCCGCCGCCGGGCTGAAGTTCGCCACCGCGTTCACCGGGATCGGCCTGACCGCCGACTCCGGGCTGTCGGCCAGCCTCGCGCACGCCGTCGGCGTGGCCCGGGCGACCGAGCTGCTCCTGCTCGGCGAGCAGTTCTCCGCCGAGGACGCGAAGAACTGGGGCCTGGTCCGCGACGTCGTCCCGGCCGAGGAGGTGCTGTCCGCGGCGCTGGAGCTGGCCCGGAAGCTGGCCTCCGGCCCGACCGCCGCGTACGCCGAGGTCAAGGCCGCCGTCCACTTCGGAGCGATCAACGATCTGCCGGCGGTGCTCGAGCACGAGGGCGCCGCCCAGACCCGTCTGGCGCTGACGCGTGACCACCAGCAGGCCGTCGCCGACTTCCTGGCGAAGAAGAAGCCGACGTTCGAGGGACGATGAGGATCTCGACCGCCGCCACCGGGTACGACCGGTGAGCGCCTCCCCGGCCGCGGATCCGGCTCGCCGGTCGAGGCGGCCCAGCGGCGGGGCCGAGTCGCTGCTGGAGGTCGCGGTCGGCGAGTTCAACACCCGCGGCTACGACGCGACGTCCATGGAGGACCTCTCGCGCGCGGCCGGGATCACGAAGTCGTCGTTCTACCACCACTTCACCGGCAAGGAGGCGCTGCTCCGCGCCGCCCTGGAGCGAGCGGTCGACGGGTTGTTCAGCGCCCTCGACGCCCCCGCCGCACGAACCGGTACCCCGACCGAGCGACTGCGCGCGATCGTCCGGGCGCAGGTCGCGGTGCTGACGGCCGAGCTGCCCTACGTCACCCTGCTCCTGCGGGTGCGCGGCAACACCGAGACCGAACGCTGGGCGCTGGAACGCCGTCGTGCGTTCGACGCCGAGGTCACGGCGCTGGTGAAAGCCGCCGTCGACGCCGGCGAGGTGCGCGCCGGCGTGGACCCGGCCCTGGCCGCGAAACTGCTCGGCGGGCTGATCAACTCGATCGTCGAGTGGTACCGCCCGGGCCGTCCCGGCACCGACACGCTGCCGGACGACGTCGCCGCGGCCGCGTTCGTCGGGATCATCCCGGCCCGATGAGCGCCACACCGTGACCGACCCCTCCGCTCTCGACCTGCGGGTGCGCAGCACGATCGACGACGTCGCCCTGTCGACGTTGCACGCCCGCGCGTTCGGGGAGACGCCGCGCCTGCGCCCGTGGTCGGCGCAGCTGAAACGGCACAGCCTGTCCTGGGTCGGCGCGTTCGACGGCAACACTCTGACCGGCTTCGCCAACCTCGCCTGGGACGGCGGCGGGCACGCGTTCCTGCTCGACGTCGTCGTGCACCCCTCGCGTCAGCGCCGGGGCATCGGCCGCGCGCTCGTCACCGAGGCGGTCCGGCAGGCCACCGACTCCGGCTGCAGCTGGCTGCACGCCGACTTCGCCGACGACCTCGCCCCGTTCTTCGGCGACGTCTGCGGCCTGTCCCCCACCTCCGCCGGCCTCCTCCGCCTGCACCGCTGACGCCCCCACCCCGTCGCGTCGCCGAGTGTCACGACATGGCGGCGCGGATCGCCACTTCGTGATGCTCAGCCAGCTGGCGGGCCGCGGCGGTTCGTCGAGCGTCACGAAAAGGCTGTTGGTCCGCCATTACGTGACGCTCGATCGAGCCCGGACGGCCCGTTCGTAGCGGACCCGGTCGGCGACGACGTCGGGGCGGCCGAGAACGTCGCGCGCCGGGAGACGGACGACGTGCCAGCCGTGCCGGACGACGTACGCCTCGCGGTCGAGATCGTAGAGGGCCTGGTCCGCCTCGCGGTGGTGACCGCCGTTGTACTCGATCGCGAGGAGGAGGTCGGGATAGCAGAGATCGAGGAAGTACGGCCCGACCGGATGCTGAAGTGTCGGGGCCGGCAGGCCGCCGTCGTGCAGCGCCAGACGGAGACGGGTCTCCATAGGCGACTGCGCCCGGCGGTCGGCCAGCGCCACCAGGTCGGCGAGGCCGCGGATTCCGCGAGCGCCCGGGTAGCGGGCCGCGATCTCCAGTACACGCATCGGGTCGATGTCGCCGTGGAAACTGAGCGCGTCGATCGCGGCCACCGCCTCGATCCTCGGCGACCGGCGCGCGAGGTCGTAGGCGGCCCGCGCCGGGGAGGTGACGAGCATGCCCGCCCGGTACACGGTCTCGTCCTCGGCCAGAGCACCGCGATGGACCACCAGACCGGCCTGCGACCGTCGGTTGCCACCCGGGACGATCACCTCCACCGGTGCGCCGATCGGAGCACAGGACGCGCCGAGCATCTCCGCGGCGGAGTAGCCGGCGAGCGCACCGACTCCGTCGACCAGCAGGTAGGCGGCCTCCGACCGGAGCGCCAGCGTCACCGGCACGTGCGCGCGGACGTAGATGCCGTGGAACAGCGCGCGGAACGCCTTCCCGCGGAGTCGCGCCCGGGTGACCGCCCCGGCGGCCACCGCTTCCGATCCGACGAACGGTCGAGTCAGGTCCATACGACTTGGACCGCCCCCGAGGCGATTCGGTTCCATCGGATCGAGCGCCACGTTCCGGCGATCGCAGCGACCTCGACGTGACGCTGACCGGAGCCCGTGCGACTCGTCAGCCCGCGGCCTCGGCGAGCGTCACGTTCCGGCGGTGCTCACCGCCATTGCGTGACGCCGACGGGCGTCGGCCGCCTCGCCGGTCACCGACGCATCATCGAAAGTCACGTTCCGGCGATGCCGACCGTCATTTCGCCACGCTCGCGTGCTCGGTGGCGTCGCCGGTCGTCGCGGCGGCGACGGCGACGGCGACGGCGGGTGTCACGTTCCGGTGGTCCGCACCGCCGTCTCGTGACGCTCGACGGATCGCGCGGCCGGCCTTGCGTCGGGACCTCCGGTCCGTCATCCTGGTAGCCGAACGAACATTCGGTCCAGGAGGTGCCCAGTGTCGATCGCAGAGCCGTTGACGGACGAGCGTGAACTCGAGACGGGGTTCGACGCGACGATCGCGGCGGACCAGCGGATCGAGCCACGGGACTGGATGCCCGAGGGCTACCGCAAGACGCTGATCCGGCAGATCGCGCAGCACGCGCACTCCGAGATCATCGGCATGCAGCCCGAGGGCAACTGGATCCTGCGGGCACCGAGCCTGCGCCGTAAGGCGATCCTGCTGGCCAAGGTGCAGGACGAGGCCGGGCACGGGATGTACCTCTACGCCGCGGCGGAGACGCTGGGCGTGGACCGCGAGGAGCTCACCGAGAAGCTCATCGACTCCAAGCAGAAGTACTCGTCGATCTTCAACTACCCGACGCTGAGCTACGCCGACATCGGCGTCATCGGCTGGCTGGTCGACGGCGCCGCGATCTGCAACCAGGTCCCGCTCTGCCGCTGCTCCTACGGGCCGTACGCGCGGGCGATGATCCGGATCTGCAAGGAGGAGTCGTTCCACCAGCGCCAGGGCTACGAGCTGCTGCTGGCCATGGCGAACGGCACCGACGCGCAGAGGCAGATGGTGCAGGAGGCGACCGACCGCTGGTGGTGGCCGTCGCTGATGATGTTCGGCCCGCCGGACGGGGACTCCCCCAACTCGCAGCAGTCGATGGCCTGGAACATCAAGCGCCACACCAACGACGAGCTGCGCCAGCGGTTCGTCGACATGAGTGTCCCGCAGGCCGAGGCCCTCGGGGTCACGCTGCCGGATCCGGAGCTGCGCTGGAACGACGAGCGCCAGGCGCACGATTACGGCGAGCCCGACTGGGACGAGTTCAAGGCGGTCATCGCCGGCTCCGGCCCGGCCAACGCGCAGCGCGTCGCGCACCGTCGCCGCGCCCACGAGGGCGGTGCCTGGGTCCGTGAGGCCGCGCAGGCCTACGCCGACAAGCAAGCCGCGCGCAAGGACGAGGTCCGGAAGGCGGCGGCGTGAACACCCCCGAGGAGGAAGAGGTCACCGCCGAGGGCGGGCACGGAGCCGTCCCGACGACCGGCGTCGAGACCGGTCAGGGCGAGCGGCCGAGCCGCCGCACCTGGCCGTTGTACGAGGTGTTCGTCCGCGGTAAGCGCGGGCTCAACCACGTGCACGTCGGCTCCCTGCACGCCCCCGACGACGAGATGGCGCTGCACAACGCCCGCGACGTCTACACGCGTCGCAACGAGGGCGTGAGCATCTGGGTCGTGCGGGCCGACGACATCACCGCGTCCAGCCCGGCGGAGAAGGATCCCTTCTTCGACCCGTCGGCGGACAAGGTCTACCGGCACCCGACCTTCTACCAGATCCCGGAGGAGGTGCCTCACCTGTGAGCGAGCTCGCGAGCGAACCATCAGCACGGCGCCCCCACGCGATGGAGGAAGACGCCACCAACGCCTACCAGTCGCTGTCCGAGACGACCGGGCACGACGACCCGCGCTGGGCGTTCGGCACCGGGATCGTGGAGGAGGCGGGTGCCGAGGTGTCCGCGCCGGTGCCCGACGGTGTCGCCGCCGCCGACCTCGCCGCCTACTGCCTGATGCTCGGCGACGATGCGCTGATCTACAGCCACCGTCTGTCGGAGTGGGTCTCCAACGCTCCGGAGCTGGAGGAGGAGGTCGCGCTCGCCAACACCGCGCTCGACCTGCTCGGCCAGGCCCGGGTGCTGCTGGCTCGCGCAGGCCACGTCGAGGGTGGGAACCGGGACGAGGACGCGCTGGCCTACCTGCGCTCCGACGCCCAGTTCCGCAACGTCGGTCTCGCCGAGCTCTCCGACGACCTGGACTTCGCCCGCGCGATCGGCCGCCTGCTGATCTTCTCGACGTGGCGTCTCGCGCTGCTGCACCGCCTGCTCGGGTCGGCCGACCCGGTGATCGCCGCGGTCGCCGGCAAGGGCGTCAAGGAGCTGACCTACCACCGCGACTACGCCGCCCGCTGGACGCTGCGCCTGGGCGACGGCACCGACGAGTCGCACCGGCGGATGCAGGACGCGCTGGACGCGCTGTGGCCCTACGTCGGCGAGCTGTTCCGCACCTCGGAGCAGGAGCGACGTCTCGTCGAGGCCGGCGTCGCCGTCGACCCGGCAAGCACTCGTGAGGAGTTCGACGCGGTGCTCGACGAGGTCATCGGCAAGGCCACGCTGACCCGCCCGGACAAGCCCGCGATCGGCACGATCGGCGGCCGCAGCGGACGGCAGGGCGTGCACACCGAGCACCTGGGCCACGCGCTCGCCGAGATGCAGAGCCTGGCCCGCCAGCACCCGGGTGCGACGTGGTGACCGCAACGGCGCGGGCGGACGCGCGCGAGATCGTCTCGGCCGTCGTCGACCCGGAGATGCCGATGCTGACCCTCGACGACCTCGGCGTGATCCGCCGGGTCGACGTGGACGGCGACGCCGTGACCGTCACGATCACCCCGACCTACTCCGGCTGCCCGGCGATCGAGGAGATGCGCCACGACGTGTCCGCGTCGCTGTCCGCGGCCGGTTACGGGCCGGTCGAGATGCGCACGGTGTTCTCCCCGCCGTGGAGCACGGACTGGATCTCCGACGACGGCCGTCGCAAGCTCGCCGAGGCCGGCATCGCCCCGCCCGGGCGCGTCGGTCCGAGGGCCACCGGTCCGATCCCGCTGACGCTGACCGCCCCGTCGCCGGACGTGCGCTGCCCGCACTGCGGCGCTCCCACCACCGAGGAGTTCTCGCACTTCGGCCCGACCGCGTGCACATCGCTGCGCCGGTGCCCGAGCTGTCAGGAGCCCTTCGAGCACATGAAGGAGATCTAGGTGAACCGGCGTCGCGAGGCGGCCTGGGCTGCGCGGAGCAACATGGTGCGCGGCAAGTCGTCGCGGTTGCGGATCGAGGACGCGATCGACGACGTCCTGGCCGACCCCGGCTTCGCGCCCGAGGCGGCCGGAGCCGAGAGCACCGGCGACGGCTTCCACCACCTGCCGATCCGCGGCATCGAGCGTCTCTGCGACGACGCCGTCGCGGTCACGTTCGACGTCCCGGACAACCTGCGTGAGGCGTACGCGTTCAAGCCGGGTCAGTACCTGACGCTGCGGAAGTGGAACGACGACGGCGAGCACCGCCGCTCGTACTCGATCTGCGCGCCGGTCGGGGCGATGCCCCGGGTGGGCGTGCGTCGCGTCGACACCGGCCTGTTCTCCGAGTGGCTGGTGAACGAGGCCGAGGTGGGCGACGAGATCGAGGTCGGTCCGCCGTCGGGGTCGTTCACCCCGGAGCTGGAGGCAGGCACGCACCACGGGCTGGTCGCGGCCGGGTCCGGCATCACGCCGGTGCTCTCGATCGCGGCGTCGCTGCTGGCCGCGCACCCCGACACCCACGTCACGCTGCTCTACGGCAACCGGCGCACCGACACGGTGATGTTCACCGAGGAGCTCGCCGACCTGAAGAACGCGTTCGGTCCGCGCCTGCACCTGCTGCACGTGCTCTCCCGCGAGCCCACCGAGGCCGAGATCTTCAACGGCCGCCTCGACGCGGACCGCCTGCGCACCCTGTTCGGGGCACTGGTCGACGTCGAGAACGTCGACCACTGGTGGCTGTGCGGCCCGCTCGGCATGACCGACGACGCGACCGCCGTCCTCACCGACCTGGGCGTGGACAAGAAGCGGGTGCACCGCGAGCTGTTCTACGTCGACGAGCCGCCGCCCGAGCTCGACCGCACCGAGGACTCGCCCGAGCTCGACGGGGAGGGCAGCGAGGTCACGGTCATGCTCAACGGCCGCACGACGCAGCTCACCCTGCCGCGCAACGTCCCCGTCCTCGACGCCGCGCAGAAGGTGCGCGGCGACCTGCCGTTCGCCTGCAAGGGCGGGGTGTGCGGGACGTGCCGGGCGAAGGTCACCGACGGCGAGGTCACGATGCGCCGCAACTTCGCCCTCGAGGACGACGAGGTCGAGGCCGGTTTCGTGCTGACCTGCCAGACCCTGCCGGTCTCGGACAAGGTGACCGTCGACTACGACGTGTGAGCCGACCCTCGCCCGGGAGAACAGCGCGCCTCGGCCCCGACCGTCAGTCGAGGTCGAGGCCCCGCAGAGCGTTCTCCAGGACCTCGGTCAGCCCCGGGTGGATCCAGTACTGGACCTCGGCCAGGCGCTTGACCGGGACCTGCAGGGCCATCGCCTGCACGAGCTGCTGCACCATGGTCGGTGCCTGCGGCCCCAGGACGTGCGCGCCCAGGAGCTGCCCGGTGGACGGGTCGGCGATGAGCTTGCAGAACCCCGTCCGGTCCTCCAGCGCCCAGCCGTAGGCGACGTCGGAGTAGGGCTGCACGACGGTCCGGTAGTCGAGGCCCTCGTCGCAGCACTGCTGCTCGGTGCGCCCGATCATGCCGATCTGGGGTGAGGCGAACACCGCCGCCGGGACCAGGTTCAGGTCCACCTCGCGCATCGCGTCCGGGTTCAGCAGGTTGTACTGCACCACGGTGGCCTCGTGGTTCGCCGAGTGCTTGAGCTGCACCGGCGAGCTGACGTCGCCGAGTGCGAACACGCCGTCCACGCTGGTGCGCAGGTAGGGGTCGACGGCGATGCGGCCGTCGTCGTGGGTGTCGATGCCGGCCGCGCCGAGGTTCAGCCGATCCCCGTTGGGCACGCGTCCCGCGGCGACCAGGAGCCGGTCCGCCTCGACGGTGGAGCCGTCGTCGAGCGTCAGCCGCACCCCGTCACCGGCGGACTCGACCTTCTCGGCACTGCGTCCGACGCGGACGTCGAACCGGTCGCGGGCGATCTCGGTGAAGCGCTCCGAGACCGTCTCGTCCAGGGCGGAGAGCAGGGAGTCGGCGACGTCGATGATCGTCACCTCGGCGCCGAGACCGCCGAACACGTGTGCGAACTCGGCCGCGATGTAGCCGCCACCGATGATCGCCAGCCGACCCGGGATCTCATCGATCCGCATGATCGAGTCCGAGGTCTCGTAGTGCACGCCGGACTTCTCCACCGGTGGCGGCACCATCGGGCGCCCGCCGGCGGCGATCACGATCCGGTCCGCGGTGAACTCCTGGGTCCCGGCGTCGCCGGTCACGGTCAGTGCGCGGGGGCCGCTGAACTCGGCGTGGCCGAGGTAGACGGTGACGTTGTCACTCTCCTCGCGCCCCTTGCGCCCGTCGGCGGAGATCGGGTCCAGGCGGGAGAACACGCGGTCCCGGATGTCGGGCCAGCGGACCTTGTCGACGTGCGCGTCCACCCCGTAGTCCGAGGCCTGCCGGACGGTGTGGGCGACCTCGGCGGCGTAGGCCAGCATCTTCGTGGGGATGCAGCCGACGTTGAGGCAGGTGCCGCCGAACGCGGTCTGCTCGACGACGGCGACGTCGAGGCCGTCGAACCGCTCGTCGATGATCATGTTGCCGGAGCCGGTACCGATGACGACGAGATCGTGGTGACGCACGTCCGAAGCCTAAGCGGGGTCCGGGCGGCCCGCTCGACGTCGCGACTCAGTGACCGGCGGAGACCGGGCCAGTGGTCCGCGCGGAGCGGCGCCCGGTCAGGGCGACCGTGGTCAGGAGGAACGTGACCGGCACGGCGACGATCGCGGCGGCCAGCGGGGCGACCCGCTCCCCCACCCCGAGGTGCACGAGCGCGACCACGCCGACCGTCGTCGCGGCGATGTTGACGGCCTGCGACGAGGGGAAACGCAGGAACCGGCGCCACGTCGGGCGGACCGAGAACGTGAACCGGCAGTGCAGGAAGTAGGAGACGACCATCGCGACGGCCAGGCCCAGTGCGTGCGCGGCGAGATAGCCGACGGGCTCCAGCACCAGGCGGTAGGTCGCGTAGTAGACGGCCGCGTTGGCCACGCCGACCATCCCGTAGCGGATCAGCCGGCCGAGCGACCGACGGGCCCGCTCCGAGCGCGTGGGAACCGTCGCCGGGTCCCGGATCGCGTTCGCAGCCACGTCAAGACTTTCGCAGCCCGGCCCGGAAGGGTTTCTCCCGGGGGCCTCTTTCGCCCGATCGGCGGTGTCCCCCACGCCGCCCGGACGATCTTGATCTCGCTCCCGACCCGGTCGGCGGAGCGGGAGCCCGGCTACCCGGCCCCGACCTCGTCGCGCAGGACGGCGGCCGCAGCGACCATCGCGGCCATCTTCCCGTCCGCGGCGGCGCGGGTCAGGTACTTCATGCCGCAGTCGGTGCTGAGCACGAGCTTCTCGGGGCGGTGGTGGCGCAGCGCCCGTCGGACGCGGTCGGCGACCACCTCGGGCGCCTCGACGTCGTCGGTGCTCAGGTCGATCACGCCGAGCGCGACCGTCTTGCCCGACAGGTCGGCGAGCACCCCGAGGTCGATGTCGGGCTGCGCGCTCTCGATGGAGACGTGGTCGCACACGCAGCCGGCCAGCTCGGGCAGGAACGAGTACCCGCTGGGTTTCTGTCCGGGCATCTTGGCCGCGTAGCCGAAGCACAGGTGCACCGCGGTGGTCCCCGGGGCGTCGCGCAGGGCGTGGTTGAGCGCGGCCAGGCCGTAGGCGCGAGCGGCGTCCGGGACGGCCTGCATGTAGGGCTCGTCGATCTGGACGATGTCGGCGCCGGCGGCGAACAGGTCGAGCATCTCGTCGTGGCACGCGTCGGCGAGGGCGAAGGCCAGCGCCTCCTCGTCGCCGTAGAAGTCGTCCTGCGCGTTCTGCGACATCGTGAACGGGCCGGGCATCGTGATCTTCGCGAGCCGGTCGGTGCGGGCGCGCAGGAACGCGGTGTCGCGGGCCTCGATGCTGTGCGGGCGCGTCACCGGGCCGACGATCCGCGGGACGCGTTGGCTCCTCCCGTTGCGTCCGACCCGCGTGCCGGGATCGTCGACGTCGATGCCGTCGAGCGCGGTGGCGAAGTGGTTGGAGTAGGACTCCCGGCGGGCCTCGCCGTCGGTGACGATGTCGAGCCCGGCGCGTTCCTGGGCGTCGATCGCGATCGCGGTGGCGTCGTCCTGGGCCTCGGCGATCGTGTCCGCGTCCGGCCGCCACAGCTGCGGGTCGCGGGCGCGGGCCGGCCCGGTCCCGGCGAGGTGGGCGCGGTCGACCAACCATCCGGGCTGCGGGTAGCTCCCGACGATCGACGTCGCCAGCGGGCGTACGGCAGCGCTCGTCATCGGTCGCCTTCCGGTCGGGAGGTGCAGGGGAACGGGTCGTTCGGACGCTTGAGGTGCGGTCATCCCACGGTAGTGTCCTGGGCCACACGGCGTCGTGACCAGAGTCTTCCGGAGGACCCCATGACACAGACCGCACCTCCGCCGTCCGGCACCGGACGCCCTCCGATCCGGCTGCACCACAACGCGTTCGTCACCAAGGACCAGGAGCGCACCCGCGCGTTCTACGAGGACGTCATCGGGATGCCGCTGGTGGCCACCTGGACCGAGGTCGACGAGCTCTTCGGCGCCGAGCGGGTCTACTGCCACACGTTCTTCGCCCTCGCCGACGGCAGCGCGCTGGCGTTCTTCCAGTTCGCGAACCCCGAGGACCAGGAGCTGTTCGACCCGGAGCTGACGCCGTCGCCGTTTCGGCACATCGCCCTGGCCACCGACCGGGCCAACCAGGACGCGATCCGCACACGCATCGCCGACGCCGGCTACGTCGAGCCGCAGACGTTCGTGCTCGACCACGGCTACTGCGTCTCGCTCTACATCACCGACCCGAACGGGCTGCTGCTCGAGTTCACCGTGGACGACCCGGACGCCGACGCGATCAACGAGGTCCGCCGGGCGCATGCCCGCAAGGACCTGGAGCGCTGGCTCGGCGGCGACCACTCGAGCAACAACACCTACCGGGACTGAGCCCGCTGCGGCCATACTCCCGCGATGGCCTACGACGTCGAGGTGGCCGCGAGATCCTGACCCCGGAGCCGGGCATCACCGAGAAGAAGATGTTCGGTGGCCTCGCGTCGGTGTCGGCCGGGTCGACCCGCAGCACGACGGCGGCCACGCGGCCCAGGGCCCGGACCCGGAGCAGCGCCGAGCCGGTGATCAGCACCCGGGCAGCGATCCGCGACAGACCTGTCCGGTATCGCCGCCGAGGCGCCGATCTCTACGATCGGATCGCCGGTCCGAGCCGCCGTCCTGGGGAGCTGCGATGTCGAGAGCGGAACGGGCCGAACGCGCGACGCCGGCGCAGATCTCGTCGATCCTGCGCGAACGCGTCTACGGGACCATCGCCTGCCTGAGCACGCTGCTCGTACTCACGCGTCACGTCACCGACGGCGGCGGCCCGTGGTCCGCGGTCGCCGACGTCCTGATCGCCACCGGCGGGCTCTGGGCAGCCAGCCTGTTCGCCGACTACCTCGCCCACCTGGCCGCGCACGGCACGGGGCCCGAGGGCCACGAGCGGTTGATGGCACTGCGCAGCTCGGGGCAGATCCTGCAGGCCTCCGCGGTGCCGGTGCTGCTGCTGGTCGGGTCCGCGCTCGGATGGCCGCCGTTCCACACCGCTCTGTGGACGGCGGTGTGGGTCCTCGTCGCGAGCATGGGGCTCTTCGCCCTGCTCGCGGTCCGCCGCACGACGCTGCCGTGGTGGAAGCGGATCCTGCTGGTGGTGGCCCTGGTCGCACTCGGCGGACTCGTGGTCGGGCTCAAGTCGATCCACTGAGGGATCAGGTCGATCCACCGGCACGCGGCGCGGTGCTGCGGATGTGCTCGCCCAGAGCGGTGCGCAGGGCCGGGGCGTCGCGGCGTTCGAGCAGGTCGATCAGGTGGTCGTGCTCGTCGGCGAGGGCGAGCATGTGCACGGCGTCGGTCGGGATCGCCAGTCGTGCCAGGCGCACGAACGCGCCGAGCTGGTCGAGCAGCAGCGACAGCGTGGGCATCCGGGCGACGGCGGCCAGGTCGCGGTGGAACGTCTCGTCCAGCCCGAGGAACGTCGTCACGTCACCGTCGCGGGCGACCCGGCGCTGGCGCAGGACGGCGACGCGCAGCCGGTCCAGCTCGTCGGGCTCCCAGCGCTCGCACGCCTGCGTCGCCGCCGTGGTCTCCAGCGCCTCGCGTACCAGGGTCACCTCCCGGCGGTGGTCCTGCGACAGGTCCACGACGCACATCTGCCGGCGGCTCCCGGTCGTCAGGAGTCCCTCGCTCTGCAACCGCCGCAACGCCTCGCGCACCGGTGTACGGGACGCCCCGAACGTCGCCGCGAGCTCGACCTCGTCCAGCACCGACCCCTGCTCACGACGGCCGGCGACGATGTCCTCGCGCAGTGCGTCGTGGATGTGGTCGGCCTTGGTCCGCACGCCCCGTCCCCTCGACCCGCTACTTCGCGAAGATCTGCGCCTCGTCGCGGAAAGCCTTGATCTCCATCGCGTTGCCCGCGGGGTCGTGGAAGAACATCGTCCACTGCTCCCCCGGCTCGCCGGCGAAGCGCAGGTAGGGCTCGATCACGAACGCGGTCCCGGCCGCGCGCAGCTTCTCGGCCAGCGCGTGGAACGCCTCCACCTCCAGGACCGCCCCGAAGTGCGGCACCGGGACGTCGTGACCGTCGACCGGGTTGTGGGCGGGCGCGGCCGCGCGCTCGGCGACGTGGGTGACGACCTGGTGGCCGTAGAAGTTCCAGTCCACCCAGAGGTCGGCCGAGCGGCCCTCCTCCAGGCCGAGCACGTCGCCGTAGAACGCACGGGCCTTCGCCAGGTCGTCCACCGGGACCGCCAGGTGGAAGCAGGGACGGGTCGTCGGTCGCGCTGCAGTCATGCGTTCAGCATACAGAGACAGTTTATGTATACATATGACGAGAGACGTGGCCTCCGCCTCGTTCCGGGCTCCGGGACGGCGCACCGTCCGGTCCCGTCCCTACTGTCGATCCGGTGACGATCCGGGTCGAGTCCCTGCACATCGCGGACGCCAGGCGTGCGCCGATGCGGGCCGTCGACCGGGTCGAGGCCGAGGCCGGGGCGGGACTCGTCGGCGACCGTTACCACGGCACGCGGCACCGCCACGTCTCCGTGCAGAGCCGTCAGCAGCTCGACGAGGCCGCCCGCCGGTGGGGTGCGCCGGTGCCGGCCGAGCTGACACGACGGGCCGTCACCCTCGACCACGGCGCCGTGCCCACCCGGCCGGGCGACCGGATCGTCATCGGCGACGTCGAGCTGGAGGTCGTGCGCAAGGCCGCCCCGTGCCGGGTGATGGACCAGGTGATCGGGGACGGGGCACGCCGGGCCATGCACGACCTGGGCGGAGCGGTCTGCCGGGTGCTCACCTCCGGGACGATCGGCGTCGGCGACGCCGTCGACCTCCCGGACGCCGGACCCTCTGCCTGAGCCCGGGCGTCAGCGGACGCGCGGTGCCGCGAACGAACGGTCGGTGTTGCCGGAACCGCTGCCCGAACCGCTACCGGAGCCGGAGTCGTCCGCGTCGTCGGAGGGCAGGTGGACGTCGTTGACGGTGAGGTTGACCTCGACGACCTCCAGCCCGGTCATCCCCTGCACCGCCGCCGTGACGTTGCGGCGGACCGCCGAGGCGAGGTCGGAGATCGCGACGCCGTACTCGACGACGACGTCGATGTCGACGGCGGCCTGCTTCTCCCCGACCTCGACGCTCACACCCTGGCTCGCGCTGGTGCTGGCGCCGGGGATCCGCTCGCGCAGCGAGCCCAGCGCACGGGCCGCGCCGCCGCCGAGACGGTGGATGCCGGTCACCTCGCGCGCCGCCACCCCCGCGATCTTCGAGACCACGGTGTCGGCGATGTGGGTGTTGCCCTGACCGGTCGCGAGCGCGCCGGGAGCCGGCGGCGTGGGCGAACCCGTGCGCGGGGACGGGCTGGGAATCGTCGGGGTGGTGGAGGCAGTGGTGCTCATGGAGGGTCCTTCGCTGTCGTGTGGCGGGGTGGAGCGGGGGGATCGCCACCCCACCCCACCCCCGTCCCGGGGAGTCAGAGGCCGAACTTGCTGCCCAGACCACCGATGAGGTCGCCCGGGTTGATGCCGAACTTCTCCAGCAGGCCCTGGTCCTGCTCGGTGTCGACCTGGTCGGGGAGCTCGGCATCGGCCTGACCGGCCTGCGCGTCGTCACCCCGCGACTTGATCATTTCGAGGATCTTGTCCTTGGGAATCTGCAACGGAACCTCCTGCTGGATGGAACGGGTGCGGTCGGAGCAGATCTTCGGCGACGATGCGACGGCGATTCTGCGTCGCCTTCGAGATTCGCCACCGCGGTGATCGAGAATCGACGTACATCGCGGACACCCGACCCGGCCGACGGGATCCGTGCAGGTACGACCCTGTGAACACACCCGGGAAACACGAATGCCCCGGCTGACCCGGATGTGCACCGAAGGCGCTACACCGGGACCGGGGCATAATGCCGAGACCGATTCTCGACCTCGTCTTCGACGGTAATCCCGCCGCACAATTCCTGCAACACGGGGATCGTCCGCAATGATGATCTCCCGGCACGGCGGGGACACCGTCGGAATCCGGCTTCCGGGAGTTCAAACCGGCTCCCGCGCAGACGATCGCGGCGCATCGCCGAGCGGTCACCCCCGCCGCCGACCTGCCGATCCCCACCGCCGCCGCGCGCACCGAGGAGCGCCGGGCCCGGACCTGTTCTTGATTGATTCCAGAAAGTGGTCCAGACTCGGGCAGGTGCCAACGACGTCGAACTTCGAGCAGATGCTGCGCGGGGCCTCCCTGCGCGTGACGCGTCCTCGACTCTCGGTGCTGTCCGCGGTGCACTCCCAGCCGCACCTCGACACGGACTCGATCATCGGCGTCGTGCGTGCGGATCTCGGCGAGGTGTCGCACCAGGCGGTCTACGACGTGCTGCGCGCGTTGACGGCCGCCGGCCTGGTGCGGCGCATCCAGCCGACCGGTTCCCCCGCGCGCTACGAGTCGCGGGTGGGCGACAACCACCACCATGTCGTCTGCAGGTCGTGCGGAACGATCGCCGACGTCGACTGCGCGGTGGGCGAGGTCCCCTGCCTCACCGCCTCCGACGACCACGGCTTCACGATCGACGAGGCCGAGGTCATCTACTGGGGCGTGTGCCCCGACTGCTCCACCACAACACGCACCGATCCACCCCGGAAGGATTCCCGTGTCTGACCAGCACCCCACCGTCGAGAGCGAAATGAACAGGGAGGAGGACGGCGGCTGCCCGATCGACCACGGTCGCATCTCCCACCCCACCGAGGGCGGCAGCAACCAGAGCTGGTGGCCCAACCAGCTCAACCTGAAGATCCTGCGCACCCAGCAGCCCGCCTCCGACCCGTTCCACGGCGAGTTCGACTACGCCGCGGAGTTCGCCACCGTCGACCTCGACGAGCTGGCGCGCGACGTCGACGGGGTCATCACCACCTCGCAGGACTGGTGGCCGGCCGACCACGGCAGCTACGCCGGGTTCTTCATCCGGATGGCCTGGCACTCCGCGGGCACCTACCGCACCTACGACGGCCGCGGCGGCGCCGGTGCCGGCATGCAGCGCTTCGCCCCGCTCAACAGCTGGCCCGACAACGGCAACCTGGACAAGGCCCGCCGGCTGCTCTGGCCGGTCAAGCAGAAGTGGGGCCGCAAGGTCTCCTGGGCCGACCTGATCGTCTTCGCGGGCAACCGCGCCCACGAGATCTCCGGCTTCCCGATGTTCGGGTTCGCCGGCGGTCGCGTCGACGTCTGGGAGCCCGAGGAGGACATCTACTGGGGCTCGGAGGGCACGTGGCTCGGCAACGAGGCGCGGTACGGCGGCTCCAAGGACATCAACACCCGTGAGCTGGAGAAGCCCCTCGGCGCCTCCCACATGGGTCTGATCTACGTCAACCCGGAGGGCCCGGACGCGAGCGGTGACCCGATCGCCGCGGCCCGCGACATCCGCGAGACCTTCGGCCGGATGGCGATGAACGACGAGGAGACCGCGGCGCTGATCGTCGGCGGCCACACCCTCGGCAAGACCCACGGCGCCGCCAACCCGGACGAGAACGGCAACGTCGGCCCCGAGCCGGAGGCCGCCGACATCACCGAGCAGGGCCTGGGCTGGAAGCAGAACTTCGGCAAGGGCAAGGGCCGCGACGCCATCACCTCGGGCCTCGAGGTCATCTGGACCCGCACCCCGAACCGGTGGAGCCACGACTACCTCAAGCACCTCTACGCCTACGAGTGGGTGCCGGAGAAGTCGCCGGCCGGCGCGAACCAATTCGTCGCCAAGGACGCCGAGGCGATCATCCCGGACCCGGAGCAGGGTCAGCCGAACCGCAAGCCGACGATGCTGGTCACCGACGTGTCCATGCGCGTCGACCCGGTCTACGGCGAGATCACCCGCCGCTGGCTCGACAACCCGTCCGAGTTCGAGGACACCTACCGCCGCGCCTGGTATAAGCTGACCCACCGCGACATGGGCCCGCGTGACCGCTACCTCGGCGCCTGGGTCCCGAACGAGGAGCTGCTCTGGCAGGACCCGGTCCCGGCCGTGGACCACGAGCTCGTCTCCGCCGACGACGTCGCGTCGATCAAGGCGAAGGTGCTCGAGTCCGGCCTGTCGGTCACCGAACTGGTCAGCATCGCCTGGGCCTCGGCCTCGACGTTCCGCCAGTCGGACAAGCGCGGTGGCGCCAACGGCGGTCGCATCCGTCTGGAGCCGCAGGTGAGCTGGGAGGTCAACGACCCGGACACCCTGCGCACCGTGATCTCGAAGCTGGAGTCGATCCAGTCCGACGTCAACGGCTCGCTGACCGGCGGGAAGAAGATCTCCTTCGCCGACCTGGTCGTCCTCGCCGGCTCCGCCGCCGTCGAGAAGGCCGCGAAGGACGCCGGGCAGAACGTCTCCGTGCCGTTCACCCCGGGCCGCACCGACGCCACCCAGGAGAAGACCGACACCGAGTCGTTCTCCTACCTGGAGCCGACGGCCGACGGCTTCCGGAACTACCGCGGCAAGGGCCACACCCTGCCCGGCGAGTTCCTGCTCGTCGACCGGGCGAACCTGCTCGGCGTCACCGCCCCGGAGATGACCGTGCTGGTCGGCGGCCTGCGTGTGCTGGGCGCCAACGCCGGTGGCTCGACGGCCGGCGTGTTCACCGACTCCGTCGGCACGCTGACCAACGACTTCTTCACCAACCTGCTCGGCCCGGCCGTGCAGTGGCGTTCGGTCGCCGGTGACGACGACTCGTTCGAGGCCGTCGACGCCTCCGGTGCGGTCACGTGGACCGGCACCCGGGCCGACCTGGTGTTCGGCTCGAACTCCGAGCTGCGCGCCGTCGCGGAGGTCTACGCCTCCGACGACGCGAAGGAGAAGTTCGTCAACGACTTCGTCGCCGCGTGGACCAAGGTCATGAACGCCGACCGTTACGACGTCGCGCTCTGATCTGACCTCGTAGCAGCACCACCCCACGACAGCCCCGGCCGGTTCTCCGGCCGGGGCTGTCGTCGTCGTACCCGGCGCCGTTGTGCCGGTCGCACAACCGGAGCGCCGCGGTTCGTTCCGCGGCCCGATGGCACCGCTCCTCCCCGCTCGTAGCGTCCCTGTTGATCAGTCGGCCAGGTCCGACGACGACGTCGGGCTCTGCGACGGAGAGGACTCCATGAAGACCTACGCACTGGACACACCGGTCGACGGCCGGTCGACCTGGCACGACGGCAAGCGCCATCTCTGGATGCTGGGTCTCGTGGTCCCGTTGCTGCCGTTCCTGGCGATGGGCCTCTACGCCGCCACCGGCCTCGAGGTCGCGCTGTGGCTCGGCCCGGTGATCGTGCTCGTCGTGGTGCCACTGATCGACCTGTTCGCCGGGCGCGACCACTCGAACCCGCCGGACGAGGTCATGGAGGCTCTGGAGGAGGACCGTTACTACCGCTGGATCACCTACGCGTACCTGCCGATCCAGTACGCGGGCCTGGTCCTGGGGATGTGGTTCATCGCGACCCAGGACGCGGGGGTGTTCGGCATGGTCGGACTGGCGATGACGCTGGGCTCGGTCGCCGGCATCGGCATCAACACCGCGCACGAGCTGGGCCACAAGAAGGAGTCCTCCGAGCGCTGGCTGGCCCGGATCGCGCTGGCGCAGTGCTTCTACGGCCACTTCTACATCGAGCACAACCGCGGCCACCACGTCCGCGTCGCCACGCCCGAGGACCCGGCGTCGAGCAGGATGGGCGAGAGCTTCTGGGCGTTCTGGCCGCGCACCGTCGTCGGCTCGGTCGCCAGCGCGTGGCGGGTCGAGCGCAAGCGGTTCGCCCGCCGCGACAAGCACCCGTTTCGCCTGCGCAACGACGTGATCAACGCCTGGCTGATGTCCGCGGTGCTGTGGGGCGTGCTGATCGCGGTGTTCGGCGTCGCGATCCTGCCCTACCTGGTGATCCAGGCCGTCTTCGGCTTCACGCTGCTCGAGCTCGTCAACTACATGGAGCACTACGGCATGCTCCGCCAGAAGGTCGGCCCGCCGGACCGTCGCCGCTTCGAGCGGGTCACCCCGGCGCACTCGTGGAACTCCAACAACATCGCGACCAACGTGCTGCTCTACCACCTGCAGCGCCACAGCGACCACCACGCGAACCCGACCCGGCGCTTCCAGACCCTGCGCGACTTCTCCGAGAGCCCCGTCCTGCCCACCGGCTACACCGGGATGATGGCGCTCGCGGTGATCCCGCCGCTGTTCTACCGGGTGATGGACCCGCTGGTCGTCTCCCACTACGAGGGCGACCTGCGCCTGGCCAATCTGCAGCCGCGCAAGCGCGAGAAGCTGCTCGCCCGCTACCCCGTGCCGGGCACCTCGGCCGGGACCGTCGCGGCGGACACCGTGGCCCCGATCGCCGGTGACGACGTCGCGGCCGCCCGCTGCCCGGGCTGCGGCCACACCTACGTCGTCGCCGAGGGCAACGAGCTGGAGGGCTTCGCCGCCGGCACGGCCTGGGCCGACGTTCCCGACGACTGGACCTGCCCCGACTGCGGGGTCCGGGACAAGGTCGACTTCATCCCGCTCGCGAACGCGGAGGCCTGAGCCCGACACACCGCCCCGGTCCCGCTACGGGGACCGGGGCGGCGTCGTCTCCGGAGTACCGTCCGCGGGTGCCCTCATCGGTGTCGGACACCCTTTCCCGCGTGGCGGAACGGCAGATGGCCGACACCACCGCCGTCGTCGCGGCCGTGCTGGAGGAGATCGCGACCGCGCTCCCCGACCTCGCCGGTGACCCGCACGTGCGCGACGTCCTGACCACGACGGTGAGCGACATGGTCGTCGCCGCCCTGACCACCCTCGGCACGGGATCACCGGCCGACGCGGTCCGGGCGCCGGAGGCCGCGCTCGAACTGGCCCGTCGGCTCGCCCAGCGGGGCGTCCCGATCTCGGTGATGCTGCGCGCCTACCGGCTGGGGCAGGCCTCGTTCCAGCAGGAGCTGATCGGCGCGATCGCCGACGCCTCCGCCGACGGCGGCGAGGTCGCCGCGGCGGCCCGGGACCTGGCGTCGGTCACGTTCAGCGTGATCGACGCGGTCTCCGAGGAGGTCGTCGCCGCCTACCAGACCGAGCGTGACAGCTGGATCCGCCGGCGCAACACCGCGCGGCTCGCCACCGTCACCGCGCTGCTCTCGTCGCGGTCGGCCGAGTCCGGCGACGACGGCAGCGCGCTGGGCTACGACCTCACCACCACCCACGTCGGCGTCGTCCTCTGGTGCGGCACCGACGTCGACGAGGACGAGCGGCTCGCCCGCCTCGAGGGCCTCGTCCCGGAGGTGGCGGCCGCGCTGCGCTGCAACCGCCCGCCACTGGTCGTGGCGCCGGACGCGTCGGCGCTGTGGGGGTGGTTCCCGGTCCCCTCGCCGGACGGGACGGCGATGCAGAACCGGACGGACGCGGTCGCGGACGTGCTCGTCGCCGGGACCTGGGCCGCGCTCGGCGACCCGGCTCCGGGCCTGGCCGGGTTCCGGCTCAGCCACCAGCAGGCGGCCGCGGCCCAGCGGATCGCCGTGGCCGCCGACCCGGACCACCGGCTGCGCGCCACCACCTCCGCCGACCTCGGCCCGCTGGCCCTGCTCGCCGCCGACCCGGGGTCCGCGGCGCCATGGGTGCAGTCCGCGCTCGGCGGACTGGCCGACGACGACGAGGCCGCCGCCCGGCTGCGCGAGACGCTGTGGGTCTACCTGTCCCACGGCGGCAGCCTCGCCGCCGCCGCGACCGAGCTCCACCTGCACAAGAACACGATCGTCTACCGGATCCGCAAGGCCGAGCAGATGCGCGGCCGCCCGCTCTCCGACGCCCGGATCGACGTCGAGGTCGCGCTGCTGGCCACGCGCCTGCTCGGCTCCACGGTGCTCCGCCCGGCTGCCGGCTGAGCGCCTCCGACAGGCTGGACGAGAGCTCCACTCGCGCAGCGGGAGTGGACGAGAGCTCCGTTCGTGCGGTGGTGGGGGCTGGACCCGGGGGTGGGTCAGGGGCGGCGGGGCTCGTCGAGTTGCCGGATCGCCCGCTGGATCGTCGCGTCGCGTTCGAGCCATCCGTCCAGGACCGGGTTGACGAGACCGCGCAGGGCCGAGACCGGCGCCCACCGGCGGGGCACCACGATCCGCGCCGCGCGCCGCTCGATACCGCGCACGGCGGCGGTGGCGACCCGGTCCGGGGAGATCGCGTTGCCGAGCGGGCCCGGGTAGGCGCGCCGGCGCAGGGCGCTGACCACCGGGTCCCCGCCGAAGGCGACGTCGGCGATCGGCGTGCGGATCCAGCCGGGAGCCAGCACGCCGGCACTCGCCCCGTGGATCGCGAGTTCGACCCGCAGCGCGCGGCCGAGCTGCTCGACGCCCGCCTTGGACATCGCGTACGGCGTGTTCACGACGCCGTTGACGAAGCCGTAGATCGACGCGCAGCACAGCACGTAGCCCCGCGCGGCGATGACGTGCGGCAGCGCGGCGCGGACCGTCCGCCAGACCCCCAGCAGGTCGACGTCGACGACGCGTTCGAACTCGTCCGGGTCGCCCGCGGCGACGGTGCCCGGCCGACCGGCGATCCCGGCGTTGGCGAACACGACGTCGAGGGAGCCGAACTCCGCGACCGCGGCGTCGACGGCGGCGCGGACCGAGTCGTGGTCGGTGACGTCCGCGGCGACCGCCAGCGCCCGGGACCCGAGCTCGGCGGCGAGCGGCGCGACGTCGTCCCGTGTGCGGTCGGTGAGCACGACCCGCGCGCCGCGGGCGTACAGCGCCCGCGCGGTGGCGGTGCCGATCCCGCCGGCGGCCCCGGTGATCAGGACGGTCCGGCCGGCGACCGGGTGGTGGCTGCTCACGGGGGTGCTCCTGGAGGGTCCGGGCCCGCGCCGACCGCGAGAAGTCGATCTTCTCACTTCACCGGGGATCATTCGGAAAGGGCCGGGCCCGACCGGTCACCGGGCTGGCTTGTTCCCGGACTTCTCGGCCTGCAGCCGCGCCTCCGCGCGCTGGGACTCGGCGCGGGTGTTGCGCTCGCGGCGCAGCCACTCGGGCTGTTCCTCCTTGATGGCCGCGATCTGGGCTGTCGTCAGCGGCTCGGTGATCTCGGCGCGGGCCAGGCCGGAGATCGACACGCCGAGCCGGTCCGCGACGACCGGGCGGGGGTGCGGGCCGTTCGCCCGCAGCTCGCGCAGCCACTCCGGCGGCTCGGCCTGCAGGGCGTCGAGCTCGTCACGGGAGACGACCCCGGCGCGGAACTCCTCGGGCGTCGCATCGAGGTGCACGCCGAGCTTCTTCGCCGCCGTCGCGGGCTTCATCGTCTGGGTCGACCTCTGCCGCGTCATGTGCGCAAGGATATCGCCGGCGATCCGGCCGATAGCCTGGGCCGGTGAGCGAGACCGGCGACAGCGCATCCTTCCGGCTCGGCTACGTCCCGGGCGTCACGCCGGGCAAGTGGGCGCGGATGTGGGCCGAGCGCCGCCCGGGAGTCCATCTCGAGCTCGTCGCGGCGACCACGGACGATGCGGTGGACCTGATCCGCACCGGCGCGGTGGACGCCGGCGTGGTCCGGCTGCCGATCGACCGGGACGGGCTGCACGCGATCCCGCTCTACACCGAGACCACCGTGGCCGTCGTGCCGAAGGAGCACGTCGTCACCGCGGCCGAGGAGATCACGCTCGCGGACCTGGCCGACGAGACCGTCCTGCGCCCGCAGGACGACACGCTCCCGTGGCCGGACGAGCGCCCGGGACGCCCGGCCACCTCCGACCCCGCGACGACGGCCGACGCGGTCGAGCTGGTCGCCGCGGGCGTCGGGCTGCTGGTCGTCCCGCAGTCGCTGGCCCGCCTGCACCACCGCCGCGATCTCACCTACCGGCCGCTGACCGACGCGCCGGGGTCGGGTGTGGTCCTCGCCTGGCCGGACGCGGAGAACACCGACCTGATGGAGGAGTTCATCGGGATCGTCCGCGGGCGCACGGTCAACAGCTCTCGCACCCCCCGCCGGGAGGACGCCCCGTCATCGGGACGCCCCGTCCCGTCGAAGAAGGGCGCCTCCCGACGCCGTCCGGCCCCGCGCCGCCGCTGACGGGTCAGAGCGACCAGGAGCGCAGCCACACCGTCTGCGGGGCCCTGCGCAGCTCGGACAGCGTCTCCTCGGAGAGCGGCGCGTCGGTGTCGGTGAGGACGTAGCCGTGCTCGCCCCGGGTCGACAGCGACTGGCCGACGACGTTGACCCCGGCGTCGGCGAGCAGCCGGTTGATGCCGGCCAGGACGCCGGGCTCGCTGGTGTGCAGGTAACCCGTCCGGAACGCGCCACCCGGCCGCGACGGCGCCACCTCCGGCAGGTTCACCGACAGCGCCGTGCCTCCCCCGGAGACGAAGCCGAGCAGCTTCTTGGACACGAAGTACCCGATCTCCTCCTGCGCCTCCTGCGTCGACCCGCCGACGTGCGGGGTGAGGATGACGTTGTCGAGGCCGCGCAGCGGTGACTCGAACACGTCGCCCTGCGCCTTCGGCTCGACCGGGAACACGTCGATCGCGGCTCCGGAGATGTGCCCGGACAGGATGTTCTCCCGCAGCGAGACGTCGTCGACGACCATCCCGCGCGAGGCGTTGATGAACACCGACCCGGGCTTCATCGTCGCGAACTGCTCGGCGCCGAACAGTCCCGCGTTCCCGGGCCGCCCGTCGACGTGCAGGCTGACGAAGTCGGACCGGGCCAGCAGGTCGTCCAGGGTCGGGACCCGCCGGGCGTTGCCGTGGGCGAGGCGGTCCGCGGTGTCGTAGAAGATCACCCGCAGGCCGACGGCCTCGGCGACGTTGGACAGCTGGGTACCGATGTTGCCGTAGCCGACGATGCCGAGCGTCCGTCCACGGATCTCGTGGCTGCCCTGGGCGGACTTGTCCCAGACGCCCTCGTGCATGCGCTGGGTCTTGTCCGGCAGACGGCGGGCCAGCGAGATGATCTCGCCGAGCACCAGCTCGACGACGCTGCGGGTGTTGGAGAACGGCGCGTTGAACACGCCGATGCCGCGGTCGACGGCGGCGTCGAGGTCGACCTGGTTGGTACCGATGCAGAAGCACCCCACCGCGAGGAGGTCCTTGCCCGCCTCGAGCACGTCGGCGGTGATCTTGGTGTTGGAACGGATCCCGAGCAGGGACACTCCCGACAGAGCGTCGGCGAGCTCGTCGCCGCTCAGCGAACCCGCGCGCGTCTCCACGTCGAAGCCCGCGTCCCGGAACGCCTCTGCTGCGGTCGGATGGATGTTTTCCAGCAGGAGAACCTTCACGCACCGCAGCGTAGACCGGGCCCGTCGTGTCCTCGGGCCCCGTTCCGGGGCGGCATCGCCCGCCACGCCTCCGACCTGCGACGACGCGACCAGGGTGAGGTGGCCGATTGCGCGACCGCCGGCACTCGGTCGCTTCGCGCGCGGCGCTGGTTCCCGATCGTTGTCGGGGGTGACCGCTACCGTGGACCCATGACAGCGGCTGTTCCCGAACCTGCTCCGCGGGCTGCGTCCTTCGCCGACGCGACACCGGCGCAGATCCGCGATGCGCTGGCTCCCGAGGACGCGACAGCCTTCGAACAGCAGTGGCGACGGCTGATGAAGCAGGCGACGGAGACCTTCGACCTGTCCGAGGTCGAGAAGGCACTCGCGGCATGGCGTATGACGGCGACGGTCACCGCAGCGCACGGCGTGGACACCTACCGAGCGATGTTGCACTCGTCGGGAGAGCGACTGCGGACCGGCGAGCGGGCTGCAGGAGCCGTTCCATGGAGTCAGCTCAAGGTCGAGCTCGGTCTGCCGGGGTGAACGTCCGTCGGCGGCTGAGAACCGGCCGTCCCGGTCCATGACCTACGCGCTGGACATCGACCCGGCGGCGCACGCGTCCATCGATGTCCTGCCCCACGACGCGCTCGCTGCCCTCGCCGAGGCGTTCACGCTCATGACGATCGACCCCTGGCTCGGGCCGCCGGTCGACGCCGAACGCAACCCGGACGGACCGGTGCGCAACCTGCCGTTCGGAACCGGCGGAATCATCACCTACCTGATCCTGGAGCGGGACCACCGCGTCGACGTCGTCCTGATCACCTGGACGGGATGACACCGCCGGGTGCGTCGACGTCACTGGACGATGAGTACTTCTTTCCCGAGAGCCGGGGCGACGAAGACCGGCGACGTCCGGGCGGCGAGGTGCATCATTGACCCATGGCCCCGGTGCTCGATTTCCTCTCGCACAACTGGTGGTTGTTCTTCGTTTTCGGCGGCACCATCGGCGGCGCGGTGAAGGCGGTCGCGGCGGCCAACGAACGGCGCGTCGTGCGACGTCAGGAGCGCTACCGGATCAAGCAGGAAACGAAGATCGCGATTGCACAGGCGAGAGCCCAGGACAATTCCGACGAGAAGACGCAACGCCGTCAGATCGACAAGTCGGTCGCCGAGCACGATCGGACCGACGCCGCCTGGTTCGCCTACGAGATCGACCCCGTCACCCTTCTCGACTTCCCGATGATGACGGACATGCGCGAACCCCTCACGGTCGACTTCCACAAGGCCCGGCGCCGCGCCGACCTGCTCCGGCCGTCGGACCCGCAGTCCCTCGTCGGGGACCGGCACGCCCAGGACGAGTACCGCGAGGCCGTGCACGCCTATGTGATCGCCTTCGACGTCGCGGAGGCCGAGGCGAAACGGCGTCGACGCGGCGGGTTCTCCCTCGACGAGCAGGAGCACCTGGTGCGGGCGCAGAGCCTGCTGCGGCTGGCGATGGACGGTGCGGCCACGCCGCAGGAGCGCCAGAACGCCTATCGGCGGGCGCAGAAGGAACTCGAAGGCCTGATGGTGCTGCCGCAGAGCATGCGGGCGCAGATCGAGCAGCGCGTCGCCGGGCAGATCGAGGCGTGATCATCACCGGGGCTGCGCACGACCGGCCGGCCTCGGCCAGACTGGGTTCATGGTCGACGTCTCCCGCACCCTCACCGTCCGCCCGGCCCTCCCCACGGTCGTCGAGTACCTGAAGGACTTCGCACGGGCGGAGGAGTGGGACCCGGGCACCGTCACCTGCGTGAAGATCACCGACGGTCCGGTGGGGCTCGGGACCGAGTGGCGCAACACCTCGGAGTTCCGCGGCAAGAACACGACCCTGGTCTACCGGCTCGAGGACATCGCCGACGACCGGCTGGTCTTCGTCGGGCGGAACAAGACCGCGACCTCGACCGACACCGTCACGTTCACCCCGCTCGACGACGGCGGCACGTCGATCACCTACCGGTCCGAGGTGGTGTTCCACGGTCTCGCGAAGCTCGCGGACCCGTTCATGAAGAAGGAGTTCGACCGCCTCGGCGACGAGCTGGTCCCCAAGATGACGACCGCTGTGAACAAGCTGCAGTGAGCACTGCGGGCGGCGCACCCGCGAAGTCCGGGGGCAGTCCCTTCATGCTGCTCCTGTTCTCCGTGGCGCTGATCCCCACCTTCGTCGTCGGGTCCGCGGTGGGAGCCGGGCCGGCGTCGGTCGTGGGCGGGTTCGTCGCGCTGTTCTCGCTGATCGCCTTCCTCGGCGGACCGCTGCGCCCGGACCTGCGCCTGGCCGCCGTCGTGAGCCCGGTGCTGCTGTTCTCAGCGATCGTGCCGCGGCTGCTGAGCGAGATCTCGCGGCCCGCGGCGATCGCGGTCGTCGTCGTGATCGTGTTCGTCGCGGCGCTGCTGCCGGTCCGGGGACCGCGATTCGTCACCGTCGGTCTCGGGCTGGGGATGGTGACGCTGTTCGCCTACGGCATGGCCCTGACCGGCCCGGCCGGGCCGTGGCAGGTCGTCGTCGCCGCGGTGACGGGTCTCGCGATCGCGGTCGTGCTGCGTGTCCTCTTCGGGGTGGCGGACCCGTCGAAGCCGACGCGGGAGAAGGTCGCCGACGTCCTGGACTCCGACTCCCCCGCCCTGGAGGCCGCGTTCGACACCTGGCTCTCCGACGGCCTCCGCCGCTGGCTCGGTGAGGCGCTCGGCGCCGCGTCCCGCTACCGCCTGGCGCTGCACTCGGCCGAGGCGACCGACCGGCCCGATCCGGAGGACGCCACCGGGGAGGCTCTCACCGGGATCCGCGCCCGCGCCCACGACGTCGCTGAGCGCCTGCGCGCGAAGAAGCCCGGGAGCGTCGACGACGCGGCCGGACCGGCTCCGGCCGGGTTCCTCGCCGACGCCGCGGCCGCACTCGACGCCGTCGAGCGGGCGTCGGCCGACCGGCGTCCCGACCGTGTGCCGCTGGACACCGACCGGCACCGCCGGGTGCGCGACGCGCTGCGGCGGCCCACGCTGCGGCTGCGCTCGATCCAGCTGCGGCACGCGGTGCGCACCGCGTTCGGGCTGCTGCTGGTCCTGGTGCTCACGGCCTACCTCCCGCCCGGCGACCCGCTCGTGGTGACCGCGCTGCTGACGACGTTCGGGATCCTGCAGGCCAGCTGGCGGGAGACGTTCGACAAGGCCCGGCCGCGGGTCGTCGGCCTGGTCGCCGGCGCGGTCCTGACGGTGCTGATCCTGCTGTTCGTACCGGCCGGCTACCTGCTCGCGGTCGCCGGCGTCGCCCTCGTCGCCGGGCTGTGGAACATGACCGCCCGCCCGGCGCTCGCCTACACGTTCATGGTGTGCGTGACGGTCGGGTTCAACACCTCCCTGCGACACCTCGACCCGGGCCGCACGCTCGTCGAGTACGCGGTCCTGACGCTGGCCGCGGTCGTCGTCGGCGTGGTCGTGGGGTTCGCCGTGGTCCCCGGCCTGCGGCCGGAGCCGCTGCGCGGACGGATCGTCACCGCCCGGACCGCGACCGTCGCCGCCCTCCGGGCGCTGGCCGACCCCGGTCGTTCCCGCGACGCCGACACGCTCGCCCTGCAGCGGAGGGCGACGCAGGCCCGCGCGGACCTCACCCCCGACCGCGAGAAGCTCGACGACGACCGGCTCGCCGACCTCGACCGGTTCCGCACCGCGCTGCGCGACCTGTCGGTCCTCGGCACCGCGACCGCGCTCGACCCCGACGCCGGGCCGGCGCGTCTCGGCGCCACTCTCGACGGCGCGGGGCCGGCCACCGGCGACGACGCCGCGACGGGCCGGCTCGCCGTCCTCGAACCGATGGTGGCGGGCCTGGCCGAGCCGGGTCCGCGACGCGGAGGCGCACCTGCTCGCCACGCTCCCCCGGGAGAAGCACGAACGGTCGTAGCGGCCCGGGAGGCGCACCGAGTTTGCGTCACCCCGCGGAGGGAAGGCGGCCTGCACCTCTGCGAAAGGAACCGTCATGGCCGACGACAAGCGCTTCAACGCGACCCCCGACAAGTCCGAGGACGAGACCGACGACGACACCGCCACCCCGGTGTCGTCGGAGGGCGAGGGCTCGACCGCCGGGATGTCAAACCCCGACCTGCACGGCGCCGCACGTGACGTCGCGGAGAACGCGGGGAACTCCGACGGCGACAACGCCGCCAAGACCGCCGGCGGCTGAGCCCGCCGCCGTCGTGACCGAACAGGCAAAGGCCGGCCTCTACGGCAGCAGCCTCGGGGCGAACATGCTCACCTCGGGCGTCGCCGAGCTGCTCGGTACCTTCGTCCTCGTCTACGGCGGCACCGCCGTGGCGACGGCCGCGTCGCTGGCCCGACCGGTGGCCGGGGTCCCCTACGACTCCCTGGCCACCCCGCTCGTGTTCGGGTTCGCACTGCTCGTGGTCGTCGCCGCGATCGGGCACGTCTCCGGCGGCCACGTGAACCCGGCCGTCACTCTCGGGCTGGCCGCGACCGGCCGGTTCCCCTGGCGCTTCGTCCCGGCCTACCTCGTCGCCCAGCTCGGCGGTGCGCTCCTCGGGGCCCTGGCCACGTGGGCGACGTTCGGCAACCCCGGCCGGGCCGACGCCGCGCTGGGCGCCACCGCGTTCGCTCCCGCCACCGGTATCGGGCAGGCACTGCTCGTCGAAGCGCTGGTGACGTTCCTGCTGGTCTTCGTCGTCGTGTCGGTGGCGACCGACGAACGCGTCCCCTCCGCCCTGGCACCCCTCGCGGTCGGCTTCGCCCTCACCGTGTCGGTCATGATCGCCGGACCGGTCACGGGTGGAGCCGTCAACCCGGTCCGCGCCCTCGGCCCGATGATCGTCTCGGGGAACCCGGCGAACTTCTGGGTCTACGTCGTCGGGCCGATCGCCGGGGGCCTCGTCGCCGCACTCGTGTACGACCGGTTCCTCGCCCGGGGAGCGACGCCGCAGTAGCTCCCGCCCACCGCCGGACACCCGGGGGTCAGGGCGACAGGTGCTCGAGGAACCAGTCACGCGCCGGAATCATGGACGCGTCGAAGCCCTTGACGTAGGCGTCGAAGTGCCCGCCCGGCAGGATGACCAGCTTCTTGGGCTCACGGGCCTTCTGATACGTCGCCAGGGCCAGCTCGGTCGGGGTGAGGACGTCGTTCTCGGCGACGAGCACGAGCAGCGGGGTCGGGCCGATCCGCTCGACGATGCCGTCCGGCTTGTACTCGGAAAGCAGCTCGACCGAGCGCAGGGTGATCTCGTTGCGCCAGGCCGGTGCGCGCTCGGTGTGGGTCTCGGTGAACCACGTCCAGGAGTCCGGGGTGGGCATCGCGGCCGGGCCCAGGGGGTCCTCGGAGACGGCGGGCACCATCGCCGGCGGCTCGCCCCGGAACCGTGCCTCGCGGTCGGCGTCGAACATGTCGCGGAAGCCGCCGATGAAGTCGGACCGGACCAGCGACCGGATGTTCTCGTAGCCGTCGACCAGCGGGACCTGGGACACGACGGCCTTCACCCGCTGGTCGAACGCACCGACGGTGAGCACGTGGCCCCCGGAGTAGCTGCTGCCCCAGATGCCGACCCGGTTCCGGTCGACCTCGGGCAGCGTGAGCGCGTAGGTGATGGCGTGGCGGTAGTCGCGCACCTGCTGAACGGGGTCGATCTCCTGGCGGGGCTCGCCGTCGCTGGCACCGAAGTTGCGGTTGTCGAACACCAGCGCGCCCAGCCCGGCCTCGGAGAACGCGGCGGCGTACTTGTCGAGGTACATCTCCTTGACCGCCGACAGCCCGTGCGCCATGACGATCACCGGCGCGGTGCCGCTCACGCCCTCGGCCGGGTAGAACCAGCCCCGCAGTGTCGTGCCTTCGGCGTCGAACTCGATGTCGCGTCGGGTCATCGTGGGTCCTCCACTCGGGTCGTGACGACCGGCCGGAGCCTCAGCCCCGGGTCGCTGTGACCCCAGTCTCGGTGCCGGGACGCGCGGGGCGTTGAACCGCAGCGACAGGCCCTTGCACGGACGCGCCATCCGCCCGGCCGGTCCGCGCCACCTCCCGGTACTCGCTCGGCGAGCTCCCGTAGTGCGCCTTGAACGTCCGGCTGAAGTGGCTGGTGTCGGAGAACCCCCAGCGGTGTGCGATCGACGACACGGGCAGGTCACCGTCGGTGAGATCTTCGCGCGCTCGGGCCAGGCGCCGCACCCGCACCACCTCGCCCACGGTCTGGCCGGTGGCGTTGAAGATCCGGTTCACGGTGCGGACCGAGACGCCGTGCGCGCGGGCGATGGCCGCGGGGGTGACGGCGGCGTGCAACAGGTGCCGTTCGATGTAGCGGTCCATCGCGTCCCTCAGCGCGGGCTGCGCCATGGTCGTCGTCGGTGTGTCGACACCGGCCCGCAGGGCCCCGACGAACAGCTCCAGCGTGGCGTTGCGCGCGGCCCTGACCGACTGCGGGCCGAGGTCGGGGAGGGCGACGCCGAGGCTGTCCAGGTAGGACGTCAGGAGGCGGGTGGCGGGCTTCGTCCCGTCGAGCCTCACCCCGCCCGAGGTCCACACCCGCCCGCCGACCTCGTCCAGCGCGGCGCGGGGGATCAGCAGGCTCCGCTTGGACAGCGGCTCCGACACGGCGAACCGGGCCGGCGCGGTGCTGTCCCAGACCACGGCGTCACCGGGCCGGAGCCCCGCCTCGGCGTCACCCTGCGCGACCGTCTCGCGCCCGGCCAGGGTGATCAGCACGACGACGAACTCGCCGTCGGTGCCCGCGAGCTCGCGACGGGTGCGCGTCCCGGAGCACGGACCGCACGTGCAGTCGACGAGCGCGAGGTCGTCGATCCACCACCGCCGGACCGCCGCCTCGAACAGCACGGCACCGGTTTCGGGACGGGGTACGGCGACCGACCACGGCAGGTGGGTGGCCGAGAGCATGTCCCGCCACTGCTCGGCCACATCGCCCGGCTCGTCCCCGGTCCGCCAGGACTCCTCGTCTCCCGCCACGACCGACCCTCCGCCCGACAACACTGTCCGACCACGTCAGGTGAACCACGGTAGAGAGCGGAGAGGGCCCTCACCAGGCCCGGGACGGCCCGTGTGAGCGGTGATGATCGTCGAGGTCCGGAGCCGGACCATGGACGAAAAAGAAAAGCCGGGACGAAGTCCCGGCTGGTCAGAGTGGGTGGAGCTGAGGGGATTCGAACCCCTGACCCCTTGACTGCCAGTCAAGTGCGCTACCAGCTGCGCCACAGCCCCTTGCGATGAAAAGAACCTTACAGGGCGCTCCGGAGCCGTCGGAATCGGGGTCGCCACCACCTCCGACCGGGCCTAGCGTGATCGTCGTGCACCCCCTCGACATCGGACGTCTGGTCACCCTCGGCGACACCGCCGTCTCCCCCGACGGCACGCGGATCGCGTTCACGGTCCAGCGCGTCGACCTGGAGAACAACCGCTACCGCAGCGCGGTCTGGCTGGCCGCCGCGGACGGCGGGAGCGCTCCGTACCAGCTCACGAAGGGTGAGTACGGAGACGGCGAGCCGGTGTGGTCGCCGGACGGGACACGGCTGGCGTTCACCAGCGGTCGGGGCGAGGACGTCGAGGGGGCTGCGCTGCGGATCGTGCCGGTCGGCGTGCCCGGCGAGACGGTCACGGTGTGCGAGCGGGTCGAGGCGATCTCGGAGGTGGCGTGGTCGCCGGACGGGGCGCGGATCGCGTTCGTCTCGCGGGAACGCACCGCCCGCTACGGGCCGAAGGACGAGCGGGCGCGGGAGCCGCGGCGGATCGACCGGCTGTTCTCCCGTCTCGACGGCGAGGGCTGGATCATCGACCGGCCGTCGAGCGTGTTCGTGGTCCCGGTCGACGGGTCGGCGCCGCCGCGGGTCGTCGCGGGCGGGCCGTTCGAGCACTCGGCGCCGGCGTGGTCGCCGGACTCGCGCACGCTGGCCGTCGTCGCGGCCCGCGAGCCCGGCTGGGACCTGCGCGAGCACGAGGACCTCTACCTCGTCGACCCGGACGCGGAGCCGGGGACGGCGCCGCGCCTGCTCTCGACCTCGGGGCGGTCGCACCGGCTGCCGTCGTTCTCCCCGGACGGCACCCGGATCGCGACGCTGGTGAACGACAGCCGGGTGGTGCCGGCGCACGCGTCACCGGCCGTCGTCGACGCGCGGACCGGGACCGAGCGGGTGCTCGCCGACGGCCTGGACCGGACGTGCGCCCCGTTCCCCGGCGCGCGCTCCCCGATCTGGGACGGCGAGGACCTGCTGTTCTCGATCGAGGACCGGGGCAACGTGCACCTCTACCGGGTGTCCACCGAGGGGCCGGGTGAGGGGTCGGGCGAGCCGGAGCGGGTGCTCGGCGGCGACCGCACCGTGTCCGGCGTGGACACCGCAGGCGGCACGACGGCGTTCCTGTCGTCCACCTCGTCGCGGCTCCCCGAGCTGTACGTCCTCGACGCGGACGGCACCGAGCGGCGGATCACCCACCTCACCGACTCGTTCCACGCCGCCGTGCCGAGCCCCGACCCGTCCTACCTCGCGGTGCCCTCCCCCGCCGGGGACGGCGACGTCGACACGTGGGTGCTGCTCCCCGACGGCGACGGACCGGCGCCGGTCCTGCTGTCGATCCACGGCGGGCCGATGTCGCAGTACGCGACGACGTTCCTCGACGAGTTCCGGCTGTGGAACGCGGCCGGGTACGCCGTCGTCTGGTGCAACCCGCACGGCTCGACCGGGTTCACCGAGAACTGGGCCCGGGCGATCCGCGCACCGGAGGCGCCGGAGAAGCCGGGCACCGGGTGGGGCGGCATCGACGCCGACGACGTCGTGGCCGCCCTGGACGGCGCGCTGGCGGCGTTCCCGCGCCTGGACGCCGACCGGGTCGGTGTGCTCGGCGGCTCCTACGGCGGGTTCCTGACGAGCTGGCTCGTCGGGCACTCCGACCGGTTCGCCGCGGCGTGCAGCGAGCGCGCGGTGAACAACCTGGAGTCGGCCGAGTGGAGCTCGGACATCGCGGCGTGGTTCCGCTGGGAGATCGGTGTCGACCACGTCGAGCACCCGGAGGTCTACCGCCGGATGTCGCCGGTGACCTACGTCCGCGCGATCGAGACGCCGCTGCTGATCCTGCACTCGGAGAACGACCTGCGGTGCCCGATCGAGCAGGCCGACGCGCTGTTCGTGCCGCTGCGGATGCTCGACAGGCCGGTCGAGTACTGGCGGTTCCCGGAGGAGAGCCACGGGCTCTCCCGCGGTGGTTCGCCGCGGCACCGGGTGGCGCGGGCGCGGATCATCCTCGACTTCTTCGCCCGCCACCTCGGCGGAGCGGCACCCGACGAGGTGCCGACGGGATGACCTAGACGACCCGGTCGCGGGAGCGGACCGCGAGCCACACCGACGTCGCCGCGGACAGGGCCACGAGCACCGCGAGCGGGGTCGCCAGCTCCGTCACGTCGACGAACGACGTGGTCAGCAGCGGCGCGGCGAACCCGACGTAGGCCCAGGTGTAGAACAGCCCGTTGCACGCGCCGCGGGTGGCCGGGGTGGACACCCGCGCGACGAGGACGAGTCCGGCGTTGAGACAGAGCCCGCCGCCGGCGCCGAGCAGGACGCCGGCCAGGAACGTCAGCGGCACGGCCTGGGCGAACCCGGACACGATGCCGACGGCGTAGCCGAGCGCACCGAGCCCGGCCCCGACCGGACCGCAGCGGGTGCCGAGCCGGTGCGCGAACGGCTGCACCAGCGTCCCGGTGCCGAGTGTGGCCGCGGACAGCACACCGGTGAACACGACCAACGACGACCGGTCGGCGAGCAGCAGCGGCAGCACGGTCACCGCCACCGAGGGGAACGCATAGACGCAGATCGCGGTGGGCACCGTGACGCGGGCGAACAGCCGTCGTCCCGGCACCGTCAGCCTCGGCCGGGGCAGCCAGCCCGCGCCGTCGCGGGCACCGGGCCCGGGCGTCCCGAGGCCGACAACCGCCAGCGCCCCGGCCAGGGCGACCGCCACGAGCGCGGCGTGCACCAGATAGGGCAGCGTCAGCGGCGCCGGTCCGTACCCGGCGAGCAGCCCGGACGTCAGCGGGCCGAGACAGAACCCGCCGGTCTGCGCGATCGACGCGCGCCGCGCCGCCGTCGACGCCCGGGCGGGTCCGGCCAGGTCCTGCAACCACGCACTCCCGACGCTGAACACCGCCCCGGACGCGAGGCCCTGCACGAACCGGGCCACGAACAGCACGGCCAGCGACTGCGACCCGAGCAGGAACAGCAGCGACGCCGCCCCGACCAGCACGGTCAGCGGGAGCAGCACCCGCACCCGCCCGAGGCGGTCCGACGCCGGCCCACCGAGCAGCAGCGACGGCGCGAGCCCGAGCGCGTACACGCCGAAGATCGCGGTGAGCACGGTCGGCGAGAGGTCCAGGGTGTCGCGGTAGATCAGCAGCAGCGGGGTCGGGACGTTCGTCCCGAACGCGGCCGCGAACAGCAGTCCACACGCGACCCACCACACCCGCTGCCCGTCGTCGCGCACCCGGGCATCATGCCGGTCCGCGGGTTCCGGCCCTAGGGCGAGCGGCGCGGGCGCCGCGGGGGCGGCGACGAGACGCTGCCCCGGGCCAGCAGGGCCGCGGGGATGCCGTGGTCGGCGCGCAGGCGCCGCAACGCCGGTTCGGAGTTCCAGAACTCCGCGAAGCCCTCCGCCCCGAACTTGTCCGCGATCACGTGCATCGCGATGTCGTGACGCACGTACTCCACCGCGACCAGCACGACGGCCGGGTCGTCGGTGTAGACACCCCACGCGTCGCCGTTGACGACGCCGCCGATCACGGCCTGCTCCCGGTCCGCGGCCACCACCAGCAGGCGGCAGCCGATGTTGTCCAGCACCACCTCGGGGCGGGAGAAGCGGTGCATGGTGGTCGACCCGACCGGCTCCGGGTCGTCACCGAACACGACGACCGAGACGTCGACACCCTCGGTCTCGGCCCGCCGGGCGAGCGGCTTGAGCGGGGTGAGCTCGTCGGGCCAGGCGGAGACGAACAGCTCCCCCCGGGCCGCGGCCACGACGTCCTCGGCGCGTTCGAGCAGCGACGTCCGGTCGGCCAGGCTGTGCACCAGGCGGACGTCCGGCGGCGAGGCGACCTGCGGCAGCTCCGAGCTCAGGACATCGATCGAGCGGTCGAACTCGCGGCGCATCCGGTCCAGCAGCGCCGCGGGCGGCAGCGGCAGGTACCCGACGCTCGCCTCACCGGCGCGCACCTCGTAGGCGGCGCCGCGCCCGACGAGCTTGCCGAGCGTCTCGTAGACGGTGCTGCGCGGGACACCGGAGCGCTTCGCGACCTCGTAGCCGTTCAGCGGCGAACCGGCGGCCACGAGCGCCACGTAGGCCTTCGCCTCGTACCCGGACATCGAGAGCCGGACCAGTTCGTCGACGACGCTCTGCTGAGACATCCGCGCATCCTGTCACTGTCCGTACCGCCGTTCGTGGGATGGCCCCACAAACTCGACCGACACCGACGCCGGAGAGCGGCGTGTCGTGGACGACGACGCTACGACCGGCGGAAGCCGCCCGTCCACGTCGTACACGTCAGACGTCCGTACGGTGGCTGTCCGGTCGGCCCGGCCGGCGCCCTGACCTGCGCGGACGATCATGGCTCACCGTCGGCGGGGTGCTAGTCGTCGCCGCAGCGACGTCGTGTCCGGCGCCGTCAGATCAAGGCCTGGTAGGCCCCGCCGTCGACCTGGAGCCCGGCACCGGTGAGGTAGCCGGCCTGCTGCGAGCACAGGAACGCCACGACCGACCCGAAGTCCTCCGGAGCGCCGAGCCGACCGGCCGGGATCGTCGCCAGCGCCGCGCTCAGGGCGTCGGGGTCGGGCAGGGTGCTGCGGACCCGGTTCGTCTCGTGCAGGCCGGGCTGCGCGGCGTTGACGGTGACGCCGTCGGCGGCGATCTCACGCGCGAGCGTCCGCAGGAACCCGGTCGCCCCGGCGCGGGCGGTGTTGGACAGCGCGAGATTCGGGTACGGCTGGCGCACGCCGAGCGAGGTGATCGCGACGATCCGTCCCCACCCCTGCGCGCGCATCCCCGGCGTCGCGGCCAGACACATCCCGACGACGGCGAGCAGGCTGCGGTCGATCGCGGCCTGGTAGTCGGCCAGCGCGGTGTCCGACACCCGCCCCGGCGCCGGACCCGGCCCGTTCACCACCAGGATGTCGAGCCCGCCCATCCGCTCGGCGGCGCCGGTGACGAAGCCGGCCGCGGCGTCGGGGTCGGTGAGGTCGACGGTCATCGCCTGCGTGCCGTGGCCCAGCCGCTCGGCCGCGGCCCGGGCCCGGTCGGCGTCGGAGCTGCACAGCATCACCTGCACACCCTCGGCGACCAGCGCGGCCGCGCTCGCGTACCCCAGCCCGGTGCTGGCCGCGGCCACGGCCGCACGCCGGCCGGCGATCCCCAGGTCCATGTGCGGCCCCTCTCCTCGGGTCGGGCACCGTCGCCCGGACCCGGCGCCGAACGTACCGCCGCCGACCGATGCGCGACGCCGCCGCGCGGGGCACGATCCGATCATGACCACACCCGACATCACGGCCGAGCTCGCCGCCCTGCGCCACCGTCTCGACGTCCTGGAGTCCCGCGAGGAGATCCGGAGCCTGCGTGCCCGGTTCCACGACCACGTCAACACCGACCGGTGGGACGAGATCGGCGACCTGTTCTCCACCGGCGCCGAGCTGGACTACGACTACCTGGGCTCGTCGTCCGGGCGGCAGGCGATCGGCGAGTTCTTCGGTTCCATCCCGCGCCTGCTCCCCGACGGCGACGGCGGGCCGTTCGTCCGCCAGTTCATCCACGCCCACGAGATCGAGGTCGACGGCGACACCGCGACCGGCACCAGCCACATGTTCGCCACCCCCGTCTACCACGGGCAGAGCTTCCTGGTCAGCGCGCGTTTCGCCGACGTCTACGGCCGGCACGACGGTGTGTGGTTCTTCGACTCGGTGACGATGCGGATCTGGTACTCGGTGCCGCTGGAGCAGGGCTGGGCGGGCGCGGAGCGTCACCACATGCGGCTGGAGGCCTAGTCCATCCGGTGAGACAGCGCTCACACATGCACCGGATTTGATGCGACCCTCGACGCCGTGTCCGGGGCGCACCACGCGCCCCGCACGAGTCACCGAGGAGAGCCAGCATGACCACCGGAACAGCAACGAAGCTGTGGGCGCTCGACGGCGCCAAGTTCACCCTCGACCGCGGGCTGCTCGTGGTCGGCGGGACCGGAGAGATCCACCTGCCGGTGCCCACCTACCTGATCCAGCACCCGCGGGGGCTGGTGCTGTGCGACACCGGCCTGGCCCCGGAGTCGATCGACGACCCGTTCGGCACCTACGGCGAGCTCGCCGACCACATCGGCCTGGACTTCTCCTCGGAGCTGCGGGTCGACCAGCAGCTCGCCGTCGTCGGCTTCAAGCCCGACGACATCACCCACGTGATCATCTCCCACTCGCACTTCGACCACACCGGGGGCATGAAGCTGTTCCCGAACGCCCGCTTCTACATCGGGGCGCAGGACCTGCCCTACGCCTACTGGCCGATGCCCGCGGCCACGCCGTTCTTCCGGACGGCCGACATCGACCCGGTCCGCGACGTCGAGTGGCACCCGCTGACCGGCGATCTGGACCTCTTCGGCGACGGGGCGATCCAGATCCTGATGCTGCCCGGGCACACACCGGGCAACACCTCCACTCTGGTCCGCCTGCCGAACCAGAGCGTCATGCTCACCGGCGACACCGTGCACGTGCCGGAGGCCCTGGAGAACGACCTGCCGATGCCCTCGGACTACTCGACGCTGGACGCGGTGCACTCGATCCGGCGGATGAAGCAGATCGCGCACGCGCACGACGCGGAGATCATCATCCAGCACGACTTCGACGACTGGAACAAGCTCAAGGCGATCGGCGAGGCGATCTCCTGATGGCGCTGCTCGTCGAGTACGGCTGCCCGGAGTGCGGCACGCGCACGGACCGGTGGGTGAGCCGGCCGCTGCCGGAGACCGCCGACTGCGGCCGCTGCGCGGGGACGGCGCGACGGCGGTTCGGCGGGGCACTGCTCACCCGCTCCCCCGCACCGTCGGCCGGTTCGCCCTCCTCCGGCGACGGGCGCACCCCGGCCGGGGGCTGTGGGCACGGTGCCGGTGTCCCCGGGACCTGCACGCTGACGCCGACCGCGGCGCGGATGCTCTCGGCCCGGGTCCGCGGGGACAACCGCGCCCTGGATCGCGAGATCGCCCACCAGGAGTCCGCGATCAAGGCCGGGACACTGGACCCCGCCGCTCCGGTGACGACCCAGTACAGCGGAGGTCCCCTGGCCACACAGTGACCCCGGAGGCAGATCTCAGTCCGGGTCGGTGATGGAACGCATCGCCGCGGCCGCCTCGTCCAGGATCGCGCGCATCGCGGTCTCGGCGGCCGCGGCGTCGCCGGCGCGGACGGCCTCGGCGACGTCGGCGTGCAGGCGGATCGCGGCCGGTTCCGGGACCGGCGGCATCAGGTGGTGCCGGGTGCGCCCGGCCAGGACCTCGGCCACCGTCCCGTCCATCGCGGCGATCATCTCGTTGCCCGACGCCGCCAGCAGCGCGGTGTGGAACCGGACGTCGGCGACGAGGTAGGCGTCGAGGTCCCCGCCGCGGCCGTGCACGGCCATCTCCATCACCGCGCCGGTCAGCTCACCGCACTGCTCCGGCGTGGCCCGCTGTGCGGCCAGGGCCGCGGCGACCGGCTCGATGCCGTGGCGCAGCTCGGACAGCGAGCGCAGCTGGGCGTCGCGGTCCGGGCCGTCCAGGCGCCAACGCACGATCCGCGGGTCGTGCACGTTCCACCGCTCGCGCGGCGCGACGGTGACCCCCACCCGTCGCCGGCTGCGCACCATCCCCATCGACTCCAGGACCCGGACGGCCTCGCGCACGACGGTCCGCGAGACGCCGAAGCGCGCCCCCAGCTCCTCGGCGCTGAGCACCTGCCCGGCGCCCAGCTCACCGCCGACGACGAGCGCGCCGAGCCGGTCGACCAGTCCGGCGTGCAGCCCCGGTGCCGTCTCGCTCACGCCGACGATCGTGGCACACGGACGTCGATACACATGCTCTTATTCAATCCAGAGTTGAATAAGTAGTACTTATGACGCACTCTGGTCGACGGTTCCGTCACCATGGAGGTCCGAGCCGTGCACACCGTTCTGCTGGCGGCCGAGGCCGTCGCCCCCGCCGCATCCGGTGGACGACTGGTCGTCGCCGCGCTCGTCGGCATCGCCGCCCTCGTCCTGCTGATCACCCGGTTCTCGCTGCACCCGTTCCTGGCCCTGACGATCGGCTCACTGCTGGTCGCGGCCGTGGCGGGACAGGCGATGGACGACGCCGTGGAGAGCTTCACGACCGGCTTCGGCGACACCGCGGCGAGCGTCGGCACGCTGATCGCGCTCGGCGCCATGTTCGGCAAGCTGCTCGCCGACTCCGGCGGTGCGGACCGCCTCGTCGACACGATCGTGGGGAGGTCCGGCCCGCGGACGCTGCCGTGGGCGATGGCCGGCGTCGGGGCGCTGATCGGGCTGCCGATGTTCTTCGAGATCGGCCTCGTGATGCTGATGCCGGTGATCTTCCTGGTCGCCCGGCGCGCGCAGGTCTCGGTGATCGCGGTCGGGATCCCGGCGCTGGCCGGGCTCTCGGCGATGCACGGCCTGGTGCCGCCGCACCCCGGCCCGCTGGCCGCGATCGGGGTGCTGAACGCCGACCTGGGCATCACGCTGCTGCTCGGCGTCGTCGTCGCGATCCCGGTGATCGCGCTGTCCGGGCCGGTGTTCGCCCGGTTCGCCGCCCGCTGGGTCGACGTCGCGCCGCCGGCGCTGTTCGCCGGGCGCGACGAGATGGCGGCCGCCGGGTCCGGCTCCGGTGACGGGACCGCGCTGCGGACCGGCTCCGGTGGTGGGGAGCCCGACGCCCCCGAGGCTCCCCGCCCGAGCTTCGGGATCACGCTCGCCACGGTGCTGCTGCCGGTCGCGCTGATGATGGCGAAGGCCGTCGCCGACCTCGTCGCCTCCGAGGGCACGCTCGCCCGCTCGGCACTGGACTTCGTCGGCACCCCGCTGGTCGCGCTGCTGATCTCGGTGCTGGTCGCGGCGTTCACGCTCGGCCGCGGAGCCGGGATGGGCGTGCGCGCGGTGTCGAAGACGCTCGAGAACGCGCTCCCGCCGATCGCCGGCATCGTCCTGATCGTCGCCGCCGGCGGCGGGTTCAAGCAGACCCTGGTCGACACCGGGATCGGGCAGCTGATCGCCGACTGGGCCACCGGCGCCGGTATCTCGGTGCTGTTCCTCGGCTGGCTCGTGGCGGTCGCGATCCGGCTGGCGACCGGCTCGGCGACGGTCGCGACGGTGACCGCGGCCGGGATCCTCGTGCCGCTGCTGTCCACGCTCGACCCGGCCCAGACGTCGCTGCTGGTGCTGGCCATCGGCGCCGGCTCGCTGTTCTTCTCCCACGTCAACGACGCCGGGTTCTGGCTGGTCAAGGAGTACTTCGGGCTCACCGTCGGCCAGAACATCCGGACCTGGTCGATCATGGAGACGCTGATCTCGGTCTTCGGCCTGGTGTTCGTGCTGCTGCTCGACCTGGTCGTCTGACCCCTCGTGCGCGGATATCGCCGCCCTGGCGACGATATCCGCGCACGGGCGCCGGAGGCGCTACACGACCAGCTCGGCGCGGGCCTCGGAGACGGGGCCCGCGCCGACGTCGTCGACGGCCCGGCGCAGCCGTCGCACGGCCTCGGCCAGCACCGGCTCGGGGTGGGTGAACGGCAGCCGCAGCCGGTCCTCGAACGACCGTCCCGGCCCGAACCGCGGTCCCGGCGCGAGGCTCAGCCCGTGCCGCGGGGCGACCGCGCAGAGCGCCGTGGACATCTCCGTCCCGAGGTCGCACCACAGCATCAGCCCGCCGTCGGGCACCTCCACCCGCCAGTCCGGGAACTCCGCGGCGATCTCGGCGACCAGGCGGCCCCGCTGGGCCCGCAGCGGCCCGATCCGCTCGGCCCGCAGGTCCTCCAGCGCGTCGAGGACCTCGATGCCGATCAGCTGCTCCAGCACCGGCGGTGAGATCTGCGCGCGGGCGAGACGGCGCCGCATCCGGGCGGCCGGCTCGCGCGCGGCCCGGATCCACCCCAGCCGCAGGCCGCCCCAGGCGATCTTGCTGACCCCGCCGACCGTGACGACGTCGCCCCCGCGCGGGGCGTGTGCCGCGACGGGTCGCGGCCCGTCGGGTGGGCCGTCGCGCAGGTCGAGGTCGACGAACGTCTCGTCGACGATCGCGACCACGTCCAGGCGGGCCAGGCGCTCCACCAGCCGGGCCCGGGCGTCGTCGTCGAGGAGGGCGCCGGTCGGGTTCTGGAAGTCGGCCATCAGGTAGGCGACGCGGGCGGCGGTCTGGCGGGCCGCGCGCGGCAGCGCGGTCTGCACCGGGTCCCGGTCGAGTGCCACCGGGACCGGGCGGGCGCCGGCGTCGTCGATGACGTCCAGCACGGCGGGGTAGGTCGGGTGCTCGACGAGGACGCGGTCCCCCGGCCCGGCGAGCTCGCCGAGGGCGGTGCCGATCGCGTGCAGCGCCCCGCCGGTCACCACGATCTGGTCCGGGTCGGTCGGCAGCCCGCGGGCGGCGAAGCGGTCCGCGACCCGCTCGCGCAGTGCGAGCAGTCCGTCCGGGCCGTACCCGTGCCCGGCCAGCTCGGCGTCGAGCCGGTCCATCGCCCGGCGCACCAGCTCCGCCATCAGCTGCGGGGCCGGCGGGGCGGCGTGGGTGAGGTCGATGACGCCGCCGCGGACGGGCCCGGGCACCCATGCCCCGTCGGCGCGCAGCGGGCCGTCCGGGAGCCGCACCCACGTCCCGGAGCCCTGCCGCGCGTCCGCCCAGCCGTTCTCGCGCAGCTCGCCGTAGGCGTGGGTGACGGTGACCCGGCTCAGCGACAGCTCAGCGGCCAGCGCCCGCTCGGCGGGCAGCCGCGTGCCGGACGGCAGCCGGCCGTCGTCGACCAGGACCCGGACCGCCGCGGCCAGCTCCCGGTAGGCGGGTCCGCGCCCGGACCGCACGTCCCCGAGCAGGGACGCCAGCCGCGCCGCACCGATATGACCACTGCCGATCAAGGCCACTTCCCGTCGATTGGACCGATGACGCCGTGCCACTCGCCACGGCAGCATGCCATTCCGTGACGATCGATCCCACCGCGAGGAACGCGACCCGCTGGTCGCTGAGGATGCCCCGGCGCACGCGACGGCTGACCCAGCTCGTCCTGGGCCTGGTGGCGTACGCGTTCTCGATGGCCCTGATGCTGCGGGCGGGACTGGGGGCGATGCCGTGGGACGTGCTGCACCAGGGCGTCGCGCTGCGCACCGGGCTGAGCATCGGCGCGACCACGGTCCTGACCGGCGTGGTGGTGCTCCTGCTGTGGGTCCCGCTGCGCGAGCGGCCGGGGATCGGGACGGTCGCGAACGTCGTGGTCATCGGCGCGACCGTGGACCTCGCGCTGGCCGTCGTGCCCGACCCGGACGCGCTCGGGTGGCGGATCGGGTTCGCCGCCGCCGGGATCGTGCTCAACGCCGCGGCGACGGCCGCCTACATCGGCGTCGGGCTCGGGCCCGGCCCGCGGGACGGGCTGATGACCGGGCTCGCGGCCCGGACCGGCTGGTCCGTCCGGCTGGTCCGGACCGCGATCGAGGTCGCGGTCGTGCTCACCGGCTGGCTGCTCGGCGGCACGTTCGGAGTGGTGACGGTGGCCTACGCGCTGGGCGTCGGACCGCTCGTGCAGTGGTTCCTGCCGCGGTTCACCGTGGACCTCAGGCCGCGCCGGTCGCGTTCTTGAGCCAGTCGCTGTCGTTGAGCTCGATCGCCTTCCCGTTGACCAGGACGGTCGGGGTGGACAGGCGCCCACCCGGGGCGACCGCCTGGTCGCCGGCGGCGTCGTCGGTCGCCTGGGTGATCGCCCCGGCGTCGCCGTTGCCGGTCACACAGCCGGCGAAGTCGCCCTGCGCGCCGAGCTGCTGACCGATCGTCGCCAGCTCCTGGGCGGTCTTGCCGGCCCCGCCCTCGGAGGGCTGCTCGGCGAAGAGCCGCGAGTGGAACGCGGGCCAGATGCCGGCGTCGGCGGCGCAGAGACCGGCGTTGCCGGCCAGCGTGGAGTAGCCGGCCGGGTTGCTGCGCTCGTTCAGGATCGCGATCACGTGGTAGTTGACCTTGATCTTGCCCTCGTTCAGCGCGGCGGTGATCTCGTCACCGTAGATCCGCTCGAACTGCTGGCAGGCCGGGCAGAGGAAGTCCTCGTAGACGTCCACGGTGACCGGAGCGCTCGCGGCACCCGAGGTGACGACGGTGCCGGACCGGCTCGACTGGTACGTCGGCGCGACCGGGGCCGCGGTGCTGCTGGTCGAGCTCGTCTGCCACGCGTAGAACAGGCCCGCGACCAGCGCGACGACCAGGATCACCGCCGCGATCACCAGGCCCTGCTTGCCACCGCCGCCACCGGTGCTCTTCTTCGTGGGCGTGATGCCCGCCGCCGAGAGCCGGGCCTGGGCCGCCTCGCGCCGCTCGCGCTCGCTCCGACCACTCATCGCGGGTTCCTCCCCGTTCCGGCCGGTTCGGACCGGCCCTGCGTCGTCGGCCCGCCGTCGTCCGCGGGCCCGTCGTCTCCGTCGTACACGTCCCCGCTGCGGTCCCAGCGCCGGTCCAGCGCGAACCGGGTGCGCGGGCGCACCACCAGCCATCCGGCGAGCGCCAGGAACCCGAGGTCCCGGACCAGCTCGGTGCCGTAGGCCTCCTCACCCGGCTCGACCGCCCCGCCGCCGCCGAAGCAGCCGCAGTCGATCGAGAGCCCGCGCGCCCACGCCTGGCCGAGACCGGCCAGGAACACCAGGAGCAGCAGCGCCGAGACCACGGCCGCCGCGCGCGTCCCGGCCCCGGCGAGCAGCAGCGCGCCCAGGGCCAGCTCGAACACCGGCAGCACGGCCGCCACGACCGGCACCACGCCGACCGGCAGCACGTCGTAGGCGTCCACCGCGACCGCGGTCTGGATCGGGTCGGCGATCTTCACCGCGCCGGAGACGATCCAGATCCCGGCGAGCCCGAGCCGCACGAGCGTGCCCACGACATCGAGGATCCGTGCGCGGTTCACCCGGCCGAGCCTAGCGATCGCCACGTCGGCGCCGTCGCGCCGGTGCCGCGGCGACTAGAACTCCTCGCGGGCCGACTCCTGCTCCAGCACGGCGTCGAGGTCGGAGAGCCGGTTCATCGTCGCCACCGCGCGGGCGGTGCGGTGGTTCGCGGCGAGCAGCTTCTCGTTGCGGTGGACCCACTGCCAGTACCCGGCGGTGAACGGGCAGGCCTTCTCCCCCACCCGCACCTTCGGGTCGAAGGCGCAGCCGCGGCAGTGGTCGGTCATCCGGTTCAGGTAGGCCCCGCCTGCGGAGTAGGGCTTCGTCGCCATCGCCCCGCCGTCGGCGTGCTGGCTCATCCCGATCACGTTCACCGGCATCACCCACTCGAAGCCGTCGACGAACGCGGTGGCGAACCAGTCGTTGAGCTCGGCCGGGTCGTAGCCGCGCTGCGCGGCGTGGTTGCCCAGGATCATCAGCCGCGGTATGTGGTGGGTCCAGCCGCGGTCGCGCACCCCCTCCAGGGCACCGCCCAGGCACTTCGCGGTGACGGCGTCGGCGTCGAGCGAGGTCCACCAGTCCGGCAGCGACGTGTGCGAGCCCAGGGCGTTGCGGCGCGTGTACTCGCGTCCGAAGCGCCAGTAGAGCTGCCAGACGTACTCCCGCCAGCCCAGCACCTGCCGGACGAACCCCTCCACGCTGGCCAGGCTCGCGTTGCCGTCGCGGTAGGCCTGCTCGGCGGCGTGCACGGCGTCGAGCGGGTGCAGCACCCCGTAGTTGAACGGGACCGACAGCAGCGAGTGGGCCATCGCCCAGTCCTGCTCCATCACCGCGTCCTCGTACGGGCCGAACGCGTCCAGGCGGTACTCGACGAAGTGCGCCAGCGCGGCCTGCGCCTCGTCGTGGGTGACGGCGAACAGCCTCGGCCCGTCGACGCCCACGGTGGGGTTCCCGGCCTCGTCCAGGTCGGCGCGGACCTGCTCGTCGATCGCGTCCTCGGTCGGCTGCCACGGACCCGGGACGTCGAGCGAGCGCTGCCCCTTCGGCGGGGGCTCGCGGTTGTCCGCGTCGAGGTTCCACTTCGCGCCGACCGGCTCGTCGCCGTCCATCAGCACGTCGAAGCGCCGGCGCTGGGTCCGGTAGAAGTCCTCCATCCGGAACGTCTCGCGGTCGCCCGCCCATTCGTCGAACTCGGGCTGCGACAGCGCGAACGACGGGTTCGGCCGGACCTCGGTGACCAGGCCCTCCTTCACGAACCGCTGCACCATGTCCGAGGCCGGGAACGACGTCGGCTGGTGCACCACGACCGGGCGCCCGAACTGCTCCAGCGCCTCCCGGTACGTCCGGGTCCGCAGGTAGGTGACCCGGTCACCGAGCTCGTCGGCGAGATGCCGCATCCCGGACAGCATCAGGTGCAGCTTCTGACGGTGGAACGGCTTGCGGCCCAGCGCCCCCGACGACTCGACCATCACGATCTCGCGGCCGGCGAACTCCTCGGTGTCCCACACGTGACGTCCGAGCTGGTCACCGAAGAGCCACAACGGGGGTTCCGACATCGGATCAGTGTGTGGGCGCGCCGCCCACGCCGCGACCCGGCGAGTGACCGGCGCCGCGCTGCGTCAGCTCGTGCCCGGCGTGATCGCGGCGGGCGCCACCCACCCGGTCGGCACGCTGATCGGCGTCAGCACGGCCTGACGGGTCCCTACTCCTCGACCGTGATCACGCGGGCCGGGCAGACGTGCGCGGCGTCGCGGACGGCCTCCGCGTCACCCTCCCCCGGATTCTCGTTGAGCACCTCGACGAAGCCGTCGTCGTCCTGGTCGAACACGTCCGGGGCCGTCACCACGCACTGTCCGGCGCCGATGCACATGTCCTTGTCGACCGTCACCTTCATGCCCATCAGAATGCCACCGGCAGCTCGTGCACGCCGTACACGGCCATCTCCTCGCGGAACCGGATCTCGGAGTCCGGCACCGTGACCCGCAGGTCCGGGAACCGCTGCAGCAGGGCCGGGTAGGCGATCTGCAGCTCGATCCGGGCCAGCGGCTGGCCCAGGCACTGGTGGATGCCGAACCCGAACGCGACGTGCTGGTTCGTGCCGCGCGTGATGTCGAGGTCGTCGGGGTGGGAGTACTTCTCCGGGTCCCGGTTGGCGGCCTCGGCGGCCAGGATGACGCCCTCGCCCGCCCGGATCAGCGTCCCGTCGACCTCCACGTCCTCCAGCGCGACGCGGCGACGTCCGACGTGGGTGACGGTGAGCACCCGCAGGAGCTCCTCCACCGCGGAGCGCACGGTGGCGGTGTCGCCGTCGCGCACGAGTGCGGCCTGGTCGGGGTGGTGGAGCAGGGTCAGCGTGCCGAGACCGATCATGTTCGCGGTCGTCTCGTGCCCGGCGACGAGCAGCAGGAACGCCATCGCGCTGACCTCGGAGATCTCCAGCTCGCCGGCGTTCACCCGGGCGCCCAGGCGCGAGATCAGGTCGTCGGTCGGGTTCTTCCGCTTGGCCTCGGCCAGCTCGTCGAGATAGCCCTGCAGCGCATCGAGCGCGGCGACGACCTTCTCCTCGCCCGAGGTGAGGTCGAGCAGGGCGTGGCTCTGCTCCTGGAAGAAGGCGTGGTCGGCGTAGGGCACGCCGAGCAGGTGGCAGATCACCAGCGACGGCAGCGGCAGCGCGAACGCCTGCACCAGGTCGGTCTCCCGCGGCCCCGCCTCCATCGCGTCGAGCAGCTCGGTGACCGTCTGCTCGATCAGCGGCCGCAGCGTCTCGATCCGGCGGACGGTGAACTCGCCGATCAGCATCTTGCGCAGCCGGGCGTGGTCCGGGTCGTCCATGAAGATGAACGACGGGCGCTGCCGGTCCTGGCGGATCTTCCGCGACGCCGCGACCGTCGGATAGCCGTCGCGGTAGGGGTCGGAGCTGAAGCGCGGGTCGGCGAGCACCGAGCGCACGTCGGCGTAGCGGGTGAGCAGCCACGGCGTGCTCCCGTCCCAGATCCGGGCGCGGGTGATCGGCTCGTCGGCCTGCAGCCGGCCCAGCTCGGCCGGCGGGCTGTACGGGCACTCCCGGGCCATCGGGTACGACGTCTGCGCCTGCTCGGACACCTCTGTGGTGGTCATGTGGTGCACCTCTCCTCGCTCCACCCAGAACGTTAGCAATGCATCGTTTCGTCATGCAACGTTCTGTGGCGAGAAGATCATCGGGTTTCGCGGACGAGCCCCGCGCACGACGACGGGGCCGTAGCCGCCTGTGTGGCGGATACGGCCCCGTCGGTCTCGCTGGTGGAGGTGCCGGGAATCGAACCCGGGTCCTCCGTCGGTTCACAAGGTCTTCTCCGTGCGCAGTCCGCTGAGCCTCTACTCGGATCCACCGGTCACGCGAACAAGCCGGTGTGACGATCCCAGCCACTGTTCGATGTCCCACGCGGCTCCGTGGCCGAGCCGCGCGGTGAGTCCCCTTAATGATGCCGGAACCCGGAGCGGGAACGCCTCCGGACCGACAGCCCTACCTGAGGTTAATCAGGCAGCGAGCGCGAAAGCGCTCTGGGCAGTGCGACTGTTGTCGGCACTTATTTTGTTACGACGCATGGTTAACGAGATCATCGTCGTCTTCCTCGGCACGCTTCACCTTGATCGACGATCGGAGTCGAAACCGTTCACCCCCTGGTGGGTCCTGCAGCTCCCACCCGTTGCCGGGCGGTCGTACCAGAGTAACGCCTCCGGCCCCGCGGATCATTCCGGTTCGACGCCGAGCACCGCGGCGGGCGTGTCGTACAGCACCGAGCGCAGGAAGGGCAGGCCCAGACGGTCGTCGGCGGCGGCCCAGCCGTGGATCGCCACGAGCTGCTCGGCGTAGGCGTAGGGGATGTTCGGGAAGTCGGTGCCCAGCACCACGCGGTCGGCGAACTCGACGAGGCTCGACGCCCAGCCCTGCGGCAGCGGCGCCATGTCCTCGCTGTACGGCGTCCCGACCATCGTCGTGTCGATCACCAGGTTCTCGTGGCGGCGCATCAGCTCCAGCGCGCCGGTGTAGTCCGGCAGACCGGCGTGGGCCAGGACGACCTTCAGCCGCGGGTGCGCGGCGAGGACCTCGCCGAAGATGTCGAGCCCGGTGAAACTGCCGGGGATCGGGCCGTTGCCGCAGTGCACGATGGCCGGCACACCGGCGTCGGCGAGCAGTCCCCAGGCCGGGGCGAGCAGCTCGTCGCGCGGGTCGAACCCGCCGACCTGGACGTGCACCTTCACCATCCGGCACCCGGCCTCGACGGCCTCGCCCAGGTACTCGGTGACGTCCGGCTCCGGGAACAGCGTCGCGGTCCGGACCGCGGCCGGGTTCGCGTCGGCGAACTCGCCGGCCCAGCCGGTCAGCCAGCGCGCCATCCCCGGCTTGTGCGGGTAGGTCAGCGGCGCGAACCGCAGCACCCCCAGCTCGTCGAGCACCCGCAGCCGTTCGTCCTCGGGCAGCTTGTAGTGCACCGGCCACTCCCGGCCGTAGTGCTCGCAGGCGTGGTCGAAGTAGTCCCAGACCTTGGCCAGCATGCGTTCGGGCAGGAAGTGCACGTGCGTGTCGACGAGACCGGGCAGGCCCAGCTCGGCGGTCCAGCGGGGGACGTCGTCGTCCGACTCCGGGGGCGCGGGGAGATCCACGCCGATCACCGTAACGCCGACCGCCGGGTTCGGCGCACACCGCGCGCCCGGCTCAGCGCATGCTGCGGGCGCGCCCCTTGGCGGCACGGCCGATGGCGCGCTGGATGTCGCGGTCCGCGTCGCGCTTGGCCAGGTCGTGGCGCTTGTCGAAGCTCTTCTTGCCCCGCGCCAGCGCGATCTCGCACTTGACCTTGCCGTCGTTGAAGTACAACGCGAGCGGGACGAGCGTGAGCCCGCCCTCGCGGATCTTGCCGATCAGCCGCTCGATCTCGCCCTTGTGCAGCAGCAGCTTGCGGGTGCGCCGCGGCTCGTGGTTCGTCCAGCTGCCCTGCGTGTACTCCGGGACGTGCAGGCCTCGCAGCCACACCTCGCCGTCGTCGACGGTCGCGAACGCGTCCGCCATCGAGGCCCGGCCGTGGCGGAGGCTCTTCACCTCGGTGCCCACGAGTGCGACCCCGGCCTCGTAGGTGTCGAGGATCGCGTAGTCGTGCCGGGCCCGGCGGTTCTGCACGATCACCTTCCGGCCCTTTTCCTTCACCGGACCAGCCTACCCGCGACGTGCCACCGCATTCACGGTCAGACCTTGACGTAGAGGCGCAGGGTGACGTAGCCGGTCAGGCCGGCGACGACGCCACCGACCGGGACCAGCACGGCCGAGGTCAGCAGGACGTCGGTGAGCTGCACCGGCGGGATGACGTTGCTCTGCGCGATCGCGCCCAGCAGGTCGTCGACGACGAGGAACTTCCCGGCCAGCAGGCCCACCCCGGCCAGCGCACCACCGACGAGCCCGGCCACCGCGGCCTCGACCAGGAACGGCAGCTGCGTGGTCCAGCGGGTGGCGCCGACCAGGCGCATCACACCCACCTCGGTGCGCCGGGTGAACGCCGAGACCTGCACGGTGTTGGAGATCAGCAGCACCGCCGCGACCGCCTGCACCAGGGCCAGCGCGAACGCCACGTCGCGCACCCCGCCGAGGAAGTCGAAGAGCTTCGCCACGACGTCGCGCTGGTCGATGACCTCGCGCACGCCCACCTGGTCCGCGACGGCGGCGCGCACCGCGTCCGGGCCGTTCACCTGGTCGTTCAGCTCGATCCGCAGTGTCGACGGCAGCGACTGCGGGCGGGCGACGTCGGCGACGGTCTGGCCGGCGAAGAGCTCCTTGAACCGGGCGTAGGCCTCCTGCTGGCTTTCGAACCGCACCTCCTCCACCCCCGGGGTGGACTCGATGACGTTCTTGAGCCGGAAGCAGATCGGGCCGGTGCAGTCCGGATCGTTCGACGACGTGTCCTGGGTCAGCGCGACCTGGATCTCCAGGCGGTCGGTGTAGAGCGCGCCGATGTCGTCGATCGTGCGGACGATCAGCAGCCCGGCGCCGACCGACATCAGCGAGACGGCCGTGGTCAGCACCATCGCGACCGTCATCGTGATGTTGCGGCGCAGGCCGGAGCCGACCTCACGGCGCAGGAGTGCGGCGCGCATCAGCGACCGGCCCCGTAGACGGCGCGGGCCTCGTCGCGGGCGACCGTGCCGTCGTGCAGCTCGATCACGCGGCGGCGCATCGCGTCGACGATCGTGTCGTCGTGGGTGGCCATCACGACCGTCGTGCCTCCGCGGTTGATCCGTTCGAGGAGCTGCATGATGCCGCGGCTGGTCTCCGGGTCGAGGTTGCCGGTGGGCTCGTCGGCCAGCAGCAGCGGCGGGCGGTTGACCGAGGCCCGCGCGATCGCGACCCGCTGCTGCTCGCCGCCGGAGAGCTCGTGCGGCATCCGCTCGGCCTTGCCCTCCAGCCCGACGAGCGCGAGCAGCTCCGGGACGTCGCGACGGATGTCGGCGGGCTTCTTGCCCAGCACCTCGAGGGCGAAGGCGACGTTGCCGGCGACGCTGCGGTTGGCCAGCAGCCGGAAGTCCTGGAACACGCACCCGATCCGCTGGCGCAGCTTCGGGACCTTGCGACGGGGCAGCTTCGCCACGTCCAGGCCGCCGACCTCGATCACGCCGCCGGTGGGCCGGTCCTCGCGCAGCAGCAGCCGCAGCAGGGTCGACTTGCCCGAGCCCGACGGTCCGATCAGGAAGACGAACTCGCCGTCGTCCACCGTGGCCGTGACGTGGTCCAGGGCAGGCCGGCTCGACGCCGGGTACAGCTTGGTGACGTCGTGCAGCTCGATCACGCTCGGCAACCTACCGCCGTCGACCTTTCACACCCCGTCACGACGCGCCCACGCCGTCGCATCCACACCGGACGTGGTCCGGGGTGGCGCCCCGGGCGCGCTCTCCACGGCCCGGGACCTCCCCGGGACCCGGAGCTCAGCCCGTGTGCGGCGGGGTGACCTCGACCGGGATGCCCGGGTCGGACAGCGTCACCGTGATCGCGCCCGGGGCCGGCGCGGAGGCCGCCTGCGTCCCGGGCGTCGCGACCGAGCTGGTGCGCAGCTGCACGATCCTCCCGTCCGGACCGACCCACACCTCGATGCCCGGGTTCGGTGTGGCCAGGGCGGCGAGCTCGTCCAGCTCGGCGCGGGCGGTCGCGTCCGGCGCCGGGACGGCGGCGAGGTCGACGGTGCCGCGGTAGTACGTCGTCGCGACGTCACCGACCCGCTCGGGCCCCACCTCGGTCACCCCGGTCAGACCGGACGCCGAGCGCAGGGCACCGGCGACGGCCCCGACCGGGAGCAGGCCCGGCGAGAGCTGCTGCCAGCGCGTGCCGAACCGCGCCCAGGACGTCCCGTCGACGGTGCGCACCCCGATCTCGCGGGCCCCGACGGTGGCCGTCAGGTCGGCCGCGAACGGCGCGAATCGGACCGGGCCGGTGGCCCGCACGGTACCGACGGCGGTCTCGGCGACGAGCACCGTCCGCGCCGACCCGGCCTCCGTCGTGGCGACGGCGGCGTTCCCGACGGCCTGCTCCGGGGTCGCGGCGGCCACCGGGGCGCCCGGGTTCGACGGGTCCGGGGACGACGGCGCCGGATCCGAGGTGCACGCGCCGGTCATCAGGACCGCGCACACCAGGGCCGCGGCGACGCCGGAGCGCCGGGGCGAGATCCGGATCACGCGTCGGAGGCCTGCATGCGCCAGCGGATGCCGGCCTCGACGAAGTCGTCGATCTCGCCGTCGAGCACCTGCGACGGGTTGTTCTGCTCCAGCCCGGTCCGCAGGTCCTTGACCTGCTGGTACGGGTGCAGAACGTAGTTGCGCATCTGGTTGCCCCAGGACGAGCCGCCGTCCTTGAGCGAGTCCATCAGCGCCTGCTCCTCCTGCTTCTTGCGGGCGAGGAGCTTGGCCTGCAGCACCATCATCGCGCTGGCCTTGTTCTGCAGCTGCGAGCGCTCGTTCTGGCACGACACGACGATCCCGGTCGGGATGTGGGTCAGCCGCACCGCGGAGTCGGTCGTGTTGACGCCCTGCCCGCCGGGCCCCGACGACCGGTAGACGTCGACGCGCAGCTCCTTCTCGTCGATCTCGACGTGGTCGGTCGTCTCGACGACCGGCGCCACCTCGACCCCGGCGAACGAGGTCTGGCGGCGGCCCTGGTTGTCGAACGGCGAGATCCGGACGAGACGGTGCGTGCCCTGCTCGACCGAGAGCGTCCCGTAGGCGTACGGCGCGTGCACCGCGAACGTGGCCGACTTGATGCCGGCCTCCTCGGCGTAGGAGGTGTCGTAGACGTCGGTGCCGTAGCCGTGGCGCTCGGCCCAGCGCAGGTACATCCGCAGCAGCATCTCGGCGAAGTCGGCGGCGTCCACGCCCCCCGCCTCGGCGCGGATCGTCACCAGGGCCTCGCGCTGGTCGTACTCGCCGGAGAGCAGCGTGCGGACCTCGAGCGAGGCGATCTCGCGGCGCAGCTTCGCGCGCTCGTTGTCGGCGTCGGACGAGGCGGAGCCGTCGTCCTCCTCCTCGGCCAGCTCGTAGAGCACCGGGAGGTCGTCGAGGCGACCGCGCAGGTCGTCGAGACGGCGCAGGTCGCCCTGTGCGTGCGCGAGACGGCTGGTGATCTTCTGCGCGGCGTCGACGTCGTCCCAGAGATCGGGACGCCCGGCCTGCTCGGAGAGCTCGTCGATCTCCTGGCGCAGCGCGGGAACGTCGGCGACGGCCTCGATGCTGGACAGCGTTCCGTCGAGATCCTTGATGTCGGCCTGGACGTCGGGGTTCACAGCATTTCAGCCTACGCGGGCGCCGGGGACCGGCTGCGGAAACCCCGTCGCCACCGCGACGTCACTCGGCCGGGACGGCGTCGATCAGCTTGATCATGGCGCGGGTGTGCGCCACGGCGAACTCCGCGACCGGACGGCCGTAGGGGTCCTCGGTCTCCTTCGCCGCGGCCCGGGCCTGGGCGAGACGCTCGGTGTAGGCGTCGCGCGAGGACCGCAGCAGCTCCGCGCGCTGCTTGACCGTCAACGACCCGGCGTTGAGCAGACGCAGCACCAGTGGGCTTCGGACCGCCTCGGCCTCTCCGCCGGCGGCGAGCCAGCCCTTGAAGGCGCGCTTGCCGGCCGCGGTGATCACATAGGCCTGCGACGCGCGGGGACCCTGCTTGCCCAGGCGGAGCAGTCCCTCCTCGGTGAGGACCGGGAGCTCCCGGTAGACCTGGCTTCGGGTGACCGAGAAGAACAGTCCGAACTGCTCCCCGGCCGCCGACACGAGCTGCCCACCGGTCATCGGGCCTCCGTGCAGCAGACCGAGCAGCGCGGCGGCGGTGGAGTTGACGGGTGTGGCTGGCATCGACAAACGGTCGCACGATGTGCGCTCCCCCGCATCCACAGTGCACCGGCCAAGATCAGCTCATGACCTGCGGGACAAGCGTTTCGTCCGGTCAGGACCGGGTAGCGCCCGAGGCTGCGGAGCCGGTCCGGTCCGGGACACGGCGGGAGGCCCGTTCGGCGATCGGTCTCCCGCGCATGCCGCGCGGACGGGCCCTCGACGGGCCGTCGGGCACCGGCCCGGCCAGTACGCACGAACGCCCCGCACCCGGTCCGGCCGGACCGTGGCCGGTCCGCCGGGAAGGGGTGGGGGCGTCCGCCGTCGTGCGAGGACTCAGATCGTCAGCGCGGCGATCCGCTCGCGCTGGGCGTCGGCGTCGCCGAACTGGCCCGCGAGACGCTTGGCGCGCTTGTAGAAGAAGTGCGCCTCGTGCTCCCAGGTGTAGCCGATGCCGCCGTGGTACTGGATCATCGCGGCGGTCGCCTGCAGGGCCACCTCGGAGGCCTTGCCCTTGGCCACGGCCACCGCGAGGTCGGCGTCGTCGGTGCCGGCGTCGACCGCGTGCGCGGCGTAGAGCGCCGCGTGCTCGGCCATCGTGACCCCGACGTGCAGGTCGGCCAGCGCGTGCTTGATCGCCTGGAACGAGCCGACCGGCACGCCGAACTGCTGACGGTCACGGTCGTAGGCGACGGTGCGCGAGACGGCCTCGCGGGCGATCCCCACCAGGTCCGCCGCGACGAGCACGGTGGCCCGGTCGGTGACCTGGCGCAGGACCTCGGAGGTGGCCCCGGGCAGCACCTCGACGTCGTCGACGGTGAGTGCGGCGATCCGGGTGGTGCCGTCGAAGGATCCGACCGGCGTCGCGGTGAACGACGTCGACAGCCCCAGCCCGCCCTCGGTCCGGACGACGACGACGTCGGCGACGGCGCCGTACTCCACGGCCGGGACGGCCCCCGGCGCGGTACCGCGCAGCGAGAACGCGCCCACGGCCTCACCGGAGGCGAGCTTGGGCAGCCACTGCGCCTTCTGCTCGTCGGAGCCGCCGAAACGGATCGCCTCCGCGGCCAGGACGGTGCCCCGCCACGGACCGGGCGCGGCGCCGGCGCCCAGCGCGCGGGCGATCACCTGCGCCTCCACTAGTCCGAGGCCCAGACCCTCGTGCTCCTCCGGGACGAGCACGGCCGGCCAGCCCTGCTCGGCGGCGGCCTTCCAGAGCGAGTCCGGGTGCCCGTCACCGTCGACGTCCTCCACGACGCCGCGGACGGCCTCGAGGTCGAAGCGCTCGGCCAGGTACCCGCGGACCGCGGTGTCGAACTCCCGCTGGTCGTCGGTGAGTGCGAAGAACATGGCCTCTCCTACCGCGGCAGGCCGAGCACGCGCTCGGCGGTGATGTTGCGCTGGACCTGGGACGAGCCGCCCCAGATGGTGACCGAGCGCGACCACATGGCCTGCCCGTGCAGCGGGCGCAGGTCGAGGTCGCCGAGCGAGTCGAGCGTGGCGTCCTCGCCGAGGATGTCGTCGTAGACCTCCCACAGGTCCTGGAACGCCTCGGACCACTGCAGCTTGGTCATCGACGCCTCGAACCCGAGGTCCTTGCCCTGCTCGGTCCGGGTGAGCACGTGCATCGAGTGCAGCTTCAGGCACTCCAGCTCGATGAGGACCCGGGCCAGCTTGTTGCGGATCACCGGGTCGGTGTCGCGGCCGAGCGTGCGCGCCACGGCGGCGATCTCGTCGTACTGGCGGCGGAACTCGGTGTACTGCGAGATGCCCGACGCGCCGCGCTCGAACGAGAGCAGCAGCATCGCGGTCCGCCAGCCGTCACCGATCTCGCCGAGGCAGTCGGTGGCCGGGACGCGGGCGTCGGAGAAGAAGACCTCGCCGAACTCGCTGGCGCCGCTCATCTGCTTGAGCGGGCGCGCGTCCACACCGGGCTGGTCCATGTCGATCAGCAGCATCGAGATGCCGCGGTGCTTCTCGCTGCCCGCCTCGGTGCGGACCATGGTGAAGATCTTGTCGCCGTACATGGCGTTGGTCGTCCAGACCTTCTGGCCGTTGACGACGAAGTCGTCACCGTCGCGGACGCCCTTGGTCGACAGCGCCGCGAGGTCGGACCCGGCGCCGGGCTCGGAGAAGCCCTGGCACCAGATCACCTCATTGCGCAGCATCGGGCCGATGATCTCCTTCTTCTGCGCGTCCGTACCGATGGCCATCACGGTCGGGGCGAGGAAGGTCAGGCCGAGCGGGTTGACCGTGCGCGGAGCCTGCGCCCGGACGGTCTCCTCGTCGTAGATCGCCTTCATACCGGGCGTCCCGCCGCGGCCGCCGAACTCGGTCGGCCACTGGATCCCGGCGAACCCGGCGAGAGCCTTGTCCCGCTCCCAGTCCCGGCGCAGACGGAAGCTCTCGTCGTCGTCCAGGGACTCCCAGAAGCCGGGACGGCTCCACTCGTCGGGGATGTTCGCCGACAGCCAGGAACGGAGCTCGCTACGGAACTCCTCCTCGGCCGCGGTGTAGGTCAGGTCCATCTACGGGCTCCCTCGCGGCGACGTCACCGGGGCCGCCGGTTGCGCTGAGACGCAGGGCCCCGGGGAATGCGGACCAGCCTTGCATACCGGTCGGTAACATGCATCGGACCCGAACGGATGTCACGCGGAGTAGGCGTGGGCGGTATGCGCGTTGTAGCATTTCGGTATGCGCAGTGAACGGGTGACGGTCACCCTGCCGGCCGATCTGGTGGCCGAGGCACGGGACGCGGTCTCACGCGGGTCGGCGGCGAGCCTCTCGGCCTACGTCGCGGAGGCGGTCCAGTCCCGGCAGGACCGGGACCGTTCACTGGCCACGCTGGCGCACCTCTACGGAGGTCCGCCGCCCCCGGACGAGCTGGACGCGGCCAGGCGGTCGCTGTGTTCGGTTGCGCCCGTGGCCGTCGGCTGATCGGCGATGATCGGCGGACGGGTACTCGACTCCTCGGCGCTGGCGGCCTTCGCCACCGGTCGCCCGGTCTACGTGCGGGCCCTGGTCTGGGCCGCCGTGGAGCAGAACATCGTGCTCGCCATCCCCAGCGCGGCCCTCGGGCGCGCCTGGTCGGTCCTCGAGCCCGAACACCACGCGGCCCTGCAGGTCCTGCTCGGGCTGCCGAACACCGTCATCCACGAGCTGGACCCGACCACCGCCCAGGAGGCCGGGCTGCTGATGGCCGCCTCCGGGCAGGACGACATCGTCACCGGCCAGGTCGTCAGCACGGCGCGTCGCCGTGGGTGGCCGGCCGTCACCGGCGACCCGGGGGCCCTGCGCAAGCTCGACGCCGCGGTGTCCATCGAGGAGCTCCCGTAGGAGCTCCCCGGCTCACTCCCCGCGCAGGCGCTCCCGGAGACGGTCGAGCTCGGCGTCGGTGAGGCCGTTGGCCTGCAGCCACGCCACCGGGCCGCCGTGGCGCTCGTCGAGCTGCTCGAGGAAGCCGCGCATCACCTCGGCGCGCGGGCGGTGCCGGTCGATCTCGTCCGGCTCGGGCATCTCCTCGCCGCTCTCGGTCGTCCAGCGCCGGAACATCTGCTCGATCCGGGTCGCGGACAGCGCGTAGTCCTCGACCACGTCCTCCCGCGGCACCCCGGCCACCGACTCCACGAGCGCGACCAGCACACCGGTCCGGTCCTTGCCCGCGGCGCAGTGCACGATCGTCGCCCCGTCGTCGAGCTGCGCGATCCTCCGGACGCCGTCGACGACGGTCGGGCCGCGGTCGGTCAGGTAGGCGAGGTAGTTGCGGAGCATCGGGTCCAGGTCCTCGTCCTCCACCTCCGGGAGGGCACGCCCCTCCTCCGGGATGAAGCTGAGCAGGTGGGTGTCGACCCCGGCGGCGACCAGCTTCCCCCGGCCGTACTCGACACGCTCGCGGTCGGTGCGCAGGTCCAGCACCTGGCGGACGCCGTGCTCGTCGAGCAGCCGGCGCACGTCGCCCGGGGTGAGGTGCTCCAGGGCCTCGGTGCGCAGCAGCACCCCGGGGCGGACGTGCCCGCCGCCGGTGAGCGGGAGCCCCCCGATGTCACGGGCGTTGGAGAGCCCGTCGAACTGCAGCCAGCGGTCCTGCCCCACGTCGGTCACGGCCCCAGCCTAGGTGGAGGGGCGGGGCTCCGGGCCGGGTTCGACGCCGATGTCACCAGGTGTTCGCCCGGCCCGCGGTCCCGCCGGTCGGCACTGCCGACCCGGACGTCAGCGACCGTGCACCGGCGGGCGACGCAGCGCGGCGGGCAGGCCCTGGGCGCCCTCGCCCATCGCCGCGGCCTGGTCGTCCGGGTTGACCAGACGGCACGTCGTCATCGACAGGCAGCCGCAGCCGATGCAGCCGTCGAGCCCGTCGCGCAGCGCGACCAGCGCCTCGACCTGCTCGTCGAGCCGGGCCCGCCAGGCCTTCGACAGCCGGGTCCAGTCCGCCTTGTTCGGGGTGCGCTCGTCGGGCAGGCTCTGCAGAGCGGTCCGCACCTCCTCCAGACCGATGCCGATCGAGCGCGCCGCGCGGATGAACGCGAGCCGGCGCAGCTCGCTGCGGCGGTAGCGGCGCTGCCCCCCGGACGTCCGCGTCGCGGAGATCAGCCCCTCGCGCTCGTAGTAGCGCAGGGCCGAGTGCGGGAAACCGCTCCGGTGCACGACGTCACCGATGGTCAGAAGGTCCTTGGTGTCCATCTCCGCCCATGCGATCGTCGGCGTCCGGTCGTTGCTGGAGCTGAGGTCAGGTTACCGGCGGTTCGGCCCGGCCACCGGGTCCGCGGCGGGCTCCATTCCGGTCTTCCGACCGGTCGGCGAACCGCCCGCCGCCGGTCCCGGATCGCCGTCCAGGCGCCCATGAACTGGCAAAACGACCGTCCAACGAGGAGCGACACCGCTGACCGCGAGACTCGTCGGCGACCCTCAAGATCGACATCTCGGTGAACGGTGCGACCGACGCGCCGACGGGTGCCCCCGGTGCTTGTCGTGATCAACGCCTGGCCGTAAGGTCCTCCGGGTCATCACGGCCCGATCACGAGCGGGCTTGGAGCCGGACCTCCCCGACCGGCTCACCCGGGACCCCCGACCCGGCCGCTCGTACGGCGCCGTCCGTGATCGCGAAAGGGCGTTCCCTTGCCTGCACACCGCTCCCCCGGCGGCACCAGCACGACCCTGATTCCGCAGTCGGCCCCCGCCGGCTACGCCGTCCGCTCCCCCGCGCGGCACTCGAGCACCCCCGCCTCGGCCGCGCGCCGGGTCGGAACGACGACCGCTGCGGCCGGTGCCGCGTTCGGCGTCGTCGCCTCGGGCGCGTTCGCCGCGATCATCCCGACCAACGTCGGCGGCACCACCGAGGCCGACGCCTCGACCGACGTCACGAAGGCGACGATGCTCGCCTCCCAGTCGGCGCCGATCGCGTCCTCGGCCACGTCGACCGACGGCAGCCCGTCCGGCTACTTCAGCCCGGTCGCCTTCGACACGACCCCCGCCGCCGCGCACCAGGCCGGTGCGCCGACCGCGACCGCGTCCGACGTGGACGTCGCCTCGCTGGACAAGGCCGGCAAGATCGCCGAGAAGATCGCCGCGGAGCACGAGAAGGCCGCCGCGGCCGAGGCGAAGAAGGCCGCGGCCCGCAAGGAACTCGACTCCGTGATCGCGGCCGGTGGGCTCGACGGCTGGATCGCCGAGGCCCTGGACCACATGGGGCTGTCGCAGTCCTACGCGACCGGCCTCAAGCGGATCATCCTCAAGGAGTCCAACGGCGACCCGGACGCCATCAACAACTGGGACTCCAACGCCGCCGCGGGCAACCACTCCGAGGGCCTCATGCAGGTCATCCCGGCCACGTTCAAGCGCTACGTGCACCCGGACTTCGCGAACGAGTCGGTCACCGACCCGGTCGCGAACATCACCGCCGGCGTCCGCTACATGATCGACCGGTACGGACTGGAGACGCTCGCCGCAGGTGGGCGCAGCAGCTCCAGCGGCGGATACCTGGGATACTGAGACCGACGGCCACCGAGGTGGCCTGGTCTCAGGGAGTGCTCGCGGTCCTCGCGTGAACCGGTTCGTCCAGCGGCCGGCAGGTCTCCTGCCGGCCGCTGTTCTGCGTTCGGGACCGACCGGTCCCCGACCTCCGGAGACGACGGGAAGGAACCCGACCTCGTGACCTCGCCCGGGCCCGGAGCACCCGCCACGACCGACACCGGGCAGCGGACCCGCTACCGGCCCGAGCTGCAGGGGCTGCGGGCCCTGGCCGTCGCCCTGGTCGTCGTCTACCACGTCTGGTTCAACCGGGTGTCCGGTGGCGTGGACGTGTTCTTCCTGATCAGCGGCTTCCTGGTGACCGGCGGGCTGTACCGCTCCGCCTGTCGCGGGCCCCTGGACCTGAGGGCCACGTGGTCGCGTCAGCTCTCCCGCCTGCTGCCCGCGGCCGGGGTGGTCCTGCTGGCCTCGGTGGCCGCCGGAGCGCTGCTGCTGCCGGAGAGCCGCTGGCTCCCGGCCGTCCGCGAGATCGTCACCTCGACGCTGTTCCTGCACAACTGGCAGCTCGCCGCGGACTCGGTCGACTACGCCGCGCAGAACGACGCCGCCGGGATCGCGCAGCACTTCTGGTCGCTGTCGGTGCAGGGGCAGTTCTACCTCGTGTGGCCACTGCTGGTGGCTCTCGTCGCGCTCGTCGCGCGCCGGGACTCCCGTGACCTTCATCGCACGCTCACCGTCGCCCTCGCCGTCGTCGGCGGGGCGTCGCTGCTGTTCTCGGTGTGGCTCACCGCGCTCGACCAGCCGCTGGCCTACTTCCACTCGCTGACACGCGTCTGGGAGTTCGCGCTCGGCGGGCTGCTCGCGCTCTGGATCACCCGGATCGAGGAGCTGCCCGTCATGGGCGTCCGGACCCGGGTCGCGCTCGGCTGGACCGGCGTCGCCGCCCTGGTCTCCTGCGGGTTCCTGCTCCCGGTGCAGGACGCCTTCCCGGGCTGGGTGGCGCTGTGGCCCACCCTGGCCGCCGCACTCGTCCTGACGGCCGGGCGGACCGGGCACCGCTTCGGCGCGGACCGGTTGCTCGTCACCCCGCTGATGCATCGGCTCGGCGACATCAGCTTCCCGCTCTACCTCTGGCACTGGCCGATCCTGATCCTCACGCTGGTGCTGACCGGATGGTCGCAGCCCGGCCTCGTCGGCGGCCTCGGCGTGATCGCGGCGGCGCTGGTGCTGGCGGTGCTGACCCACCGCTTCGTCGAGCAGCCGTTGCAGCGGGCGCGTCCGCGGGTCGCGCTGCGTACCGGGCTGGCGATGGCCGGCACCGTGCTGCTGCTGTGCGGGGCCTGGCAGGGCGTCGCGACGGTCCGGGCGCAGCCGGGCGTCGAGGTCGGCTCCCCCGCCCACCCGGGCGCCGGGGCGCTGGACCCGACGTTCACCTTCGCCGGCACCGACGTCGACGACGCGCCGCTGCTGCCGTCGCTGGTGCAGGCGGGCGACGACTGGAGCTACCGCACCGGGACCTGGCTCTGCGGCCCGTCGCCGGAGCGTCCCGAGGTCGAGGTGTGCCGGATCCCGCCGCCCGGGGACGCGCCGCCGGAGCGCACCGTCGCCGTCATCGGGGACTCGCACGCCCAGCAGTACACCGGCGCCCTGATCCCGATCGCGGCCCAGCGCAACTGGGAGCTCGTGGTCATGTTCCGCGGTGCGTGCCCGTTCTCCACCGCCTCCGAGGTCGACCCGGCCGACGAGGGCTGTACCGCCTGGAACGCCCTGGCCGCCGACGAGCTGACGGCCCTGCAGCCCGACGCCGTGTTCACCCTGGCCAGCCGCGACGTCCGGCCCGGGCAGACCGAGCAGACCCCGCCCGGGTTCGTCGCGCAGTGGTGGCGGATGCACGATGCCGGCATCCCCGTCGTCGGCCTGCGGGACAACCCGCGCCCCGGGTTCTCGGTGCCGGACTGTGTGAGCGGCAACGGCCGGCACGCCGACGCCTGCGGGCTCGAGCGCGAGGCCGTCTACCCGGCCCTGCCCAGCTACACGATGGCGCCCGACGTGCCGCCGAACGTCTCGTTCGTGGACATGGCCGACCACCTCTGCGACGCCCGCTCCTGCCCCAGCGAGGTCGGCAACGTCCTCGTCTACATGGACGACAACCACCTGACGTCCACGTTCACCGCGTCGCTCGCTCCAGTGATCGAGCGCCACCTGGAGACGACACTGGGCTGGTGAGCCCGTGCGCCGGGCCCCGAGCGCCGGGCCCCGGGCCCCGGGCGCCCCGAGGGGACCCTCCGGGACACCCTGGTGAGCAAGGGGACCCCCGGGACACGTGGGGGCGGCCGGGGGACGCGGCACGTCCCCCGCGCCTCGAGACACGAGGGGATCCTTCGGGACGCCCGCGTGAGCGAGGGGACCCTTCAGGACCTCTCGGATCACCGGTGGCGCACCGTCGGCCGGAGTGCACCCGCCACCGCGCGAGGGCCCCCTCGGGACCGAGGCGGGCGGGCGTCGGGCCGGCGGGGCCCTGGGCTGATGAGCCCGAGGGGACTCTTCGGGACTCCTGCGTGAGCGAGGGAAGCCTTCAGGACTCTCGACGCCGCGCCGGGCCGTGCCGTGGCGGGGAAGCGGCGCGGCCGGGCAGCGGCCGGCGGGGTCAGCCGATGGTCGGGCGCACCTTGTGGCCGGCGACCGCGACCACGTCGCCGGCCTTGAGCTGGGCACCGCGGCGGTTCTCCGGGCGGCCGTTGAGGGTCACGTCGCCGGACTCGAGCAGCTCGCGGGCGTGCCCGCCGTCCTCGGCCAGGCCGGCGAGCTTGAGGAACTGGCCGATCCGGATGGGTTCCGAGTCGATCGGCACGTCCATGATCGGTGCTCCACTCATGACCCCATGATGCGCGCCGTAGGATCCGTCCGCGTGCAGGACCACTACTTCACCGCCGATCCCACGGCCCCCAGCAGGCCCGGCACGGTGCGCCTGCACACGGACGGCGTCGACCTCACGCTGGCGACCGACTCCGGGGTGTTCTCCCAGAGCCGCGTGGACCGCGGGACGAAGGTCCTGCTCGACTCCGCCCCGATGCCGTCCACCCGCGGGCCGCTGCTGGACCTGGGCTGCGGGTACGGGCCGATCGCGCTCACCCTGGCCACCCGGCGACGCCGGCTGCCGGTGTGGGCGATCGACCTCAACGACCGTGCGCTCGGGCTCACCCGGGCGAACGCAGACGCGGCGGGGCTGGGCAACGTGACGGCCTGCCGCCCGGACGAGGTGCCCGACGACGTCGTCTTCGCCGGCATCTACTCCAACCCGCCGATCCGCTCCGGCAAGGCCGCACTGCACGAGATGCTGCTGCGCTGGCTCCCGCGGCTCGACCCGGCCGGGGTGGCGTACCTGGTGGTGTCCAAGAACCTCGGCTCGGACTCGCTGGCCCGCTGGCTCGACGAGCAGGGCTTCCCGACGAGCCGGCTCACGTCCGACCGCGGCTTCCGGGTACTCGAGGTGCGCCCCTCCACCTCGTAGAACCCCGAACAGAACGAAGGCCCCGGACCAGCCGGTCCGGGGCCTTCGTCGTGGTAGCGGGGGTAGGATTCGAACCTACGACCTCTGGGTTATGAGCCCAGCGAGCTACCGAGCTGCTCCACCCCGCGTCGGTAGAACCAATACTACGCGGTCCGCCCACGGACACGACACGGCCCCCTCCTGTTCACCGGGACCGCGCGAAACGCCTGGTGAGACGGCCGGACGCCGCCCTAGAGTCGGCCCGTGACGTCCCCGACGACCAACGCGCTCCCCGTGCCCGGTGCGGTCCTGGCGCCCGCCGGCGCGGCCGACGCCGCCGAGATCCTGGTCCTGCAGCGCTGCTGCTGGGTGACCGAGGCGATCGAGAACGACCGGCTCGACGTCCCCGCGCTGCACGAGAGCGCCGAGCAGGTCCGCGAGCGGGTACGGACCCGCCCGCACTGGACGGTGCGCCTGGACGGACGTCTGGTGGGCGGCGTCGGCGCGCGCCTGCTCGCCGACGGCAAGACCTGGGACATCGGACGGCTGATGGTCGCCCCGGACCTCGCCGGGCGCGGCCTGGGACGGGCGCTGCTCGCCTTCGCCGAGGGCCAGGCCCCGCCGGGCGTCACGACGTTCACCCTGTTCACCGGCGAGCGCAGCGTCCGCAACCGGCGTATGTACGCCCGGGCCGGATACGGCGACGTCCGCCCGGCCCGCCTGCCCGACGGCACCCCGGTCCCGGGCGCGGTCATGATGGACAAACCGGCGCTCTGACGTGCGGGAACGACGAAGGCCCCCGGATCTCTCCGGGGGCCTTCGCGATGAGTAGCGGGGGTAGGATTCGAACCTACGACCTCTGGGTTATGAGCCCAGCGAGCTACCGAGCTGCTCCACCCCGCGCCGTGTTTCTGTATTTCGTTGTGCCGTGAACACTACACCGGACGATCTCGCGGCCGAGCCAGGGGGTGCCCGGGGAACGTCTCCCCGGGCACCCCCTGCCGGTCAGCCTCCGGACGACTGGAACTTCGCGACCGCGGCGTCGAGCGCGGCGAGCGCCTGACCCTGCTTGGCGAAGTCACCGGCCGCCTGGGCCGCCTTGAGCTCGGTGAGCGCCGACCGGATCTCGCCGGCCGCCGCCGTCTGTGCCGCGTTCGGAGCGCCCGGGGTCGCCGGCGTGGTCGCCGTTCCGGGGGCGGCGGGGGTCGTCGGGGTCGGCGTCGTGCCCGTCGCCGCGGTCCCGGCACCGGCCCCGAAGATCTGGTCCAGCGCCTCGGACAGGCTCGGGTCGTAGCCGACCCGGCCGCCGTAGCTCACCAGCACGCGGGCCAGCTGGGGGTAGGACGAGTCCTGCCCGGCCCGTTCGATGTAGACCGGCTCCACGTAGAGCAGACCACCGGCCACCGGCAACGTCAGCAGGTTGCCGTAGTCGATCGTGGTCTGGTTCTGCCGGAGCAGGTTCAGCTCCTGGGAAACCTGGGGTGAGCCGAGGAACTGGGCCTGCACCTGTTGCGGGCCGAGCGTCTGGGTGTCACTGGGCAACTGCAGCACCGTGATCTTGCCGTAGTTCTCCGGATCGGAGTCCACCGACATGTACGACGCCAGGAACTGCCGTCGCAGGCTGACCAGCGCACTCGTCAGCTGGAACGACGCCTCCGGCTGACCGGGCAGCCCGGCCAGGATGTAGTACGGCGGCTGCGCGTCCTGCGAGGAACCGGTGTTGCCCTGCACCGTCGGGTCCGACGGCACGTCCCAGAACGACACCGTGGAGAAGAACTCCCCCGGGTCGCTGACGTGGTAGCGCGTCAGCAGCTCCCGCTGGACCTTGAACTGGTCCTCCGGGTAGCGCAGGTGCTCGTTGAGCGACGGCGAGATGTCGGACTTCGGCAGGACCGAGCCCGGGAACGCCTTCTCCCACGTCTGCAGCACCGGGTCGGTCTCGTCGAAGGCGTAGAGCTTGATCGAGCCGTCGTAGGCGTCGACGGTCGCCTTCACCGAGTTGCGCAGGTAGCTGATGTTGTCGTTGGGCAGCTGCTGGCCCTGCGCGCCGAGACGGCTGTCCGACGTCGCCTCACCCAGCGGGACCTGCGCGGCGTACGGGTAGTTCTGCAGCGTCGTGTAGCCGTCGATGATCCACTGGACCCGGCCGTCGACGACCGCCGGGTACGAGTCGTTGTCGACGGTCAGCCACGGCGCGACGTCCTTGACCCGCTGCGAGGGGTCGCGGTTGTAGAGGATCCGCGAGTTCTCGTTGATCGAGCTGTTGAACAGGATGTTGCGCTCGCCGTAGGCCAGCGCGAACGCCATCCGGTTGCCCAGCCCGCCGATCGGGACGCCGCCGGCGCCGTCGTAGGTGTACTGCTGGGTGTCCGAGTCGTACTCGCGCGGCCCGTCCTCGGGCCCGGCACCGACGATCGAGTACTCGTTGTTGAGCAGCTCGCTGTAGTAGATGCGGGGCTGCTGCACCGGGATGGTGCCCTGGGCCTGGGTGTCGCTGACGCTGAACCGCGGCAGGCCGCCCTGGCCGCCGGTGTCCTCCAGAGCCGCGTTGACCTGGTTGGCCGGCGCGTAGACGACGCCGTTGCCGTGCGTGTAGACGAGGTGCTTGTTGATCCAGTCGGTCTGGTTGCCGACCAGCGCGCTCTGGTCGAGCTCACGCGCCGCGATCACGTAGTCCTGGGTCTGCCCGCGGACGGTGTAGCGGTCGATGTCGAGCGAGCTGGAGAACCCGTAGAAGTTCCGTCGCTGCTGGAGCTGGGTGAACGTCTTGTTCAGCTTGCCCGGGTCGAGCAGGCGGATGTTCGGGATCGTCGCGGTGTCCGAGCGGACCTGCGCCGGGGTCGCCGTCGACGTCCCGCTGTAGTCCTGGATGTCGACCTTGTCCGGGGTCAGACCGAACGCCGCGCGGGTGGCGTCGATGTTGCGCTGGATCGACGGGGCCTCGCGCTCGTTCGCGTTCGGGGCGACCACGAACTGCTGCAGCACCGCGGGCCAGGCCGCGCCGACCAGGATCGAGGAGATGACGAGCATCACCAGCGCGACGGCCGGGATCTGCAGGTTGCGCCGGAACACCGCGGCGAAGAAGGCGCCCGCACAGATCACCGAGATGATCAGCAGGATGATCTTCGCCGGGAGGACGGCGTTGAGGTCGGTGTAGGTGGCGCCGGTGAAGTTCGCGTTGCGCTGGGAGAACAGCAGCTCGTACCGGTCGAACCAGTAGCCGACGGCCTTGAGCAGCACGAACACACCCGCCAGCACGGCCAGCTGGGCGCGTGCGGCGGACGAGACCTGCCCGGAACGGCCGGTGAGGCGGATGCCGCCGAACAGATAGTGCGTCACCAGCGCGACCACGAAGCAGATCGCCACCGAGACGAACAGCCAGGTCAGCACGAGCCGCAGGAACGGCAGGGTGAACGCGTAGAACGACACGTCGTTGCCGAACTCCGGGTCCGCCACACCGAACGGCGTCGAGTGCAGGAACATCTGCACCGTCTGCCAGTCACCCTGCGCGGCCAGCCCGGCGATGATGCCGATCACGACCGGGATGCCGACGGCGAACAGGCGCAGGCGCTGGATGATCACCGTGCGGTACCGGGCCACCGGGTCCTCGGGGCCGGAGACCGGCACGAAGACCGGCCGGAACCGGTAGGCGATCCACAGCGTCAGCGCCACGAGGCCGCCGACGAGCAGGGCGATCACCAGGAACTGCACGACCTGGGTGAACAGCCGGGTGGTCAACACGTTGCGGAAGCCGACCTCGCCGAACCACAGCCAGTCGACATAGAAGTTGACCAGCCGGGAACCACCCAGCAGAAGGATGACCAGGACACCTGCGGCGATGAGCAGGATCCGGGTACGCCGGGACAACGACGGCGCTCCCACGGGGGGCCGCATGGACACGGTCACGCTCCAGTACTTCGGGAATCAGGAGCGGGCGACCGGCCGGCGGGGAGAGACGGCGCGGTTGTCCCACTGTCTGCCCAACTCTACGGAGAACGCGTGAGTTCCCGGTGGGAATACCCCGCATCCGTGTTCGGGAAAGGGGGAGCGCGCGCCCGTCCGGGTGAGATACCCGTAGGGTGCGTCCGTGAGTGGTCGATCTTCGTCGTGGATGACGGCGCTCCTCCTGCTGCTGGGAATCGCCGTGGCGGGGTCCGTCGTACCGGCCCCCGTGGTCTCGCTCGGGCCGGGCCCGACGGTCAACACTCTCGACGTCTACCAGGGCAAACAGGTCGTCTCGGCCGACGGGCTGCCCACCTACCCGACGTCCGGGCACCTCAACATGACGACGGTCGGCGTCACCGACGGGATGACCGCGTTCCAGGCGATGGGGCTCTGGTTCTCCGGCGACCACCAGCTCGCCCCGCGGTACACGCTCTACCCGCCGAACCTCTCGTCCGAAGAGGTCTCCTCGGCGAACAAGCAGGAGTTCGACAGCTCGGTGGCCAACGCCGAGGCCGCGGCCCTGACCTACCTCCGGCTCCCGACGCGGGTGACGGTCGGCGCACTGACCGCCGACTCACCCTCGTCCGGCGTTCTGGCCGAGGGCGACCGGATCGTCGCCGTCGCCGGCCGTCCGGTCTCGTCGGTCCCGATGCTGCTGGAGATCCTCAAGGGAGCGCGGCCGGGAACGCCGCTGGCGCTGCGGACCCAGCGGGGCGACGACCCGGTGCGCGAGGTGTCGGTGACGCCGTCGGCCTACCCGGGCGACCCGGCGCGGGCGTTCCTCGGCATCACCCCCGCCACCGCGCCCGCCGACGGCGACCGTCTCTCCATCACCCTCGGCGACGTGGGCGGGCCGTCGGCCGGGCTGATGTTCACCCTCGCCCTGGTCGACAAGCTCACCCCTGGTGAGCTCACCGGTGGCCGGTTCATCGCCGGCACCGGGACCATCACCCCGGAGGGCACGGTCGGCCCGATCAGCGGGATCCGGTTCAAGATGCTCAAGGCCTCCGAGGTCGGGGCGCAGACGTTCCTGGTGCCCGCGGACAACTGCGCCGAGGCGGCCTCCGAGGTGCCCGACGGCCTGCAGCTGGCCCGCGTCGGCACGGTCACCGACGCGGTGACGGCGCTGGACACGATCCGGGCCGGAGGCACCCCGCGGGGCTGCTCCTGACCGTCGCCCCGGCCTCCCCTCACAGCGTCACCCCGTGGGGTCACGCTCTGGGTGAACAGGCGCCCACCAGGGCCGGAGCGCGGCCACACGGGCATCCGCTCCCGCGTACGGTGGACGCCATGAGTGATGTGCCCTTCGGCTTCGGTTCCTCCGACCGCGACCGCGACCGCGAGTCCGGGGACGGCACGGGCAAGGGCGACGGGGGCGAGGGCCCCCAGGACCCGTTCGGTTTCGGCAAGCTCCCGCCGGGCGCGAACGACCCGACCGGCGGCTTCTCCGCGTTCCCGGGGATGCCGGGTATGCCCGGGATGCCGGGCGCGGGCGGCCCCGGCGGTTTCGACGTCAGCCAGCTCGGCCAGATGCTCAGCCAGCTCGGCCAGATGCTCAGTCACGCCGGGACCAGCGGCGACGGCGGGCCGGTCAACTACGAGCTCGCCGCGCAGATGGCGACCCAGCAGCTCGCCCAGACCACCTCGTCGCTGACCGACGACCAGCGCCGAGCCGTCGCCGAGTCGTTCAAGCTCGCCGAGATGTGGCTGGACCCGGCCACCGAGTTCCCGGCCGGCGCGACCGAGGTCGTGGCCTGGACGGCGACCGACTGGGTCAAGGCCGGGATGCCCACCTGGAAGCGGCTGTGCGACCCGGTGGCCCGCCGCATCTCCGGCGCCTGGGTGGAGGGACTGCCCGAGGAGGTTCGCGCGCAGGCCGGGCCGATGCTCGGGATGATCGGGCAGATGGGTGGCCTGGCGTTCGGCACCCAGCTCGGCCAGGGCCTGGCCCAGCTCGCCTCCGAGGTGCTCAGCTCCACCGAGCTGGGGATCCCGATCGGGACCGACCGCACCGCCGCGCTGCTCCCCGAGTCGATCGCGAAGTTCACCGAGGGGCTCGACCTGCCCGCCGGTGAGGTCATGCTCTACCTGGCCGCCCGCGAGGCCGCGCACCAGCGCCTGTTCTCGCACGTCGGCTGGCTCAAGGAGCGGCTGCTCGGCACCGTCGAGGAGTACGCCCGCGGCATCACCGTGGACACCTCGCGGATCGAGGAGCTGGCGCAGAACATCGACCCGTCGAACCCGGCGTCGATCCAGGAGGCCATGTCCTCGGGCATGTTCGAGCCGGAGGACACGCCGGAGCAGAAGGCCGCCCTGGCGCGGCTGGAGACACTGCTCGCCCTGATCGAGGGCTGGGTGGACCACGTCGTGGCCGAGGCCGTCGGTGAGCGCCTGCCCGGTGCGGAGGCGATGCGCGAGACCATGCGCCGCCGTCGCGCCTCCGGCGGGCCGGCCGAGCAGGCGTTCGCCACGATCGTCGGGCTGGAGCTGCGGCCGCGGAAGCTGCGCGCGGCCTCCGAGCTGTGGCAGCTGCTCGCCGCCGAGCGCGGCTCCGCGGGACGCGACGCGGTGTGGGCGCACCCGGACCTGATCCCGGGTGCGGACGACCTGGAGGACCCGGCCGCGTTCGTGCGCCGGTCCCTCGAGACCGACGACCCGATCGCCGAGCTGGAGAAGCAGATGCAGGCCGACGCCGAGAAGGCCGCCGGTGAGCAGGACTCCTCCACCGACCCGAAGCCCACAAACGAGGACCCGAAGCGTGACGACGGCCCGTCCGGGACGTCCACGAGCTGACTCCGGGCGCGCACCGGCCCGGTGGGCGCGCGGTCCACGGACCGCGCGCCGGCGGCCGGGTGCGCGTGGACGGGCGTCCTAGCCCGCTGCGACGGCGTCCGGCTCGGTGGGGCCGTTGACGGTGGCGGGTCCGTCGACCGTGTCCCCGGTCGTCGTGTCGTCGGGCTCGTCCGCGCCGTCACCGTCCACGCCAACCATCCCGAGAGCCGCGGCAGCGCTGAGCCCCTCGAGGTAGCCGATCGCCCGCTCGGCCTTCGGGTAGCGGTGCACCCAGGCCCAGAACGCCTCGTCGTGCGCGGCCGAGAGCAGGTGCGCGAGCTCGTGGACGAGCACGTAGTCCACGACCCAGCCCGGGACGTCCCGCAGGCGCTCGCTGACCCGGATCGTGCCGTCGTCGGGGGTGCAGGAAGCCCAGCGGGTGCGCATCGGCGCCACCCAGCGGATCGACACCGGACGGGCCTTGCCCTCCAGGTACCGGGTGGAGAGCTCGGAGCCGCGGCGGAACAACGCGTCGTCGCCGCGACGGCCCGGGGAGCGGCGCTTGCGCTCGCTGCGCTCGAGCCGCCGGACCATCTCCGCGACCCAGTCGTGTTCCTCGCGCTCGCTCATCCAGCCGGGGATGAACACGATGACGGTGTCGCCCTCGCGCCGGGCGCTGACCATCCGGCGGCGTCGTGCACTGCGACGGACCTCGACGACAGGGGTACTGCCCATGCCCCCCAGCGTAGGCCCGCGGGGGCCGCACCGCGCCGCCCCCGGACGGTCGGGAACCGTCGGCCGCGGTGTCGGTGTGCGACGGCGCCCGGTGACGCTGTGCGGCAGCAACACCGTGTGCCCGACCGGGAGGAACGCCGGCGCCCGTTCGGACCAGCGCGGAGTGTGCGGGTGTGAACGGGCGCGCCGAGCGGGTCCGCCCGGCCGCTGTGACGTGCACGATCGTGCGATGTCTCACCCTCGCGGGCTGCCGTCCCGGCTGATGCTCGCCCCCCATCTCTCCGTCCTGGTCCGCGGTCCGGACTCACGGCAGGTGGGTCTCGACCCGTCGCTCGGACGGGTGTTGGAGGACCTCTGCCCCGCGACGGCGGCGATGCTCGACGAGCTCGGGGCCGCCGCGACGGACACGTCGGGACTCCTGCGGCGGGCGACCGGGCGCGGCGCCGATCCGGGCACCGCCGCCGCGCTGCTGCACGCGTTGTTCTCCGCCGGGCTCCTGCGCGACGCCCGGGCCGCGGAGCTCCTCGGCCGCCGCCGGGCGGACTCCGTCGTCGAGGTGCGCGGGGACGGCCCGCTGGCGCTCGCCGTGGCCGCGGCGGTGGCCCGGGCGGGCGTCGGGGCCGTGCACCTGCGGACGTCCGGACCGGTCGAGCCGTCCGACCTGCTCGTGGCCGGGCTGCCCGCGCGGACGCTGGGCCTCGACCGGTCGCTCGTCGCGGCGGAGCTGCTTACGGGGGTCGCACCCCAGGTCAGGACGGGTTCACAGGGCCGCACCCCGCCGGACCTCGTGGTGCTCACCGACGCCCTGGCCCGCGGGCTCGACGAGGCCGACGCCCTGACCTCGCGCGCCGTCGAGCACCTGGTGGTGCGGGTACGCGACGGGCGCGGCGTCGTCGGGCCGCTCGTGCTGCCCGGGCGCACGGCCTGCCTGCGCTGCCTCGATCTGCACCGGACGGCGCTCGACCCCGGGTGGCCCGCCCTGACCGCCGCGCTGGCCGGCCGGACCGGGTCCGCGGAGCCCGGCGTGCTCGCCGCGACCGCCGCGCTGGGGTCGGTGCAGGCGCTGCTGGCCCTGGACGGCCCGTCGACCGGCGGGCCTCCCCCGCCGACCCTGGACGCCACGCTCGAGCTGGATCTGGACTCCGCCGCCGTCGTCACCCGCGTGTGGCCTGCGCACCCCGGCTGCCCGTGCGGCGCGGCCGTGCCGGACACCGCTGCGGGACACGCCGATCGGGCCGCGACGGCGGGTGCGGCGTGCGGACATGCCCCGTGGCGGGAGACAATCGGGGGGTGAGCGACATACCCCGACGAACCGCTTCGCGCACCGCCAAGCTCGCCGGCCTGCCCCTGGGCGTGGCCGGACGGGCGGCCGCGGGGTGGGGCCGACGCCTGGCCGGCGGTGATCGGGACGAGATCTCGGCCCAGCTCGCCGCGAAGAGCGCCGAGCAGCTGTTCGCCGTGCTGGGCGAGCTCAAGGGCGGAGCCATGAAGTTCGGGCAGGCCCTGAGCGTGTTCGAGGCGGCGATCCCGGACGAGTTCGCCGAGCCGTACCGGGAGGCCCTGGTCAAGCTGCAGGCCGCGGCGCCGCCGATGCCGAAGGCCGACGTGCACCGGATGCTCACCGAGCAGTTCGGCAGCACCTGGCGGACCCGCTTCCAGGAGTTCGACGACACCCCGGCCGCGTCGGCCAGCATCGGGCAGGTGCACCGCGCGGTGTGGCGGGACGGTCGCGACGTCGCGGTGAAGGTGCAGTACCCGGGAGCGGAGGAGGCGCTGCGTTCGGACCTGCGCCAGCTCGGCCGGATGAGCAGGCTGCTGCAGCCGCTCGCGCCCGGACTGGAGCTCAAGCCGCTGATCACCGAGCTCAAGGACCGGATGGAGGAGGAGCTCGACTACCGCGACGAGGCCACCTACCAGCGCGAGTTCGGCGCGATCTTCGAGGACGACGAGAACGTCGTCGTCCCGCGGGTCGTCGCCTCCGCGCCGAAGGCCATGGTCAGCGAGTGGGTCACCGGGCGTCCGCTGTCCGAGGTGATCCGTGACGGCACCCGCACCGAGCGCGACGCCGCGGGCACGCTGCTCTCGGAGTTCCACTACTCCTCGCCCACGCGGGCACACCTGCTGCACTCCGACCCGCACCCGGGCAACTTCCAGATCCTCGACGACGGCCGCCTGCTGGTCCTGGACTTCGGCGCGGTCGCGCGGCTGCCCGAGGGCATGCCGCACGAGCTCGTGGCGATGACGAAGTACGCGCTGGAGTACCGCTCGGCCGAGCTGATGACGCTGATGCGCGACGCCGGGTTCGTGCTCCCGGGCAGCCACCTCGACGCGGACGAGGCGATGGGCTACCTGGCCCCGTTCACCGAGCCGTTGCGCACCGAGGAGTTCCACTTCAGCCGGCGCTGGATCCAGAGCCAGGCCGAGCGGGTCGGCGACCTGCGCAACCCGGAGGCCGCGACGGCACGGCAGCTGAACCTGCCGCCGCAGTTCCTGCTCGTGCACCGGGTGACGATGGGGACGCTGGGCATCCTCTGCCAGCTCGACGCGCGCGTTCGGCTGCGCGACATCGTCGGGTCCTGGCAGCCGGAGCTGTTCGACGACGGGCTTCCCGCCGCGGGCGAGTAGTCCCGCCGGCGCTGACACGACGACGCCCCCGATCCGGGATCTCCGGGTCGGGGGCGTCGTCGTGTCCCTACGGCGTCGGCCGGGTGGATCAGCCGGCGGCGGCGCGCTCGCGCTCGGCCTGTGCCCGGCGCTGTGCCCACGCGGCGAGACGGGCCCATCGCCGGCCCGCGGTCAGACTGCGGGCCCGGCGGTACTGCCGGGCCTCGCGTTCGGCCTCGTGCTGTCGGGATCTCGCCAGGGCTTCATGGATCAACATGGGGGCTCCCTCGGAGCGGTGGTCGGTCGGCTTGCGGGAGGCGGTGGCCGGGCGCGGTGCCGTCATGAGCTGGTTCATCGGAGGTCTCCTGCGGGTGTCGGTGATGTCGGTGGCGGGTGGTTCGGACGGGCCGGGTTCAGCTTCCGGCGGCCAGGGCGTAGGCCCGGTCGCGCTCCAGGTCGGCCTTGCGCGGACGACCCCGCGGGCGCTTGCGGGGGATCACCCGTCCACGCTCGAAGATCTCGCCGCCCCAGACGCCCCAGGGCTCGGCCCGGGACAGCGCTCCGTCGAGGCACTCGGCCCGGACCGGACAGCCGGCGCAGAGCGACTTCGCCCGCTCCAGCTCGTTCGGGGCCTCGGCGAACCACATGTCGGCGTCCTCGCGACGACAGGGCAGGTCCTGCCCGGTCTCCGGGGCCGCGCTGAGCAGGCCGGACAGCACGTCGGCGGTGTTGCCGCCCCCGCACTCGGCCGACGCCATCACTCCGCTCTCGCACGGAGCTGATCGCACTAGCACCTGTCGGTCCTCCTTGGTCGGTACTGCGCTGGATGGGGGTACTGCTGTGTGTAGGGACAAAAAAATCGGGGCCGCGGACCCCTGTGTGTGGGTTCCGCGGCCCCGATGAGAATCGGCCGTCGTCTGTCGAGGACTAGGTGGTACCTCGGCATCCGGGAACGGACACACGTGTGGAGTTGTGCTTGTTCGCGATCGGCGCGACGACGGGTGCGAAACCCCCATCGGTGACGCGCACGCGCCACACCGGGAGCACGGAGGAGCCCGGGGAGCACAGGACGCCGCCGGCGGCACGCCCGGACAGCACGTCGAACCGGACGTCGTCGCCGTACATCGCGATCGTGTTCGTGTTCATTCGGGGCACCTCCCTCGGCGTCTCGTGTGCGCTCGTCGCGCGGTGGATCGGAGTATCGAACAGCCCTTCGGCCGTTCGGTGTAGTCGACTGTAGAAGGACCGGAGACCGGCGCACAACCGATTAAACGAGTTGATACTTCGGAATTCGCGTGAGTGTCACCGTCCAAGATCGACGCAGGTGACAGCCCTGCACCGCGCCGATCCCGGCCTCCGTCCCCCGCCCGGTCCCCCGGCCCCGGCCCGCCCGGCCCGGTCCACCGGCCCGCGCGGCCCCGCCCCGGCCCTCCGGTCCGACGGGCGGCACTGCTGTCGCAACCTTTCCGACGAGCGTGCCGCTCGCTGGACGGGCCGTCGCCCCGCATCGCCGACTGCGGATCGAACGAGCGGCACGGTGGTCGGAACCTTTCCGACGAGCGTGCCGTTCGCTGGTCCTGCGACACGGTGGGCCGGAACGCGCTCACCGTCGTGGCCGCGACGACCGCCGTCCCGCGCGGTGGACGTCGTCCCGCGCTCGCGGCCACGTACGCGGAAGGTCGGTCCGCGCGCGGCGCGACGATCAGTGCGCGTCGCGGGCCCCGGCCGGAGCCGTGGTGCCGGCCGGGGCCGTGGTGCCCGACCGGACGTGCCGCGCGGCTACGGCCGGCTCAGTTCTCCTCGGCGACGAGGGCGAGGACCTGCTCGCCGTAGCGGTCCAGTTTGGCCGCGCCGATCCCGGGGATGCCGACCAGCGACGCCGGGTCGGCCGGGCGTTGCTCGGCGATCGCGGTGAGGGTGGCGTCGGTGAGCACCACGTAGGCCGGAACGCTCTGCTCCTTCGCCGCGCCCGCCCGCCACTGCTTGAGCCGGTCCAGCAGCTCGAGGTCGACGTCGGACGGGCAGTCGGCGCAGCGGAGGAGCTTCGTCGCCTCCGTGCCGAACAGCGGCGTACCGCAGACCCGGCACTTGGGCCGGGCCGCGCCGGGTCGGCGCTCCCCCGCGATCCGCGACGCCGGGTGCGAGTCCGGTATCAGGCCGTGCAGGAACCGGCTCCGGCGACGCGGGCGACCCCGTCCCGACGCCCGGGCCAGCGCCCACGACATCGACAGCACCCGGCGGGCCCGGGTGATGCCGACGTAGAACAGTCGGCGTTCCTCCTCGGTCGCGGTCTCGTCGCCCTCGGCGTGCTGGATCGGCAGCGTGCCGTCGGCCAGGCCGACCAGGAACACCGCGTCCCACTCCAGCCCCTTCGCCGCGTGCAGCGAGGCCAGCGTGACGCCCTGCACGACCGGCGGGTGCGCGGCGTCGGCGCGGGTGTCCAGCTCGGCGACGAACCGGGCCAGGTCGGCCTCCGGCTCGACGGCGGCGAGCTCCTCGGCCAGCCCGACGAGTGCGAGCAGCGACTCCCACTGGGCCCGGGCCGTCGCACCCTGCGGCGGCTCGTCGGTCAGGCCGGCGCGCGCCGTCAGCACTGCGCGGGTGACCGTGACCATGTCGGTGCCGGGCCGCTGGTCCGGCGCCGCGCCGCGCAGCGCGATCATCGCCCGCCGGACCTCCTGGCGGGCGAAGAACCGCTCACCGCCGCGCACCTGGTACGGCAGGCCCAGCTCGGTGAGCGCCTGCTCGTAGGCCTCGGACTGGGCGTTGATCCGGAACAGGATCGCGATCTCCGACGGCGGGGTGCCGTCGGCGACGAGGGTCTTGATCCGCCCGGCGACGGCGGCCGCCTCGGCGGGCTCGTCGTCGTGCTCGGAGAAGTCCGGGTCCGGCCCCGGCGGAAGCTGCCCGATCAGCTGCAGCCGGCTACCGGCGGGGCGGTTGCGCGCGCCCGCGATCAGCTGGTTGGCGCTGGAGACGATCTGCGGGGTGGAACGGTAGTCGCGCTGCAGGCGCACCACCGTCGCCTCCGGGAAGCGGCGCGGGAAGTCGAGCAGGTAGCGCGGCGACGCCCCGGCGAAGGTGTAGATCGTCTGGTTCGCGTCGCCGACGACGGTGAGGTCGTCGCGCTCACCGAGCCAGGCGTCGAGCAGGCGCTGCTGCAGCGGCGTGACGTCCTGGTACTCGTCGACGACGAAGCAGCGGTAGCGGGAGCGGAACTCCTCGGCGACCCCGGCGTGCTCCTCCAGGGCGACGGCGGTGTGCAGCAGCAGGTCGTCGAAGTCGAGGACCTCGGCGGCGTTCTTGAGCTCCTCGTAGGCGGCGTAGACGGCGGCGACCTGCTCCGCCGGGCCGGGCGTGTCGCGCTTGCGGCGGGCCGCCTCGGCCGGGTAGTCCGAGGGCGAGACCAGGCTCGACTTGGCCCACTCGATCTCCGAGGCGAGGTCGCGCAGGGCGTCGGAGTCGGTGCCGGCCCGGGCGCGGGCGGCGGCCTGGCCGATGATCCGCAGCTTGCCCTCGACGAGCTGCCAGTGCGGCCCGCCGACGACGCGCGGCCAGAAGTAGCGCAGCTGGCGCAGGGCCGCGGCGTGGAACGTCCTGGCCTGCACCCCGGACGCGTCGAGTGCCCGGAGCCGGGTCCGCAGCTCCCCCGCGGCCCGCGCCGTGAACGTGACGGCCAGGACCTGCCCCGGGGCGACGTGCCCGTCCGCGACCAGGTGCGCGATCCGGCGGGTGATGGTGCGGGTCTTGCCGGTACCGGCGCCGGCCAGCACGCAGACCGGCCCGCGCGGGGCGGTGACCGCGGCGTGCTGTTCGGGGTCGAGCCCCTCGACCAGGCCGGTTCCGGGACCGGGGGTGGAGGCGTCGGTCGCGCGGGGGCCGGGAGCGGTTCGGGACACGACCCCATCCTGACACCCACCCCCGACGGAACCCCGACGCGACCGCCGGACGCGTCGCGGGTGTGAAGGCCCCCACCGCGGGAAGATCCGGACGTGCACGGTGGTTGTACCCGGCATGGCCGATCTGACGATGTACACGACCACCTGGTGCGGCTTCTGCCGTCGACTCAAGATGCAGCTCGACGAGGCCGGCATCGCCTACCGGGAGATCGACATCGAGCGCAACGCCGACGCGGCGCGCTTCGTCGAGGGCGTCAACGGTGGCAACCAGGTCGTCCCGACCGTGATCTACCCGGACGAGACGACCGCCACCAACCCGAGCTTCAAGGAGGTCCGGGCCAAGCTCGGCGCCTGACCCGGTGACGTCCACAGACCGTTCGGCACAGACCGCGGCGGGTTCCGGAACGGGACCCGGCCGCGGTCTCGTGCTGTTGCTCGCGATCACGTGCGGCGCCGCCGTCGCGAACATCTACTACGCGCAGCCGCTGCTGCCGATCATCGGGCAGGCACTCGGGGTCCCGGAGAGCACGGCCGGGCTGCTCGTCACCGCCTCGCAGGTCGGGTACGCGATCGCGCTGGCCTTCGTGGTGCCGCTCGGGGACACCCTGGAACGGCGGCGTCTGGTCTCGGTCCTGCTCGGCGCCACCGCGGTCACGCTGACCGGGGCCGCGCTCGCGCCCGGCCTGTCCACGCTGCTCGCCGCGCTGGCGCTGGTCGGCCTGACGTCGGCGGTGGCCCAGATCGTGGTGCCGATGGCGGCGTCGCTGGCCGACGACCGCAGCCGCGGCTCCGTCGTCGGCACCGTGATGAGCGGGCTGCTGATCGGCATCCTGCTCGCCCGCAGCCTCGCCGGTCTGGTCGCCGAGTTCGGTGGCTGGCGGGCGGTGTTCGGCCTCGCCGCGGTCGTGATGGTGGTCCTGGCCGTCGTCGTACGGCTGGTGCTGCCGCCGGTCCCCGCGCCGGAACCGGACCGCTCCTACGGCAGCCTGCTGCGCTCGGTGCTGGCCCTGATCCGGACCGACCCGGTGCTGCGGGTCCGGATGGGGCTCGGCGCCGTCGGGATGGGCTGCTTCTCGATCCTGTGGACGGCCGTGTCGTTCCTGCTCGCCGGGGCGCCCTACAACTACGGGCCGGCGGTGATCGGGCTGTTCGGACTGGCCGGGCTCGCCGGTGCGGCGGCCGCACCGGTCGCCGGAAAGCTCGCCGACCGCGGGCACTCGATGCGGACGGTGACGCTCGCGCTCGGCACGCTGGTCGTGAGCTGGGCGGCGCTCGGGTTCGGCGGGGTGTCGCTGATCGCCCTGCTGGTCGGCATCGTGCTGCTCGACCTCGCGCAGCAGTCGTTGCAGATCTCGCACCAGAGCGCGATCTACTCCCGGCACCCCGACGCCCGCAGCCGGGTCACCACGGCGTTCGTGGTGTCGGTGTTCTTCGGCGGGGCCATCGGTTCGGCCGCGGCCGCCGCGCTCTACGGCGCCGGCGGCTGGGTCGCGGTGTGCGTGTTCGGCGGCGTGGTCGCCGTCGTCGGGCTCGCGGTGTGGCTGTGGGCCCGGCGGCGCGGCATCGCCATGCCGGCCGCGGTCTGAGGGGCCGGCCGGGACACCCGGCCGGACCTCCCCGCCTCAGTCCCCCTGGGCGGCCCAGGACTCCAGCATCGTCCGGGCGATCGAGACCTTGCCCGGCAGGAGGACGACCTTCTGCTCGTCGTCGGCCGGCTTCTCGGCCCAGTCCCCGCGCGCCAGGGCGGCCCGCAGCTCGGCACGGGTGATCCACAGCGCGTCGGCGATCTCGCCGTCGGCCGGGTTCAGCGGGATGTCGGCGTCGCCGATCGCGTGGCAGCCGAGCATCAGCGACCGCGGGAACGGCCACGCCTGGCTGCCCAGGTAGCGGACGTCGCGCACGGTGATGCCGACCTCCTCGCCGACCTCCCGGTGCACGCACGCCTCGAGCGACTCGCCGGACTCGACGAACCCGGCCAGCACCGAGTACCGCCCCTCCGGCCACACCGGCTGGCGCGCGAGGAGCACGCGGTCCGCGCCGTCGTGCACCAGGCAGATCATCGACGGGTCGGTGCGCGGGTACTCCTCGTGCCCGTTCGCCTCGCATTTGCGCGCCCACCCGGCGATGTGCGGGTGCGTCGGCGAGCCGTCGCGGGCGCAGAACCCGGCCATGTCGTGCCAGTTCAGGATGGCCACCGACACGGTCAGCAACCCGGACCCCAGCTCGTCGAGCCAGGCCCCGGCCGCGCGCAGGTCCGCCCACTCCGACGGGTCGTCCCCGGCCAGCAGGTCGGGCTTGCCGCGCACCGCCCAGTACGGGATGCCGTCGGCCGCGCCGAGCAGCACCGCGTTCGACGGCGGCTCCTCGCCCAGCGTCGTCGCCGCGCGGGTGATCACCGATCCGCCGCTGCCGGCGGCGGCGTCCCACGCCGCGGCGTCGCCCTCGCGGAACGTCGCCTCCGGCCGGGTCTCCCACGTGACGGGGGTCCGGCCGTTCTCGTCGACGACGACGAGGCGCGCCTGCGACCAGGTGCGGCGCTGGTAGTCGACGTCGAAGCGGAGCTGCTCGTCGCGGTCCATCACCCCGCGCGAGAGCACCGGCGGATCGATCAGCTCGAAGTCGCCGTCCTTCATGCCCGACCCTCCTGCGCGATCCCGCCGAGGGCTCGCAGCCGCGGGCCGATCACGTCGGCGTCGCCCACGATCACGCCGGTGAACCGGGTCGGGGCGAAGAAATCGCACGCCGCGTCCGCGACCTGCTCGACGGTGACCTCCTCGAGCCGCGCCGGGCGGTCGCGCAGCCAGTCCACGCCCAGGCCGACCGAGTCCAGCACGGACAGCGTCCCGGCCAGCGCCGACTGGCTGTCCAGGGAGATCAGCAGCGACCCGATCGCGTAGCGCCGCGCCGACTCGATCTCCTCGGGCGTCGGCGGGACGGCCGCCATCCGGCCGAGCTCGTAGCGGGTCTCCAGCAGCGCCGCGGCGGTGACGTCGCTGGCGACGTCGGTGTCCACGCCGAGCACGGCGCCGCCGGGCACGAACTCCTGCGAGGAGTGCGCACCGTAGGTGTAGCCCTTGTCCTCGCGGATGTTCTCCATCCAGCGCGAGGAGAAGTAGCCGCCGAACACGAGGTTGGCCAGCTGGAACGCGGTGTAGCGGGGGTCGTCACGGACCACGCCGGGCGCGGTCAGGCGCAGCTGCGACTGCACCGACCCGGGCCGGTGCACCAGCTCCAGGTCTCCGGGGACGACGGCCGGGGCGTCGGACAGCTCACGCGCCGGGTGCGACCCGGTCCAGCCGCCGAGGCGGGCCCGGACGGACTCGATCGCGGTGTCCGGGTCGATGTCGCCGACCAGCACCAGGCGGGCGCCGTCCGGGACGACGGTGTCGGCGTGCAGCTCCCGCACGCGCTCCGCGGTGATGCCGGCGACCGCCTCGGCGGTGGGCATCTCCGAGGAGATCGGGTGGTCACCGAACCGCTTGCGCTGCAGGGCCTCGCGGGCCACCGTGCGCGGCTGGGCGCGGGCGACCGCGATCCGCTCGGCGAGGCGGCCGCGCTCGCGCGCGACCTCGTCGTCGGGGTGGGTGGCGCCGGTGAGGACGTCGGCGAGCACGTCGAGGACGACCGGCAGCCCGGAGGCCAGCGCGGAGCCGCCGGCCTGCAGCCACTCCGGGTCGACGCCGACGCCCAGCTCGCCGCCCACGGCGGCCAGCTCGTCGTCGATGCCGACGCGGTCGCGGGTGGCGGTGCCGGTCAGCATCGTCTCGACCAGCACCTCCATCCCGGCGGTGTAGGCGGGGTCCGCGGTCGCCGACGGACCGGCGGCCGGGATGCGCAGCAGGACCTCGACCATCGGCACGCCGGGACGGTGCGCGGCGAGGATGCGCAGGCCGTTCGGCAGGGTCGCGGTCGTGACGTCGGGCAACGGGACGTCCCGGGTGCGGCCGAGTGCGGGCAGTGGTCGCGGGCCGGTCTCGGTGCGGCCGATCTCCTCGGCGGTGCGCGTCCGGGGCTGGGTGGCCGTCACGGGGTCTCCTCCTGGTCGGGCTGGGCGGCCGGCTCGACGAGCAGGACGGCGCGGCCGGCGCCGCGCAGGCGTCCGGCGGCCCCGGCGATCTGCTCGGGACGCAGTGCGGCGAGCCGTTCCGGCAGCTCGAGTGCGAGCTCGGCGCGGCCGTAGAGCAGCTCGCGGGCACCGAGGCCGAGCATCCGGAACATCACCCGGTCGTCCTCGCGGTGCAGGGCCGAGGCCCAGCGCGCGGACTGGCGCGACAGCTCCTCGGCGCTCGGGCCCTGCGCGGCGAGGCGGTCCAGCTCGTCGTCGACGGCACCGAGCACGCGGTCCGGCTCGACGTCGGCGGGGTGTACCGCGGTGATCGTGAACGTGTCCGGGTCGCGGGCGTCGAGCGGTCCGCCCATCAGCCCGTTCGACGCCGAGACGTCGGTGACCAGGCCGTCGGCGTGCACCAGACGTCGCTGCAGTCGCGCCGCCTCGCCGTCGGTGAGCACCGAGGCGAGCATCGCGTGGGCGAGGTAGGCGTCGGGCTCGGTCGTGGGGTCGGGCACCCGGTAGCCGATCGCCATCGCCGGCAGCGGGGCGTGCGCGTCGGGCACCGACTGCCGCCGCTCGGAGCCGGGAACGGGCTCGGCGAAGCTCGGGCGCTGCGGGGTCGGGCGGAACGGGATGTCGCCGAAGTGCCGCTCGACCAGCGCGAGCACGCCGTCGACGCCGTGCTCGGCGACGTCACCGTGGATCGTCAGCAGCGCGTTGCCGGGGGCGTAGAACGTGTCGAAGAACGACGCCGCGTCCTCCAGGGTGGCCTGTTCCAGCTCGGAGAAGTCGCCGTAGCCGTTGTGCGCGTTCGGGAACGTGTCGTAGAGGACCGGCGGCAGCAGGATCCAGGGGAAGCCGCCGTAGGGGCGGTTCTGGACGTTGAGCCGGATCTCCTCCTTGACGACGTCGACCTGGTTGCGCAGGTTCTCCACCGTGAGCTTCGGCGCGCGCAGCCGGTCGGCCTCCAGGAACAGCGCCCGCTCCAGCGCCGCACCGGGCAGCACCTCGAAGTAGTCGGTGTAGTCCTGGTGGGTGGAGCCGTTGAAGACGCCGCCGGAGGCCTGGACGTGCCGGAAGTGCGCCAGCTTCTCCAGGCTCTCGCTGCCCTGGAACATCAGGTGCTCGAACAGGTGCGCGAAGCCGGTGCGCCCCTCCGGTTCGGAGCGGAACCCGACGTCGACGTGCACGGACACCCCGACCACGGGGGTGGTCGGGTCGGGCGCGATCAGCACCCGCAGCCCGTTGGACAGGGTCGCCCTGTGGAGTTCCAGAGCGGCGGGTTCGACATCGGTCACGGACACGATCTCGACCCTAGCCCGGGGGTCCGACAGCGCGCCGCGCGGAACCGCGCAGGTCCGGGCGCGGCTACTCCGGTGGCAGCACCACGAACTGGCGCAGGCCCAGGTCCTGGTAGGTCACCGGTCCGCGGGGCCCGGGCGTGTGGTCGACGTTGATCCCGGTCTCGGGGAGCCCGAGCAGCTTGTAGCCGTCGAGCAGGCGCGAGGTGGCGTTCCAGAACACACCGGTTCCGGTGTAGCTGTCGATGAACGCCTCGGCGACGGCCGCGTCCGTGGTGCAGATCGTCGCGGCCAGGCCGGAGGTCTCCCGCGCGGCGGTCTGCGCGGCGTCCACCGCACCGTCGACGGGCGCGACGGTCACGTGCGCCTCGGAGCCGGAGTCCAGGGCCCACTCGTGCCCGAGAGGGTGCGCGTGGGGCGGCTCGGACAGGGTGATGCCGCGCTCGTCGAGGACCTTCCGGGCGACCGGGAGCAGCGTGTCCCAGGACGAACGGTCGATCAGCAGCAGGTTGAGACGGTTGCAGACGCCGAGACGGTCGGTGCTCTCGTGCACCAGGCGGGCGGCGGCGTCCGGGTCGGCGGCGCCGTCGAGGTAGAGCACCCCTCCCCCGTCGGCGTGGGCGAGGATCCGGGTGCCGGCGGTCGCGCCGAGCACGGAGAGCTTGCGGGTCACCTCGCCGCTGCCGCGCACCACCACGAGCGGCACCAGGTCGGGCAGCCCGACCAGCGCCTCGGCGCCGGCGTGCCCGGGCAGCGGGACGAGCTGCACGGCCGCGGCCGGGATGCCGGCCGACTCCAGGGCGGGCGCGAGCACCTGCTCGACCAGGGCCGTCGCGGTACCGAGGGCGGCCGCGCCGGTGCGCAGGACGGCGGCGCTGCGGGCCTTGAGCACCTGGGAGGCGACGTCGACGGTCACGTTCGGCCGGGCCTCGAACACCGCGCCGATGACGCCGACCGGGATCCGCCGCTCGAACACCCGCTCGCCGGTCTCCAGCGTCCGGACCGGCCACTGCACGGGCGGCTCCGGGGTGTCGGCGAGCACCTCGAGCTGGGTCGCGATGCCGGTCAGCCGCTCCTCGGTCAGCCGTAGCCGGTCCAGCAGGCCCGGGGCCATACCGTTCTGCTCGGCGGCGGTGACATCGGTGTGGTTGACCTCGAGCAGCGTCGCCTTACGCTCCCGGATCAGCGTCGCCGCGGCGCGGAGTGCGGCGTCGACGGCGGCACCCCCGGCCGCGCGCACGGCCGGGGCGGCGGCGCGGGCCCGCTCGGCGGCGGCCCGGACGGCCGCGAACTCCGGGGCCTCGGTGCTGGCGGGGGACGACGTGGTGCCGGTACTCACGGTCGCTGAGCCTACCGACCCCGGCCACGGGTCCGGGTCCCACAGCCGGTCACCGCACCACGACCGCGAGGGCTCGCCGGGACCAGCTCGTCCACCCGGCGGCACACACCGTCGGCGCACCGCACACACCGTGCACGCTGTGTGCCGTGGACCGGCGGTGTGTGCGGCCGGGTCAGGGTGCGGGGGTGGGGGCCGGAGCGGGCGGTGCGGCGGGGGCCGGGTCCGGGACGGCGTAGACGACGATGTTCGACTCGTAGCTGCGGGCGGCCGGGTCGAAGCGGCCGCCGCAGGTGATCAGGACCAGTTGCGGGGCGCCGTCGCGGCGGAAGACGTCGCGCGGGAGGTCGTACTTGCCGTACTCGCGCCGCGCCGCGACCCGGAACGCCGCGGTGCGGCCGGTCGCGTCGCGGATCAGGACGGGTTCGCCCTCGGTCAGCTGCGGCAGGATCGACAGGACGCCGACGCCCTGGGTGCGGGAGTCGACGTGCCCGGCGATCACCGCGCTGCCGCTCGCGCCCCCGGGCAGCACCCCGGGCGCCCACCAGCCGACGGTGCGGACCTCCTCGGGCACGACCATCCCGCCGGACGGATCGGTGCCGACGGCGTCGACGGGCGCGGTGACGGCGCGGGCCGGGAGCTCCAGGGCGGCCGGCAGCACAGGCGTCGGCGCCGGTCGGGCGTCGGCGGGCTCGGGCAGCGGGTAGACCGGGCCGAGCAGGCCGGGCTGTGCCGGGGCCAGCGGAGACGGGGGCTGCGGCAGGGCAGCCGGGACCGGGCGTCGGGGCACCGGTGCAGGCGTCGGGTCGTCCAGCACGGACCTCTCGTCCGCAGCCTGTGCACGCGCCGACGGGTCGGTTCCGGGAGCCGGGAGGGCGGGGACCGGGCCACCGCCGGGGATCGGACTGCCAGGTATCGAGCTGCCGGGGACGGCCGGGCCGGTGGCGGCTCCCGCAGCGGGAGCGACCGCACCGGGCGGTCTCCCGCCGGGAGCCTCGCCACCCGGGGCGGCGTCGGTGCGTGTGACGGGGAGGCCGGAGCCTGCGGGGCCGCCGGGCGGGCCGCCGGACCCGGAGCCGTCGAAGCCGCCGTTCAGTCCGGCGACGCCGGTGACCGGCGGTGCGCTCCCCGGGCGCACCAGGAGCTCGTCCAGTCCGGAGAGGACCGGGATGTCCTCGGCCAGGGGCCGGGAGGCGGTGGTCGTCGTCCCGGGGAGGGAGCCGACGTCCTGTGCGACGACCTCGCGGTCGTCGGAACCGTACAGATGGAGCAGGACGCCGGCGCCCAGGAAGATCACGCCGAGGAGCAGCAGGAACAGCGCTCCCCGGTTCCCCGGGCGCCGGCGTCGGTCGCTCACGCCTTGGAGCGGCGCAGCCACATCCCGGCGGCGGCGATCAGCGCCAGGCCGAGGCCCCCGAACGCGATCGGCAGGACCGGGGCGCCGGAGTCGGCGGCCTGGCCACCGGTGCCGGCGTTCACGGCCGGGCCGCCCTTGCCGTCGGACGAGCCGGAACCGGCCGCACCGGAACCACCCTGACCGGCGCCCGCGCCACCCTGACCGGCGGCACCGTTCTCGCCACCCGCACCGGCGGCGCCGTTCTCGCCACCCGCGCCCGCGGCCCCACCGGCGGCGGCGTCGCCACCGGCCTGGTCGCCCCCGGCGGCGGCGTCGCCACCCGGGGTCGCCGCACCGGCCGCGGCCGCGGCCTCGTCGAGCTTCTTCCCGAGCTGGTCCAGGTTGGCCAGCTGCTGCTGGGCCTGGGCCTTCTGGTCCTCGGGCAGGCCCGGGATGTTCAGCAGGCCGGTCGCCTGCTCCTTGAGCTTCGCCTGCTCGGCCTGGGCGGCCTGCAACCAGCCCTGGTCGAACTGCTCGCCCGTGCGGCCCTTGATGTCGTCGAGCTGCGCCTGCTGCTCCGGGGAGAGCTGGTCGGGCAGCGAGACGCCGACGGCGGACGCGAGCCCGCGCAGCTTCTGGTCGATGCCCTGGCCCTCGGACTGCACCTGCGGCGCGAGCTCCTTGACCTTGTCGCCGACACCCTGGGCGACCCCGAGGCCACCGAGACCGGCCAGCCCGAGCGCGGACTGGTGGGCGTTGCCGAAGGCGGCCTTCGGGTCACCGACGCCCGGGATCGACGGCAGGTCGGTCGGCAGGTTCGGGACGGCCGGCGCTCCACCCGAGCAGGCGGTGACGCCCACGAGCGCGAAAGCGGCCACGGCGGCACCGGCCGCATAACGGCCGTTCTTCTTGGTCATCTGGTTCCCCCGACGGTTGCGATCCACGGCCGGTGACTATCAGCGTTAGCCCATACGGTGCAACTTCAGTCCCACGACCGTAGACCGGAAGGCGGCAGGCGGGCTGTTCGGTCGCGCGAGCGGCGTCAAGGCCGACCGCTCACCGCTTGCGCGGAGCGGGCGCGCTCGGGGGCGGGACGACCGGGCCGATGTCGCCGTCCGGGGCCTCGTCGAGGTCCAGCATCACCGGCGCGTGGTCGCTGGGACCGCTGCCCTTGCGGGCCAGCCGGTCCACCCACACCGCGGCGCGGCGCTCCGCAGGGCCGGAGCCGGCGAGGATGAGGTCGATCCGCATGCCCTGGTCCTTGTGGAACCGCCCGGCGCGGTAGTCCCAGTAGCTGAACGCGCGTTCGTCGGGCCAGCGCTCGCGCATCACGTCGCGCAGCCCGGGCTCGCACAGCGCGGCCAGGGCGGCGCGCTCGTCCGGGGTGACGTGGGTGGCGCCGTCGAAGGCGGGGCGGTCCCAGACGTCGTCGTCGGTGGGGGCGATGTTCATGTCGCCGGCCACGACCGTCGACGACGGGTCCCCCGCCACGACGAGGTCGCGCAGCGCGGCCAGCCAGCGCAGCTTGTAGGCGTAGTGCGGGTCCGACGGCTCGCGCCCGTTCGGCACGTAGACCGAGGTGACGCGCAGCCCGCCGCAGGTCGCGGTGACGGCACGGGCCTCGGCGACGCCACCGAACTCGGGCTCGTCGGGCAGCCCGCGCACGACGTCGTCGAGACCGACCCGCGACAGCAGCGCGACCCCGTTCCAGCGGCCCTGGCCGTGGTGGGCGACCTCGTAGCCGCGCTCGGCCAGCGGCCCGCCGAGCTCCTCGGCGAAGTCGTGGTCGCCGAGCTTGGTCTCCTGCAGGCAGACGACGTCCGGTGCCCGCTGGTCGAGCCAGGGCAGCAGGCGGGGCAGCCGGGACTTCGCGGAGTTGACGTTCCAGGTGGCCAGACGCACGCCCGCGACCCTACGGACACCGCTCCGACCGGTCCCGGCGGGCGGGACCGGCCGTCGGGACCGAGCTCAGCGCCCCGGCTCGGGCAGCGTCTGCATCTGGTCGGCCCGCAGGACGGTGCCGTTCGCGGTCGCGACGCCGGTGAACTCGGCCCGGGTGCCGACCGAGGGCTTGGTGGTCAGGCCGGTGGTGTCCACTGCGGTCGTCAGGCCCGAGGACCCGACGACGGTGGCCCGCGCGCCGACGAGCAACGTGACGGTGCCGCTCACCCGGGCCCGCGGCGTCTCCACCGAGGCGGCGACGGCGTCCGCGCCGGTCCCGGAGACGCGCACGACGACGCGCTCCCCCGGCGTCAGCGCGGTGAGCTCGGTGGTGACGCCGCGCACACGGGTGCGGTCGTCGGTGCGGATCGGGACGTCACCGGCCCCGTCCCGGGCGACGACCAGGGTGCCGGCGCCGACCGACCGGACGGCGCCGACGACCGCTCCGGCGTCGTCCCCGCGCCCGGCTCCTCCGGGACCGCGGTCGCCCCGGCCCTCACCCCCACGGCCCTCGCCCCCGCGACCCTCGCCGCCACCACCGGGACCGCCACCACCGGGACCGCCGCGACCACCCGGGCCGCCGTCGAGTCCGCGCTGCTCGGAGGCGAGACCCGGACCGCCGCGCCCCGGCCCGCCGTCCCGGCCACCTCCGTCGCGACCACCGCCGGGGATCAGCAGCAGCGCCAGGACGCCGCCGACCACGAGCAGGGCGAGCACCAGACCGGCCCCGATCAGCCGTCGTCCGGTGACCCGCGGGACCCGGCGCCACCGGCTCCGAGGGGCGGCCGACACGGGCGTCGCGGCGGGGGTCGCAGTCGTGGGGGCGTCGGCACCGGCGGCCGTCGTCGGGGTGTCCGGTCCGGCGGGCGGGGCCGGGGTGGGGTCGACCGGCCCGGTGGCGCGGTCGTCGGGTCCGGGGGTGGGCGTGCTCACGAGATCCTCCGTCGTTCCTCGGACGCCACTGCGTCCTCGTCGGAGACCGAGACTGGCGCGCCCGGCTGAGCGGAACCTGAAGCTCCCGCGGGCCTTCAGGTGATCTTCAGGCCGGTCGGCGGAGAATGGGGACGTGGGTGCACGGGTGCTGGTGGTGGAGGACGCGGAGACGATCCGCGCCGCCGTCCTGGCCGGGCTCAGCGGGGCCGGGATGGAGGCCACCGGGCGCCCGGACGGGACGACGCTGGAACGCGACCTCGCCGACTTCCGCCCGGACATCGTCGTGCTGGACGTGATGCTCCCCGGCCGCGACGGGTTCGCCCTGCTCGAGGTGATCCGCCGGACCGGCACCGCGGGCGTGGTCATGCTGACCGCCCGCGACGAGGTCGACGACCGGTTGCGTGGCCTGCACGGCGGCGCCGACGACTACGTCGTCAAACCGTTCGCCCTCGCCGAGCTGACCGCCCGGGTGACCGCGGTGCTGCGCCGCACCGGAGCCGCGCCGGGGGTCGTCGAGATCGACGACCTGGTGGTGGACGTGCCGGCCGGGGTCGTACGCCGCGGCGGCGAGCCGGTCGAGCTGACGGCCACCGAGCTGCGGCTGCTGGACTACCTGGTCGCCCAGCGCGGGCGGGTGGTGAGCAAGGCGCAGATCCTGAACCGGGTCTGGGGCTGGACCGACTACGACCCGAACCTGGTCGAGGTGCACGTCTCCGCGCTGCGCCGCAAGCTCGGCGAACCGCGGCTGCTGCACACGGTGCGCGGCATCGGCTACGTGCTGCGTGCGGACCCGCCGTGACGTCGCTCCCGGACGGGTTCCGGCGCGCGGCGCGTACCCGGACCGAGACCCTGCGCGCCGGGTCGTTGCGGACCGTGTCGCTGCGCCGCCGGGTCACCGCGTCCAGCCTGCTGGTGCTGGCGGCGGTGCTCCTGGCGGTCGGCGTGCTGACCGACGTCCTGGTCGCCGCGCAGACCCGGTCGGACCTGCAGTCCCGGCTGGAGGGACGGGCGGCGACGGCCGTGCAGCTGGCCGGGCAGGGCGTCCGCGGTGCGGAGCTGGTCCGACGCGTCGACGGGCCCGGCGTACGCGTCACGCTGACGACGACCACCGGCGCGGTCTACACCTCGTCCGGGCAGGGCGTCGGCCCCGGACCGGACCGCGACGGCCCGCCCTCGCGGCGCGGCGGGAACGGTGCCGGCGGGGACGGCCCGAACGGAGGCGGGGCGAGCGGGGGCGGCCGGGAGGCCGACCGGGTGGTGCGGGCGACCCTGGCCGACGGCTCCGTGATCGTCCTGAGCGCCGACTCCGACCAGATCTCGTCGGCCCAGCAGCGGCTGCGCCGGATCCTGCTCGCGCTCGGTGTGGCCGGACTGGTCGCGGCCGGGCTGGTCACGCTGCTCACCACACGGCTCGCACTCGCTCCGCTGGACGACATGACCGGGCTGGCCCGCTCGATCACCCGCGGCGACCGCGGCGCCCGGCTCGCCCCCGCCCGCACCGACACCGAGCTGGGCCGCGCCGCCGCCGCGTTCGACGACATGCTCGACGAGCTGGAGGGCGCCGAGTCGACCGCGCGGGCGTCCGAGGCGCGGACCCGGCAGTTCGTTGCCGACGCCGCGCACGAGCTGCGCACGCCGCTGGCCGGCGTGCGTGCCGCCGCCGAGGCCGCGCTCGACCCGGAGCTCCCGGCCGCCGACCGCGACCGGCTGCACCTGTTGCTGCTGCGCGACACCCAGCGCGCCGCCCGCCTCGTCGACGACCTGCTGGCGCTGGCCCGGATCGACGCCGGCATCGAGCTGCACCCGGTGCCGGTGGACCTGCTTGACCTCGCCCGCGGCGAGGTCGAGCGGGCCGGGCTGCTCGCGCCGGGTCTGGACGTGCGGGCCACCGGTGACGCGGTCCTCGTCCCCGGTGACCCGCAACGTCTCGGCCAGGTACTGGCCAACCTGCTCGACAACGCCCGCCGCCACACCCCCGACGGCGGCACGATCACCGTCGCGGTGACCGGGCCCGGCTCGGTGACCGTGACCGACACCGGCGCGGGCGTGCCCGAGGCCGACCGGGAGCGGATCTTCGAACGCCTCGTCCGGCTCGACGACGCCCGCTCCGCCGACGCCGGCGGCGCCGGTCTCGGGCTCGCCATCGCCCGCGGCATCGCCCGTGCGCACGGCGGGGAGCTGACCTGCGTCGACCCTCCGCCGGGCGCCGGGGCCGCGTTCCGCCTCACTCTCCCGGCCGGCCCCTCGTGAGCCGGAGGCTCACGGGTGCAGGAAGTCGATGACCGAGCGGCGGATGCCCTCGACGTCGATGCCGTGCGCGGCGTCGTGCTGCTCGCGGGTGCCGTAGCGACGCAGCTCGTCCGGCCCGACGCCGAGGCCCAGCGTGCGGTGCCGGATCCCGCCCAGCGCCCGGGAGACCTCCGCGGTGGAGGTGTCGCGCAGGTACGGCTCGACCAGCACGACGTCCGGTGCGCCCAGCGTGCGGCGCAGCGTCCCGGCGTCGAACGGGCGGACCGTCGAGGCGTAGAGCACGGTGACGTCGAGGCCGTCGACGGCGGCGAGCGTGCGGTCGGCCATCGGCCCGACCGCGACGACCGTGCCGCGGCTCCCCCGTCGCAGCACCGACATCCTCCCGTCGACCGGTCCGGGGGCGGCGTTGGAGAGCCCGTCGAGCCGGATGTAGATCCGGTCGTCGCGGCGTAGCGCGTCGCGCAGCATCTCCTCGGCCTCGTCGGCGTGCCCGGGCACGTGCACCGTCCAGCCGGACAACGTGTCCAGCAGGGCGACATCGCGCTGCCCGAAGTGCGTCTCGCCGCCGGCCGGCCAGCCGTAGGACCCGCCGGCCGAGACCAGCACCGCGCCGACGTCCTGGTGCCCCAGATCGAGCTTGACCTGCTCGTACGGGCGCTCCAGCAGGAACGGCGCGAACGTGTGGACGATCGGGCGCAGCCCGGCCAGGGCGAGCCCGCCGGCCGTCGAGATCAGCAGCTGCTCCCGGATCCCCAGGTTGATCACGCGGTCGCGCACCGGCGCGACCTTCTCCGGGTCCAGGTAGGAGGCGCCGATCTCGGCCAGCACCACCGCGACCCGCGGGTCGGCGGCGACGAGCTCGGGCAGCAGGCCGTAGAACCGGTCCCGCGCGTCCGGCGGCGGGCCGTCGTCGAGGTGCGCGTCGGTCTGTTCGATGGTCGCGGTGCTCATCAGGACTCCTTCGGCTCGACATGGGCGACGACGGCGTGCGGCCGGTCGCCGGGAGGATCGCTCGTGAACGCGCGGTACAGGGCGTCGTGGTCGCGACCGTCGACGTCGGTCGTCGACCAGCCCTCGACGGCGAAGCGGGCGGCGATCCCGCCCGGCCAGCCCTGCGAGGCCGACGCGTTGTCGATCACCACCGCGGAGAGCCGGTCCAGCCCGGCCCGTCCGGCGTACTGGACGGCCTCGATGTTCGAGCCCTCGTCGAGCTCGGCGTCACCGACCAGGACGACGGTGCGCGCGTCGCGCCCGGTGGCCCGCAGCCCCAGCGCGGTGCCCACGGCCAGGCCGAGGCCGTGCCCGAGCGAGCCGGAGCCGATCTCCACACCGGGCACCAGCACCCGGTCCGGGTGGTGCCCGAGGCGCGAGTCCCACTCGCCGAACGTGTCCAGCTGCGCGTCGTCGAGGAACCCGGCCGCGGCGAGCACCGCGTAGTAGGCCATCGGGCCGTGGCCCTTGGACAGCAGGAACCGGTCGCGGTCCGGGTCGTCCGGTGCCCGCGGGTCGATCCGCAGCACTCGGTCGTAGAGCACCCACAGGACGTCGAGTGTGGACGTCGCGCTGTGGTCGTGCTTCTCGTCGCCGGTCATCCGGGTCATCAGGCCGGCGAGGTCGTCGTAGGGGCGTCTCGTGGTCGTCATGGGACCACCCTGTGAGCTGAACCCGGCTTCAGGTCAAGAGCCCCGGACGGGTGGTCGTCAGTCGTCCTCGACCGGGGAGGCGCGGCGCACGTAGAGCAGCTGGTCCCCGCGCTCGAGGGAGTCGACGGTCGGTGCGTCCACCCGGTGCAGGGTGTCGCCGCGGACGACGCCGAGCACGATGTCGGGCAGGTGCCGCGGCGAGCCGCCCACCTCGTTCGGCTCCACCGAGCGCTGGCTGATCGCGAACCCGGCGTCCGGGGTCAGCAGGTCCTCCACGACCTCGACGACGGCCGGGGACCGCGTCGCGACGCCGAGCAGGCGACCGGCCGTCTCGTCGGAGACGATCACTGAGTTGGCGCCGGACTGGCGCAGCAGGTGCACGTTCTCCGACTCCCGCACCGCGGCCACGATCGCCGCGGTCTCGGACAGCTCGCGGGCGGTGAGCGTGACCAGGACCGCGGTGTCGTCGCGGTCCAGGGCGACGATCAACGTCGTCGCCTGGTGCACGCCGGCGATCCGCAGGACCTGCGAGCGGGTGGCGTTGCCGGAGACGGTGACCAGCCCCAGCCCGGACGCCACGTCGAGCCGGGCCCGGTCGGTGTCGACCACGACGATCTTCTCGGGGTCCACCCCGTCGCCGAGCATCGTCTCCACGGCGGCCCGGCCCTTCGTGCCGTAGCCGACGACGACGGTGTGCTCGCGCACGCGCGACCTCCAACGCTGGATCCGGAACGACTGCCGGGAGCGCTCGGTGAGCAGCTCCACGGTCGTACCGACGAGGACGATCAGGAACAGGACCCGCAACGGGGTGACGACCAGGATGTTGATCCCGCGGGCCACCGGGGAGACCGGGACGATGTCGCCGTACCCGGTCGTGGACAGCGACACCGTCGCGTAGTAGAGAGCGTCGAGCAACGAGATCGGCCCGGCACCGTTGTTGTCCAGGTAGCCGTCACGCCCGAAGTAGACGATCAGGGTGGTGGCCCCGAGCGCGCCGAGCGCGATGACGAGGCGGTTGACCAGCGAGCGGACCGGCCCGGCCCGCTGGTCGGGCATCTTCAGCGCCCCCGTGACCTGCGGGTCGAGGGTCGTGAAGCGTGAGGAGCCCAGCACCGGCGAAGGCTAACGCCCGGTCGGTCCGGGCGTGGCACCCGAGTCCGAACCGTTGCCGGCTCCCGTCTCCACGATGCCCGCGGTCGCCGCCCCGGCCGTGAGCTCGTCCAGACCGAAGGCGCACACCGGGTCCAGCGCGCCGGTCCCGCGCACTCCGTGCTCCGCGGCGCGGGTCGCGCCCCAGGCCAGCAGGTCGGCGGTGATCGCGTAGGCGTCCGGGGAGACGAGCCGGGTGCGGGCGAGCAGGGTGCCCGCGTCGTCGAAGGCCTCGGCGACGAAGTGCGACGTGCTGCGCGCCAGGTTCTCCGCGTCCGGCGCCTCGGACGCCCGCCCGGCCGCGAGCCCCGCCAGCCCGGTGACCGCCCTGCCGAGCGCGGGCACCCGGGACAGCCACGGGGTGAGGCCGCTGGCGGCGTGCACGACGCCGCTGGCCTGGCCGAACCAGCCGAGGTAGACGTCGACGACCCGCAGGCCCGGCTCGAACCGCGGCAGCGCGAACTGCTCGGCACCACCGATGGTCACGCCCGGGCGCGGACGGCCGTTGACGTCGAACGTCCGCATCCGGACGCCGGCGGCCTCGCTGCGCAGCTCGCCGTCGCGCCAGGCGTAGACGGGCTCGGCCGCGACCCCCACCAGCGAGTTCAGGGTGCCGCGGGAGAACGGCTGGCCGCCTCCACCGCCCGAGATGAAGTAGCCGACGTCGACCCGCGCCGGGGTCCCGGCCCTGCGGGCGTCCCGTACGGCGAGGGCTCCGGCCAGCACGCCGGGGACGTAGTCGTTGCCGAAGGCGGTGAGCAGCGCCGCGCCGGAGCGTTCCGCGGCCGGGCCGTACTGCTCGAAGACCCGGCGGATGAACGGCGGCTCGCCGGTGGAGTCGAGGTAGACGGCACCGGCCGCGACCGCGGCGTCGACGGCCGCCCCGCCGAACCGGGTGAACGGCCCGACCGTGCTGACCAGCACGTCCCCCGCCCCGACCAGGGACCGGACCGACGCCGGGTCACCGACGTCGGCGACCGCCGTCTCCAGGCCGCCGAGGCGGGCGGACAGGGCGTCGAGCTTCCCCCGGCTGCGCCCGGCCAGTACCGGCGTTGCTCCACGTGCGACCAGCGACTCCGCCACCCGGGCGCCGGTGTATCCGGTGGCTCCCAGCAGGACGATCCGTACCGTCATCCGCGCGAGGCTAGTGGTCGGGGTCGCGCCCGAGGAGGACACGTGGCGTGTCACACCGGCGGCTCTAGAGTGAGGGGGTGCCGACGGTGGACGACGAGGACGGCGTGCGCACCGCGCCCGCGGACCCCGCACCCGCGGGCCGTCGTCCCCGGGGCCGGTTGACCCGCCGCGCCCGGGCCGCGCTGCCGCTGCACCGCCCGGATCCGATGGACGTCCTCGACGCCGGCGTCGCGATCACCACGGGGCTCGCCGACGGACCCGCCGGCGACGGCGCCCCCGCCGCCCTGCACAGGCTGGGCACCCTCGTCGGGGCCACCGCGGTGGGGCTCACCGGCCCGGACGGGCCACCGGCCTGGTGGGGTCCCGGACAGGACGACGGCACCGAGCTCGCTGCCCGCGCCGCCGCGACCGGGCGCCGGGCCACCGACCGCGACCGGGTCGCGCTGCCGCTGCGGGTGGCCGGCGCACCGGGCGGGGTGCTGGTGCTCGGCGGGCCGGTCTCGTCGGGCACCGCGCGCCGCGCCGCGGCCTGGGTCACCGACGCCCTGGAACGCGCGCACCTGCAGGCCGGGGCCGCCGAGGCCGACCGCGCCCGGCTGCGCACGCTGCGCGCGGAGATCTCCCCGCACTTCGTCTACAACGCCCTGACCACGATCGCCTCGTTCGTGCGCTCCGACCCGGCCCGGGCCCGCGACCTGCTGCAGAGCTTCGCCGAGTTCACCCGGCACTCGCTGGCCGCCCGCGGCGACTACACGACGCTGGCCGGGGAGTTCCGCTCCGTCGAGGCGTACCTGACGCTGGCCCGCGCGGTGCTCGGCGACCGCCTGAAGGTGCAGGTCCGGGTCGCGCCGGAGGTGCTGCCGGTACCGATCCCGGTGCTCGCGCTGCAGCCGCTGGTGGAGAACGCCGTGCAGCACGGCGTCGAGCGCGCCGAGGGCGGCGGCACCGTCCTCGTCAGCGGCGAGGCCGAGGGCGGGGTCTGCGTGATCGCCGTCGAGGACGACGGCCCGGGGATGGCGCCCGAGCACGCCCGCGCGGTGCTGGCCGGGACCGCCGAGGGGGCGGGGCTGGCGCTGGTGAACGTGGACCGGCGGCTGCGCGCCGTCTACGGGGCGGGGCACGGCCTCGTCGTCGAGACGGCGGAGGGCGCCGGCACCCGGATCGTGCTGCGGATCCCCCGCTTCCAGCCCGGGGTGGTGGTCCCGTGAGCCCGTCCGATCCGGGTGCCGCGCCGCTGCGCGTGCTCGCCGTCGACGACGTCGCCCCCGCCCTCGACGAGCTGTGCGCGATGCTCGGCGACTCCCCCGACGTCGGTGAGGTCGCCCGCGCCGGGGACGCCGTCGCCGCGCTGCGGCTGCTGCCGACCGGACGCTTCGACGCGGTGTTCCTCGACATCACGATGCCCGGGATGAACGGCCTGGAGCTGGCCCGGGTGCTCTCGGCGATGGCCGAGCCGCCGGAGGTCGTGTTCGTGACGGCGTTCGAGGAGCACGCGCTGGCCGCCTACGGGCTGGGCGCGGTGGACTACCTGCTCAAGCCGGTCGGGCAGGACCGGCTCACCGAGGCGCTGGCCCGGGTCCGGCGGCTCGGCGGATCGCGCGGGCCCCGCCCGGCGCCCGCGGCACCGGCCGCTCCCCCGGCGCGGCCCGCGCCCCCGGCGCCGCGGGTGGACGAGCTCGCGGTGGTCCCGGTCGAGCTCGGCGGGCGCACCCGCTACCTGCGCCGCGACGACGTCCGGTTCGTGGAGGCGCACGGCGACTACGTGCGGCTGACCACGCCGTCCGGGTCGCACCTGGTGCGGATCCCGCTGTCGCGGCTGGAGGAGCACTGGTCGCCGCACGAGTTCGTCCGGGTACACCGCAGCTACCTGCTCGCGCTGCCCGCCGTCGTCGAGCTGCGCAGCGACGCCGGCGGCGGGCTGCTCGCCCACACCGACGCCGGTGACGTGCCGGTCAGCCGTCGCCATGCCCGTGAGCTGCGGGAGCTGCTGCTCGACGCCGCCGCCCGCGGCACCCTGGGCTCGCACGTCTCCGGCGGGCCGCACACCGGCGGGCCCGCCGGGCAACCCGCCGGCGGGCACCCCGGAGCGGACCGGTGAGCCGGCCGCGGCGGGTCTCGGTCACCGCCCCGGACGGCCCGTCCCCGGCGCCCACCCCCACCCGGCCGGTCGATCCGCTCGCCGCCGACCCCGCCGCCCTGCAGACCGCCCGCCGGATCCGGCGGGCCCAGCTCCGCCGCGCCGCGACCACCGTCGCGCTGGGAGCGGTGCTGCTGTTCGGCGTGCCGGTGCTGCTGCGACTCGCCCCCGACCTGGCCGCCGTCCGCCTGTTCGGCCTGCCCGGCGGCTGGCTGGTCGTCGCGATCGCGCCCTACCCACTGCTCGCGGCCCTGGCCTGGTGGCAGATGGCCGGCGCGGAACGCGACGAGCGGAGCCCCGGACCGGTCCCCGGCGACGGGTCTCCGGCACGGGGCGACGGGGCGGGCGGGGCCGACGAGGTGGGTCGGGCCCGGTGACCGGCGCCGCCGTCGTCGCACTGGTGCTCGTCACCGTGCTGATCGGTGCACGCGGCGTGGCCGCGATGCGGACGACGTCGGACTTCCTGGTCGCCTCGCGGCAGACGTCGCCGCTGCTCAACGCGGCCGCCGTGTCCGGGGAGTACCTGTCCGCGGCGTCGTTCCTGGGCGTCGCCGGGCTGGTCATCAAGGAGGGCACCGGCGCGCTCTGGTACCCGGTCGGCTTCACCGCCGGTTACCTGCTGATGCTCGCGCTGGTCGCGGCGCCGATGCGGCGTACCGGAGCGCTGACCGTGCCCGGGTTCGCCGAGGCCCGGCTCGGCTCGCCGCGGCTGCGCCGGTTCAGCGCGATCGTCGTCGTCGTGATCGCCGGGCTCTACCTGGTGCCGCAGTTCGTGGCCGCCGGGCAGCTGCTCACGCTCGTCTCGGACGTGCCGTACTGGGTCGGCGTGGTCGTCGCCGGGGCCGCGGTGTCGATCACCCTGGCGCTGGGCGGGATGCGCGCGGCCACCTACGTCCAGGCGTTCCAGTTCGTGCTCAAGCTCCTGCTCTTCGCCGGTCCGGCGATCTGGCTGCTGATCGTGGCCGGGCCGGAGCTGCGCGGGCAGATGGCCGCGCCGCCGGAATTCACGACGTTCACCCGCGACACCGACGTCGACTTCCGCCTGGACACGACGCTGGTGCTCCCGTCCCCGCTGGCCGTCGTCGTCGACGGCGAGCCGCGCGCCCTGGGCGCCGGGCCGCACCCCGCCACCGCCGACACGGTCTGGACGTTCCCGGCCGGGGCCCCGGTCCCCTACGTGGCCGGAGCGGCCGAGGACCTGCCGGTGCCGGGCAGCGCCGCCTGGGGGGTGCCGCTGCTGGGCACCGGGAGCGACTCCCCGCTGCTGGCGACCTGGTCGGTCCTGGTGGCCACCGCGCTGGGCACGATGGGCCTGCCGCACATCATCGTCCGCTTCCACACCGCACCGGACGGGCGCGCAGCCCGCCGGACCGCGGCGATCACGGTCGGCCTGCTCGGCACGTTCTACCTGTTCCCGATCGTCTACGGGCTGCTCGGCACCGTCCTGACCCCGGAGCTCTACCTCTCCGAGGGCACCGACACCGCGGTGGTGATGCTGCCCGGACGGGTCGCCGGGGACGGGCTCGCGTCGTCGATCGTGACGGCGCTGCTGGCCGCCGGGGCGTTCGCGGCGTTCCTGGCCACCTCGCTCGGGCTGCTCCTCGCGCTGGCCGGGGCGCTCGCGCACGACCTGATGCCCTCGGGCCTGCGCCGGCTGCGCCTGTCCGCGCTGGCCGCCGCCGCGGTGGTCGTCACCGCGGCGTTGTTCGCCTCGCGGGTCGACGTCAGCGCGGCCGTCACGTCGTCGTTCGCGGTGGCGGCCTCGACGTTCTGCCCGCTGCTGGTGCTCGGCATCTGGTGGCGGCGGCTCACCGCGCGCGGGGCCCTGGCCGGGATGACGGCGGGGCTGCTCGGCTCGCTCGGCGCGATGGCACTGGCGGCCGTTCCGGGGTCACCGGTCCCCGCGGGGGGTACGGTCGCCCTGCTGCTGTCCCAGCCCGCGCTGTGGTCGGTACCGCTCGCGTTCGTGATCATGATCTCGGTGTCACTGACCGATCACGCTCCGCCATGGGCGGAGGCTACGATGCTCCGGCTGCACCTCGCAGACCGGCGTTAGTCGAATCGTGTCAAGACCGTTGGTCGCGCAACGTTGCGATCGACGCCACTCTGGTCCACCGTTCGTCTCAATCGCCGGTTGTGTGGCGTGAGCCGCTTTCGCGGCGACCGATCGAGGCCTTTTCCTGAGCGCACCCGCGCGGTGAGAAGCCCGGGAGATGCAAGGAGGCATACGTGAGTACCACCGAGTCCACCGACGATCCGCCGGCGCCGTCCGGCTCCACGGACTGGACGGCCGTCCAGGCGAGCCCGGACTTCCAGCAGCTGCGCAAGCGCCTGCGCGGGTTCGTCTTCCCGGTCACCGCCGGCTTCCTGGCCTGGTACCTGCTCTACGTCCTGCTCGCGAGCTACGCGCCGGACTTCATGGCGACCCCGGTCCTGGGCAACATCAACATCGGACTGATCTTCGGACTGCTGCAGTTCGTCTCGACGTTCGCGATCACGATCACCTACATCCGCTTCGCCGACCGGAAGCTCGACCCGCTGTCGTCGAAGATCCGTGACGAGATCGAGGGAGGTTCCCGATGACGCTCGCCCAGTCCTCCCTCGAGCAGGCCAGCCCGGTCCTCAACATCTCGATCTTCATCGCGTTCGTGGTGATCACGCTCGGGATCGTGATCTACGTGAACCGTCGCGCGTCGTCGACGGCGTCGGACTTCTACACCGCCGGCGGCGGCTTCTCCGGGCCGCAGAACGGCACCGCGATCGCCGGTGACTACCTGTCCGCGGCGTCGTTCCTCGGCATCGCCGGCGCGATCGCGCTCAACGGCTACGACGGCTTCCTCTACTCGATCGGCTTCCTGGTCGCCTGGCTCGTCGCGCTGCTGCTGGTCGCCGAGCTGATGCGCAACACCGGCCGTTTCACCATGGGTGACGTGCTGGCGTTCCGGATGAAGCAGCGGCCGATCCGGGCCGCCGCGGCGACGTCGACGCTCGTCGTGTCGTTCTTCTACCTGCTGGCCCAGATGGCCGGTGCCGGTGGCCTCGTGTCGCTGCTCCTCGACATCAAGGGCGGCCTCGGGCAGTCCATCGTGATCGCGGTCGTGGGTGCGGTCATGATCGCCTACGTGCTGATCGGCGGCATGCGCGGCACGACCTGGGTCCAGATGATCAAGGCGGTGCTGCTCATCCTCGGCGCCCTGATCATGACGATCTGGGTGCTGGCGCTGTTCGGCTTCAACTTCTCCGCGCTGCTCGGCGGAGCGGTGGACCGGGCCGGTGCGGCCGGCGAGGCGCTCCTCGCGCCCGGCAAGCAGTACACGAACAAGATCGACTTCATCTCGCTCGGCCTCGCCCTGGTGCTCGGTACCGCGGGCCTGCCGCACGTGCTGATGCGCTTCTACACGGTGCCGACGGCCAAGGAGGCCCGGAAGTCGGTCGAGTGGGCGATCTGGCTGATCGGCCTGTTCTACCTGTTCACGCTCGTGATCGGCTACGGCGCGGGCGCGCTGGTCGGCCCGGAGGAGATCCGGGGCGCACCGGGTGGTGTGAACTCCGCGGCCCCGCTGCTCGCCCTCGAGCTGGGCGGTCCGGTGCTGCTGGGCATCATCTCCGCGGTCGCCTTCGCCACGATCCTCGCGGTCGTGGCCGGCCTGACGATCACGGCGTCGGCGTCGTTCGCGCACGACGTCTACATCAACGTGATCAAGAAGGGCCAGGTCCAGGACGAGCAGAAGACCGAGGTCCGGGTCGCCCGGATCACCACGGTCGTGATCGGCATCGTGGCGATCGTCGGCGGCATCGCGGCCAACGGGCAGAACGTCGCCTTCCTGGTGGCGCTGGCCTTCGCCGTCGCGGCCTCGGCCAACCTGCCGACGATCCTGTACTCGCTGTTCTGGAAGCGGTTCAACACCACCGGTGCGCTGTTCAGCATCTACGGCGGTCTGGCGAGTGCGATCATCCTGATCGTGTTCTCCCCCGCCGTGTCCGGCAAGCCGCCGACAGCCTCGACGAAGTCCATGATCCAGGGCGTCGACTTCTCCTGGTTCCCGCTGGAGAACCCGGGCATCGTCTCGATCCCGCTGTCGTTCGTCCTCGGCATCGTGGGCACCTACGTCGGGCAGAAGCGCCACGACGGCAGCAAGTTCGCCGAGATGGAGGTCCGGTCCCTGACCGGCGCCAACATCGCCAAGGTGTCCTCGCACTAGGCACGCACGCGGCGCTGCTCGTCCGAGCCCGCGTCCCGCCCCGGTCCACCGGGTGCGGGGCGCGGGCTCGCTGCGTGTCGGAGCCGGCCGGCGCGTCGCCCGCCGAGCGTCACGTTCCGGTCCCCGCGGCCGCCATGTCGTGACACTCGGCGTGGCGGTGCCGAACGAGCGTCACGATGTGGTCGTAGCGATCGCCATCTCGTGACTCCCGACGAGACGGAGCTCGACGACGGGCCGCGCACCGGGCCGCGCCGGAACCCGATCGACCTAGCTCGCGACGCGGGGCACCGAGTTCAGGAGCGCGTGCAGGCCCTCGGCGTCGAGGAGGTCCGCCGGGCGGAGCGTGACGTCCGGGCGCACGTAGTGGAACGCCGCGCGGACCCGTTCCGGCGGCACGCCCTGCAACGCGGCCCAGGCCAGGCGGTAGGCGGCGAGCTGCACGCCCACGGCGCGTTCGCGATCACCCTCGGGCGGGACGCCGGTCTTCCAGTCGACGACCGTCCAGCCACCGTCCGGGTCGGCGAACACGGCGTCCATCCGGCCGCGCACGGCGACCCCCGCCACCACCGACTCGAACGACACCTCCACCTCGATCGGCACCCGGTCGGCCCACTCCGATCGCAGGAACGCCTCCTGCAGCTCGATCAGCGCGTCGTCCCCGGCACCGTTGTCGTCCGCGGCACCGGGCAGCTCGTCGAGGTCGAGCAGCTGGACCGCGCCGAAGCGCTGCTCGAGCCAGGCGTGGAACGCCGTGCCGCGGCGGGTGTGCGGGTTCGGCGGGAGCGGCACCGGGCGGCGCAGGCGGATCGCGAGCGCGTCCGGGTCGTCGGCCAGCTCGACGAGCTGGCTCACCGAGACCCGCCCGGGCAGCAGGACGGTGGGACGCCGGGCGGCCGCGGCGCGCTCGGCGAGCAGCACGTCGACGTCGGCCGCCCAGCCCTCCGGATCCTCCTCGACGACGTCCACCGGCTCGGCGGGCATGTCGAGGCTGAGCTGGTCGGGCGAGGTCCTGCGCCCGCGCCGGGGCGGGGCGGGGCGGGCGCGGCGGCGCAGTGCCTCGCGGACCAGGTCGGCGCCGGCGCGGACGTCGGTGCCGCGGTCGCCGAACGGGTCGGGCGGCCAGGGCGCGGTGTGCGTCGTGCCCAGGGCCGGGTTGCCCGAGTCGGGGTCCGGCGGCGGGGCCCAGTGCTCCAGCAGGCCGACCTCGGAGCCGCCCGGACCCTCCAGGGTCTCGGCGATCTCGGTGAGGAACACCGAGGGCTCCTTGGGCTTCTCCCCGGTCGCCGGCCAGCGGTGCCCGGAGACCAGCAGCGTGTGCTCGGAGCGCGTGAGCGCGACGTAGAACAGCCGTCGCTCCTCGGCCAGGCGACGGTCGTCGAGGGCCTCGTCGTGCCCCTTCATCGCCAGCTCCATCTGCTTGCGGTCACCGCCCGGGGGCAGGTACAGACCGGGCAGGTCGTCGGCGTCGCCACGGAGCGGGACCGGCAGGTCGGACGGGTCCTTGAGCCAGCTGCCGGACATCTTGCGGCCCGGGAACACCTGCGAGACCAGATGCGGGACGGCCACGATCTCCCACTCCAGTCCCTTGGCCGCGTGCACGGTCAGGATCTGCACCCGGTCCGGCGCGACCTCGATCTCGCCCGGGGTCAGCCCGTCCTCGGCCTTCTCCGCGGTCTCCAGGAAGTCCAGCAGCGCCGGCAGCGTGGCGACCTGCGCGCCGGACGAGAAGTCCGCGACGACGTCGGCGAACGCGTCGAGGTGCGCCCGACCGGCCGGGCCCGGCCTGGCCGCGGTCTCCACGTCGAGCAGCAGCACCCGCTCGGTGTCGGCGACGAGGTCCGTCAGCGGCGCCGAGGCCCGCGCGCGCAGCAGCGACAGCTCCCGGCCCAGACGGCGGATCCGGTCGAAGCCGGCCTCGGAGTAGCGCGAGGGCTCCCCCGGGTCGTCGAGCGCGTCGACCAGACCGGCCTGCTCGGCGTGCTCCCCCGGCAGCGCCCCCAGGGCGAGCTCCTGCGGGCTCAGCGGCCCGGGCTTCGACGCCGGCCGCGGGACGAGCTCGCGGGCGCGGGTCCACAGCGCGGCGAGGTCGGCGACGCCGAGCCGCCAGCGCACGCCGGTCAGCAGCCGCACCGCGGACGGTCCGGCCAGCGGGTCGGCCACCACCCGCAGCGCGCTGACCAGGTCCCGCACCTCCGGGGTGTCGAGCAGCCCGCCCAGGCCGACGACCTCGACCGGCAGCCGACGCGCACGCAGCGCCGCGGCCAGGGCGTCCATGTCGGCGCGGCGGCGCACCAGGACCGCCGCCGTCGGGGGCTTGTCCCGCTCCTCGGCGAGAGAGTGCCAGCGCGACGCGACGCCGTCGGCGACCCACTCCACCTCCGCCGCGACGTCGGGCAGGAGCGCGGCCCGGACGTCACCGGGCCCGGCCTTCGGCGCCGCCCGGAGCTCGCCGACCTCGATCGCGCCCGGGCCGGTGCGCAGCTCCTCGGAGACCCGGTTGGCCAGGGTGAGCACCTCGGCCGGGTTCCGGAAGCTGGTGAGCAGGCCGTAGACGTCGGCCGGGTCGCCGTGGCGCGTCGGGAAGTCGGTGCGGAAGCGGGCCAGGTTGCCCGCGCTCGCCCCGCGCCAGCCGTAGATCGACTGGCAGGGGTCACCGACCGCGGTGACCGAGCAGCCGTCCTGCGGGCTCGGGCCCTCCCCCGGGACCGTCCCGAACAGCGCGCGCAGCAGCACCCGCTGGGCGTGCCCGGTGTCCTGGTACTCGTCGAGCAGCACGGCGCGGAACTGGCCGCGCTCGATCCGCCCCACCTCGGGATCCGCCTCGGCGATCCGGGCGGCCAGCGCCATCTGGTCGGCGAAGTCCATCGCCTGCTCGGACTGCTTGCGCGCGGCGAACTCCTCGACCAGCGGCAGCAGCTCGCAGCGCATGTTCTGGGCGGCGATCCAGCCCTTGTAGGTCGCCGACGGCTCGGCCCGCTGGCCCTTCCCGCGCGGCGCCCGCTCCAGCGCGGCGATCATGTCCTGCGCCAGCCGGCGCACGTCGCGCGGCTCGGCCAGGTGCTCGCCGAGCTCGCCGGACAGGGCCAGCAGGTAGCCGGTGACGGTGGCCGGGACGCGGTCGATCTCCAGGTCCGCCGCCCAGCTCGAGACGACCCGGTGCGCGAGCTGCCAGACCGCCGTCGGCCCGAGCAGCCGCGACGCCGGTTCGGCCGGCAGCCGCAGCGCGTGCTCGGAGACCAGGCGTCCGGCATAGGCGTGGTAGGTCGACACGGTCGGTTCCCCGGCCAGCAACGCCGCCCGGCGTCCCCCTCCGGGATCGATGTCGTCGAGCAGACGAGAACTCGCGAGGCGGCGCAGGCGGGACCGCACCCGGGTACCGAGCTGCTGGGCGGCCTTGCGGGTGAAGGTCAGGCCAAGGACCTCCTCGGGCATCGCCTGACCGGTCGCGACCAGCCACACGACCCGGGCCGCCATCGTCTCCGTCTTGCCCGCACCGGCGCCGGCCACGACGAGCGCGGGCCCGATCGGGGCGGCGATGACGGCGGCCTGCTCCTCGGTGGGTGCCGGAAGCCCGAGCGCGGCCGACAGCGCCGCGGGGGTCAGTCCCCCCGGCGCCGGGACCAGGACGTCGGTGCTCGATGTCACGCGAGGTTTGTACCCCCCGGCACCGACAGTTCCGTCCCCGGGACTACCGGTCGACCCGGTAGACCCGCGCCCAGTCGACCTGCAGCCGCACCTGGTCCGGCGTCGTCGCGTCCGGGCCGGGGATCCACTTCTGCGCGGGCCCCTGGTCGAGCTGGATGCACAGGTGCATGGGCTTGGTCGGGATCGCGCGGCGGTCGGTGATCTCCCACTTCTTCACGCCGTCGACATACCAGGTGATCCGGTTCGGCAGCCACTCCATCGCGAACGTGTGCCACTGCGTGAAGTCGCCGACCGTCTCGGTGGACAGGATGTTGTTCGCCTTTCCCCAGTGCACGAACGCGGTCGCCGCGCGACGGTCGTCGTAGGGGATCTCCATCATGTCCAGCTCCCCGTCGTCGGGGAACCGCTCGGAGTCCGGCCAGAGCAGGATCGCCGGGCTGTACCCGCGGCCGACATCGGTGCGGGCGCGGAACTCCCAGCGCCCGTAGCGCTGGCCGGGGCGCATCGAGATGCCACCGGACGTCCCGCCGTTCAGACGGGGCTTGGCCGTGATCGTCAGCAGGCCGTCGCGCTGGGCGACCGCGGACGGGCGGCGCAGGCCGTTGCCGAACGCGCCGATCGAGTTGTAGGTGCTCCACCGGCGGCCGTCGACGCGCCCGGCGTCGAACTCGTCGCCGCCGGTCCGCTTCCACTTCACCGGCGGCGGGCCGGGTGGCGCGGGGGCGGGCCGGGCGGCGACCGGGGCCGCGAACGGGGTCTCGGCCTGGTCCGGGGGCACGGCCACCGTCCACGCGAGCCCGGCCAGGGCGCTGAGCACCAACGCCGTCGCACCGGCACTGCGGGCGACCAGCCGTCGACGACGGCCGCGGGTCACGGGGGCGGGCGCGGGCCGCGCCGGGGAGACCAGGCCCGACGGCCGCCGTGGGGCGGGCGGCGGTTCCACCCGACCGGCGCGGGCCGGGGACGGCGTGGACGGGAACGCTACGGCGGGGGACGGCGCAGCAAGGCTCCGGGACGGAGACGCCGGCCGCAGGGCGACGGTCGCCACCGATGACGACGGAGCCGCCTCCGGGACGGCGGCGGGCGACCGGACCGGCCCCCGCGGCTCCGGCGCCGCGTCCGATACGGGACGCGGTGAGACAGGACCCAGTACGCCAGGACTCGGTTCGACCGGCTGCGGCCCGGCCGGGCGCGACTCCGCCGAGCGCGACTCCGCCGGGCGCGACTCGGCGGAGCGGGGCTCGGCCGGGCGAGGCTCTGCGAGGCGGGGCTCGCCCGCCGGCGGCTCAACAGGACGGGACCCGGAAGGACGGGACCGGGCCGACACGGCGGTGGCCGCGACGATCGGGGAGGACAGCAGGAGACCGGGACCGGGGGCGTGGCCCTCGGGGACGGAATCGTCGGTCGCACGCGCGGACCGGGCCGGGAGTCGCTGTGTCGCCACCGACGAGCCGGTCGGCTCGGGAGCACCGCGGTCGGACGCGGTACCGACGGGTGCAGGTCGGCCCGGCAACCGGGTGGTGAGCTCGTCCCGCATCACCGGTGACGATACCGAGTTGACGATCTTGCTCGGTCACCCCGTCGGACGACCCCGGACCGGCCCGTCTGCTACCCGGAGTCAGGACGGCCCCGGGATCAGCCCCGCTTCGAGATGCGCGCCCAGTCGACCTGCAACGTCACCTTGTCCGGGGTGCTCGCGTCCGGCGCCGGCATCCAGTTCGTCGCCGGGCCCTGGTCGAGCTGGATGCACAGGTGCATCGGCGTGGTCGGGATGACCTTCTTGTCGGTCGTCTCCCACGCCTTCACGCCGTCGACGTACCAGGTGATGCGGTCGGGCAGCCACTCCATGGCGAAGTCGTGCCACTTCGTGAAGTCCCCGGCCCGGCTGGTGCCGACGATCCGGTTGTCCGCGCCGTAGTGCACGAACGCGGTCGCGGCGGTCCGCTTCTCGCTGGGGACCTCCATCATGTCCAGCTCCCCGTCCTCCGGGAACTTCTCGGAGTCCGGCCACAGCAGGATCGCCGAGCTGTAGCCCTTGCCCGCCGAGGTGCGGGCGCGGAACTCCCAGCGGCCGTAGAGCTGACCGGCGCCCATCGCCATCCCGCCGGACGTGCCGCCGTTCAGGCGCGGCTGCGCGGTGATCGTCAGCAGGCCGTTCCCCTGGCTGATCGCGGACGGGCGGCGCAGGCCGTTGCCGAACGCGCCGACCGAGTCGTAGGTCTTCCACGTCGACGTGTTCAGCGCCGGGGCGTTGAACTCGTCGCCGCCGGCCGGGACCCAGCCGGTGGGCGCGGCCTGGGCGGTCGGGGCGAGCACCGCCAGTGCGGCGAGCGCGGCGGCGGCGATCACCCCCGCTCCGGTACGACGGGAACGCAGCGGACGAGGGCGCACGACGGACTCCTTCGCACACCGGGTGGGGGCGACGCGCCCGGGTCGGGGAGGTGGGCGCGATGGGGAGAGCGGCCGGTGGCGAGGGAGAAGATACCGCGACCCGATCTCGTCCCCATCACGGCGAACCACTATTACTGCAGGTCACGGTCATAACGCCGACGGTCACGGAACGATATCTCTGTGACCGCCGAACGGACTTGCTGAATGGACTGAACGGCCTATCGGGCCGCGATGTCGTCCACGGCGGACTCACGGCGGCGCGTGCGGATCTCCGTCCAGCCCATCAGTCCGAGGACGAGTACGGCGCCCGCCACCGCGCCCCAGAGCGTCGAGGCACCGAACCCGTCGTCGCTCCCGCGCACCAGCAGCCCGGCGGCCATCGTGAGGACCAGGACCAGGTAGGGCACCATCCGCCACCGCGCCATCCGCGTCCCCTCGGTGCCGCGGACCCCGAGCTTCTCCGCGTAGACGATGCAGACCAGCGACGGCAGACCGACGATCCCGATCACGACCATGACGTAGGGCAGCGCCGGCGGTCCGCCGATCCAGATCATCGCCGCCGCGGCCGCCAGCCCGAGCCACAGCATCAGCTGGAACCCCACGGCCGACGCCTCGTTCCAGACGTCGCGGCGGCGCTCCTCGCGGTAGAACGGGTTGCCCAGGTCGCCCACCGCACCGGCCGCCCGGACGAACCACCCGTCGCGCTGCATCTCGTCCTCCATCACACGTCCTCCCCTGCCACGCCTCGGCGCGGCCTCACTCCGATGACCCGGCCGCGTTCCCCGCGGTCCGGCCGACCTCCGCCTCGGACCCGAACAACCCCTCGACGGTGCCGCCGAGCGCCCCGGCGACGGCCAGGGCGAGATAGACCGACGGCGCGTAGTCGCCCGCCTCGACGGCCACGACGGTCTGACGGGTCACGCCGACGTGCCCGGCCAGCTCGGCCTGTGTCATGCCGGCCGCCGTCCGGGCCGCTCGGACGGCGTTGCGCCGTCCCCTCGCCGATGTCCGTCCCACGCCGTCGAGTGTCAAGGTTACCGGACATCATGTCAAGTACACCGGACATCAGCACGGCTCCCAGGGAATACGGGCGGGCCTGCGAGCGTCCTAGGGATCATGAGTGTGGAACTGGGCCGCTACGGCATCTGGCAGCACGCGGGAGTCCTGACCCCGGAGCTCGCGCGCGAGATCGAGTCCCTCGGGTTCGGCGCGATCTGGCTCGGCGGGTCGCCTCCCGGCGACCTGTCGATCGCGGAGTCGCTGCTCGACGCGACCGACCGCATCGCCGTCGCGACCGGCATCGTCAACATGTGGTCGACGCCGGCGGACGAGGTCGCGTCCTCCTACCACCGGATCGAGGCGAAGCACCCCGGCCGTTTCCTGCTGGGCGTGGGCGTCGGGCACCCGGAGGCGACCAGTGACTACACGCGTCCGTACGCCACGGTCGTCGAGTACCTGGACGCGCTCGACGCCGCCGACGTCCCGGTCGCCGGACGGGCGCTCGCCGCGCTCGGCCCGAAGGTCCTCAAGCTCTCCGCCGAGCGGACCGCGGGCGCACACCCCTACCTGACGACGCCGGAGCACACCCGCGAGGCGCGCGGGATCCTCGGCGACGGCGTGCTGCTCGCCCCCGAGCACAAGGTCGTCCTGAACTCCGACCCGGCGGCGGCCCGCGAGATCGGCCGTCCGGCCGTGCAGAAGCCCTACCTGGGCCTGCGCAACTACGTCAGCAACCTCAAGCGTCTCGGCTGGGCCGACTCCGACATCGCCGACGGCGGCAGCGACGCCCTGATCGACGCGCTCGTCGCGCACGGCGAGCCGGACGCGGTCGCGGCCCGGCTCGACGAGCACCTCGCCGCCGGCGCCGACCACGTCTGCGCGCAGATCCTCACCCCGAAGGGTGCCGACCTGACGCCGGACCTGCGTCGTCTCGCCGGGGCCCTCGGCCTGGGCTGAGCCCGCACCGGTCACCCGGCCCGGCGCCGTCCGGTCACGAAGGTTGATGAAACCCGTGTGACGGTCGGCGTTGGGCCGTCTGGGGCGTCCCGGTTCTCGGTAGCCTCGTCCCGGTGCGCCACGCCCCGGTCCCCCTGCTCGGACCGCTGCGTCGTCCCGCGCCGTTCGTGGCCGGAATCGCGTTCGTCGTCTTCGCCGCGCTCGGCCTCTGGTACTCCGGTGATGCGGACGCGGGGCGGGTCGACACCCATACCGAGAACGCCGTCGACGCGGTCACCGGGTCGCACTGGCGGTTCTTCGGCCGGGTGATCGAGTTCGGGTCACCGCAGTTCGTGGTGCTCGCGGGCGGCCTCCTCGCCGGGCTGTGCCTCCTGCTCGGACGACGCCGCCTGGCCGTGCTGGCGATCGTCGGCCCCGGGCTGACCGGTCTGGCGACGACGTTCTTCAAGCCCCTGTTCGGCCGCACGATCGGCGACACCGCCGGGTTCGCCTACCCGAGCGGGCACACCGGCGGCGCGACGTCGATCGCGCTGGTCGCGGCGTTGCTCCTGGTCAGCCTGATCCCGGCCGGGCGCGGGGCCGCGCTGACGCTGGTCGGGGCGGCGGCGCTGGTGGCCGGCGGCGCGGTCGGCGCCGGGATGGTGACGATCGGGGCGCACTACCCCACCGACACCGTCGGCGGGTTCTGTGTCGCCCTCGCGCTCGGGCTGGGCTCGGCGCTGGTGATCGACGTGGTCGCGGACCGCCGCGCCGAGCGGAACCGGCCGATCCGGATCAACCCCGGGCCGCCCACTCCCGCACTGTGACTCCCCGGTCCCCTCTCCGCACGCCCCTCGACGGCCGCCCCGTTCAGTCCGAGAGCACCGAGCGGCCGGGTTCGACGGCCGGACAGCTGGTCCGCACCGGGCAGCGGTCGCAGTCGGGCCCGACCCGGGCGACGAACACCGCGCCGGACGCGTCGTCGGCGCACTGCAGGACGACGTCACGCCACTGCTGAGCGGCCTCGGTGTCGAGCGGCTCCTGCGAGGGTTCCTTGGGCGCGCCGGTGGCCTTGCGGTCGGCCAGGAACACCAGACGCGCCCCGCCCGGCTGCACGCCCGACCCGACCAGGTCGTCGAACGCACCCAGTGACGCAGCGAGCTGGTAGACCGCGAGCTGCGGGTGCTCGGCCGCCTGCTTGGCCGGGGTGGCGGTCTTGCCCGTCTTCACGTCGACGACGACCGGGCGCCCCTGCGCGTCGGTCTCCAGCCGGTCCACCCGGCCCCGCAGGCGGACGCGTCGGGCGGCGGTGGCGGCTTCCTCCGGGTCCGGGTCGTCGGGGTGGTCGCCGTCCAGGTCGAGCTGCATCGGCTGCTCGACCGCGACGAGCGAGAGACCCTGCTCGCGGCTGTCGCGCACCCACTCGTCGAACGCGGCGAGCATCGCGCGCACCCGCTCCAGCTCGCGACGGCCGAACCAGGGCGCCCCCGCGTCGAGCCGCGCCCACGCCGAGCGCAGCGCCGACTCCAGCTCGGACGGGTCCGCGCCGGCCGCCTTGGCCTGCACGAGCGCGTGCACCAGCGACCCGGTCACGGCGGACAGCGCGCTGGTCTCGTCACCGCCGTGGCGCTGCAGCACCCAGCGCAGCGGGCAGGACGCGATCGTCTCGACGTCCGAGGGCGAGACCGGGACGAGCTCGCCGGGCGCGCGCAGCGGCTCACCGCTGGAGAGATCGGCGAGGCCGTACCAGTCGTCCGGGTGCGCGCCGGGCACGCCGTCCGCGGCGAGACGGGCCAGCTGCGTCGCCGCCCGCCGGCGCCGCGCCGCCAGGTCGGGCACCCCGTGGTCGGGGACGGCGACGACCCGGCGCAGCTCGCCGACCAGCTCGGGGAGCACCAGCGACCTCCCCGGGCGGTGCACGGCACGGGCCTCGGTCGCGTCGGCCGGGCGCGGGTCGAGCTCGTCGAGGAAGCGCGAGGGCTGCTCGTCCTCACCCTGGATGCCGCTGACCAGCAACGACTCCTTCGCCCGCGTGCAGGCGACGTAGAAGAGCCTGCGTTCCTCGGCGAGCAGCGGCGCCACCCGGGACACCGTCGCGTCCGGCTCGGCGACGCCCGCGACGAGGTCGACGAGCTGCTCGTTGCCGAGCAGGCTGCCCCGCAGGCGCAGGTCCGGCCACTGGCCCTCCTGCACGCTCGGCACGGCGACCACGCGCCACTCCCGTCCGCGCGCGGAGTGCGCGGTGGTCAGCTCGACGGCGGTGTCGCGCGGGGCCTGGTCGGCGAGCGTGTCGCCGGGGAGCTGCTGGTCGGCGATGTAGTCCAGGAACCCGGCGACGTCGGCGCCGGGCAGCCGGTCGGTGTAGCGCGCGGCGGCGTCGAACAGCGCCATGACGGCGTCCAGGTCACGGTCCGCCGCGGCTCCGGCCGGACCGCCCCGGGCGCTGGCCTCGCTCCACCGCCTCGCCAGCGTGGTGCGCCGCCACACCCGCCAGAGCACCTCCTCGACGCTCTGACCCTCGGCGATCGTGCGGGCGGCGGTGTCGAGCAGCGCACCGATGTCGCGCAGCGGCGCGGTCTCGGCCGCGGGCAGCGCTACGAGCGGGTCCGGACTCCCGGACGCGGCGGCGCGCAACGCCTCGACCAGCAGCGGATCGCTGCTCGCGGCCTCGACGTCACTGCCGTCGAAGGGGGTGACGGCGGCGAGGACCCGTGCCGTGGGCGACGCCGGACCGGCGTCGGTGTCCCGGTCGACCGGGACCACCCCGTCGACGGAGCCGGTGGCCCGGCCGGGGGCGCCGCCGGGTCCGACGACCGAGGCCGAGCCGTCACCGGCGCCGACAGGCCGACCCTCGGCCGAGCCGTCGCCGATCCCGGCGGCCGGGCCAGAGCCGTCGCCGGTCCCGGCGGCCGGGCCGAAGCCGTCGCCGGTCCCGGGGGCGCGGCCGTCGCCGGGCGAAGGCTCGTCTCCTGAGCCGGGCGAGTCCTCCGGCGCGGTCGTGGCGCGGGATCCCGCGGCGTGCAGACGCAGCAGCCCACGTCGCAGGCGGCGCATCCGCATCGGGTCCCCCGACCCGAGCGGAGAGGTCAGCAACGCGACGGCCAGGTCGGCGTCGATCGCCGACGGCCGGCCCGCCCCGCGCAGGATCAGCAGCAGCGGGACGACGGCGGGCTGGCGCGACAGCGGCAGCTCGTCCGGCGGCGCCGCGATCGGGACGCCGGCCGCGGCCAGGGCCCGGCGCAGCGCGGGCAACGTCCGCCGGGCCGACCGGGACAGCACGGCCATCTCGGCCCAGGGGACGCCGTCGACGAGGTGCGCCCGCCGCAGACGGTCGGCGATCCACCCGGCCTCGGCCGCGGCCGAGCCGAACACCCGGACCTGGACCGCCGCCCCCTCTGGATCGGCCGCGGAGGAATCGGTCACGGAGGGATCGGGCGCTGAACCATCGGCCGTGGATGAGGCGGCCGCGGAGGGGGCGGGCGCGGAGGGGGCGGGCGCGGAGGTGCCGCCCGGCGAAGAACCGGCCGCGGACGGCGCCGGGCGTTCCCCCACCTGGGACGGCTCCGGCCCGGATCCGTCCGGCGCGATCCCGTCGTCGACGGCCGGTCCCGCCGGATCGATGCCCTCGGCCGGATCCGGCGGCCCGGCGACGTCCTCCGCCATGTCGTCGTCGGTGTCCGGACCGCGGCGGTTGCGACCCGGACCGGCTCCGGGCAGCTTCCCGGCCAGTCGCGCCCCGGCGGCGCGGACGGCGTCGGTCTGGCGGTGGTCGACGGTGAGCACCTCGGACGGCGCGTCGACCGCATTCAGTCCCTGCGGGTCGGCGCCGCGGAAGGTCAGGACGGCCTGGTCCGGGTCCCCGGCCAGCAGCGTCACCTGCGCGGACCCGGCCAGGACGCGGACAAGCTCCATCTGCTGCGGGTCGAGATCCTGCGCGTCGTCGACGAGCAGGTGCCGCACCCGGGCCCGTTCCCGCGCGCGCAGCTCGGGGTCGGCGGCCAGCGCGTCGAGTGCGGCGGACACCAGCTCGGCGGAGTCCAGCGCGGGCGCGGTGGCCTGGGGCGCGCCCCGGCCGGCGGCTCCGCGCAGCAGGATGACCTGCTCGTAGGTGCGGAAGAACGTCGCCGCGGCCACCCACTCGTCACGGCCGTGGGTCCGGCCGATCTCGTCGAGCTCGTCCGGGCCGAGCCCGCGTTCGGCCGCACGCAGCAGGAGCTCGCGCAGCTCGGCGGCGAACCCGGGCAGGCCGAGTGCCGGGTCCAGCCGCTCCGGCCAGCCCGAGCCCGGGACGCTGCCGTTCCAGTTCGCGATCTCCCCGGCCAGCAGCTCCCGGACCACGACGTCCTGCTCCGCGCTCGCCAGCAGCCGCGGCGGCGGGTCCTCGTGCTGCGCGGCATGCAGGCGCAGCACCCCGAACGCGTAGGAGTGCACGGTGCGCACCAGCAGCTCCCGCGACGTACGCGCGGCGAGCCCCGTGCCGTCCTGCGGGCCCGACGGCGCGAGCATCGGGATCAACCGGTCCCGCAGCTGCGTGGCCGCACGCCGGCTGCCGACCAGGAACAGGAGGTTCTCCGGCGGCACCCCCTCCCGGATCCGGCGGGCCACGGCCTCGAGCAGCAGCGTCGTCTTCCCCGTGCCGGGGCCGCCGAGGACCCGTAACGGGCCGTGGTCGTGGTCCAGCACCCGGCGCGCGGGCGCCGACCATCGTGTCGCGGGCGCGAGCAGTTCCGGCGCGCGGACGAGCCGCGGTCCGGACGTCGACGCCTGCTGCGCGGCGGTGCGGGTGGATGCCACGTCCAGGATTCGACCACGCCGCCCCGACAGTTCCGCCCTCCCCGGGCCCCGCGTCGCCGATCGCACCCCCTTCCCCGGCGGGAGGTCACCGACGCGCCGGGCCGGCCCGTGGCCGGACGCCCGGCGGTCCCGGTCCGCGGTCGGCGGCCGGGGACGCCGAGTGACGCGTGATGGCCCGGTCCGGTCGCTTCGGCCACCATGACGCGCCACTCGACGGCCCGTCGGCCCGGCAGCCGGAGACGTCGTACCGCGGCGGCGCCCGAGTGACGCGGGATGGCTCCCACCGGGCTCGTCGAGCACCGTGACGCGTCGCTCGACGGTCCGTCGGCCCGCCCGCAGGAGACGTCATACCGCGGCGGCGCCCGAGTGACGCGAAGTGGCTCCGACCGGGCTCGTCGAGGACCGTGGTGCGTCACTCGCCTCCGCCGGCGGCGGGTCCGGTGGGTTGTCGGTGGGTGGTGGGACGATCGGGGTCGAACTCGCGGAGGAGGGGCGGGATGGACGAGGAGACGCTGGAACGCGTGAGGGACGTGGTCGCGGCGATCCCGCCCGGGCAGACGCTGAGCTACGGCGAGGTCGCGGGACGCGCCGGGATCCGGTCGGCGCGGCTGGTCGGACGGATCCTGTCCGAGGACGGCCACGATCTGCCGTGGCACCGGGTCCTGCGGGCGAACGGCACCTCGGCGCCACACATCGCACAGGAGCAGGCCGCCCGTCTGCGGGCCGAGGGCGTGCTGATGGTCGACGGCCGGCTCCCGCCGGAGCACCGGCGCACCCCGTCCCGTCGCCGCGGCGCCACCGGTGAGGGCCGTCCCCGATCGGCACCCGAGACGACGGACCCGGGCGTCTGACCGGGCCGCACCGCAACCGACCTCGCGCAGAGCACCCGATCGGCGTCCCACGGGCGGCGGCCGTCGGGCGGTGCCGTCGGGCGGCGGCCGTCGAATGCGGCGACCGAGTAGCGACGACCGGGCTTCGACGTGGTCAGCAACCGGCTGTCCCCGCGCGGTCGGCACGCGGTCGACGTGTGCCGCTGCGGGACGCGCGCCCCGCATCGCACGGTCCGGCCAGCGGCGCCGTCGAGAGTCACCTTTCGGCGAGACCGGTCGCCATTCTGTGACGATCGGTGCCCGACTTCGGGGAGCGTGACGCCGAGTGTCACGACATGGCGACCTGAGCAGCAATGTCGTGTCGCTCGACGGGCAATGCCATCTCACGCCATCGAGCGGCCTCATGTCACAGGGTCGACCACCGCCGGGTCAGCTCGCCGGGCCGACCTCCCGCAACATCGGGAGTCACGTTCCGGCGAGACCAGTCGCCACGTCGTGACGCTGGGCGGCCCGCCCCGGGCAGCGCTGCATCGAGCGTCACGAGTTGGCAGACGCATCGACCACTTCGTGACGCTCGGCGGCCGGACTCAGGCAGCGCTGCATCGAGCGTCACGCCCAGGCGATCCCGACCGCCATTTCGTGACGCTCGACCGGTCAACCGGAGTGGGGTGGCGGCAGCGGGCCGGGGCGGGTGCCGATCACCACCGTCGAACCCAGATCGTCGTCCTCGACCACGCGCGCGCGGAGGCCGTGGGCGGTGAACACCCCGGCGAGGACGGCGGACTGCTCCCGGCCCGTCTCGATCAGCAGCGATCCGCCCGGTGCGAGCCAGCCCGGGGCCGCCGCGGCGACGCGACGGGCGACGTCCAGGCCGTCGGCGCCGCCGTCGAGCGCGACGCGAGGCTCGTGGTCGCGGGCCTCCGGGGGCATGGTCGCGATGGCGTCGGTCGGCACGTACGGCACGTTCGCCACCAGCACCGACACCCGGCCGCGCAGCTCCGCGGGCAGCGGGGCGTCGAGGTCTCCCTCGTACACGTGACCACGGAACGGAGCGAGGTTGCGCCGTGCGCACGCCACCGCGGCCGGGTCGATCTCGGCCGCATGCAGCTCGATCGGGACGCCGCCCGGACCGGCCGACTCCGGACCAGCCCACCCCGAAACAGCCGCGCCCGGGACAGCCGACTCCGGACCAACCGACCCCGGGGCGGCCAACTCCGGGACGGCCAACTCCGGGACGGCCGCGCCCGGGACGGCCGGCTCCGGACCAGCCAACTCCGGGACGGCCGCGCCCGGGACGGCCGCGCCCGGGACGGCCGGCCCCGGGGTGGCCGGCCCCGGGGTGGACGGCCCCGGGGTGGACGGCCCCGGGGTGGACGGCCCCGGGGTGGACGGCCCCGGGGTGGACGACGACCCCGTGTGGAGCGAACGGAGAGTCGAGGCCACCGCGGCCCCGATCGCGCCGGCGCCGCAGCAGAGGTCGACCACGATCGGCATCCGGGGCCCCGGTGTCCCGACGCGCACCGCGGGTCCACTCCGGTCGGGCATGGCCGGCGGCAGGGACGGCGGGGAGGCGGTCGGCGAACCCAGCAACGCGACCGCCTCGTGCACCAGCGCCTCGGTCCGGCGTCGCGGGACGAACACCCCGGGAGCCACGTCGATACGCAGCCCGCCGAACTCCGCCCATCCGAGGAGATGCTCCAGCGGAAGTCCCTCGACCCGTCGTGCCACCAGGGAGTCCAGTGCGGCCTCATCGGCGGCGGCCTCGAGGAGCAGCGCCGCCTCGTCCTCGGCGAACACGCACCCGGCCGCGCGCAGCCGCGCCACGACAGGCCCCGCGTCCACGTTCATCGGCCCATCATCGCGGCCGGACGAGCCGCGCCGGCGCCGAGGCCGTCGCTCAGCCCGTCGGACCCGTGCGCGGACGGGCGGGCAGACGCCGCGGTGTCGACAGCGGGGGACGCAGCGGGAGGTCGGACACCCCGTAGAGCTCCAGCAACCCGGTCCCCCGGTCGGTCCGCTCGACCACCGTGTGACGGCCCTCGCGCCGCCGCGAGACCAGCCCGTCCGCGACCAGGGCGGAGATCTGGTGGGTGGCCGTCGCCGGGGCGAGGCCGACCGCCGAGGCGAGCCGCGACATCGTCCACGGCGTCCCGAGCAGGCGCAGCAGCGTCGCGCGGACCGGCGTCAGCAGCGCGGCGAGACCGCCCTCGTCCTCACCGGCCGGCACCGGGGCCGGGTAGCCCAGCCACACCAGGCCGGGGCGGTCCAGGTTGCTGATCGAGACGTCCACACCCGACAGCAGCGGTGCGAGCACGACGGTGTGCCGGCTCGCGTCGACGTCGGTGCCCTCCGGGTCCGGGAACTCCAGCGCGCCGTCGACCATCCGCCCGCGCGGGTGCGCCTGGGCGAGCACGATGTCGAGGGCCCCGCGCGCGGCGGCCGTCCCGACCCGTTCGATCTCGCGGCCGCGGCGGCGGTCCTGCGCCTGCCACACCGGCTCGACCAGGCGCCACACCGTCTCCAGCGCCGCGGCGGTGTCCCCGAGCCAGCGCCGCGCGGCCCCGGCCACCTCCGACCAGTGCGGGGGCGGGTCCCCGGCGTAGGTGAGATCGAGATCGGCGTGCAGGTCCTCCGCCGACATCGACCGCAGGCGCTCCAGCTCGTCGGCGACGGTGGTGTCGCGGTCCGGCGCCGCGGGGGTCAGCGCCTCCGGCGCGACCGAGCTCCCGGGGACGACCAGGCGGGACACCGCGTGCAGTTCCGCGCCGGACCACCGGTCCCCCACCGCGGGACGGCCTCCGCGCATCCGGGCCGCAGCTGCGGCGCAGGCCAGGGCCAGCACGCTCGTGTACGGATCGACGGTGACGCGCACCGTCGCCCCGGGATGGATGCGGACACGGCTGACCGTCCCGGCGTTCATGGTCCCCCTCACCACCACCACCGCCCGACCGGCGGCGCCCCACCGTCGACAGTAGCCGGGACCACCGACGATCGTCCGGGGATTCCCGGGGGCCTGGCGCAAAGAGGCGTCAGGCGGCGAGCGCGGCGGAGCGGGCGGCCGACCGGTAGCGCTGCAGCACCGTGCCGACGACGTCCGGGTGCACGCCCAGCGGCTCGGCCACCACGTCCGCACCGGACGCGCGCAGGCGCTCCTGGAACACCCCCGGCGCGAGCAGCCAGGACGCGACCGCGACCCGGCTCTCCCCGGCCCGGTGCAGCCCCTCGACCAGCGCGGAGACGCCCGGGTGCCCGGTCGCGGCGAACCCGACCCGGACCCTGCGACCCACCGACACACCGAGCATCCGCGCGGCCCGGCGGACCTCCGACACCGCGCCCGGGTCCGAGGACCCCGCGGCGGCCAGCACGACGGCGTCACCGGGACGGTGTCCGGCCAGGCGCAGCCGGTCGAACGCCGCGGCGGCGAGCCCCCGGTCCGGCCCCAGGGCCGGCGTGACCGGGAACCGCTCCGGGTCCGCGCCCGCCTCCCGCAGCTGCGCCGGCAGGTCGTGGCGCACGTGGTAGCCCGCGGCGAGGAACGCCGGCAGGACGACGGCGCCCCGGTGGCCCTGCGCGGTCAGCCCGGCGACGGCCTCGCCCACGGTCGGGCCCCGGACGTCGACGTAACAGACCCGCACGTCCAGACCGGGCTCGGCGGCCTCCGCCGCGGCGGCGAGCCCCCGGACCACGACGTCCGCGGCGGGGTTGCGGCTGCCGTGCGCGACCAGCAAAAGCGGGGGCCTCATCGCCGTCCCCCCTCGTCCGTCCGGTTCTCGGTCGTGCAGTGCCCGCCGAGGCCGGTCGCCCCGGTGCCGGGCTCCAGCGCGAGCCGGTAGCCGCGGCGCACGACCGTCTGCACCAGCCCGGGCTCGCCCAGGGCCGCCCGCAGGCGGGCGATCGCGTTCTCCACGGCGTGCTCGTCGGCCGCCCCGCCGGGCTGCGCGGCGAGCAGCTCGGAGCGCGGCACCACCCGTCCCGGACGCTTGGCCAGCACCCGCAGCAGCGCCATCGGCGTCGGCGGGACCGGGCGCAGGACGCCGTCGACCAGCACGGCGTGGCCGCGCAGCTCCAGCTCGTGCGACGCCACCGGGAGCCGACGCGCCCGCGTCGGCGCCGCCGACTCCAGGGTGCGCACCATCGCCCCGAGCCGGGAACGCTGCGGCTGCAGGGTGGGCACGTCGAGCGCCTCCAGCGGCGCCGCAGTCACCGGGCCCACGCACAGCGCCAGCACCGGACCGCGCAGCGCGGCGACGAGATCGTCGTGCACGCCGAGCTCCCCGGCCCGGGCCAGCAGGCCGGCCGCGGCGGGTGCGCTGGTGAACGCGAGCATGTCGATGCCGCCGGACAGCGTAGACGCGATCAGCCGGTCCAGCGGGGCGATGTCGAGCGGCGGGGCCCAGCGGTACACCGGGACCGTCACGACCTGCGCCCCGGCCATCTCCAGCGCCTCGACGACGTCGGGCAGCGGCTCTCCGTGCAGCTGCACCGCGATCCGGCACCCCTCGACGCCGCGTTCGAGCAGGTGCTCGAGCACCTCCGCCGTCGACTCCGACTCCGGCGACCACGCGTCCACCAGCCCGGACGCGCGGATCGCGCCGCGCGCCTTGGGCCCGCGGGCGAGCATCTCGCAGCTCCCGAGCGCGGTGAGCAGTGCCTCGCCGAGGCCCCAGCCGTCGGCGGCCTCCATCCAGCCGCGGTAGCCGATGCCGGTGGTCGCGACCGCGATGTCCGGCGGCTCGGCGATCAGCGCGCGGGTGGTCGTCTCCAGGTCGGCGTCGTCCGCGAGCGCGACGATCCGCAGCGCGGCGCCCTGCTGGATCACCGCGCCGCGGCGCTCGAGCATGGTGGCGAGCTCCTCGGTCCGCCGGGCCGCGGTGATGCCGACGGTGAACCCGGCCAGCGAGGGCACCGGTTCGCCGCGCACACCGGTGGCGGGTGAGCGTTCCTCGTCCGACTGTGCGGCCACGGGGCCTCCGTTCCTCCGGCCGGGGACGGCGCGGGAACGGGCCGGGAGGTGGTGCGTCGTCGCCCGGGTCCGGGCGGTCACCGTAGCCCGATCGCCACGTCGCCGCCGTGCACCCGGGTCTGGTAGACGCCGAGCGTGACCGACGGGTCGTCGAGCGCCCGCCCGTCGTCGAGGCCGAAGGCCTGCTTGTGCACCGGCGACGCCACGGTCGGCACGCCGCCGCGGTCGCCGACGATGCCGCGGGAGATCACCGCCGCACCGGTGTAGGGGTCCACGTTGCCGACGGCGTGGAGCACGTCGCCGTCCATCCGGAAGATCGCGACCTGGGTGTCGCCGACGAGCGCCGCCGCCCCGCGTCCGGGCTGCAGCGCCTCCAGCGGGCAGATGTACAGCCAGCCGGTGACCTCGGTCCCGGCCCGCGCCGCGGGCCGGGTCTCCGGCGACCGGCGCGGCTCCAGGGCCGGATCGGAGGCGACGGTGGCGGGGTCGGTGAGAGCTCGGGTGACGGTCATGAGTGCACCTCCGGTAGGCCGATCAGGACGGGCTCGTTATTGCGGGGAGCGGGCACGTTCTGCCCCCGCTCGGTGACGAAGCTGATCGAGGGGTCCGGGGTGTCCGGGGCGTTGACGAAGGACACGAAGCGCGACAGCTTCTCCGGGTCGTCGAGGACCCCGCGCCACTCGTCGGCGTAGGAGTCGATGTGGCGCGCCATCGCCGCGTCGAGGTCGGCGCCGATGCCCAGCGAGTCCTCGACGATCACCGCGTACAGGTGGTCGAGCCCGCCCTCCATCGCCTCGATCCACGGCGCGGTGCGCTGCAGACGCTCGGCGGTGCGCACGTAGAACATCAGGAACCGGTCGATCGTACGGACCAGCGTCGCGGTGTCGACGTCGGCGACGAGCAGCTCGGCGTGGCGCGGGGTGAACCCGCCGTTGCCGCCGACGTAGAGGTTCCAGCCGGTCTCGGTGGCGATGATCCCGAAGTCCTTGGACCGGGCCTCGGCGCACTCGCGGGCGCAGCCGGACACGCCGGACTTGATCTTGTGCGGGCTGCGCAGGCCGCGGTAGCGCAGCTCCAGCTCGACGGCCAGGCCGACCGAGTCCTGCACGCCGTAGCGGCACCAGGTCGTCCCGACGCACGACTTCACCGTGCGGAGCGACTTGCCGTAGGCGTGCCCGGACTCGAACCCGGCGTCGACCAGACGGCGCCAGATGTCGGGCAGCTGCTCCACCCTGGCGCCGAACATGTCGATCCGCTGCCCGCCGGTGATCTTGGTGTAGAGCCCGAAGTCGCGCGCGACCTCGCCGATCACGATCAGGCCCTCGGGCGTGACCTCGCCGCCGGCGATCCGCGGCACGACGGAGTAGGTGCCGTTGCGCTGCATGTTCGCGAGGAAGTGGTCGTTGGTGTCCTGCAGCGTCGCGCGCTCGCCGTCGAGGACGTGCTCGTTGTAGAGCGTGGCCAGGATCGAACCGACGACCGGCTTGCAGATGTCGCAGCCCAGGCCGGTGCCGTGCGAGGCGACCAGCGCGGAGAACGACGTGATCCCGGCCCCGGCGACGATCTCGAACAGCTCGGCGCGGGAGTACGCGAAGTGCTCGCAGAGGGCCTTGGAGACCTCCACGCCCTGCTGGGTGAGGATCTTCGCCAGCGTCGGGACGCAGGACCCGCACGTCGTCCCGGCGCGGGTGCAGGCCTTGAGCGAGGCGACGTCGTGGGCGCCGTCGTCGATCGCGGCGCACAGCGCGCCCTTGGTGACGGCGTTGCAGGAGCAGATCTGTGCGGAGTCCGGCAGCGCGCCCGCGTCCGGCTCGGCGCCACCGGAGGAGATCAGCGTGACCGGGTCCTCGGGCAGCGCCGCCCCGACGAGGGGGCGCAGCGAGCCGTAGCGCGAGGCGTCCCCGACCAGGACGCCGCCGAGCAGGGTGGACGCGTCGTCGGAGACGACGAGCTTGGAGTAGGTGCCGGCGACGGGGTCGTTGACGACGATCTCCAGCGCGCCCTCGGCCGTGGCGTGCGCGTCGCCGAAGCTGGCCACGTCGACCCCGAGCAGCTTGAGCCGGGTGGACATGTCCAGCTCCTCGGGCGTCATCCGGGCGTCGCCGCCGAGCAGACGGTCCGCGACGACCTCGGCCATCGCGTAGCCCGGCGCGACCAGGCCGTAGGTGCGGCCCTGCAGCGCGGCGCACTCCCCGATCGCCCAGACGTGCTCGTCGTCGGTCCGGCAGCGGTCGTCGACGAGGACGCCGCCGCGCTCCCCGACCGCGAGGCCGTTCTCCCGTGCCAGGGCGTCCGCGGCACGGATGCCGGCCGAGAACACGACGAGGTCGGCGTCGAGCTCGACGCCGTCGGACAGGCGCGCGACGAGACGGTCGCGGTCGGCGGAGATCCCGTCCACCGAGACCCCGGTCCGGACCTTCAGGCCCTGTTCCTCGACGAGCGAGCGCAGCAGCGCACCCCCGCCCTCGTCGACCTGCACCGGCATCAGCCGCGGCGCGATCTCCACGACCTGCGGCGAGAGCCCGAGCAGCCGCATCGCGCGCGCCGCCTCCAGGCCGAGCAGCCCACCTCCGACGACGACGGCCGATCGCCGCCCGGGCGCGGTGCGCGCCACGGCCGCGGCGGCGGCCTCGGTGATCGCGTCGAGGTCGTCGAGGGTGCGGTAGACGAAGCAGCCGGGCAGGTCCTTGCCCGGGACCGGCGGGACGAACGGGGTCGAGCCGGTCGCGAGGACCAGTGCGTCGTAGCCGAACGACGCGCCGGACGCGGTCCGCACCGTGCGGGCGTCCCGGTCGACGGCGGTGACGGGGTCGCCGAGGTGCGTCGCGACCAGCGGGTCGGCGCGCAGGTCGTCGTCGGGGAGCCGCAGCTCCTCCTCCGACTTCCCGTCCACGTACGACGACAGGGCGACACGGTCGTAGGCGCGGCGGGTCTCCTCGCCGAGGACGGTGACCTGCCAGGTCCCCTCGGTGTCCCGGTCACGGAGCGCGGACACCAGCCGGTGCCCGACCATCCCGTTGCCCACAACGACGACTCGTCTGCTCACCCCGGTGACGGTAGGAACCGGTCATTACATCGACGCGACCCGTCGTGACGTCGACGTAACGAGCCGCTCACGAATCGGGCCGGAGCGCTGTGAGTGGCCCTGACCTGCGACGACGGACGGGGTGGCTCCGGTCACCCCTACGGGACGAGCCCGAGCCTGCGCGAGCGCACCACCGCCTCGAACCGGGTGTGCACACCCAGCTTGCTCATCGCGCCCCGGAGGTAGGCCTTCGCCGTCTCCGGCTTGATGCACAGCCGGGCCGCCGTCTCGGCGTTCGTGCAGCCGAGCGCGACCTGTGAGATCACGTCGATCTCCCGGGGCGAGAGCGTGATCCCGTGGTCGGCGGCCTGCTCCGCCGTCGCCGTCCGGGTGCCGACGTCGGCCAGGCGCTGCGACACCTGCGAGACCCGCTCCGCCAGGCCCGTGTCCGGGATGAGCTGGGCGACGGCGCGCAGCTCGGCGTGCAACGAGCGGATCTCCTCCAGGTCGGCGACGTCGCGGACGTCGCCCGGCGACGCCGACGCGACGACCTCCGCCTCCCGCATCCGGCGTCCGACCTCGTCCCGGACCGTCAGCTCCATGCTCAGCCGGCGTCCGCAGGACACGAGCGCGGCCTTGCCCCGGTCGCCCAGGGTGACGTTCTCCCGGGTCGCGCCGTAGATCAGCGCGGCGGTCCGGCCGCGGACGACGAACGGTGCGGCGGCGACGGCCGAGAGGCCCTCGGCCGTGACCCACTCGTCGTAGTCGTGGGTGATCGAGTCCGCGGAGCGGTAGTCGTCGACGGCCGCGGGACGGCCCTCGGCGATGACCCGGCCGCCGAGGCCGGAGCCCGCCCGGATGCCGAGCCCGTGCAGGTGCGTGGTCCGGGTGCCCAGGAACTCGCTGAGCTCGGCGGTGGCGCCGTTGTCGACCAGTGCCCCGAACGCGATCGGGAGACCAGAGTCGGTCTGGACCGCGCGCAGTGCGGCGCGGAGTGCGGGCCGCGGGTCCACGCCCGCGTCCGTCGTCGACTTGCCCATCGGAACCGTCCTTGGTCCAGGGAGCGGGTGACGCAGCTCACCCGCGCCGCCGCGGGAGACGATAGCGCCCGACGGCGCGCCGGCTCCGATGAGGACACCCCGGAGCCGGCGCGCCTGCCGGTGACCCTCCGGCTCCCAACCCGACGGAGGACGTCACCGGCGACCCGCCCGCGGTCCCCGAAGGGAGGGACCGCGGGCGGAACACCTCACATGTTGTCGGCGCCGACCTTGATCGCCTCACGGATGCGGTTGTAGGTACCGCACCGGCAGATGTTGCGGATCTCGTCGAGCATCGAGTCGTCGATGTCGCGGCCCTCTTCCTGGCACTTCCGCACCAGCGCCACCGAAGCCATGATCTGGCCCGGCTGGCAGTAGCCGCACTGCGCGACGTCCTTCTCGATCCAGGCCTCCTGCATCGGGTGCAGGGTCTCGCCGTCGGCCAGGCCCTCGATCGTGGTGATCTCGTCGGAGTCTCCGATCGCGCCGACCGGCACCGAGCAGGGGTTGAACGCCTTGCCGTTGATGTGGCTGGTGCAGGCCTTGCAGACGTTGATGCCGCAGCCGTACTTCGGGCCGGTCACCTTGAGCAGGTCACGGATGACCCAGAGCAGCCGGACGTCGTCCTCGACGTCGACGGTGACGGTCTCGCCGTTGAGCTTGAAGGTCTGAGTGGGCATGAAGGCTCCTGAAAGGGTGTTCGCGTCGTGTCGGGGGTCAGGACGCGAAGTCGAGGCCGTCGGTGGGCGACGGCGGGACCGGCGGCACGGTCGGGTACGGCTCGAACGGCAGCGGGTCCTTGTGCAGGATCGGGAAGTACTCCGGCACCGTCCTGGTCGCCCGGGCGTAGGCACAGGCCACCGCGGCAGCGCTGGCGGCGACGCCGAACTCCCCCGCCCCACCCGGCTCGGGAGCCTCCGAGTCCTCGACGACGATGATGTTCATCTCGGGCGGGGTGTTCCACTGCCGGGTGTAGAAGTAGTTGTCCCAGCTCGCCTCGACGAAGTGGCCGTCGTCGAGGTGCATGCCGGCGGTCAGCGCGATCGCGATGCCGTCGTTGATGCCGCCCATCATCTGCGCCTCGTAGCCGCGCGGGTTGATCACCAGGCCGGGGTCGACGACGTAGGTCACCTTGGTGACGCGCGGTCCGGTGCGGGCCTGGCGGATCTGCCGGTTCATCGTCTCCGGGCGGCAGTCGATCTCGACGACGGCCACCGCCACGCCCTTGTACTCGATGTGTGTCGCGATGCCCTGGGCGGTGCCGGGCTCCATCGACTTGCCCCAGCCGGCCTCCTCGGCCGCCCGGTCGAGTGCCTTCTTCCAGCGGGTCTGCTTGATGCACTCCGACCGGAACTCGTACGGGTCGCGGCCCATCTTCTCCGCGATCCGGTCGACCATCAGCTCGCGGGCGACGCAGACGTCGGGCGAGTAGACGTTGCGCGTCGCCTGGGTGTTGAAGCGCATGTCCACTTCGTTCAGGAACCGCGTGTTGGCCCCGAAGTTGTACGGCGTGAGCTGGGTCAGCTCGAAGATCGCCTCGGAGACGCCGAGGTTGCCCAGCGGGGCCTTGGCGGCGGCGGCGCTGATCGGCTCGCCGAGGCCGGGGTTGTTCTCGGCCGCGACGCTGGTGTGGCGGAGCTCGAAGCTGAGCACCGTGTCACCGCTGACCTGCGCGCGGACCCGGGAGGTGCACATCGGGTGCGTGCGGCCCTGGCGGGAGTCGTCGGCCCGGGTCCACATGAGCTTGACCGGCTTGCCGACCTTCTGCGAGACGACGGCGGCCTCGAGCGCGGCGTCGAAGAACAGCTTGCGGCCGAACGACCCGCCGCCCTCGATGACGTAGAACGTGACCGCGTTCTGCGGGATCCCCAGCGCCTTCGCGATCTCGTTCTGGGCGACGATCGGGTTCTTGGCCGGGCCCCAGATCTCGGCGCGCCCGTCGCGCACGTCGGCGACGGCGCCGTTGGGCTCCAGCGAGGAACCGCTGCGGAAGTAGAAGACGAACTCGCCCTCGATCGTCTCGCCGACACCCTGCGGCACGGCCAGCGGCAGCTCGCCCTGGCGCACCTTCGCCAGGATCGAGTCGTCGTTCTCGCCTTCGACGGTGCCGCCGTCCCAGGACACCTTCAGCGCGTTGACCGCGTCGATGCACTGGCCGAACGTCTCGGCGCGCACGGCGTACCCGGTCTCGACCTCGACGACGTCGGTGACGCCGGGCATGGACCGGACCTCGTCGAGGTTCTCGACGCCGGTCGGGGCGCTGTTCAGGCCCGGGCCACGGCAGATCACGGTCGGCAGCGCGTCCGGGATCTGCAGGTCGATCGCGAACTGCTTCGCGCCGGTGACCATGGCCCGCGCGTCGGACTTCGTCCGGGACTTGCCGATGACGGTGAAGTCCTTGTTCTCCTTGAGCACCACCTCGGCCGCCGTCGTGACCGGCGCGGCCGCCTTCGTGGTCAGCTCGCCGAAGGGCAGCGCCTCACCGTTCTGCCCGATGATCGCCCCGGCCCGGCTGGTCAGCACCGACTTCTCCTGGCCCAGCTGGGCCGCGGCGGCGTCGAGCAGCGCGCCCTTGGCGAGGGCGGCGGCCACCCGGATCGGGGTGTACATGCAGAAGATCGTCGCCGAGCCGCCGGTCAGCTGATTGACGACGAGCTCCGGTCGCGCGTCGGCGAGGGTGACGATCACCTGGTCCGGGTCGAGGTCCATCTCCTCGGCGATGATCATCTGCGCCGCGGTCATGATGCCCTGGCCGTTGTCCGAGCGGGGGATCGCGAACGACACGGTGCCGTCGGTGTTCACCTCGACCCGGATCAGGTTCGCGGTCGGGCGCATGGCGTCGCGCAGCGCGTCGAGCAGGTCGTAGAACTCGGGGGTCTGCGGCGACGAGGGCAGCGCCGACGCGGACGCGGTCGGAGTGCCGACACCGTCGAACAGGGTCTGGCGTCCCATTTCCGCCGCCACGACGAGCGTGGGCGCGGCGATCAGGTAGCCGAGGAACTTCCTGCGGCTGACGCCGCTGCGGGGCTCGTCGCCACTGCGGACGTCGAGCGTGGTGGTGGGCGCGCGGTGAGCGGGCATCGTTGTCCTCTCGAAGGGCTCCCGGCCGGGCCCCGAGGGGGAGCGTGACCCTGACCGGAAGTGCTTGGACCGGCCAACGACGCCCTGAGTGGACGGTGACGCGCCAAACCTCCGAAGCAGGACCAATCGGCCTACGGCACTACTCCGTACGGATGATGATCGACCTGCGGATCTGAGGCCCGCCTTATCAGTGGATCAGCAACCGGAAGGCCCATCGGCCCGCAGCTGCGGAGATCGCCATCGTTGTGAGACCACCCACATCCGGGGGTGGCCGGCCGACGCCGCCACCCCCGGGTCGCGGGGTCACCGTTCAGACGCGCGCGAGCGCCACGTCCCCCCGGTCCGCCCCGGCGCGCTCGGGGCGCAGGTAGACGGCCCAGGTCACGACGAGACAGACCACGTAGAACGCGAGGAAGCTCCAGAACGCCGGCGCGCCGGTCTTCGCGACCATGAAGGACTCGCGGAACGCGAGGTTGATGAACAGGCCGCCCAGCGCACCGACCGCGCCGACGATGCCGATCACGGCGCCGGAGACCCGTCGCGCCATCGCCTTCTCGGCCTCCTCGTCGGCGCCGTTCGCGATGTTCGCCCGGGCCCGGCTCGTGAAGATCGCCGGGATCATCTTGTAGGTCGAGCCGTTGCCGATGCCGGTCAGCGTGAACAGTAGGACGAACCCGACGGTGAAGACCAGCAGGGAGTCCGCGCCCGACGCCGCGATGATGATCCCGGTCGCCACGGCCATCGCCGCGAAGTTCCACAGCGTGACCCTGGCTCCGCCGTAGGAGTCGGCCAGTCGCCCGCCCAGCGGGCGGATCAGGGAGCCGATCAGCGGGCCGATGAAGGTGACGGCCGCGGCCTGCAGCGGGGTCCGGCCGAACTGGTTCTGCAGCACCAGGCCGAACGCGAACGAGTACCCGATGAACGAGCCGAACGTCCCGATGTAGAGGAACGACATGATCCAGGTCTGGCGGTCCTTGCACGCCTCGGCGAACGCCCCGGTGTCGTTGCGCACCGCTCCGATGTTGTCCATCCGCATCCAGGCCAGCACGGCCGAGACGACGATGAACGGCAGGTAGATCGCGATCAGCAGGCGCGGCGAGCCCGCCCCCGCGGTCGCGATGACCAGCAGCCCGAGCAGTTGCACCACCGGCACGCCGAGGTTGCCACCGCCGGCGTTGAGCCCCAGCGCCCAGCCCTTCAGCCGCTCCGGGAAGAACGAGTTGATGTTCGTCATCGACGAGGCGAAGTTGCCGCCACCGACGCCGGCGACCGCGGCCACGACGATCAGCGTCGTGTACGAGACGCCCGGCTCCATCACGATCATCGTGAGGATCGCCGGGACGAGCAGCAGCGAGGCGCTGACGATGGTCCAGTTCCGGCCGCCGAAGCGGGCGACCGCGAACGTGTAGGGCAGCCGCAGCACGGCGCCGACCAGCGTCGGGACGGCGACGAGGAAGAACTTCTGCGCCGCGGTGAAGCCGTAGTCGGGGCCCATGAACAGCACCAGGACCGACCACAGGGTCCAGATCGAGAACCCGATGTGCTCGGAGAAGATCGACTGCCAGAGGTTCCGGTTCGCGATCCTCTTCCCGGTCCGCTCCCAGAAGTCGGTGTCCTCGGGCTCCCAGTGGTCGATCCAGCGGCCGCCGAGCCGCCGGCTCTCGGGTTCCGGGGTGGTTGCGGTCACGAAGGGGCTCCCTAGGAAAGGCGTCGATCAGGTACGCCGAACCGTAGGAAGTCCCGGTTGCCCGGATGTGGCCCCGCGTGACGTCGCGGAAAACCCTCTCTCACACACCGTTCATCCGGGTGTGAGAAGCGGTGCGCATCACAGACGCGTGCTGACCAGCCCCGCGACCCGTTCCAGGCCACCCAGCGACGCCGCCGTGGCGTCCGGGTGCTGGGCGTGCAGGGCCAGGCGGTGCAGGACCGCCCGCAGCAGCGCCTGCGGCCACTCGGGCAGCTCCGACCAGCGGTCCATCAGCGCGTCGTCGGCCCCGCCCCAGGCGATCGCGTCGACGACGACGACCGCGGCCGCCCACTCCGCCGGACGCCAGAACGGCACCAGGTCGAGCACCGCGGGCACCCCGGACCGGTCGAAGAGCATCGCGCCGAACAGCTCGCCGTGCACGACCTGCGGGGTGAGCCGGATCGGGCGGCGGTGCGCGGCGAGGTCGGCGAACAGCTCGCCGCCGGTCAGCGGGTCGAGGTCGAGGCGGACCTCGCCGAACGCGGCGGCCGCCGAGCGGGACAGCAGGTCGTCGCGGTCGTCGAGCAGGCGCGGGCGCAGCACCGTCGCAGTGGCGGCGTGCAGGCGCAGGGAGGCGGCGACGACGTCGTCGTGGCGGGGCTCGGACGTGCCCGCGAGGTGACGCGACGCCGCCCAGCCGGCGACGACCCAGCGGCCGTCGCTGGAGCGCACCGGGCGGGCCAGCCGGACGCCGTCGACCTCGAGGTTCTCCAGCACCGTGGCCGACCACGCGGCCACGACGTTGTCCGAGACCGGGCGCAGGAGGACGTCACCGCAGTGCCAGGCGCGTTGACCGGCCCACACGACGGGCCGTGGGACGGTCTCGCGCACCCCGAAGGCGACGCGGACGTGCTCGGGCAGGGCGCTCGCGGTCGGTGCGGGCGCGAGCGGGCGGACTGCTGTCACGGGCCGGACCGTACCCGTGCCCGACCCGGGGGCACAGGTGCCACGCGGGACGGGCGCCGATCTCCACCGGCCGTACCGGATCAGGCGTCGCCGCCGGACGCGTACTCCTCGTACGAGCTCCCGGACGACCCGCTGTCGCCCGAACCCTTCTCCGACCCTCCGTCGGAGGACCCCCCGGAGGAGTCCGACGAGCCGCTTCCGGAGTCGCCCGAACCGCCGTCGGAGCTGCTCGAGCCGCTTCCGGAGCCGCGCTCGCCGGAACCGCCGCCACTCGACGCCCCGGACTCCGAACCGCCGTCGCCCGACGAGCTCGACTCCGAACCGCCGTCGCCGGACGAGCTCTCCGAGCTGCCGCTCCCGGAACCACCACCCTCGGAACCGTCGCTCCCGGAACCGCCGCTCCGGGAGCCGCTGCCGGACCCGCTACCTCCGGAACCACCACCCTCGGAGCTGCTGCCCTCGGAGCTGCCGCCCTTCGAGCTGCTGCCCCCGGAGCCGCCGCCCTTCGAGCCGCCGCCCTCGGAGCTGCCGCCACTCGAGCCGCTGCCCTCGCTGCTCCTGCTCCCGGAGCCGCTGCTCGTCGTAGCACCCGCCCCGGACGAGCCGCCCGACCCGCTCTCGCTGGAGCTGCCGCCACTCGCGCCGCCGGAGCCGGACGACGCACCACCCGAGCGCGACTCCGCCGAGCCGCCCGAGCCGCCCGAGGAGGAACCGCCTTGCTCGGCCGAGCGGTTCGCCATCTCCTCGGCGATCTGGCGGTCGGCCTCCTGCAGGACGGGCCGGGCGGCCTCGGCGCCCATCGCCGCCTCGACGTACGGCCCGGCGACCGCGCTGGCCAGACCGGTGCCGGCGGGGGCCGGCGGAGTGGTCCCGGATGTGCCCCAGCCACCCTCCCGGCCGCCGTTCCCCTGGCCGACGATCTTCCGGGGTGCGACGGGCGCGGCCTTCTCCGGCGCCGTCTCCGTCGGCGTCGACCGGTCCTTCGGGGTCGCCCGGTCCTCCTTCGGGGAGGTCTCGGCCTTCGGGGTGTCGGCGTCCTTCTCGCCGGAGCGGTCACCGCCCTTGCCGCCGAGGATCGGGGCGTCCTTCAGCAGCCCGCCGCCGGAGTCGGACGCCTCCTTCTTCTCGCGGCCCTGACCGGCGCCGTCCTTGCCGCCGGTGCTCCTGCCCGCGTCGCCCCTGCCTGCCGTGTTCTTGCCTGCGTCGCCCCTGCCTGCCGTGTTCTTGCCTGCGTCGTCCTTGCCTGCGTCGTCCTTGCCTGCGTCGTCCTTGCCTGCGTCGTCCTTGCCTGCGTCGTCCCTGTCGCCCTTGCCGGTCAGGCCGTCGACGGCACCGCCGACCGCCCCGGCCGTCTGCCCGACGACGCCCTTCGGACCACCGGCGTCGGCGGGCGCGACGGTGTCGGCCGGCTTGTCGCCCGCCTTGTCCCCTGCCTTGTCCCCTGCCTTGTCCCCTGCCTTGTCCCCCGCCTCGCCGTCCTTCGGTGCGTCCTGGGCCCGCGTGCCGGCCCCGTCGTCCTTGCGGCCGCCGCCCGTGAGCTTCTTGACCCCGTCCGACGCGCCCTGGACCGCACCGCCGAGGACCTCCGCCGGCCCGGACCTCTTCTTCTCGCCCGCCCCGTCGCCGGAGGGCTTCGACCCGGCCGCGGCGCCACCGGCCTTCGCCCCGTCGCCGGCCTTCGCCGCCCCGTCGCCGGCCTTCGCCGCGCCGTCGCCGGGCTTCGCGTCACCGGCCCCGGGTGCGGCGTTCTCGGTGCTGCGCGGCGCGGTCTCGTCGCGGGGACCACGCGGGTCGGGCGGGCCGCTCGTGGTGACCCGGCCGGACTCCCGGTCGCCGCTGTTGTCCCGGCCACCGGCGAGCACCTCGGGACGCGACGGCACCGGGGACGGCGTGGGCGAGCCGGGCTGCTCGCCCCGGGCCAGCGCGAGCACGTCGCCGGAGACCTTCTCGGTCTCCTCCGGCGCGCCCGGCAGGGCCGATCGTCGGGCCTGCGCGACGCCGTCGTCGAGCGTGCGCAGCTCCTCACGCTTGGCCTCGCGCTGGCGTGCCCGCATGTCGCGCTGCTCGTCGAGAGCGGCGATCGCGGCCGCCTGGTCGGCGCTGCGCTGACCCGGCGGCGGCAGCTCGGCCACCACCTCGTCGAGCTGGGCGAGCTGCTGGTCGGCGAGGGAGAGCTCGTCGCCCGCCCGCTGCAGCGACCGGTACGCGTCGAGCTGCGAGGTCAGCGTCGCCTTCTGCTGCTGCAGGACGGCCCGGCGCTGCTCGAGGCGGCGGACCGGGATCGGCTGCGTCGCCACCGCGCGACTCGGGTCGGCCTGCACCTCCTTCCAGGCCTTCTCGGTGCGGCTGATCGTGTCGAGCTGCTCGTCCAGCGCGGTCAGCGCGACGCGCGCCTGGCCCTCCCACTCCTGGGCCGTGAGCTCGCGGGGTGCCGCCGTCGGGGTGGGCTCGGAGTCGGAGCCCGCGCTGAGCGCGTAGCCACCGGCCAGGACGGCGGTCGCACCGATGATCGCCAGGGTCCGGCGGTGCCGCAGCAGGTTGCGCGGCGCCGACAGCGCGGCGGACACCGGACGGCGGCCCGGCCGTGTACCTGCGGACGGCCGGGCCGCGACGACCGGCGCGACCGTCACCGCACGCGCGGGCCGCGACGTGGGCTCGGGCTCCGGTGCGGGCTCGCGCAGCCAGGGCAGCGTCTCGGCGAGCCTGCGGTCCCCGTCGGACTGCGCGGCGGCCCGCCGGGCGTGCCGGGCGGCGGCGCGGTGCGCGGCGGTGCAGTACCGGCGCTCCGGACGTCCGGGCACGATCTCGATCAACTCGTCGCAACCCGGTAGTGCGCACTCCCGTACCGATGCCGTGCCCTGGTCCACCGCAGCCCTCCGCCCCTGAGCTCTCCCACGGCGGAGCGACCACGTCCCGGATCGCCGGGCGCGCTGCAACTGCCACCGATTCGCCACACCCTTGTCGCGGTAATCGGTGCCAACGTTTCGCCATGCGGCGCAGTTACAACGACGAACGGAACTGTTTCACCTGATCAGAGTAATCGGTATCCACACTGCGCGACGAAACTGATCAAGTACCGCACGGACGGCGACGGCCGCCGCCCCGCGGGAAGGGGACGACGGCCGTCGACGGTGGTGGGTCGGGATCAGTACGTGGGCAGCGAGGGGTCCACCTGCTTGGCCCAGGACAGGACGCCGCCGCCGACGTGCACGGCGTCGTTGAAGCCGGCCTTGTGCAGCGCGGCCAGCACCTCGGCCGAGCGTCCGCCGGACTTGCAGTGCAGCACGACCGGCTTGTCCTGCGGGATCTCCGAGAGCGCCGCGCCGGACAGGATCCGGTCCTTCGGGATGAGTGTCGAGCCGGGGATGCTGACGATCTCGTACTCGTTCTGCTCCCGGACGTCGATCAGGGCGAAGTCCTTGCCCGCGTCCATCATCGCCTTGAGCTCCTTGGCGGTGATGGTGCTGCCCGCGGCCGCGGCCTGGGCGTCGTCGGAGACCGTGCCGCAGAAGGCCTCGTAGTCGATCAGCTCGGTGATCTTCGGGGTCTCCGGGTCCTTGCGGATCCGCACCTGCCGGTAGGTCATCTCCAGCGCGTCGTAGATCACCAGACGACCCAGCAGCGGCTCGCCGATGCCGACGATCAGCTTGATCGCCTCGTTCACCATGATCGAGCCGATGGACGCGCAGAGCACGCCCAGCACGCCGCCCTCGGCGCAGGAGGGGACCATCCCGGGCGGCGGCGGCTCGGGGTAGAGGTCGCGGTAGTTGAGGCCCTGCCCGTTCGGGGCGTCCTCCCAGAACACCGAGGCCTGGCCCTCGAAACGGAAGATCGAGCCCCAGACGTAGGGCTTGCCGAGCAGCACCGCGGCGTCGTTGACGAGGTACCGGGTGGCGAAGTTGTCCGTGCCGTCCAGGATCAGGTCGTAGTCGCGGAAGATGTCGAGGACGTTCTCCGACGTCAGCCGCTCGTTGTGCAGCCGGACCTCGACGTTGGGGTTCGTCTCCTTGATCGAGTCGCGCGCCGACTCGGCCTTGGGCCGGTCGATGTCGGACTGACCGTGGATGATCTGACGCTGCAGGTTCGACTCGTCGACCACGTCGAACTCGACGATGCCCAGCGTGCCCACACCGGCCGCGGCCAGGTAGAGCAGCGCGGGGGATCCGAGACCGCCCGCGCCCACGACCAGGACCTTGGCGTTCTTGAGCCGCTTCTGCCCGTCCATCCCGACGTCGGGGATGATCAGGTGACGGCTGTAGCGGCCGACCTCGTCCTTGGTCAGCTCGGCGGCCGGCTCCACCAGCGGCGGTAGCGCCATTGTTCAACTCCTCGCAGAATCCGTGCGGTCGCCGGGACCTCGGGTCCCGGTCGGCTCTCCCCTGCTGGAACGCGGGGCTCAGCCGCAATCTTCCCGCACGGCGCCGCTCGACCAACGACCCTGCTCCTGGGCGTCCCACGCACCGGCCGTCGCGCGCGCCACGAGCTCGGGGACCTCCATCTGCGCGACGTGCCCGACGCCCGGGATCAGGAGCAGCCGCGCGTCCGGCAGCGTGGTCACGGTCCGCCGTGCCAGCCGCGCGGTCACGATCCGGTCCTGCTCGCCCCAGATCACCATCGTCGGCACCCGGGTGCGGGCGGCGCGCGTCCACGCCTCGCGCCCGGCCCAGAGGCCGAGCAGTCCCAGCGTCGCACCGTCGGAGGCCTCGGCCGCCCACGGCAGCGTGGCGCGGTGCGTGGCCTCGGCGACCAGCTCGTCCAGGCGCCGGGCGGACCCGCGGGCCGGGTCGGCGAAGCAGAGGTTGACGACCTTCTCCGCCCGCGAGCGCAGCGGCTCCTCGGCGAGCGCGCGGCGGGCCGAGCGTCCCAGGCCGGGGACCATGGCCAGCGCCATCCGCGGGTCGGACAGGCGGCGCGGGTCCGGGCGGCGGTCCGGCATCGCGGGCGAGACCAGCGTCAGCGAGCGCACCAGCTCCGGGCGGCGCGCCGCGACCGTCATCGAGATGAGCCCGCCCAGGGAGTTGCCCACCAGGTGCACCGGGCGGCCCCGACCGGCGATCCAGCAGAGCAGGGCGTCGGCCATCGCGTCCGGGGTGTACTCGCGCAGCGCGGTCGGCTCGGAGAGCCCGAACCCCGGCAGGTCGACGGCCGTCCCGGTGACCCGCGGCGAGAGCATGCCCGCCAGGTCCGTCCAGTTCGTCGACGAGCCCGCGAGCCCGTGCACGTAGACGGCCTCCGGCAGGTCCGGGGAGGCCCCCGGCGTCTCCCGCACGTGCAGCGCCACCCCGCCGGAGACGACCGTGCGTCCCGGCCACGGCGCCTGCATCGGGTCGATCCGGCCGAGCGTGGCCTCGTCGGCCAGGTCGGCCTCGTCGGGGCGCACCCCGGCGAGACCGTCGGGACGGGCGCCGGCGAGACCGTCGCCATGGGTGGCGGGACGGTGAACGACCGGTGTCGAGCGGAAGGCCATCCGACCATGATGACGTGTCCGGCACCCGTCCGTGGAGGCCGGGTGATCGATTCCTCACCTCCCGGACGGGTCCGGATGGGATACCCCCCTATAGTATGTCGATACACCCGATCGGGTCGCGGCCTATCCGGCGCGGCGATCGGGCGTTGTACCGGGAGTGGGAACCGGTGCGACGGACCGGACCCCGGCGGTCCGCTCGAGCGGACGGCACCGGGGCAGGCGGGAACGGGACGGAGGAACGATGGCGGGCACGGCGGCCAGGCTGGGCGGCTTCGCGATCGCGATCGCGGTGGTGTTCGCCGGCGGTTCCGCACTGGGCGGTGCCGTCGGCCCGACCCCCACGCGCACCGTCGCCGACGTCGGCGGCTCGGGCAGCGGAGCGATCGGGGGCACCGACCCGAACCACGCCGGCGACCACTCCTCGGGCGACCACTCCTCGGGTGGCCCCGCCCTCGACGCCACCGCACCCGGCAGCGCCCCCGCCGCCGCTCCGGCCGACCCCGAGGCCGCGACCATGGGCCTGAGCTCGACCCGGGCCGGCTACTCCCTCGTCCCGACCGTCACCTCGCTGCCCTGGCAGGAGCCCACCGAGGTCGCGTTCACGATCACCGGCTCGGACGGCGCGCCGGTCCAGCGGTTCGTCGGCGCCCCCGGGGAGCAGATGGACGCGGCCGTCGTCCGCCGCGACGACGCCGGCTACACCCGGCTGCGCGCCACCCTCGGGCCCGACGGCGTGTGGCGGGCCCCGGTGACGTTCCCCGGCGCCGGCGTCTGGCGCCTCTACGCCGGGTTCGACCCGATCGGCGGCCCGGCGCAGATGGACCTGGGCACGGACCTGTTCGTGTCCGGGCCGTTCGGGCCGTTCTCGTTCACCGGCGAGCAGCGTTCGGTGCAGGTCGGCGACTACCAGGTCCGTCTCGACGGCGGTCTGCTGGCGGGCGGCGAGTCGCGCGTGTTCGCGACCGTGAGCCGCGACGGCGTCCCGGTCACCGACCTGGAGCCGGCGCAGGGCTCGTTCGGCTCGATGGTCGCGGTCCGCCAGGGCGACCTCGCGCGGTTCCCGCTGCGCCCGGAGGTCACCGGCGCGGCACCGGACGCGCGGTCCGGACCGGGGGTGGCCTTCGTCGCCGACATCCCGTCGACCGGAAGCTACCGGCTGTTCCTGACGTTCACCCATGACGGCACCGAGCACGCCTGCGAGTTCACCGTCGGCACACCAGCAGGGAGTTGATCATGAGCACGGTCACCCCGGAGCGTCCGGAGGCCGACCTGCAGCGCGTCGAGCTGCTGATCGGCGGCATGACGTGTGCGTCGTGCGCGAACCGCGTCGAACGCAAGCTGAACAAGCTCGACGGCGTTGCGGCGACGGTCAACTACGCCACCGAGAAGGCCGAGGTCCACTACCCGGACGCGCTCGGCACCGACGACCTCGTCGCGGCCGTGCAGGCCGCCGGCTACCGGGCCGAGCTGCCCCCGCCGCCCCCGTCGTCGGCCGACGAGCCCGCCGACCCCGTCCCGGACCGCGCCGAGATCCACGTGCAGGACCTGAAGCAGCGCGTGGTGGTCTGCGCGCTGCTGGCCGTGCCGGTGGTCGTGCTGTCGATGGTCCCGGCGCTGCAGTTCACCTACTGGCAGTGGATCTGCCTGACGCTGACCGCGCCGGTCGTCGTCTGGGGCGCGTGGCCGATCCACCGGGCCGCCGCCACGACCCTGCGCCACGGCTCGGCGAGCATGGACACCCTCGTCTCGCTGGGAACGCTGGCCGCGCTGGCCTGGTCGCTCTACGCGCTGTTGCTGGGCACCGCCGGGACGCCCGGGATGACCCACCCGTTCAGCCTCACCGCGTCCGGGATGGACGGCTCCGGGCAGATCTACCTGGAGGTCGCGGCCGGGGTGACGCTGTTCATCCTGCTCGGCCGCTACGCCGAGGCCCGCTCCAAGCGCCGGGCCGGGGCCGCGCTGCGCGCTCTGATGGAGCTCGGCGCCAAGGACGTGTCGGTCCTCGACGGGAACGACCGCGAGGAGCGCGTGCCGGTCGACCGCCTCGCCGTCGGCGACCGGTTCGTGGTGCGCCCCGGCGAGAAGGTGGCCACCGACGGCGTCGTCGTCTCCGGCACCTCGGCGCTGGACGTGTCGATGCTGACCGGCGAGTCGGTACCCGTCGAGGTCGGCGAGGGCTCCCCCGTCACCGGCGGCTGCGTCAACGCCGGCGGCCGGCTGGTGGTCCGCGCGACCCGGATCGGCGCGGACACCCGGCTGGCCCGGATGGCGCAGCGGGTGGAGCAGGCCCAGAACGGCAAGGCCGCGGTGCAGCGCTTGGCCGACCGGGTCTCCGGCGTGTTCGTGCCGATCGTGATCGTGATCGCGGCCGGGACCCTGGGGTTCTGGCTGGGCTCCGGCGCGCCGGCGGCGCAGGCGTTCACCGCCGCCGTCGCCGTGCTGATCATCGCCTGCCCGTGCGCGCTGGGCCTGGCCACGCCGACCGCGCTGCTCGTCGGCACCGGGCGCGGCGCCCAGCTCGGGATCCTGATCAAGGGCCCCGAGGTGCTGGAGTCCACGAAGGCGATCGACACCGTCGTGCTGGACAAGACCGGCACGATCACCCGCGGCGAGCTGTCGCTGGTGTCGGTGCACACGGGCTACGGCCAGGACGAGACCGAGGCGCTGCGGATCGCCGGGGCCGTCGAGAACGGCTCCGAGCACCCGGTCGGTCGCGCGATCGCCGCGGCCGCGCGCGAGCGCACCGGTGAGGACCTGCCCGGCGTCGCCCAGTTCGAGAACCGCCCCGGCCTGGGCGTGGCCGGCATCGTCTCCGAGCTGCGCGAGGCCGGGCCGGTGACCGACCCGGTCGAGCCGGTGCCGACCGCGGCCCGGGAGGACACCGTCGTCACGCACGCGGTGCTCGTCGGGCGTCCGGCGCTGCTGGCCGAGCACGACGTCGAGATCCCGGAGGGGCTGCGCGCGGCCCAGGCCGAGGCCGAGGAGGCCGGGCACACCGCCGTCGTCGTCGCGTGGGACGGGCACGCCCGCGCGGTGCTCGCCGTCGCCGACACCGTCAAGGAGACCAGCGCCGAGGCGATCCGCGGGCTGCGCGACCTGGGCCTGACGCCGGTGCTGCTGACCGGCGACAACGCCGCCGTCGCCCGCACCGTCGCCGCCGAGGTCGGGATCGACCCGGGCCCGGACACCGTGATCGCCGAGGTGCTCCCCGAGGACAAGGTCGCCGCGGTGGAGCGGCTGCAGGCGCAGGGACGGGTGGTCGCGATGGTCGGCGACGGCGTGAACGACGCCGCGGCGCTGGCCACCGCCGACCTCGGGCTCTCCATGGGCACCGGCACCGACGTCGCGATCGAGGCCGGTGACCTGACGCTGGTGCGCGGGGACCTGCGCGCCGCCGTCGACGCGATCCGGCTCTCCCGGCGCACCCTGGCCGTGATCCGCGGCAACCTGTTCTGGGCGTTCGCCTACAACGTCGCCGCGCTGCCGCTGGCCGCCGCCGGGCTGCTGAACCCGATGATCGCCGGTGCGGCGATGGCGTTCAGCTCGGTGTTCGTGGTGACCAACAGCCTGCGGTTGCGCCGCTTCCGCAGCACCGTCGGCTGACGGCCGCACTCACCGGCCGCGGTCGGTGACGCCGACCACCACCACGCCCGCGTCCCGCGGGGCCCGTCCGGGCGACGCGCGCGGCCACACGGCGTTAGGAATCGGGGCCTACCGACGAGTAGGGTGCGGGGACACCCGGCCCGGTGATCGTGGCCCGGCGTTGTTCGGTGCAGTCTCCGGCTGCAGTGTTCTTCTGAAGGGCGGCGCGATGACCGGAACCTCCACGCCTCGCGGCGCACGGCTCTCCCGCGGCGCACGGCGGGCCCAGCTTCTGCTGGCGGCACGCGACGTGTTCGCCGACCAGGGCTACCACGCCGCCGCGATGGACGACATCGCCGAACGGGCGGGCGTCAGCAAGCCGGTGCTCTACCAGCACTTCCCCGGCAAGCTGGAGCTCTACCAGGCGCTGCTGACGACCTACGCCGAGGAGCTCGTCGAGCGGGTCTCCGTGGCGATCGAGAAGACCTCGGACAACCGCGCGCGGGTGAACGCCGCCGTCGCGGCCTACTTCGACTTCGTGGCCGGCGAGGGCAAGGCCTACCGGCTCGTGTTCGAGTCCGACCTGCGCGGCGACCCGGAGGCCGCCTCGCTGGTGGAGAACGCGCTGACCCGGTGCATCGACACGATCGCCGACGCCGTCACCGACGACGCCGGGCTGGACCGCGACCGCGCACGGCTCCTCGCCGTCGGGCTGGTCGGGCTCAGCCAGGTCGGGGCCCAGTACTGGCTCGACTCCGACCAGCGCGTCCCGCGCGACGAGGCCGTCGCGCTGATGTCGTCGCTGGCGTGGCGCGGGATAGCGGGCTTCCCGCGGATCACCGGGATCCAGGCCGACGAGCAGTCCGCCTGACCCATCCGCACGACCCCGCGCTCCGGCGGGCGGCCCGGTCGTCGCGGGAGTCCGGCGACGACCGGACCGTCCGGTCCGGGTGGGGAACGTCTACAGGGCGTCCGCCGGGCGCTCCGACGGCGCCGCGGCCGCCTGCCGGGCCAGTGCCGCGATCCGGGTGGCCACACCGCCGACCCGCTCCACCGGCAGCATGTGCCCGGCGTCGGGGAAGATCGTCATCGACGATCGCGGCAGGTGCTGCCGGATCCGGTGGGTCAGCCGGGGCGGGGTCAGCCGGTCCCGGGACCCGACCATCACCTCGACCGGCATGTCCGCGAACGCGGCCAGCGCGGCGTCGCGCTCGTGCGTGGTCAGGGTGGGTGTGAACCCGGAGACCGTGGTCGGGCGGCACCCGGCGATCGACTCGCACGTCAGGCGCAGGGCCTGCGGGCCGGGACGGCGGCCGAGCAGCATCGCCCGCATCCCCGGGCGCATCAGCAGGGGGTGACTGGTCAGCTCGCGGCGCTCGGTCCAGCGCGGGCTCGACTCGACCCGCTGTTTGCCGGCCAGGAACGCCTGCGCCGGGCGCCCGTGCAGGCCCAGCGTCGCCGCACCGCCGAGGCCGCCGCTCGCCGTCGCCACCAGGGCGACGCCGCGGACCCGCTCGGCGATCAGCTCGGGGTGGCGCTGCGCCAGCGTCATCACCGTCATACCGCCCATCGAGTGCCCGGCCAGCACCAGCGGCCCGGACGGGGCGGCCTGCGCGATCACCTCGGCCAGGTCGTCGGCGAGCTGCTCGAGCGTCATCGACGAGGACGGCGTGTCGTCCGAGCGACCGTGCGCGCGGTGGTCGTAGCGGACCACCCGCGGCAGGTTCCCGTGCCCGCTCACCAGCCGGTCCGACACCGGAGCCCAGCACCGCTCGTCGAGCGTCCAGCCGTGCGCCAGCACCACCGTCACCGGGGCGGAGACCGGGCCGGACTCCCGTACGTGGAGCCCGGTCCCGTCGCGGGTGACGATCCGTCGTGTCATGCGTGTTCTCCGTGCTCCGATCAAGGGGCTCAGATCAGGTGCGCGCGCCGCCAGAGAATCTCCGTCGGCCCGCCCATGATCTTCTGCTCGCGCAGGAACGGCACCAGCTTGCGGGCCGTCCAGCGCTTCATCTCCTGGTGGTGCGGGTTGTTCCGGGCCGCCTTGGCGCCGACCTTCGGGTCGATCCCGACGCTGCGGTAGACCTCGGGGTGGATCAGGTTCGCCGCGACGACGGTGGCGATCCGCGCCGTGAGGTAGTTGCCGATCGCGCGCTGCACGCGTCCGGTCCTCGGCATGATGCGCTGCAGCTCCTCGCGGGCGTAGCGGACGTGCCGGGCCTCCTCCGTCACGTGGATCTTGTTGATCATCCGCGACAGCGGCTGGACGCGCTCGTCGCGCATCCCCTCGCGCTGGAGCTGGTCCAGGATCTCCTCGACGAACAGCGTCCCGGCGAACATGGCCGGGCCGTAGCCGACCGTCTTGAACAGCCGGCCCAGGTTGTGGGTCAGCGCCTTCGGCGCGTAGTCCGGGACGCCGTAGCGCTCGGTGGCCTTGGCGAACATCATCGAGTGCCGGCACTCGTCGGCGATCTCGACCAGCGCGTACTGGATGTGCGCACGGCGCGGATCGCGGTCGTAGGCGTAGCGCAGCAGCATCTGCATCAGGATCATCTCGAACCAGAGACCGATCCGGGCGACGCTGCAGAACTCGTGGATGGTCAGCGTGACCCGCTGCTCCTCGGTGAGGTTCTCCCAGAGTTCGGTCCCGTAGAGCGAGCAGCGCTCCGGGACGATGCCGTACTTGCCCTCGACGAGCGGGGCGTCCCAGTCGATGTCGATCGAGGGGTCGTAGGACTTGTCCACCGACGAGCGCAACAGCCGCTCGGCCGTGGCCTCCCGGTCGCCGAGGCGCGCCTTGCTACCGGTCTTCTCGGTCGTGGTGGGGGCGCTCATGTCAGGCACTCCTGTCGGCGGCGCCGACGGCGGTGCCGGCGTCCCTGCTGGTCGGCGTGGTCGAAACGGGGGCGGTCGCGGCGGGGACGGTCCGGCCGGTGAGGCGGCGGACCAGGTCGGCGGCGGCCGGGGCGGAGTCGAAGTGCCCGGAACGGGCCTTCGCACGCAGCTGCCGCACCACCGCGGCACCGACGACGCCGGGCAGGTGCTTGCCGGCCCACAGCTCGAGACCGCCGAGGCGGGTCCCGGCGGTGTCGCGTGGCGGCCTGGCGCTGGTCAGCGCGCCGACCACGGTGCCGACGATGTCGTCGACCTCCTCGCGACGGACCTGACCCTCCAGCGCCAGGCCGACGGCGTGGCCCTCGTCGTGGATCGGGGTGCGGACGTAGCCGGGGTACACCGTCGAGACGGCGACCTCGGTGCCGTACTCCAGGCGCAGCGCGTCGGCGTAGGCGGTCATCCCGCGCTTGGCGACGCTGTAGGCGGAGACGAACGGCAGCGTCAGGTAGGCCAGCTCGCTGGCGACGAACACGACGCGGCCCTTGCCCCCGCGCGCGTCCTTGCCCGCCAGCAGGGTGGGCAGCGCGGCCGCGGTGACCCGCCAGGCGCCGAGCAGGTTGACGTCGATGACGCGCATCGCGTCCGGGTTCAGCGGGCCGCCCGCGTCGTTCGGGGTACCGATCCCGGCGTAGTGCACGACGGCGTCGAGGCCCCCGAGACGGGAGACGGCCTCGTCGACGGCGGTGGTGACGGCCGCGTCGTCGGTGATGTCGCAGGCGATCACGTGCGGACCGGCGGCGCGGTCCAGACCGATCACGTGCGCGCCCAGCTCACGCAGCCGCGCGGCCGTCGGCTCGCCGAATCCACCGGCGGCACCGGTGATCAGGACCCGGCTCCCGGGACCGATCCGATGTGCACCCGACACGTCAGCCTCCTTGCTGTTACCGGCGGTAACTGTTACCACTGGTAACGTGCCTCAGGACAGCAGGGATGTCAAGCCGGACCGCCAGGACGCGCGGGACCGTCGCCGGGCCGAGCGGCGGGCCGAGATGGTCGCCGCCGCGATGGACGCGGTGCGCGAGCACGGGCCCGGGGTGTCGATCGCCCAGATCGCGGCCGCGGCCGGCATCACCAAGCCGGTCCTCTACCGCCACTTCGACGACCGCGCGGACCTGCAGCGCGCCGTCGGCACCGCGTCCGCGGAGATCCTGATGAGCCGGATCTGGCCGACCCTGGCGATCGAGGCGGAGCCGGTCGAGCACGTCGTGGCCATCATCGACGCGTTCCTCGCCGGGATCGAGGACGAGCCGCAGCTGTGGCGCTTCGTCGTGCACAACCCGGCCGAGCCGGCGGCCGGGGCGGAGATCGTCGACGACGTCCGCAGCCAAATCGCCGCCCTGCTCGCGACGATCATCGGCGAGCGCCTGCGCGCGGAGGGCCGCGACTCCGGCGGCGCCGAGGCCTGGGCCTACGGCCTGGTCGGGATGGTCCAGTCGGCCGGGGACTGGTGGCTCGACCGCCGCACGATGAGCCGCGACGCGCTCACCAACTACCTCACGACGCTGATCTGGGGCGGGATCGCCAGCGTGGCCGGCATCGACTCCCCCACCGCCGCCGCCGACGTCCTGCGCCTGGTCCCGGACCCGGTGCCCGGACCCGTCACCCCGGAGAAGACCGAGAAGGAGGCCACCGATGGCTGAGCGGACCGCGACCGCCCCGGTCACCGAGCACGACGACGAGGAGGGCTACACCGGCCCGGCCACGGTCGTCCTGGACGGCGAGGAGGTCCCCGTGCAGGTCCGCCTGGAGTGCCGGCACGAGCCGTTCGACGGACGGGTCCACTGGTCCGGCCGGGTCCTGGTGAACGCGCGGCTGACCGAGCTGGTCGGGAACGGCGGCGCGGACGTGGAGCTGCGGACCGGTGCGCACTCCGCGCCGGGCAGGCTCTCCGAGCCGGACATGTGGGACCGGTACCGGGTCACCGGCGTCGGGCACCCGCCGTTCGCCCTGGACGAACCGCCGGAACCCGAGACGGACTGAGCCCCGGCACGCGCGGACACGACGACGGCCCGGTCACCACGTGGTGACCGGGCCGTCGTACTGCCGTGGGGTGGCTCAGCCGCCGAGGCCGAAACCGACCTTGCGCTCGTCGGTGCCGATCTCGACGTACGAGATCCGCGCGACGGGGACGACGAAACGGTTGCCCTGGTCGTCGGTCATGTCCAGCAGACCGGTGTCCGACTTGAGCGCACCGCTGACCTGCTCGACGACCTCGTCCGGCGACCGGTCGCTGGACACCACGAGCTCCCGCGGGCTCTCCGCGATGCCGATCTTGACCTTCACCGGTGGACCTCCTGAAACACACTGCTGGATGCCTGTCGACCGCCAGGCTAGTCCAGTCGGGGCGATCTCGACGGTCACCCCGGTTCGCCGTGGGCGAACCGGAGTCAGGACAGGCCGAGCCGCGACATCCGCTTGCCGTGGTTGGCCTGCACCTTCTTGATCAGGTTCGCGATGCCGCCGAGGTCGCCCGAGCCGCGGACGATGAACTCGGCCAGCTCGTCGCGCTCGGCCACGATGCGCTGGGCCTGGGTGACCGCCTCGCCGAGCAGCCGCCGCCCCCAGAGGGCGAGGCGGTCGCGCTGCTGCGGGTTGACCGCGCACGCGGCCTGCACCTCGCGTTCGGCGAACGCGCTGTGGCCGGTGTCGGCCAGCACCTGCTGCACCAGCTCGCCGGTCCCGGGGTCCACCCAGCCGGCCACCTCGCGGTAGAAGTCCGCGCCGAGACCGTCGCCGAGATAGGCCTTGACCAGGGACTCCAGCCAGCTCCGCGGCGCGATCGAGGCGTGGTAGGAGTCCCACAGCGCGACGAAGGGCGCCATCGCCTCGGACACCGCGACCCCGGTCCGGGCCAGGTGGTCCTCGATCAGGCGGAAGTGCCCGATCTCCGCCGCGGCCATGGCCGAGAGCTGCGCGCGACCGGCCAGGGTGGGCGCGGCGCGGGCGTCCTCGGCCAGCCGATCGAACGCGGAGAGCTCGCCGTAGGCCAGCACCCCGAGCAGGTCGACCATCGCGCGGGCCGGACCGCCGGCGTCGGCCCCGGCACCGGCATCCGTCCTCATGGCCGCCACCCTAGACGTCCGCGGGCGCTCCGCATCCGGACGCGGCCCGCGCCCGCCCGGCGCCCGCGGACGGGCCGCCGGTCCCCCGCGTGTCGCACCGTGCGGGCAGGTCGGAGGGGGTCGCCGCGGGTGGGCCCGGACACCGTCGTCCCCGGCCGGGGCCCCGGCGGGTACCATGCAGGTGCACGCCACACCCAGCCGGGAGCGACGTGCCCACCGCGCGGGACCGGGTAACGGGTCGAGCAGTGCTCCGAGCACTGGGACTCACCGCCCCGCACACGACCTGGTGCGCGCAGCGCCTCGGCGGCTCTCCCACATGAGGCCTCACGGCCCGCGTGGTCGACGAGCCCGCCACCGGCTCCTGTGCGCGGAGAGAGGCGATCACCCTGTCCGCCCCGAACGACACCCCCGAAGACTCCTCACCCGGGATCGACCCCGGGTTCGAGGACACCGGCATCCCCGCGATGATCCGCGACGAGCCCACCGAGGCCCCGGCCGACGAGAAGCTCCCGCCGACGTTCGCCGAGCTCGGCGTCCGTCCCGAGATCGTCTCCGCACTCGCCGAGAACGACATCGTCCGCACGTTCGCGATCCAGGAGCTGACGCTCCCGCTGGCCCTGGCCGGCGAGGACTGCATCGGCCAGGCGCGGACCGGCACCGGCAAGACGCTGGGCTTCGGCGTCCCGATGCTGCAGCGCCTCACCCCGCCCGGTGAGCGCCCCGCCGCCACCGCCGAGGGCGAGGCCGCGGACCGCACCAAGGACGTCCCCCAGGCCCTCGTCGTCGTCCCGACCCGCGAGCTGTGCGTGCAGGTCGCCCGCGACATCGCCGCCGCGGGCAAGAACCTCGGCGTGCGCGTCGTGGCGATCTACGGCGGCCGTGCCTACGAGCCGCAGCTCGAGGCCCTGCGCAAGGGCGTCGACATCGTCGTCGGGACGCCGGGCCGGCTGCTCGACCTCGCCGAGCAGCGCCACCTGGTGCTGGGCCGGGTCAACGCCCTGGTCCTCGACGAAGCCGACGAGATGCTGGACCTGGGCTTCCTGCCCGACGTCGAGCGGATCCTGCGCATGCTCCCCGAGGAGCGGCACACGATGTTGTTCTCGGCCACCATGCCGGGGCCGATCGTGGCGCTCTCGCGGCGCTTCCTGAACCGCCCGACCCACATCCGCGCCGAGGAGTCCGACCAGGGCTCCATCCACGAGCGCACCCGCCAGCTGGTCTACCGGGCGCACGCGATGGACAAGGTCGAGCTGGTCACGCGCGTCCTGCAGGCCAAGGACCGCGGCCTGACGATGGTCTTCGCCCGCACCAAGCGGACCGTCCAGCGCGTCGCCGACGACCTGGCCGAGCGCGGTTTCGCCGCCGCGGCCGTGCACGGCGACCTGGGCCAGGGTGCCCGTGAGCAGGCGCTGCGCGCGTTCCGCGCGGAGAAGGTCGACGTGCTCGTCGCGACCGACGTCGCGGCCCGCGGCATCGACGTCACCGGCGTCACGCACGTCCTGAACTACCAGTGCCCCGAGGACGCCAAGACCTACATCCACCGGATCGGCCGCACCGGCCGCGCCGGGCGCGAGGGCGTCGCGGTCACGCTCGTCGACTGGGACGAGATGCCCCGCTGGAAGATGATCAGCGACGAGCTCTCGCTCGGCATCGACGAGCCGGTGGAGACCTACTCCACCTCCGACCACCTGTTCTCCGACCTGGAGATCCCGGCCAAGGCGAGCGGCCGGCTGCCGGTGGCGAACCGGACCCGCGCCGGCCTCGAGGCCGAGTACATCGACTCCGAGGGCGACCACGGCAGCAAGCGCCGCGACCGCGACAGCGGCGGCCGCGGTACCGGTGGACGTGGCGGTGCCGGCGGTCGCAGCGGGGACGGCGAGGGTGACGGCGAGAGCCGCCGTCCGCGTCGCAACCGCTCACGGTCGCGCACCCGTGGCGGCGTCTCGGTCGAGGCCGGGGCCTCCCCGTCGGCCGGCGGTTCGAACGAGGTGTCGGCCGGGTCGGGCGAGGGCTCCCCGGCCGCGTCGAACGGCGACTCCGGCCCGTCCTCCGACGGCGGCCAGGGCTCCGAGGGCGGTGCGGCCAAGCCGCGTCGCCGTCGTCGTCGCGGGCGTCGTTCCGGCGGCGCACAGGGCGAGGGCACTCCGGGCGGTGGCCCGGGTGGCAGCGGCTCCGACGGCGACGCCGACGCCGCGGCCAGCTGACCGGACGGTCCTCCCGCTCCCCCGTGCTGCGGTCCCGCCTTCCCGCACCCGAACGACGTCACCGCGGCGACCATCTGGTCGCCGCGGTGCTCGTCGTGTTGCTGGCCGGGGTCGCGATCCTCTACGCGGTGCAGAGCCCGGCGGCGAACACCGAGTCGGTGACCGCCGCGGCGCCCGCCGTCGCCCCGGCGCCGGCCGGAGCCGTGCCGGACGGGTTCACCGAGCTGTGGCGCGCTCCGAGCCCGGCCACCCCGGCCCCGATCGCGGCCGGTGACGGCGTCGTCGTGGCCGGTGGCTCGACGGTCTCCGGCCGCGACGCCCGGACCGGGCAGGAACGCTGGAGCTACACCCGCGACCTTCCGTTGTGCACGGTCGCGTCGGCGTTCGGCCGGGTGCTCGCCGACTACCGCAACGACGAGTACTGCAGCGAGCTCACCGCACTGAACCCGTCCACCGGCGCACGCGGACCCGCCCGCACCCTCGACGTCCGTCCCGGGACCCGCCTGATCGGTGACGGCCCGCTGCTGGCCACCGGGCCGGACTACCTGGAGACGATGCGCTCGGACCTGGTCCGGACCACCGAGTACGGCAACGTGCGCGCGCTCGAGGAGCCGGGCGACCAGCCGAGGACCGGGTGCACCTACTCCTCGTTCGCCGCCGGTGGGGGCCGGGTCGCGGTGGCCGAGGACTGCCCGTCGGACGCCTCGCAGCGCCTCACCGTCCTGCGCCCGGACTCGGCCAAGGGCGACCAGCCCGCGGCGGACTCGTCCGCCGAGCTGGGCGTGCGCGGCGCACAGGTGGTCGCCGTCGTCGCCGACCGGGTCGCGGTGCTGCTGCCCGGCGAGCCGCGGCTGCTGCTCCTGGACCGCTCCGGCAGCCGGATCGGGGAGTTCCCGCTGGCCGTCGGGTCACCGGTGTTCACCCCCACCGACGGCGTCGCCCGGGTGACCCGCGACGACGGCGACCTCTACTGGTGGACCGGCGCCGCGACGGTCGCGCTCGACCGCACGACGCTCGAACCGCTCTGGACGCTGCGCGGCACCCTCGGCCCGGGCGTCCCCTACGGCGACCGGCTGCTGGTCCCGGTCCCGGGCGGGCTCGCCGACGTCGACCCCGCCACCGGGGCCTCCCGCGCCACCGTCCCCGTGGACCGGGCGGGCTGGACCGGGGCGGTACAGGTCTCCGCCCAGGGATCGGTGCTGGTGGAGCTGCGCGGTCAGGACGTCGTCGCGCTCGGGCCGCGCTGACCCGATCCGTTCAGAGGAACCAGGCCAGGCCCAGGACGAGCGCGGCCGTCCCGACCACCACCGCGGCGGCCAGGGAACCGGTGCGGTCCGGACGGCGGTCCGCGAGACGCTGACCACCGACGGCCACCACCGCGCCGACGAGGTGCCAGAACACGGTGAACCCGCCCGGGCCGGGAACGCCCCAGTCGTCGCTGAACAACCACACGCCGAACAGGCCCAGGGACAGCACCACGAGCCCGCCGGCCAGCACCCCGGCCAGCCCCCGCAGCATCCGGTCCCAGAACGGCAGGGACGCCCTCACGGCCCGGTCCGGCCCTCGCCCGCCCCGCTCCCGGCGCTCGCCCGGGTCCGGACGCCCGTTCCGGTCGGAGGCGCCGCGGCGCGCATCGGTGCCGGACCCTCGATCGCCGCGCTGCGGACGGCGGGGGGCGGCGGGACCGCCCCAGCCCTCCTCGACGTCCCAGCCCTCGGAGGCCGGTCGCGGTCCGCCGTCGGCGCGCCGCACCCGGGCGTGCCGCCCGGACCCGTCGGCCCGGCCCCGATCGGCACCCCACGGATCGGAGCCCGGCCGCCCGCCACCCCGCGGATCGGCACCGTGCGGATCGGCACCGCGCGGATCGGCACCGCGTCGATCGGCGCCGCGTGGATCGACACGGGGCGGATCGGCACGGGGCGGGTCCGCACGGGGGCGGTCACGAGGTCCATGACCGGACGGCCGGCGGTCCGGGGGCAGGCGGTCGGGCGGCAGGCGGTCGGCGGCGCTCACGGGGCGAGCAGCGCCCACGGCTGCGGCTCCTCGACGGCGGCCCGGCCGGCCGGGCAGTTGCGGCGCACGGTGCAGGTGCCGCACTGCGGTCCCGTCCGGACCGGGAACAGCGCCTCCGGGCCGCCCCCGGCCTCCAGCTGCGCCGCGGCCGCGGCGGAGTCGGCGGCCTGGGCCTCGGCCCGTTCCCGGTGCGCGCGCAGCGACGCGTCGTCGTGCTCCCATGCGGCGACCTCGCCGGTCGGCACGTGGTGCAGCTCGACGCGGCGGCACGGGCGGCGCAGGACGTGCTCGGTGGCCATCGCATAGAGGGCGAGCGCCTGCGAGTCGCGGGCCCGTCCGTCGTCGGGCACGCCGCGTCCGGTCTTGTAGTCGACGATCACGGCCCGCCCGTCACGGTCGTCGATCCGGTCGACCCGTCCCTCGACCAGCAGGGACCCGACCGGCGCCACGACCCGGCGTTCCAGGGCGAGGGGCTCGTCGTCGCCGTCCGGGCCGGTCGCGACGGCGGCGAGCCACTCCCGCGCACGCTCCCGGTACTCGGCGATCTGCGCGGCGTCACGGAAGCCCTCGTCGGACCAGTTGCGGTCCACCAGCGCCGCCGCGGCGGCCGGCGTCCGGCTCCGCGGGGGCAGGTCGAACAGGGCGCGCAGCGCGAGGTGCACGACGGCGCCGAGCGTGGTGTGCGCCCAGGCCCCGCCGCGGGCCGGTGCGGGCCGGTCCAGGTAGAGCATCCGGAACCGGCGCGGGCAGGAGTCCCACGTCGCCAGGCGCGCGGGGGTCACGCGGTGCAGGGCGGGCGCGGCGAAGGCGTCGTCGAGGAGGTCGAAACCCAGCTGTTCGGATCCCGCACTCACTCCGACGAGCTCCGTCCGCAGTCGGTCGTACCCACCGGTGCCACGGTACCGGTCCGCACCGGCACGACCACGGGCCGTGCGCGATCGCGACCGGCCGCCCCCGGCGGCCGCTACCGGCGGGCCGGGGCCCCGACGACCTCGACACCGGTCGCCTGCGCGACGAGCGCGGAGTAGACCTCCGGGTCGGTGGTCTCGGCCGCGATCGGGGTGGTCTTGTTCGTGCCGTGGTAGTCGCTGGACCCCGTACCCAGCAGGCCGTGCTCGGCGACCAGGGCGCGCAGCAGCTCCCGGTCCTCCGGGGCGTGGTTCGGGTGGTCGACCTCGACCCCGCCGAGGCCGTGCGCCACGAGGTCGACCAGCACCGACGGCTCGATCACCGTCCCGCGCTTGCGGGCCAGCGGGTGGGCGAACACCGGCACCCCGCCGGCCGCGCGGATCATCTCCACCGCCGTCTCCACGGCGGTGTCCGCGCGCGGCACGTAGTAGGGGCTGTCGTTGTGCAGCAGCTTCGCGAACGCCTCGTCGACCGAGGGCACGACACCGGCCTTGACCAGCGCACGGGCCAGGTGCGGGCGCCCGGCCGTGCCGCCCTCGGGCAGGTAGGAGAAGACGGTGTCGACGTCGACGGGGTACCCGTCGTCGGCCATCCGCCCGATCATCGTGTGCAGCCGGGTCACGCGCTCGTCGCGCAACCGGGACTGCTCGGCCGTGATCGACGGGTGCTCCGGGTCGAACAGGTATCCGAGCAGGTGCACCGAACAACGCTCCTCGCCCTCGCGCCCGGTCGGGCTCAGGCACGAGAACTCGGCGCCGCGCACCAGCGTCAGCCCGGGCGGGCACGCGGCGACGGCCTCGTCCCAGCCGCCGGTGGTGTCGTGGTCGGTGATCGCCACGACGTCGACGCCGGCCGCCGAGGCGGCCGCGACCAGCTCCGCCGGCGAGTCGGTGCCGTCGGAGACGTTCGAGTGGGTGTGCAGGTCGATGCGGGGGCGAGCGTCGGCAGAGGCCACCACCGGACCCTAGCCGTCGATCAGCGGCTCAGCGCCGCCAGCGCGGCTTGGCCAGCATGCCGGTCGCGCGGGTCTTGCCCTTCTCCCCGAACACCAGTTCCGAGAGCGCCTCGTAGATCTCCTCCGGCCGCGGCATGAAGTCGATCTGGTTCAGCGCCTGGATCTGGCCCGCGGACTCCACGACCATCGTCCCGTAGCCGAGCATGCGTCCCGAGAGCGTGCGCCGGAACGTCAGGTCCGTGACCTTGCCCAGCGGCATCATGCCCACGTTGTGCACGATGATGCCCTGGGCGATCATCACCCGTTTGTCGGTGATGACGATCCGTTCGATCCACCACAGGATCGTGTTCGCGGTGAACCGCAGGACCGCCACCAGCGACAGGTAGAACGCCAGGTTGTCGATGATGACGTCGACGTCCGGGGACGCCCGGCCGTCCAGCACGCTCTCGACGACGACCATCGCCACCAGGAAGAACAGCGTCTGCCAGATGTGCTTGGCCATGACGGCCCAGTGCTGGCGGACACGGATGACGCGCCGCTCCGTGGGGAGCAGGTACTCGTCGATCTCCCGGGGGGCGAGCACGGTCAGAACAGGTTGGTGAAGAACACGGTGACCGACTGGGCCGCGTTGTAGAGGATGTTCCCGATGTTCTGAACGGAGTTCGAAGCGCCGTTCGGGTTCGTCAAGATCAAGAAGACAACGAGGGCCACTGCGAGAAGTGTCAGAACTCTCTTCACGTAAACCCGACCACCGTTCAGCCCGTAGGTACTTGCCCGTTCAGTCGTACCGGACGGCCCTCGTTGAACGGTACCGGCACGCGGGCAGCGTACCGTGGCCCCGCATGACCGAGGGTAGCCGACACGTCCCCTGTGTGGGGGGAATCTTGTTCGACGCCGACGGCCGTCTCCTGCTCATCCGGCGGGGCAACGAGCCCGGTCGTGGACTCTGGTCGGTCCCCGGCGGCCGGGTCGAGTCCGGTGAGGACGACCACACCGCCCTGGTCCGGGAGATGGCCGAGGAGACCGGGCTGAGCGTCTCCGTCGGGCCGCTGGTCGGCTCGGTCGAACGCGGGCGCTACCGCATCGCCGACTACCTGTGCTCCGTCGAACACCCGGACGGCGCAGCGGGGTCGCTGCGCGCCGGCGACGACGCGACCGACGCCCGCTTCGTGGACGCCGCCGCGTTCGCCGCACTGCCGCTCGTCGAGGGCCTCACCGAGACCCTCGACGGCTGGGGCGTGCTGCCCCGGATCTGACCGGGGCCGGTTCTCAGACGTTCGGCGTCGGGCGGCCGGGCTGCTCCCCGCCGCGGGCCTCGCCGTAGGACTTCTTCGGGATCATCACCTTGCGGCGGAAGGTGCAGACGACCGTGCCGTCCTGCTTGTAGCCGCGGGTCTCGACGTACACCACGCCCCGGTCGTCCTTGGACTTCGACTCGGTCTTGTCCAGGACCTCGGTCTCGCCGTAGATCGTGTCGCCGTGGAACGTCGGCTTGGTGTGCTTGAGCGACTCGACCTCGAGGTTCGCGATCGCCTTGCCCGAGACGTCGGGCACCGACATCCCCAGCAGCAGCGAGTAGATGTAGTTGCCGACCACGACGTTCTTGCCGAAGTCGGTCGTCTCCTCGGCGTAGTTCGAGTCCAGGTGCAGCGGGTGGTGGTTCATCGTGATCAGGCAGAAGAGGTGGTCGTCGTACTCGGTGACCGTCTTCCCGGGCCAGTGCTTGTAGACCGCACCGACCTCGAACTCCTCGTAGTAGCGACCGAACTGCACCGTCCATGCCTCCATCACTCGACCGTCATGTTGCGGGAGTAATCTATCCGGTGGCCCGGAACGGGACGGCGGTGTAGTGCGCACGGACCGACGTGATGTCCGTAACCGCCCGTCCCGGCGCGACGATCGAACGAGCAGGAGGTGAGCGCGGTGTCGATGACACCGGTTGGCAGTACGTACCGCCTCCCGAGCTCCGCGCACACCGGCTGACAAGCACGGGCGCGCCGGACGGGGGGCGTAGATCGTCTCCGCCCAGGTGGTGCCCCGGATCCCGGGGCGCCGCGCCCGTCCCCGCAAGGAGGGCCTCGTGCCGCCTCTGTCCTACCTGCGTCCCGCGATCCGTTCCGCGGGCCACCGCGCACGACTGACCGGGCGCGCCGCTCCCGGTGAGTCCCCGAAGCTGCGGGTCCCGCTCTCGGCCTACGTGGTCGACTGCGCCGTCTACGTCGACGGCGAACGCCTCCCCGGGCGGTGGACCCACGACGAGGCGATCTCCGAGGTCCGCGAGCGCGGCGAGGGGTTCGCCTGGATCGGCCTGCACGAGCCGACCGAGGACCAGATCAACGGCATCGCCGAGACCTACGGGCTGCACGAGCTCGCCGTCGAGGACGCGGTGCACGCGCACAACCGCCCCAAGCTCGAGCGCTACGACGAGACGCTGTTCATGGTGCTCAAGACCGTCCGCTACGTCGGGCACCGCGACCCGACGGCGGCGACCGAGATCGTCGAGACCGGCGAGGTGATGGCGTTCCTGGGCCGCGACTTCGTGGTGACCGTCCGGCACGGGCGCCACTCCGGCCTGCGCGACGTCCGGCGCCGGCTCGAGGAGGACCCCGAGCAGCTGGCGCTGGGCCCGTCGGTGGTGCTGCACGCGATCGCCGACCACGTCGTCGACACCTACATCGACGTGGCCCGCGAGATCGAGGGCGACATCGACGAGATCGAGGCCGAGGTGTTCTCGCCGAAGTCGACGATGGACCCCGAGCAGATCTACGTCATGAAGCGCGAGATCCTCGACCTGCGCCGCGCGGTGATGCCGCTGGTCGGGCCGATGCGCAAGCTGTCGGAGGGCTACAGCTCGCTGATCCCGCACGACGTGCGCAGCTACTTCCGCGACGTCGACGACCACCTCGGTGGCGTCGCCGAGCAGGTCGCCGGGTTCAACGAGCTCCTGACCACGCTCGTCGACGCGGTCCTGGCGAAGATCAGCATGCGGCAGAACAACGACATGCGGAAGATCACCGCCTACGCGGGCCTGATCTCGGTGCCGACGATGGTCGCCGGCGTCTACGGCATGAACTTCGACTACATGCCCGAGCTGCACTGGAACTTCGGCTACCCGATGGTGCTGCTCGTCATCGCCGTGGTCTGCGGGCTGCTCTACCGCAACTTCCGCCGCAACAACTGGCTCTAGACGTCCCGGTCCCCCGGCTTCCCGCCGTCGACCGGCGGGACGCCGTGCGGCGGGGTCGGCGCCTCGGGATCGGTGTCCGCGGGGTCGGTGTCCGCGGGAACGGTGTCCGCGGGGACGGCCGGTGCCGGGGGGTCCTCGGCGTAGCCGGCGTCCTCCGGGCCGCCCTCCTGCTCCGGGGTCACCGCGGCCTCCTCGCCGGCCTCCTCGGGGTTCGCCGGTGCCTCCGGCAGCCCCGCCCACTGCGGCTCCGCGGCGGCTCGGGCGGCCCGGCGCTGCCCGACGACGTCCGGCTCGTCGGGGCGGCGGCCCAGGAAGGTGTGCACGACGTGCTGCTGCCAGCCCGGGACGGTCTGCACCCGGACGTCCTCGAAGCCGGCGCGCCCCATCCGGTGCGTCATCGCCTCGACGCCGTCGGCGCTGTGCACGCGCTGGGTGCGGTAACGCTGCAGCTCCGCCGAGCCGGACCGGATCCGCGCCATCGGGATCAGGTAGGACCACGAGGCCAGCGACCAGCGCATCCGGCTGCCCATCCGGTCGGCCACGGCGTAGTCGTGCACGGCCAGCGGCGCACCCGGCTTGAGCAGCGACAACAGCCGTCGCAAGCCGATCTCGGCGTCGGGCAGGTTGCTGACGAGATAGGCGGCGAAGATGCCGTCGAACGGCCCGTGCACGCCCGCCTCGGCGAGGGTCTCCAGCCGCGTGTGCACGAACTCGACGTGCGGGGGCCAGTTCTTCTTCCGCGCCACGGCGATCATCTCGGTGGAGGCGTCCACCGCGACGACGGTCGCGCCGGGCGCCGCGTCGAGCAGGGCCGCCGTCGACGCCCCGGTGCCGCACCCGACGTCGAGCAGCCGCAGCGCGGACCCGCCGCGCAAGCCCATCCGGTTCGTCGACATGCGCAGGTGCGCGTGGTAGCCGGGGATGGTCTTGAGGAAGCCGTCGAACCCGGCCGCCCGCCGTCCGTACGCCCGATGGACGGTGGCCGGACGGATCGCCTCCGGGCGCTCGGATTCACTCACGCCTGCGATCCTGGACCATCCCGGCCGCGTACCGGTAGCAGGCGCGCCCGAGTCCTACCAGCGGGTGAACGCGCGTTGGGACGAGTAGGTCAGCGCCCCGCGGGCGGCGGGCTCATCGCCAGCTTGGCCAGCAGCTCGCGAGCCTGCTCGGCGTTGCGCGGCTCGCACAGCACGTCGTAGCGCCCGGCGACCATCTGGCTCGCCGACTGGAAGTCACGACGCCCGGCGCTCGCCCGGTAGCCGACCGCGGCGAAGACCATGCCGAAGACCGCACCGCTGACCAGGCCGACCAGGATCGGCACGAGGCTGCCCGGGGTCGCGGTCGAGAAGAAGCTCAGCAGCAGACCGACGAACAGACCCAGCCACGCCCCGGACGCCGCGCCCGAGGCCAGCACGCGGCCCCACGTCAGGCGCCCGATCACGCGCTCGACCAGCATCAGGTCGACGCCGACGATCGTCACGTCGCGGACCGCGAAGTCGGAGTCGGCCAGGTGGTCGACGGCCCGCTGCGCCTCCTCGTAGGTGGCGTAGGAGCCGATCGGCCACCCGGTGGGCGGGGTCGGCAGCTGGGGCAGTCCCGGCGCGGTGCGCGCGGGCCCGCCGAAAGGTGTGGACATGAGGCCCTCCGCGAGATCTCGGTCGTTCGTCTGTGACGTCTCACCCGGTACAACGCCCGGACCGGGACACGAGTGCCCCAGGGTGCCGCAGCACACGTGGGCCGGACAGGGCCGACCGTGGCCGTCCGGGTGAGGACGCCGCGATCGTATCCCCCGATCAGCCCAGTCGCCCGTCCGGTTCGTCCCGGTCCAGAACGCACTCATGGCGCTTCCGTTCCATGTCTAGGGACGAAAGCGCCATGAGTGCGGGGTGCGGAAGGGTCAGCGCAGCTTGTAGTCGCGCAGCAGGCCGCGGGAGATGATCGTCTTCTGAATCTCCGACGTGCCCTCGCCGATGAGCAGGAACGGGGCCTCACGCATGAGGCGCTCGATCTCGTACTCCTTGGAGTAGCCGTAGCCGCCGTGGATGCGGAACGCCTCCTGGGTCACCTCGGAGCAGTACTCCGACGCGATCAGCTTGGCCATGCCGGCCTCGACGTCGTTGCGCTCGCCGCGGTCCTTGAGGCGCGCGGCGTTGACCATCATGTGGTGCGCGGCCTCGACCTTGGTGCCCATCTCGGCGAGCTTGAACGCGATCGCCTGGTGCTGGGCGATCGGCTTGCCGAACGTGGAGCGCTGCTGGGCGTACTCCGCGGCCAGCTCGAACGCCCGGACCGAGATGCCGCAGGCACGGGCGGCCACGTTCACGCGGCCGACCTCGACGCCGTCCATCATCTGGGCGAAGCCGCCGCCGCGCTTGTGGCCGAGGATGTTCTCGGCCGGGACGCGGTGGCCCTTGAACACCATCTCGGTGGTGTCGACGCCCTTGTAGCCCATCTTGTCGATCTTGCCCGGGATGATCAGGCCGGGCGCGACCTCGCCGTAGCCGACCGGCTTCTCGACCAGGAACGTCGTCAGGTTCTGGTACGGCTTCTCGGCGCCCTCGTCCGTCTTGACCAGGACCGCGGTCAGCGTCGACGTGCCGCCGTTGGTCAGCCACATCTTCGCGCCGTCGATGACGAAGTCGTCGCCGTCGGCCACGGCCTTGGTCTTGATCGCGGCGACGTCGGAGCCGAGGTCGGGCTCGGACATGGAGAACGACCCGCGGGTCTCCCCCAGCGCCATCTGCGGGAGGTACTTCTGCTTCTGCTCCGGCGTGCCGTGGTGCATCAGCATGTAGGCGACGATGAAGTGCGTGTTGATCACGCCGGAGACGCTCATCCAGCCGCGGGCGATCTGCTCCACGACCAGCGCGTAGGTCAGCAGCGACTCGCCGAGGCCGCCGTACTCCTCGGGGATGGTGAGGCCGAAGAGCCCCATCTCCTTCATCCCGTCGACGATGTCCTGCGGGTAGGCGTCGGCGTGCTCCAGCGCCGTGGCGTGCGGGATGATCTCCTTGTCCACGAACGTGCGGACGGTGGAGAGGATCTCTTCCTGGATGTCGGTCAGACCGGCGGTCTGGGCAAGCCTGGCCATAAGGGCGCTCCTTCTCACGGCGGTGTGCGGACTTACCGGGCAGTATCCCCAATGCCTCCGGCCCACGGGCGCCCCCACGGGGTGGGATGGGCCACGCCGCGCCGGCACGGGCGGGGACACCCGGGCGAGGGGCACCGCACACACTTGACGGGCACCACACACACCGCCGGCGGTGTGCGCCGTGACGTGGCGGTGTGCGCGATCGGTCCGACGCTGCTTCGACGCCGTCGGTCACACGGGACGGTCGAAGCTCCGCCGCAGGCGCGCGGCGACCGTGGGGAAGTCGGGGATGTCGTCCCAGCACCAGCGGACGACACCCCAGCGCCGGTCACGGACGGCGTCCTCGCGCCGCTTCTCGGCGAACAGCACGTCGCCCGCGGTCTGCCCGGGACGCAGCAGGCGGCCGTACTTGATCTCGCCGTCGAACTCGGCGACCGTGCGACGCTCCGGCCAGGCGAAGTCGACCGTGGCGATCCACTCCCCGCGCTCCGAGCGCACCTCCCACTGCAGCTGCGGCGCCGGGATCCCGTTCCGCGCCATCGCGACCCTGCTCCGGGACTCCCCCGGGCCGTCGGCGCGCTCGTCCGCGAACGCCAGCACGCGTCGCGCGACGGGTGCGCCCGGCCATCGCGCCATCGACTCCAGCGCCGCCTCCAGCTCCGCGCGCCGGGCGTACTCCCCGAACAACGCGGAGTCCGCCACCACCACGGCCGCCTCGAACGCCACCGTCCGGGCGAGGTCGGCGACGGTCCGGGCCACCGACGTCGTCCGGGCACCGCCGACGTCCACGACGTCGTCCTCCCGGAGAGGGGCCGTGTGCACGTGCAACCGCGTGCCGCGACGGCCACCGGTCCGGCCCGGCCGGGTGACGTGGACGAGATCGAGCGGAACGCCCCACACCGTCAGACCGTGCAGCAGGGCGGCGGACACGTGGCTGAGCACCGCATCGCCGGTCAGCTCGGCCGAAGCCGCACGAGCCCGCAGGAGGTGGCGCGCCTCCCGGTTCTCCGGCAGTGCACCCCGCAGGTAGCGACCGCGCCGGATCGGGCTCAGCTCGCCCGTCCCGAGCATCCGACGGACCTCGTGGTCGGCGAACCCGCTCGCCCGCAACCGCTTCCTCGGCAGGATCTCCGGTGTCTCCACGCCGGGAGCATCCCGACCGCGCGGCCCCCAGGGGCTCATTCCGCCCAACCCCGTCACACCCGCACATCCGGGCGGGGTTACGACCCCCGGGACGCACACCGGCCGGTCACCGCACACACCGTGGGCGATGTGCGCCGTGACCGTCCGATGTGTGCGGTGGCCGGGGTGTCGCTCAGGACTCCGGCGGGGTCCACTTCTCGCCGCGGGTCATCCCGGCGGCGCGGCCCTTGCCGGAGATGACCAGGGCCATCTTGCGGCTGGCCTCGTCGATCATCTCGTCGCCGATCATCGCCGAACCCTTCTTGCCCCCGGCCTCGGAGGTGAAGTACTCGTAGGCGTCGAGGATGTTCTCGGCGTGGTCGAAGTCGGCCTGGGCCGGGGAGAACGTCTCGTTCGCGGCGTCGATCTGGCCGGGGTGCAGCACCCACTTGCCGTCGAAGCCCAGCGCGGCCGAGCGGCCGGCGACCTTCTGGAAGGCCTCGACGTCGCGGATCTGCAGGTACGGGCCGTCGATGGCCTGCTTGTCGTGCGCCCGCGCCGCCATCAGGATCGACATCAGGATGTGGTGGTAGGCGTCGCCGACGTCGTAGCCGGGCGGCTGCTCACCGACGACCAGGGACTTCATGTTGATCGAGGCCATGAAGTCGGCCGGGCCGAAGATGATCGTCTCGACGCGCGGGGAGGCGGTGGCGATCGCGTTGACGTTCGTCAGGCCCAGCGCGTTCTCGATCTGCGCCTCGATGCCGATCTTGCCGACCTCGTAGCCCAGGGACTTCTCGATCTGGGTCATCAGCAGGTCCAGGGCGACGACCTGCTCCGGGGTCTGCACCTTCGGCAGCATGATCGCGTCGAGGTTCGCCCCGGCGCCCTCCACGACCTCGGTGACGTCGCGGTAGGTCCACTCGGTGGTCCAGTCGTTCACGCGGACGACGCGGATCTTGTCGCCCCAGCCGCCCTCGTTCAGCGCCGCCACGATCGTCTTGCGGGCGTCCGGCTTGGCCAGCGGCGCGCACGCGTCCTCGAGGTCCAGGAAGACCTGGTCGGAGTTCAGACCACGGGCCTTGTCGATGAACTTCTGGCTGGACCCGGGCACGGCCAGGCAGGATCGGCGGGCACGGAGGGTGGTGCTCACAGGCGGGGCTCCTCGTCGAGTTCTCCTCGTCCGACGCGGCACGCGTGGGCGCGCGGACGACTGACTGGCAGTGATGCTGGCATGTCCGCCGTTCGGACGCCCCGCCCAGGTGATTGGTTTCTCACCCAGCCGAGGTGGGCCGGGGTTACCGACCGGTCACTTCAGATAGGGCCGGTCGCCGGGCCGGGCCGTCAGCTCGCCGCGCGCGATCGGCACGACGTTCCCGCCGACCCAGGTCGCCACGGCCGCGCCACCCTCGGCCCGCACCCACGCGTGGAGGGTCGAGGGCCGTCCGATCTCGGCACCCTGGGCGACGGTGAACCCGTGCGCCTCCTCCGGGCCGACCAGTCCCCGGTCGGCCAGGAAGACCCCGAGCGCCACCGCGGCGGACCCGGTCGCCGGGTCCTCCGCGACGCCGACACCGGTCCCGAACATCCGCAGGTGCACCTGCCGGGCGTCGGGGTCGACGGAACAGACCACCAGGCCCAGCGCGGTGGTCCCCCCGGTCACCGCACGCACCGCCGCCGCGTCGCAGACCGCGCGGGCGACCGCGTCGTCACGGACGAGCAGGAACCCGTAGTCGACACCGGCGCCGGCCACACCGGGAGCGGCCGCGCCGTCGACGTCGTCGGGGTCGAGACCGACCGCGGTCGCCAGCAGGCCCGCGTCCAGGTCGTCGCCGACCGACGGCGCACCTCCGGTCACCCGCGCGCCCAGCTCGTCGACCTCCACCGAGAGGAGCCCGGCCCCGCACTCCTGGACCCGGTCGCCCAGCGCGATCACGCCGTCGCGGGCGAGCACCCAGCCCGTCCCGACGCTCGGGTGCCCGGCGAAGGGCAGCTCGCGGGCCGGGGTGAAGATCCGCACCCGGTAGTCGGCGGAGGGGTCCGTCGGCGGCAGCGTGAACGTCGTCTCGGAGAGGTTGAACTCGGTGGCGATCGCCTGCATCTGCTCGCCGGTCAGGTCGTCCGCGTCGCGGACCACGGCCAGCGGGTTGCCCGCGTAGGGACGGTCGGTGAACACGTCGACCACGTCGTAGTGGAGTCCGGACATGGCACCGCACCCTACGCACCCCGACACGATCCGCCGGGTCGTCGCGACCGCTCTAGGCTGCGGGTATGGCAGCGTCCCGGGTCTTCGTCGCACGTATGGCCGGGCTCGCCGTGTTCGGTCCGGACGGTGAGCGGATCGGCAAGGTCCGCGACGTCGTCGTCGCCCTGCGGGTGGACGCCAGCCCGCCGCGGGTGCTCGGGCTCGTCGTGGACCTGTCCAGCCGGCGGCGGATCTTCGTACCGATGCTGCGGGTGGCCGACGTGGACCCGGCCGCGGTGACGCTGGCCACCGGCTCGGTCAGCCTGCGCCGCTTCGACCAGCGTCCGAACGAGACGCTCGTGCTCGGCCAGCTGCTCGACTCCCCGGTGACGCTGCGGGACTCCGGCGAGGTGGGTGTGGTCGTCGACGCCGCGATCGAACCCACCCGGACCCGGGACTGGGCGATCGGACGCCTGGCCGTGCGCACCGGCCGCACGGGCCGTCTCACGCGGCGTCGCGGGCACGTCGACGTCGTGGCCTGGTCGGCCGCGCAGGGCCTGGGCATCTCCGACCGGCAGGGCACCGACCGGCTGCTCACGGTGTTCGAGACGATGCGCCCCGCCGACGTCGCGGCCGCACTGTCCGAGCTGCCGCGCGAGCGCCAGCGCCAGGTCGTCGACGCCCTCGACGACGAGCGTCTCGCCGACGTGTTCGAGGAGCTCTCGGAGTCCGACCAGCGCGTCCTGCTCGGCTACCTGCACTCCGAGCGCGCCGCCGACGTACTGGAGGCGATGGCCCCCGACGACGCCGCCGACCTGCTCGGCGAGCTGCCCGACGAGGAGGCCGGACGGCTGCTCGAGCTGATGGAGCCCGACGAGTCCGAGCCGGTCCGGCGGCTGATGCGCTACGAGTGGAACACCGCGGGCGGCCTGATGACCCCGGAGCCGATCACGCTGAACCCGGACGCGACGGTCGCCGAGGCCCTGGCCCGCGTCCGCAACCCGGACATCCCGCCCGCGCTGGCGAGTATGGTGTTCGTCTGCCGCCCGCCCTCGGCCACGCCGACCGGGCGGTACCTGGGCTGCGTGCACGCCCAGCAGCTGTTGCGCGCGGCGCCGTTCGAGCTGGTCGCAGGCATGGTGGACTCCGAGCTGCCCCAGCTCGGGCCGGACGCGTCGCTGGGCGAGGTGACCCGCTACTTCGCCACCTACAACCTGGTCGCCGGACCGGTCGTCGACCCGCAGGACCACCTGCTCGGCGCGGTGACCGTCGACGACGTCCTGGACCACCTGCTCCCGGTCGGCTGGCGCGACCACGAACCGAGCCCGATCGACACCCACCCGATCGACACCCACACCGCGGAGGTGGCCGATGCCTGAGCCGGCACCCGGACGACGGCTCGACCAGCCCCTGGTCGGCCGTCGGCGGTTCGAGGTCGACCCGGACGGGTTCGCGCGCCTCTCCGAACGCGTCGCGCGGTTCCTCGGGACCGGACGGTTCCTGGCCATCCAGTCCGTGGTCGTCGTGGTGTGGATCGCGCTGAACCTGGTGGCCTGGCAGATCCGGTGGGACCCCTACCCGTTCATCCTGCTCAACCTGGCCTTCTCCACCCAGGCCGCATACGCCGCCCCGCTGATCCTGCTGGCCCAGAACCGGCAGGACGACCGGGACCGGATCGCCCTGGACGAGGACCGCCGCCGCGCCGAACGCACGAAGGCCGACACCGAGTACCTCGCCCGCGAGCTCGCCGCGCTGCGCCTGGCCGTCGGCGAGATGGCGACCCGGGACTACCTGCGCGGGGAGATGGAGAAGCTCTCGTCGCAGATCCAGACCGCGCTGGCCGAGCACGGATCCCCCGAGTCCGGGCAGCGTGAGACGGGGCAGCGCGAGTCGGGTCAGCGCGCGGCCGGGCACCGGCGCGGGCACGCCAAGGAGCGCGGGCACGCCGGCAACGGCCGGGGCGACTCCACCCGTGGGCTCAGGGGGCCAGCTTCCGGCTGATCTTCTCCAGCGCGGACAGGTCGGACTCGTCGAGCGCGTCGGCGAAGTGCGCGCGGATCCCGCGCAGGTGGGTGACCGACGCCCCGCGCAGCCGGGACAGGCCGTCCTCGGTGAGCTCGGCGGCGACGCCGCGGCCGTCGTCGGCGACCCGGGAACGGCAGACCAGCCCGGAGCGCTCGAGGCGGTCGACCAGGCGGGTGACCCCGGAGCGCGACAGCAGCACGGCGTCGGCCAGCTCGGTCATCCGCAGCCGCCGGCCGGGCGCCTCGGACAGCTGGACCAGCACGTCGTAGGCGGCCAACGACAGCTGCTGCTCGGTCTCCAGCTCGGCCTCGAGCGCCTTGGTGATCGTCGCGTGCGCCCGCAGGAAGCTGCGCCAGGACGCCAGCTCCGCGTGCGTCGGGACGACCCTGCGACCCGTGGCGGCGCGCGCACGCCCGTCGGTCCCCCCACCGGGCGTGTCGACACTCTCACTCACGCCCGTGAATGCTACGGACACGCGGCGGGCATTCTGCGGACACGTAGCATGGGTGTGTCGCGGCGCGGGTCGAACAGCGTCGACACGGCCGTGACGGCCCGCTCCACCACGGGCCATCCGAGTAGCAGGAGAGGTTGTACCCCACCGCATGTCCGTCATCGGCAACACCAGCACGGGGACCATCGAAGAGGCCGTGCGCGCGGCGCTGGGCAAGGTCGAGGACCCGGAGATCCACAAGCCGATCACCGAGCTGGGGATGGTCAAGAGCGTCGCCGTCTCCGCCGCCGGTCTGGCCCAGGTCGGGGTCTACCTGACCGTCGCCGGGTGCCCCATGAAGGACACGATCACCAAGCGCGTGACCGCGGCCGTCATGGACGTCCCCGGCATCACCGCCGTCGAGGTCGAGCTCGACGTGATGAGCGACGAGCAGCGCACCGAACTGCGCCGCGGCCTGCGCGGCGACTCCGAGGAGCCGGTCATCCCGTTCGCCCAGCCGGGCTCGCTGACGCGGGTCTACTGCGTCGCGTCCGGCAAGGGCGGGGTCGGCAAGTCCTCGGTCACGGTCAACCTCGCCGCCGCGATGGCGCGTAAGGGACTCAACGTCGGCGTCGTCGACGCGGACATCTACGGCCACTCGGTGCCGCGGATGCTCGGCTCGGCCGACCGCCCGACCAAGGTCGACAACATGATCATGCCGCCGCAGGCGCACGGTGTGAAGGTCATCTCGATCGGCATGTTCGTCGAGGGCAACACCCCCGTCGTCTGGCGCGGGCCGATGCTGCACCGTGCGCTGCAGCAGTTCCTCTCCGACGTGTTCTGGGGCGACCTCGACGTCCTGCTCCTGGACCTGCCCCCGGGCACCGGCGACATCGCGATCTCGACCTCGCAGCTCGTCCCGAACGCGGAGCTGCTGGTGGTCACCACGCCGCAGCAGGCCGCGGCCGAGGTCGCCGAGCGGGCCGGGTCGATCGCCCTGCAGACGCGTCAGCGCCTGGCCGGCGTCGTGGAGAACATGTCCTGGATGGAGATGCCCGACGGCACCCGGATGGACATCTTCGGCTCCGGCGGCGGGCAGGTCGTGGCCGACTCGCTGACCAAGAGCATCGGCTCGACCGTGCCGCTGCTGGGCCAGATCCCGCTGGAGACCCGCCTGCGCGAGTGCGGCGACTCCGGCACGCCGATCGTGCTGTCGGACCCCGAGGCCCCCTCGGCGAAGGCGCTGCTCGGCGTGGCCGAACGCCTCACCACCCGCGCCCGCGGGCTGGCCGGGATGAGCCTGAACATCTCCCCGGTCTCCAAGTAGCACCCCGCGCACTGATTCGGACGGGTTCCAACGAGCGGCACCCTCGTCGCACAGGTTCCGACGAGGGTGCCGTTCGTTGCGTCCGGGGTCAGGACAGGGCGTTGTTCAGCGCCTTGGTCCAGAGGGCCAGGCCCTCGTCGACCTGCTCGGAGGTCACGATCAGGGCCGGGATCATGCGGACGACGTTGCCGTAGACGCCGCAGGTCAGCAGCAGCAGACCCTGCTCGGCGGCGGCGGCGTGCACCTTGGCGGCGGTGGCGCCGTCCGGCTTGCCGTCGGCGGTGACGAACTCGACGCCGACCATCAGGCCGATGCCGCGGACGTCGCCGATCGCGGCGATGCCCTGTGCGGCGTCCCGGACCCCGGCGACGAGCTTCTCGCCCTGCACGCGGGCGTTCTCGACCAGGCCCTCGGTGAGCACGACGTCGAGCGTGGCCAGCGCGGCGGCGCAGGCGACGGCGTTGCCGCCGTAGGTGCCGCCCTGCGAGCCCGGCCACGCCTTCTCCATGATCGCCTTCGGCGCGGCGATCGCCGACAGCGGGAAGCCGGAGGCCAGTCCCTTGGCGGTGATGATGACGTCGGGGGTGACGCCCTCGGCGTGCTGGTGGCCCCAGAACTTGCCGGTGCGCCCGAAGCCGGTCTGCACCTCGTCGACGATCAGCAGGATCCCGTGACGGTCGGCGCGCTCGCGCAGGCCCTGCAGGAACGCCGCCGGGGTCCGGACGTAGCCGCCCTCGCCGAGCACCGGCTCGATGATGAACGCGGCGACGTCGGAGGCGGGCGCGGTGCTGGCCAGCTGGCGGTCGAGCTCGGCGAGGCAGAACGCGACGGTCTGCTCCTCGGTCCAGCCGTAGCGGTAGGCGAAGGGGTACGGCGCGAACGTGACGCCGCCCATCATCGGGCCGATCCCGGCGCGGATCTTGGCACCGGACGTGGTGAGCGCGGCGGCACCCATCGTGCGGCCGTGGAAGCCGCCGTCGAAGGCCATGATCAGCGGACGGCCGGTGGCCTGGCGCGCGAGCCGGACCGACGCCTCGACGGCCTCGGAGCCGGAGTTGGTGAAGAAGACCGAGTCGATGCCGTCGGGAAGGACCTCGCCCAGCTTGTCGGCCAGCTTCAGCAGCGGCTGGTGCATGACGGTCGTGTACTGGCCGTGGATCAGCGTCGCGACCTGGTCCTGCGCGGCCTTGACGACCTTCGGGTGGCAGTGGCCGGTGCTGGTGACGCCGATGCCGGCGGTGAAGTCCAGGTGGCGGCGGTCCTCGGTGTCGTAGATGTAGACACCCTCACCGCGCGCGGCCTGGACCGGGGTGGCCTGCTTGAGCAGGGGGGACAGCTGTGCCATGTGTCGGGCTCCTGGAACGCGTCGTCTACGGGGCAGGTTGTCGAGTTGTCGACAATCCGATGTAAGCACGTTGCAGCGGCCACCGGCAACCCTCGTGCGCGGATATCGCTGCCCTGGCGACGATTTCCGCGCACGGGTCAGGTGAGCAGGGCGACGGCGACGAACAGCACCGGGACGGCGAACACCGTGCTCGTCAGCGCGGCGTCGCGGGCCAGGACGACGCCGCGGTCGTAGCGCACGGCGTAGCCGAACACGTTCTGCGCCGTCGGAAGCGACGCGCACACCACGACGGCGAGCAGTGCCGGGCCGGTCACTCCCAGGAGCAGCGCGCCGACCACCCACGCCAGCAGCGGGTGCACGACGTTCTTCAGCGCCACCGCCGACCACAGCGACACCGCCGTCTCCCCCGCGCCCGGCCGCGCCGCCCCGTTCAGCGAGATCCCGAACGCCAGCAGCATCGCCGGCACCGCCATGTCCGCGATCAGCCCGATCGGCGCCGCGACCGGCTCGGGGAGCACGAACCCGGCCCCGGACACGACGAGCCCGGCCGCGGTGGCGATCGCGATCGGGTTCCGCAGCGGCGCGACGACTGTGCGCAGCACCGACGGCCGTTCGCCTCCCGAGCCGTCCGGGAGCACGTCGAGCAGCGTGGTGAACACCGGCGTGAGCACGGCGAGCTGAAACAGCAGGATCGGCGCGACGGCGGCCGCGTCGCCGAGCACGTAGACCGCGATCGGCAGCCCGAGGTTGCCGGCGTTGACGTAGCCCGAGGCCATCGACCCGACCACGACCTCCCCCGCCGGGCGTCGCCGCAGCAGCCCGATCGGCACGAACAGCAGGCAGGCCAGCGAGCTCGTGACGGCCGTGACGACCAGGGCCGAGGAGAACACCGCACCGATGTCGGCCCGGGCCAGGGTGGTGAACAGCAGTGCCGGCGTGGCGACGAAGAACGCCGTGCGCGACAGCACCCGCGTCGCGTCCGGGCCGAGCAGGCCGGCCCGCCCGACCAGGTAGCCGACCGCGACGACGACCCCGATGACGAGGAAGCCTTCGAGCACGCCGGTCACGTCGGGCCAGCGTACGGACGCCGGGACCGCCCGACGGTCGTCGTGGCGAGAAGCACCTCCCGGCGGGGCGGGCCGCCGCCCCGGCGACGGAGGTCAGGCAGGGACGGTGGGCGGCGTCCCCGGGGCGGACGCCCCGCCCGGCATCGCGGCCAGGATCCGGGTGACGGCGTCGGTCATGTGTGCCTCGAGCGTGGTCACGAAGCGGGCCTCGTCCCCGTCGCGCACGGCGTCGCGCAGGATCTGGTGCTCGGCGAGCAGGTCCGGCGCCGGGGGCCCGGTGTCCTGCAGGGCGGCCAGGCACATCCGCGTCTCGACCAGCAGCGAGTCGGTCATCCGGCGCAGGCGCGGGCTCCCGGACGCGGCGACGAGCTCGGCGTGGAAGTCGTGGTCGGCGTCGGCGAGGGCGACGGCGTCCCCGGCCCGGGCGGCGGCCTCCATCGCGCCGAGCGCCCCGGTGAGCCGGACCGCGGCCGCACCGCGGTCCCCCGCCAGCACGAGCAGCGCGGCGGCCCGCTCGACGGCGGTGCGGGCGATGTAGACGTCGAGGACGTCGTCGGCGTCGAGCTCGCGCACGAACAGCCCGCGGTGGCGTTCGCTGCGCAGCAGGCCCTCCGCGACCAGGCGTTGCATCGCCTCGCGCAGCGGGCCGCGGCTCACCCCGAGCCGCCCGGCCAGCTCCACCTCGCCGAGCTGGGTGCCGGGCGGGAACGTCCCGCGCATGATCGCCGTCCGGATCCGGTCCGCCACGATCTCCGCGGTGGAGCGCCGGCTGACCGGTTCCAGCTCACTCACGTCCAGTCCCATGTCGCCTCCCCGCTCACGCCGCCGGCGTGGAGAACAACGTCCCCAGGCCCGGCCGCACGACGTCCGCACCGGCCAGCCGCAGGCCCTGCCACATGCTGACCTGGTTCGCGGTCAGCACCGGCTTCCCGACGCGGGCGTCGAGGGCGTCGAGCAGGGCGACGGTGTGCAGTGCGGTGTCGGGCAGCAGCACGGCCTCGGCGTCCGGGGCGTCGGCGGCGACCGCCGCCGCGAAGTCCAGCACCACCTCGCCGGGCAGGGTGCCCACCTCGGCGGCGGTGACGATGTCGCGGGCGGACACGGTCAGCACCGTGATGCCGTGGTGGGCGAGGAAGTCGACGAACCGCGCGGCGATGTCGGGCGGGTAGGTCGCCCCCAGGGCCACCCGGGAGACGCCGAGCCGCTGACATGCCTGGACGAACGCGAACGACGTGCTCGACGCCGGCACCCCGGCCACCGCCCGCAGCGCCGCGACCTGCTCGGCCGCGCCGTCGGGGCCGAACACGAAGCTGCCCGACGTGCACGCCCAGACGATCGCGTCGAGCGGCCCGAACTTCTCGGCGAGGGTGCGTGCGCCGTCGGCGAGCACGTCGTCGCCGCCGATGTCGAGCAGGGCGTCGACCCGGTGGGCGTCGGTGCGCATCTCGGTGTGGACCAGGGGCAGCGTGGCGCCGTCGCTCAGGAGCGCCTCGGCGCGCGGGTAGTCGTCCTCGGCGGAGAAGCCGGGGTAGAGGATCCCGACGGTCGTGCCACTCATGTTGTCGACAATCCTACAGGCGGCGCGGGGACGCAAGTCCGTCCGTCACCGGGCTCCCACGCCGCGAGCAGCGCCCCACCGCCCACGGCCGCACGGTCGATCTTGCGCAGGGCGTCCCACATCGTCACCTGGTTCGCCGTGATCACCGGCTTGCCGAGCGCCTGCTCGAGGGGCTCGATGACGTCGTAGGTGGGCAGGTTGGTGCAGCTGATGAACAGCGCCTGCGCCTCCGGCCGGTCCACGGCGCGGACGATCTCCACGACCTGGGCGTAGGTGGTCCGCCAGATGTTGCCGATCAGCCCGAGCCCTTCGCTCGCAACCGTCTCGACGCCGTGGTCGGCGAGGAAGCCGACGAGCCGGTCGGTCACGGCCTGGATGTAGGGCGTGGCGATGGCCAGCCGCCGCACCCCGAGCACGGCGAGGGCCTCGATCAACGCACCGGACGTCGTCGACGCCCGGGGAGCGCCGGCGTCGAGGATCGTGCGGTGCAGCACGTACTCGGCCGCGGCCCCGGCGACGAAGCTGCCCGACGTGCAGGCGTAGCTGACCACCCCGGGACGCGGGGTGAGGACGTCGCGGGTCGCGCGGCGCACCGGGCGGCGGTCGGCGATCGCCTCGGCCATGTCGACGGTCATCGGCGTGGTCAGGAACGGCATCCGGGTCAGGTAGAGCGAGACGTCCTCGGGCGTCCAGCGCCACAGCTCCCGGTCCAGCGCGAAGTCGAACGGCGCGATCATCCCGATGCCCGGCGCGTCGACCAGCTCGTCGTCGGCCCGGCTGCGGGCGTGCCGGAGCCCGCCCGCCGGCTCGTGGGTGCGCCCGACGGACAGCTCGGCGGGCACCGCTCAGCCCTCGAGACGGGAGTAGACGAGCCGCTCGCCGACGCTGCCCGAGCGCCACACGTCGTGGCACGCCGTCGCCATCGCGTCGAGTCCCTCGGTGATCGAGGCCCAGACGTTGGCGACCACCCAGCCGACGTCGCCGTTGAGCAGCAGGTTGTTGCGGCCGTAGAAGATCGCCAGGTCGATCCCGCCCGCCTCGGCGTCGATGCCCTGGTCGTCCTTGAACGAGGCGTCGAGCATGCCGCCGTGGAAGTCGAAGTAGCAGACGTCGCCGGGGATCGGGGTCACGGTCGGGTTCTCCTGCCCGATCCGTGGGCCGAACCGCGGGACGATCGTGTAGACCTCGTTGCGGGCGTACTTGGCGTGCTGCGCGTCGCCGCCCATCGGGCCGTCGGCGAGTGCTTCCCAGACCGCGGTGCAGGTCCGGGGCGCCTGCTTCTCGAGCAGCTCGGCCACGCAGGCGACGCCGCGGCGTTCCAGCTCGATCCTGATCAGTTTGGACACGGGAGATCCCCCTGGAAAAGAACGGGTGTGTGGGTGACCTCTACCGCTCGTGAGTCGCACCGGCACCGAACGCAGCAGATTGTTGACAATCTTAGGAGCGCTTCCTAGCGTGTCAACCTCCCCGTCCGCGCCCTCTGAGAGGATCATCGATTGGCCATCCCCGCAGGTCAGGACGCTCTCACCATCACCGTCCTGCACGGCGAGGACATGCCGCCGGGCCTCTCCGAACGCGTGGGTGACGCACGTCTCCGGTTCGCCGACGACTCCACGCTCGCCGACGCGCTACCCGGGTCCGACGTGCTGCTCACGTGGAACTTCCTCTCCGACGCCGTGCGGCCGGCCTGGGCGACGGGCGGCGAGGGCGTGCGCTGGGTGCACACCGCCAGCGCCGGCGTCGACCGCGTCGCGTTCCCGGAGCTGCTGGCCTCGGACACCACGCTGACGAACTCGCGCGGCGTGTTCGACGTGCCGATGGCCGAGTACGTGCTCGGCGCGATCCTCGCCTTCGCCAAGGACCTGCCGACCTCACTGCGCCTGCAGGACGCGGGGACGTGGCGCCACCGCGAGACCGAACCGATCGCCGGGCGCACCGCCGTCGTCGTCGGCAGCGGACCGATCGGGCACGCGATCACGTCGCTGCTCCGGGCCGCCGGGCTGCGCGTCGAGCTGGTCGGGCGCACCGCCCGGGACGGCGTCCACGCCTTCGACGCCCTGGACGGGCTGCTGCCCGAGGCCGACTTCCTGGTCCTCGCCGCCCCGCTGACCGACCAGACCCGCGGGCTGCTGCACCGGGGCTCGATCGCGCGGATGCGCGACACCGCGCGGGTGGTCAACGTCGGGCGCGGACCCCTGATCGTGCAGGACGACCTGGTCGACGCCCTGGCCGCCGGCCGGATCGCGGGTGCCGCGCTGGACGTCTTCGAGACCGAGCCGCTCCCGGCGGACTCGCCGCTGTGGGCGATGGGCAACGTCATCGTCTCCCCGCACATGTCCGGGGACATCGTCGGCTGGCGCGACGCGCTGGTCGACCTGTTCGCCGAGAACCTTGCGCTCTTCCGGGACGGCCGGGAGCTGCGCAACGTCGTCGACAAGGCCCGTGGATACGTGAGCACCTCCGGAGGACACTCGTGAGCGACCCGACCACCGCGGATCTCAGCGCGACCGAGCTGCTGGCGGGCTACCGCTCCGGGGAGATCTCGCCGGTGCAGGCCACCCGGGACGCGCTCGACCGGATCGAGGCCCACGACGGCGCCGTCAACGCGTTCTGCCTGGTCGACGCGGACTCCGCACTGGCGCAGGCGAAGGACTCCGAGGCGCGCTGGCAGGCCGGGGAGCCGGTCGGCCCGCTCGACGGCGTCCCCACCTCGATCAAGGACGTGTTCCTGACGATCGGCTGGCCGACCCGGCGCGGCTCGACCACCACCAGCGCCGAGGGTCCCTGGGAGGTCGACGGCCCGCCGGTGGCCCGGGTCCGCGAGGCCGGTGCGGTGCTGATCGGCAAGAACACCACGCCCGAGCTGGCCTGGAAGGGCGTCACCGACTCCCCGCTGACCGGGGTCACGACGAACCCGTGGAACCCGGCGCTGACCGCGGGCGGCTCGTCCGGGGGCAGCGCGGCGGCGGTCGGGCTCGGAATGGGTCAGCTGTCGATCGGCACCGACGCCGGTGGCTCGGTGCGGATCCCGGCCGCGTTCACCGGCACCGTCGCGCACAAGCCGACCTACGGCCGGATCGCGCACTACCCGGGCAGCCCGTTCGGCACGCTGGCCCACCCCGGCCCGATGACCCGCACCGTCGCCGACACCGCACTGCTGCACGACGTCATCTCCCGGCCCGACCCCCGGGACCCGTGGGTGCTCGACGTGCCCCGCGAGTCGGCCTACGAGCGCCTGGCCGGTGGGGCGCAGGGCCTGCGGATCGCCTTCTCCCCCACGCTCGGCTTCGCCACCGTCGACCCCGAGGTCGCCGGCCTGGTGGCGGCCGCGGTGGAGGTGTTCACCTCCCTCGGCGCGACCGTCGAGATTGCCGACCCCGGCTTCGCCGATCCGGTCGAGCCCTTCGAGCTGCTGTGGAACGCCTCCGCGGCGAAGTCGCTGGAGCCGATCGGGGCCGAGGGCCGCGCGCGGATGGACCCGGCGCTGGTCGCGGTCGCCGAGCGCGGCGACAAGGTCGGTGCGGTCGACTACCTGAGCGCGATGGCCGTGCGCAACGAGCTGGGCACGCTGATGGGGCAGTTCCACACCGAGTACGACCTGCTGCTCACCCCGGCGCTGCCGATCACGGCGTTCCCGGGCGGGCTGGAGGTGCCGGAGGGCTCGGCGAACCCGCGGTGGTGGTCGTGGACGCCGTTCACCTACCCGTTCAACATGACCCAGCAGCCGGCGACGAGCGTGCCGTGCGGGTTCACCGCCGCCGGGCTCCCGGTCGGGCTGCAGGTCGTCGGGCCGCGGCACGCCGACGCGACCGTGATCGCCGCCGCGTACGCCTACGAGCAGGCCACCGAGCACCACCTGCGCCGCCCGGCCCTGCTCGGCTGAGCGGACCCGCCCGCGCACGCGGCCGCGGTCGCGGGACGACGGCGGGCGCGCACGAGGGACGTCCAGCGGGTCGAGCGCCCCGGAGAGCTGCGGATCAGGTGGCGTCGGGGTCGATCGGGGGGCGCTCGCCGGAGTTCAGCGGGGCCTGCGCGGCGGGCGCCGTGGGCGGGGCGGCGGAGGCACCGTTCGCGGAGGCACCGTTCGCGGCGCTGCCGTTCGGGGCGCTGCCGTTCGGGCCGGGGGCGTAGCCGTTCGGCTTCGTCGGCCCGTCGTCGTCGCTGAACAGGGTGCGGGTGATCGCGGTCTTCGGGTTCAGGTTCCGCAGGCTCCGCAGGTCGTTGAGCGGCTGCTGGAGCGAGTCGAAGTCCGAGCCCATCTCGTTCTTGAGGTGGTCGCGGGCGCCGGTCGCGTACTCCTTGACCTGACGGATCGTCTTCCCGACCCATGCCGCGGCCTCGGGCAGTCGTTCCGGCCCCAGGATGAACAGGCCGGCGACGACGAGTACGAGGATCTCGGGCCAACCGATGTTCTCGAACACGTGACCCAGACTACGCAGGCCCCGGAGCGGACATCACTTCGTCCCCAGGGTCGCGGTCACGGTGAGCGGGCGCCCCTGCCGAACGAGCTCGACCGGGACCTGTTCACCCGGCTGGTGCTCCCGCACGGCGACGACGAGCTCGTCGGCCCCGGCGATGGAGCGACCCGCCACCTTCACCACGACGTCGCCGTCGGCGATCCCGGCCGTCGCGGCGGGCCCACCGGCCAAGACGTTCTGGATCTGCGCGCCGTCCGTGGCGCCGTCGGTGACCGAGCGGGCGTTCACGCCGAGGTCGGCGTGGGCGACCCGGCCGGTGCGGATGAGCTCCTCGGCGATGGCGCGGGCGTCGTCGATCGGGATCGCGAAGCCCAGCCCGATCGAGCCGCCCTGCCCGCCGCCCTGCTCGGCGCCGAGGCTGCGGATCGCGGTGTTGATGCCGACGACGGCGCCGGTGGAGTCCACCAGCGGGCCGCCGGAGTTGCCGGGGTTGATCGCCGCGTCGGTCTGCACGGCGTCGATCACCGCGTCCCCCGCGGAGCCCTCGGGGTCGAGCCGCACCGGCCGGTCCACCGCGCTGACGATGCCGACGGTGACGGTGCCGGCCAGGCCCAGCGGGGAGCCGATGGCCATCACCCCGTCGCCGACGGCGAGCTCCGACGACCGCCCGATCGGCGCGACCGTCGGGTTCACGACGGGGACCTTCACCACGGCCAGGTCGGTCATCGGGTCCGCGCCCACGACGACGGCCGGAACGCGCGACCCGTCGGAGAACACGGCCTCGATCGTGCCCTTGGCCGGGCCGACGGCCGGCGCGACGACGTGGTCGTTGGTCAGCACGTAGCCGGCCGGGTCGATCACCACGCCGGAGCCGGTCCCGGCCTCGTCGCCGACCTTGGTCTCCAGCGAGACGACCGAGGGCAGCAGCCGCGACGCCAGGTCGGGCACCGACCCGGGCGGGCGTTCCTTGGCCTCCTCGGCCGAGGCGAGCGTCGCGCCGGGCTCGGTCAGCCCGTCCGCACCCTCCGCGGTCCAGTGCCCGACCAGGCCACCGATCCCGCCGACCAGCAGGGCCAGCACGCCGAGCAGCGCCAGCGCCTTGGGCTGCACGCGGTCGCCGAAGAGCACCTCGCGCACGCTGAGCCGGGCCCCGGCCGGGCGCTGCGGCTCCGGCGCCGGGTCCTCGGCCAGAGCCGGGGGTGCGGCGGTGACCGGGGTCTGCGGGCTGCGCCACGGGTCCTGCGCCGAGCCGCCGGCCCAGAACGGGTCGTCGCCGTCACCGGCCGGGTGGGCGTGCCCGTTGGTCGCGGGGCCGCGCTGCAGGGTGTCCACCGCGCCGTGCGGGCGGCCGAACGCGCGGGCGACGGCCGTCGTCGGGGGCGGGGCCGAGGGGGTCTTCGCCGGGGCGGACGCGGACGCGCGGTCGAACGACTCGGCGACGCCGTCCGGACGGCCGAACGCGGCCCGGTCGGACGGGTCGACCTCGGGCCGTTCCAGCGGTGCCGGGGTGAGCCGCGGCGGCTCCCCCGTGCTCGTGCCCTGGTCGGCGGGCGCGCTCGTGCCCCGGTCGGCGGGCGGGTCCTGCGGGGTCCCGGGACGCTCCCGGTCGTCGTCGCTCATCGTGGGACGGTTCCGGACGGGAGGGTTCCGGGCAGGGACGGACGACACACGGTCTCAGCCTGCCCTGTCGGTGGTGAAGTCCGCGTTCGCGGGCCCGTGCCCGGGCCCGGCGGGGTCACGGTGACGGCGGGAGGCTGACGTTCTGCATCGCCGGCCGGGGCGGGGCCGGGGCCGGTGTCGTGGGGGTCGGCGGTGCCGACGTCGACGTGGACGCGGCCGGCGCCGAGGTGGGCCGGCGGCCCTGGTCGCGCGGGGCGGGGGCGAACCGTGCGACCGGGGTGGCCCCGGTGAACGTCGCGGTGCTCCCGCCGGGGGTGGCGGTGGTGAAGCCGGAGGCGGGCAGGCCGAACGCGATCGCGCCGAGGGCCAGCCCGGACACGGCCGCCCCGGCACCGATCCGGCGGCGGCGGGTCCGGCGTCCCGGGGTGGTGGCCGGGCGCAGCACCGAGACCATCTCGCCGTCCGCGGTCACCGCGAGGCCCGCCGGCGGCGGGGGCAGCTCCGTGTCCTGCGGGATCGAGCACAGCGACGACATCAGCGACGTCGGGAGCGTCGGCGCGTTCGCGCACCGCAGCTCGGAGCGGGCCTTGCGCTGGTCGACGACCTCGGCCGCGCAGTCCACGCAGTGCTGCAGGTGTCGTTGTGCACGCCCGTGCGGCCCCGGGGCGAGTTCGCCGTCGACATAGGCGACGACCGCCTCCGGGGTGAGGTGGGCTTCACCCCAGTCGGGGGCGATCACCTGGAACCGTCGGTGTTCGGTCACGACACCAACTCTGCCACCGGACGTGCCGTTCCTGCCACGTCCCCCGTCATGCCTCCCGCCATGTCCTCCGCGCGGTGGCGCTCCAGCGACGCGCGCAGCGCGGTGCGGCCGCGGTGGATCCGGCTGCGCACGGTGCCCAGCTTGACTCCGAGCGTCGCGCCGATCTCCTCGTAGGACAGGCCCTCCACGTCGCAGAGCACGACCGCGACCCGGAAGTCCGGGGGCAGCTCGTCGAGGGCGGCCTGCAGGTACGGGTCGAGGTGGGTCGCCGAGAAGACGTCCTCGGGCTCCGGGCCACCGCCGGGCAGGCGGTCGGTGTCCTCGGGCAGGCCCTCCATGCGCAGGCGGGCGCGGCGGCGGACCATGTCCAGGAACAGGTTCGTGGTGATCCGGTGCAGCCAGCCCTCGAAGGTGCCGGGCTTGTAGGAGGCCAGCGAGCGGAACACCCGGATGAACGTCTCCTGGGTGAGGTCCTCGGCGTCATACGGGTTGCCGCTCAGCCGGTAGGCGAGGCGGTAGACCCGGTCGGCGTGCGCCCGGACGATCTCGTCCCAGCTGGGCGGCGTCCAGTCCGCGCCCTCTCCCGGGAGGGTGGCCGTGGCACCGGTTCCCGTGGAGGCGACTGTGGAGGAGCGTTGATCGGGCATGACAACAGCGTGCCCCGGCGGGATGAGGAACATGTGAAACCCGTCTGAGAGAAGCCTGTGAATCGCGATCGATCCGGATGTACGTATCGATCCCTCGGATATCGGCCGTGTATCGATACGGCGAACAGGTGCCGCGAATCATCCGGCATTCGTGGGCGTGTGCTCCCCTGCGCTACTCCGACCCGGTTAATCTCTGCCCATGACCACCCCCGCGGAGCAGGCCGCCGAGGCGTACCTCGCCGAGGACGAGGGTCTGGCGCGCACGCGGGCTGCGGGAACGGCGGCGGGTGCTCACCCGATCAGCCCGGCCGGTGGCGCCGCACTGGCCGTCCTGGCCGCGACGGTCTCCGCGCGTGCCGTGGTCGAGATCGGCACCGGCGCCGGGGTGAGCGGGCTCTACCTGATGCGCGGGATGGTGCCCGACGGCACGCTGACCTCGATCGACGTGAACCCGGAGCTGCAGCGGACGGCGCGTGCGTCGTTCCTGGCCGCCGGGGTCGGTCCGTCCCGGCTGCGGCTGATCAACGGGATGGCGCTCGAGGTGCTCCCCCGCCTCACCGACGGCGGCTACGACCTGGTCGTCGCCGACGCCGTGCCGGCCGAGTACCCCTGCTACCTGGCCGAGGCGATCCGGTTGCTGCGACCGGGCGGGATCCTGGTGCTGGAAGGCGTGCTCGACGGCGGCCGGGTGGCCGGTGACGCCGCCGGCGACAGCCCCGTGACCGCGGCCCTGCGCGAGGTCACCGAGCAGGTCCGCGAGGACGAGCGCCTGCTGTCCGCGCTGCTCCCGGTGTCGGACGGGATGCTCTGCGCCGTCCGCCGCTGAGCGGCCCGGCGCCCGGCCCCTACTGGGCGGTGACGCCCTTGCCCAGCACGACGACGCCGCCCGGGCTGACCGTGTAGCGGGCCCGGTCGGTGTTCAGGTCCACCCCGATCAGCGCACCGGGTGGGACCACGACGTTCTTGTCCAGGATCGCGCGCCGCACGACCGCGCCGCGGCCGATCCGGGCGCCCGGCAGCACGACCGAGTCCGAGACCTCCGCGCCGCCCTGCACCATCACGTTCGGGCTGATCACCGACCGGCGCACGATCGCCCCGGAGATGATCGTGCCGGCGCCGACGATCGAGTCCTGCGCGATGCCGCCCTCGACGAACTTCGCCGGCGGCAGCGCCGGGGTGGCGGTGCGGATCGGCCAGCGCATGTTGTAGAGGTTGAAGATCGGGTGCACCGACACCAGGTCGGTGTGCGCGTCGTAGTAGGCGTCGATCGTCCCGACGTCGCGCCAGTAGCCGGCGTCGCGCTCGGTCGCCCCGGGCACCCGGTTCTCGGCGAAGTCGTAGACGTGCGCGGCACCCTGGGCGACCAGGGCCGGGATGATGTCGCCGCCCATGTCGTGGTCGGAGTCGTTGTTCTCGGCGTCGGTGCGCAACGTGTCGAGCAGCGCATCGGTGGAGAACACGTAGTTGCCCATCGAGGCGAACGTGACCTCGGGGTCGTCCGCGACGGCCGGCGGGTCGGACGGCTTCTCGACGAAGTCGGTGATCTTGCCGGACTCGTCGGCGGCGATGCAGCCGAACGCCTTCGCCTCCGCGCGCGGCACCCGGATCCCGGCGACGGTCACGCCGGCGCCGCTCTCGATGTGCTGGGCGATCATCTGCGCCGGGTCCATCCGGTACACGTGGTCGGCGCCGAAGACCGCGATGTAGTCCGGCTGGTCGTCGTAGACCAGGTTCAGGCTCTGGAAGATCGCGTCCGCGCTGCCGGTGTACCAGCGACGCCCGAGCCGCTGCTGCGCCGGGACGGTGGTGATGTACTGGTCCAGCACGCTGGACAGACGCCACGTCGTGGAGATGTGGCGGTCCAGCGAGTGCGACTTGTACTGGGTCAGCACGCAGATGCGGTCCAGGCCGGCGTTGACCAGGTTGGACAGCACGAAGTCGATCAGGCGGTAGTTCCCGCCGAACGGCACCCCCGGCTTCGCCCGGTCCGCCGTCAGCGGCCAGAGCCGCTTGCCCTCGCCACCGGCGAGCACGATTCCCAGCACGTTCGCCGAGAGCTGGCCCGACGCCGACGACGGGCGCACCCCGCTCATTGCGGTCATCGCAACCCCCGCTCTCGATCCGGCCGCGCCGTGAGGTCTCTCGTCGAGGACCTGCGCGACCCGGATGAAACCCTAGTGCCACACCCCGCTCCCGGCCAGCGGCGAACGGACCATGTCGATCATCGGCCACCTGCCGGCCATCTGTGTCGGGCACCGCGTGCCGCCGGGCTGTCCCGCCGCGGGCGCAGGCGTTACCGTCGCCGCGTGCGCGTCGGCCTGTTGACCCGGGAGTACCCCCCAGACGTCTACGGCGGGGCGGGGGTGCACGTGGAGTACCTGGTCCCCGCGCTGCGCGAGCTCGTCGACGTCGACGTCCACTGCTTCGGCGACGCCGGCGCCCCGGCCCGCGACGGCGTCACCGTGCACCCGGTCCCGGCCGAGCTGCGGGGCGCGAACGCGGCCCTGACCACGCTCGGGACGGACGTGACGATGGCCGCCGCGCTGGACGGCTGCGACGTCCTGCACTCGCACACCTGGTACGCCAACATGGCGGGTCACCTGGGCAAGCTGCTGCACGGACGCCCGCACGTGGTGACCGCGCACTCGCTGGAGCCGCTGCGGCCGTGGAAGGCCGAGCAGCTCGGCGGCGGCTACCGGGTGTCGTCCTGGGTGGAGCGCACCGCCTACGAGGCCGCGGACGCGGTGATCGCGGTGTCGCACGGGATGCGCCGCGACGTGCTGGCCGCCTACCCCGACGTCGACCCGGAGCGCGTCCACGTCGTGCACAACGGGATCGACACCGAGTTCTACCGTCCCGACGACGGCCGCGACGCCGTCCGCGCGGCCGGGGTGGACCCGGACCGCCCGTCGGTGGTCTTCGTCGGGCGCATCACCCGGCAGAAGGGCCTCGCGCACCTGGTCGCCGCCGCGCACCAGGTGTCACCGGAGGCGCAGATCGTGCTGTGCGCGGGCGCGCCGGACACGCCCGAGCTCGAGGCGGAGATCGAGCGGGCGGTCGCCGAGCTGTCCGCGGGCCGCTCCGGCGTCGTCTGGGTGCGCCGGATGCTGCAGACAACGGAGGTCCGCCAGCTGCTCTCGGCGGCGACGGTGTTCGTGTGCCCCTCGGTCTACGAGCCGCTCGGGATCGTCAACCTGGAGGCGATGGCGTGCGGGACCGCCGTCGTCGCCTCGGACGTGGGCGGCATCCCCGAGGTCGTCGCGGACGGCGACACCGGGCTGCTCGCCCACTACGACGCCGGCGACACCGCGCGGTTCGAGTCCGACCTGGCCGCCGCGATCAACGAGCTCGTGGCGGACCCGGACCGGGCCGCCCGGATGGGCGAGCGCGGACGGGAGCGCGCCGTGCGGGAGTTCGCCTGGGCCGAGATGGCCCGCCGCACGGTGGAGGTCTACGACCGGCTCTGACGCCCCCGCCCGATCCCCCGTTTCTTCCCCCTGGTGATCGGTGGTGCGGCTCAGCCGCAGGTGGCGTTCAGGGCCTCGCCGAGGTTCGTCGCCTCTTCGGGGGTCATCTCCACGACGAGACGACCTCCGCCCTCGAGCGGGACCCGCATCACGATGCCCCGGCCCTCTTTGGTCACTTCCAGGGGGCCGTCGCCGGTGCGGGGCTTCATCGCGGCCATTCTCGTTTCCTCCGTGGTGTGACAGTGATCGATTCCGCCGACCGCGTGTCTGAAGGGAGCGCGCCGGTCGCCGGTGGCTCCATTGTCCCCCATCGCCCGAGGTGTGGTGCAACCGAGGCGATCACGACTCGGCAGCGTTCACGCAGCGCAACGGCTCGGACGCACCCTGATGGCGATCACGTGGACGGCGCCGGTCGCGGGCACCGGGGACGTCACGCTGCGTCGGCCCGCCAGCAGTGCGCCACGTGGTCGTCGACGAGGCCGGTCGCCTGCATCAGCGCGTAGCACGTGGTCGGGCCGACGAAGCGCAGCCCGCGCCGCTTGAGCTCCTTGGCCATCGCGGTGGACTCGGGGGTGACGGCGGGGACGTCGGCCAGGCCGGCCGGGCGGACGTGCGTCGCCGGGTCCGGCGCGAACGACCACAGCAGCTCGTCGAGCGGGGTGTCGAGGTCGAGCACGGCCCGGGCGTTGGCGATCGCGGCGTCGATCTTGAGCCGGTTCCGGACGATGCCGGCGTCGGCGAGCAGGCGGGCGCGGTCGTCCTGACCGAAGCGGGCGACCTTCTCCGGATCGAACCCGGCGAAGGCCTCCCGGAACGCGGGCCGCTTGCGCAGGATCGTGATCCAGGACAGCCCGGACTGGAACGCCTCCAGGCTCAGCCGCTCGTACATCGCGGCGACGCCGTGGACCGCGTGACCCCACTCCTCGTCGTGGTAGGCGACGTAGTCCGGTGTGGAGCCCGCCCATTCGCAGCGGCCGCGACCGTCGTGCGGGTCGTAGGGGCCGGCGTCCGGCGCGTCGACCACCTCAGCCGCCGTTCCCGGCCCGGCGAGCCTCCTCGGCCCGGTAGCGCTCCTCGGTCTGGCGGGCCATCTTGCGCAGCGAGCTCGCGACCCCGGCACGGAACGCCGGGCGCACCAGCGGCCAGCCGGCCCGTCCGAGGGCGCCGAACGGGACGTCGAGCAGCTCGGTCCAGAGGAACCGGCTGCGGCGCGGGCCGAGCTCGACGACGGCGAACACGCCGTCACCCTGCACGACGCTGCCGGTGTGGGTGACGACGGCGCGGCGCGGCCCGCCCGGCTCGTCCGCCCACTCGGTGATCTCCATCGTGTCGGCGACGCCCAGCGGGCCGATCCCGGTCACCGCGCGCAGCGTCGACCCGACCGAGCGCCCGTCACCGCCGGTGAGCTCGACGGTGGTGCCGAGCATCCAGTCCGACTGCCCGGGCCAATCGGTGACGGCCCGCCACAGGTAGTCGGCGGGCACCCCGACGTCGACCGGGACGGTCAGCTCCTCGCGACTCGCCGCATTACTCATCCCGGACTCCTTCGGTGCGCATCCGCGCGATCGTCGTCTCCAGCCGGGTCACGTGCGCGACCAGCTCGCGGCGGTCGGCCTGGACCCGGTCCAGCTCGCCGGCCAGGCGGTCCAGCGCCCAGTCGACCTCCACCATCCGGTATCCGCGCACGACCTGCTGGAAACGCAGACCGCGCACGTCCGCCCCCTGCACCTCGACGGCCGGCAGCCGGGTCGGTGTGGCGTCCGGCGCGAGCGGCGCCAGCTCCTCGCCCCGGCCGAACACGGCGGCGGCCGCCACGAACACCACCGCTGCGACGACCGCCAGGACGAGCAGGTAGATCAGAGCGGTCCCCATCCCGCCATCGAATCACGAGGGACCGACATCGTGTGCCGACGCGGGCGGCGCGTCACCCGGGGGTGACGCCGGCCGGTACGCACGCGTCCAGGGCGGCCGTCACGTCCGTGACCACACGCAGGCGCTCCATCGGCCCGCGTCCGGCGAACCCGCGCCCGGTCAGCCCGGCGACCCAGTCCAGCAGGCCGGTCCAGTGCCCGTCCGGATCGAGCAGCACCAGCGGCTTGGTGTGCAGGTCGAGCGTGCCGGCCGTCCACACCTCGAACAGCTCCTCGCAGGTGCCGATGCCACCGGGCAGGGTGAGGAACGCGTCCGCGCGGTCCTCCATCCGCTGCTTGCGCTCGCGCATGGACTCGGTGACGACGAGCTCGTCGGCGTCGGTGTCGGCCCACTCCCGCTCGACCATCGACCGCGGGATGACGCCGACCGTCCGCGCGCCACCGGCCCGGGCCCCGCTCGCCACCGCGCCCATCATCGACTTCTTGCCGCCGCCGGAGACCAGCGTCCAGCCGCGCGCGGCGATCCCGCGCCCGACGGCGTCGGCGAGCTCGACGTAGTGCGGCGCGATGCCGTCGGAGGACGCGCAGTAGACGCAGACCGAGAACCCACCGTCCGGGGCGCCCCCGTTCCGCGTGCTCAATGCGCCTCCTCCCATGCGTGGTACGCCTCGTGCACGACGTCGACGGCGTCGTCGATGTCGTCGGTGAGGTGCAGCAGGTCCAGGTCCTTCTTGCTGATCTTGCCCTCGCTCACCATGGTCTTGGCGACCCAGTCGTAGAGCCCGCCCCAGTAGTCCTTGCCCAGCAGCACGACCGGGAACTTGGTGACCTTCTTCGTCTGCACCAGGACCAGGGCCTCGAACAGCTCGTCGAGGGTGCCGAAGCCGCCGGGCAGGCAGATGAAGGCCTGCGAGTACTTCACGAACATGGTCTTGCGGGTGAAGAAGTAGCGGAAGTTGATGCCCTGGTCGACCCAGGGGTTGAGCCCCTGCTCGAACGGCAGCTCGATGCCCAGGCCGACCGAGAGCCCGCCGGCCTCGGAGCAGCCGCGGTTGGCCGCCTCCATCGCGCCCGGGCCGCCGCCGGTGATCACGGCGAAGCCCGCTCCGGCGAGCCGCGCGCCCAGCTCGCGCCCGGTCTCGTACTCCGGGGACCCGACCGGTGTCCGGGCCGAGCCGAACACCGTCGCGGCGCGGGGCATCTCGGCGAGCATGCCGAAGCCCTCGACGAACTCGGCCTGGATCCGCAGGACCCGCCACGGGTCGGTGTGCACCCAGTCGCTGGGGCCGCGGGAGTCGAGCAGACGCTGGTCGGTGGTGGTGGCCTCGTTGCGGTGCTCGCGGCGGAGCACGACCGGGCCCCGCAGCTTCTCGGCCGGGTGGTTCTCCTGCGTCATGACCGTCAGCGTAGTGAGGCCCGCTCGTCCGGCCCGTCCGCGCTCAGGTAGCGGCGCAGAACGTCCGCACAACGGGTGACGGCGGCCTCGGCGACGTGCTCCTCCCGGGTGTGGGCGAGGTTCGGGTCGCCGGGACCGTAGTTGACGGCCGGGATGCCCAGCGCCGCGAACCGGGACACGTCGGTCCAGCCGTACTTCGCCCGCGGCACCGCCCCGCTGGCCCGCACGAAGTCCGCCGCGGCCGGCGCGGAGAGCCCGGGCAGGGCGGCGGCGGAGAGGTCGGTGACGGTCAGCTCGAACCCGTCGAACACCTCACGGACGTGCGCCAGCGCCGCATCGGTGCTGCGGTCCGGCGCGAACCGGAAGTTCACCGTGACGACGCACTCGTCCGGCACGACGTTGCCCGCCACGCCGCCGGCGATCCGCACCGCCTGCAGCCCCTCCCGGTAGACGCAGCCGTCGATGTCGACGTCGCGCGGGGTGTAGGCCTGCAGTCGCGCCAGCACGTCGCCGGCGTGGTGGATCGCGTTGTCCCCGAGCCAGGACCGCGCCGAGTGCGCCCGCCGCCCGGACGTCCGGATCTCCACCCGCAGCGTCCCCTGGCAGCCCGCCTCCAGCGCACCGTCGGTCGGCTCCCCGAGCACGGCCAGGTCGGCGACCAGCCAGTCCGGGTGCTCCCGCTCGATCCGGCCGAGCCCGTTGCGCACGGCCTCGACCTCCTCACAGTCGTAGAACACGCAGGTCAGGTCGACGCGCGGGGCCGTCAGCGTGGCGGCCAGGTGCGCGAACACGGCGTCGCCGGCCTTCATGTCCGAGGTCCCGCACCCGTGGATGACGCCGTCGGCCCGCCGGCTCGGCACGTTGTCCGCGATCGGCACGGTGTCCAGGTGCCCGGCCAGCAGAACCCGCTGCGACCGGCCCAGGTTCGTCCGCGCCAGCACCGCGTCACCCGAGCGCAGCACCTCCAGGTGCGGCGCCTGCGTCCGCAACGCCCGCTCCAGGGCGTCGGCCAGCACCCGCTCCTCCCCCGACACGCTCGCGACGTCCACCAGCGCCGCGGTCAGCGCCACCGGGTCGGAGGTCAGGTCCAGTTCGGGCAGCGTGCTCGTCACCGCAGCGACGCTACCCACCCCGTACCCCGCTGCCGGGCCGGGCCGGGGGTCCGACGGGGCCGAGATCCGGGGGCAGCCCGGGCAGCCTCAGCGGCCTCGGCGCCCCGGTCCGGCCCTCGAGCACAGGTCTCGGGGCTCGCTTTGCCATGCACACCCCCACGCGTCCAGGCCGCAGTCTCGACCGGTCGAAGCGTCGAGATCTGCGCCCGGAGACGTCCACGGAGCCGGGTCCGACAGCTGAGATGCGGCCAGTGGTCGGGTGAGCTGAATCGGAGGACCACCGGCGTCATCTCACCCGTCGTGGACGGCCAGGACTCGGACGTCCGGAGGCGGAGACCTCCCGGACGCACCGGCGTGCGCACGGCAAGCGCGTCTGGACGCACCGGCGTGCGCACGGCAAAGCTCCCCCGGACGCACCGGTGTGTGCATGGCAAAGCGCGCCGAGAAGCCGGTCCTCGGCGACCTCGGGCCGCCGAGCGCCGACACGCGGGCGACGGCTGTCCACAACCCGGACCATCCGTCCACAGGTCGACGAGTGATCCGTCCGAGGAGACGCTCCGGCCGCATCGTGGATCGCATGACCGACGAGGTGGACCCGGCGCCGGATCCGCGGCGTCCGGGCGGGGACGGGATCGCGTACCCGGATCCGGCGGGCCTGTGCCGCGCCGTGCGCCGACGGGCCGATGCGAGCCAGCGGGAGATGGCCGAACGCACAGGGTTGTCGCGGTCGACCATCGCCCGGATCGAGTCCGGGAAGCTGATCCCGAGCCTGTCCGTGCTGAACAGGATCCTGGTCGAGACGGACCTGCTGCTGGTCGCCGTGGACCGGAACGGCCGGGTGGTCGCCCCGATGGAGGATCCGCCGGACGACGACCTGCGCGACGGCGCCGGCAAGCGGTACCCCTCGCACCTGGACACGATCGTGGACCCGGAGCCCGGCGAGTGGTGGGCCTCGATCTACGGCATGGCCCACCCACCCGAGACCTACCACCGTGACCGGGAGAGGCGGGACGTCCAACGTGCGCGCAGCCAGTGGGAGGTCCGGGTGGCGCGGTTGCGGGCCGCTCCGCCCCCGCCGACGGTCGAGGCCTGGCTGCGACGGCGGGCGCGGCAGCGAGAGCTCCGGGAGGCGCGCCGGCGGGCGGGGTGGCCGGATCAGGACTCGTGACGTGATCCGCCCGCGCGGGTCGGGTGGCCGTGCAGCAGGTAGTTTCGGCGCCTGTGAGCACCGAGTACCGCCGCGAGGGCGCTTCCGGCACCGGCCTGGCCACCGTCACGTCCGAGGGCACCGTCCTCGACGTCTGGTACCCGGCCCCGCAGCTGGCCGGAGCGGAGAGCTCCGCCGGTGACCCGACCGCCGATCTCGAGGCGCTGACCGGCACCGACGACGACCGGGGCGTGAGCACCCGGGTGGTCCGCACCGAGATCACGTCGCTGTCCGAGCCGCCCGCCGACGCCGCCGACGCGTACCTGCGCCTGCACCTGCTCAGCCACCGGCTGATCGCCCCGCACCAGGCGAACCTCGACGGCCAGTTCGGGCTGCTCGCCAACGTCGTCTGGACCAACCACGGTCCGTGCGCGGTGCCCGGTTTCGAGCTGGTCCGGGCGCGGCTGCGCCGTCGCGGGCAGGTCACCGTCACGCACGTGGACAAGTTCCCGCGGATGGTCGACTACGTGCTCCCGACCGGCATCCGGATCGGCGACGCCGACCGGGTCCGCCTGGGCGCGCACCTGGCCGAGGGCACCACCGTGATGCACGAGGGCTTCGTCAATTTCAACGCCGGAACGCTCGGCGCCTCGATGGTGGAGGGGCGGATCTCGGCCGGCGTCGTCGTCGGGGACGGGTCCGACCTGGGCGGCAGCGCCTCGGTCATGGGCACGCTCTCCGGTGGCGGCAAGGAGGTCATCTCGATCGGGAAGCGCTGCCTGCTCGGCGCCAACGCCGGCATCGGCATCTCGCTCGGTGACGACTGCGTCGTCGAGGCCGGGCTCTACGTCACCGCCGGCACGAAGGTGACGCTGCCGGACGGCTCGACCGCCAAGGCCGGGACGTTCTCCGGCCGGGACGGGCTGCTGCTGCGCCGCAACTCCGTCACCGGCACCGTCGAGGTGCTCCCCCGCACCGGCGACGGCATCGCCCTCAACTCCGCCCTGCACGCGAACTAGGACGACCGTGACCACCTCCTCGCCCGTGACCAGCGACGCGCCGGGTGACACGCCCACGAGCGACGACGCGCCCGACGCCCAGCACGGCTCGCAGAACGGGCTCCTCCGCCTGGAGGAGCTCCCGGACCCGATCACGGCCGACCCCGGCGCCCCGGCGGTGCACCACGTCCGGGTCCTGCTGGACAAGCGCCTGCGGTCGCTGCTGCTGCACGACCCGGGCACCCGCGCCGGCGTCGACATCGAGGACCTGCACCAGATGCGGGTCTCGGTGCGCCGGATGCGGGCCGCACTCAAGGCCGCCCGCACGCTGCTCGACGCGCAGTGGGCGGACGCGCTGCGCGCTGAGCTGGGCTGGCTCGGGCGAGCACTCGGGCCGGTGCGCGACCTCGACGTGATGATCGCCCGGCTCCGCGGCGAGATCACCGAGCTGCCCGCCGCCGAGCGCGCGGCCGGGGACCGGCTGGTGGCCCACCTGGAGGAAGAGCGCGGGACGGCCCGGATCGCGATGATCGCGGCCCTGGACGACGAGCGGTACGCGACGCTGCTGCGCCGGCTCGAGGCCGTCGTGCGCGACCCGTTGCCGGAGCCGGAGGAGGGGCTCGCCCGCCCGGAGCTGATCGACCTGGTGCGGGCCGAGGCACGCAAGCTGGACAAGGCCGTCCGCCGCGCCGGCGAGGACCCGCCGGACATGACGCTGCACGACCTGCGGATCCGCACGAAGCGGCTGCGCTACACCGGTGAGCTGGTGGAGCCCGCGATGCGCGACGAGAAGGGCCGTCGCACGAAGTCGGCGAACCGCATCCGCAAGACCCTCGCCGCGTCGGCGGAGCTGCAGGAGGTGCTCGGCGACCACCAGGACGCGTGCGTGGCCGAGCACCGGATCCGGCGCCTGCTCGACGACCTCGGCGACGCCCCGGACGCGCACGTCGTGTTCGTCGGCGGTCGGCTGGTCGAGCGTGAGCGCGCCCGGGCCGAGGAGCTGCGGCGTCAGTGGTGGGCGGCCTGGCAGACGCTCAACGAGCGGGCCGGCTCCCTCTAACAGACCTCGTCGACGGGACGGCCCGCGTCCTCGGAACGCGGGCGGTCACCGATCCTCCAGATCGCCCCGGCCTGCAGCGTCGCCGACGCCAGGACCAGCACGATCGCGGCCGGGAAGCCCCCGGTGAGGTCGATCAGCAGGCCCATCGCCAGCGGGCCCAGCCCGGCCGCGAGGTAACCGATCCCGAGCGCGAACCCGGAGACGGCCGCGCTGCGGGCCGCGTCCGGGGTGCGCCAGGCGATCACGGCCAGGCCCAGGGAGAACCCGGCCCCGACGCCGATCCCGATCAGTGCCGCCCAGATCCACGGCGCGACCGTCGTCGCGCCCGGCAGCAGCAGCGTCCCGAGCGTGCCGGTCACCCCGCTGGCCACCGTGACCGACGCCCAGAACCGCCAGCGCCGACGCCGCTCGGCGACCGCCGGCATCACCAGCGCGGCCGGGATCTGGGCGATGCTCCACACCGACAGCAGCAGCCCGGCGCGCTGCGGGCTCCAGCCATAGGACTCGTAGAGCGGGGCCAGCCAGGTCAGCCAGCCGTAGAAGATCCCCGACGACCCGGCGAGGTAGCAGGCGATCCGGCGCGCGAACGGGTCGTGCCAGGGCCGTGAGCGCGCCTCGACCGCCGTAGTGGCGGGGGCGGGGGCAGCTCCCGGAGGCGGCCCGGCACGACCGATCCGTGCCGCGACCGGAACCCAGACCCCGAGCGCCAGCACCGCCGGGACGGCCCACACCGCCAGCGAGAACGACCACCCGCCCAGCCCGACGGCCAGCGGCACCGCGACCGCCGACGACACCGTCGCGCCGATCATCATGGAGACGACGTAGGCCCCGCTGACGGTCCCGGCGCGCTCGGGCAGGTGCTCCTTGACCACGCCGGTGATCAGCACCCCGGCGGTGCCGATACCGAACCCGACCAGCACGCTGCCGCCGACCAGCGACGGCAGCGCCGCGATCCCGCGCAGGAGGCTGCCCAGCGCGATCAGGCCGACGGCGCCGCCGAGCAGGCGTTCCCGTCCGAGCCGGGCGGCCAGCGGGGACGCGGTGAACGACGCCAGCGACATCGTCAGCACCGCACCCGCCTGCACCAGGCCGGCGGCGCCCGCGGACACACCGAGCTCGTCGCGGGCGGTCTGCAGCAGCGGCGGGTACCCGGCCAGTGCGGCGCGCAGATTCGCGGCCAGGGCCAGGACGCCGAGGAGCACCAGCCACGGCGGGACGCGGGGCGGCACCCCTCGACCGGTCGCGGAACCCGTCGCCCCGGGACCGGCGGCGGCGGAGTCCCGCGCGGTCATGACGCGCCGAGGCGGTCCGCGGCCGTATCGATCCGCTCGTCGGAGGCGGTCAGCGCGACCCGGACGTGCGACGAGCCGGCGGGGCCGTAGAACTCACCGGGCGCGACGAGGATCCCGCGCTCGGCCAGGCGCGCGACGGTGGTGCGGCAGTTCTCGCCCTCGGTGGCCCAGAGGTAGAGACCCGCGGCCGAGTGCTCGATCTTGAGGCCGAACGCCTCCAGCCCGGCGCGCAGACGGGTGCGGCGCGCCTCGTAGCGGGCGGCCTGCACGGCGACGTGCGCGTCGTCGGAGACGGCGGCCGCCAGCGCGGCCTGCACCGGCCGCGGGACGATCATGCCGGCGTGCTTGCGGACCTCCAGCAGCCCCGCGACCAGCGCGGGGTCACCGGTGACGAACCCGGCGCGGTACCCGGCCAGGTTCGAGACCTTCGACAGCGAGTGCACCGCGAGCAGGCCGGTGTGGTCGCCGCCGCAGACGTCGGGGTGCAGCACCGAGAGCGGTGCCGGGTCTGCGGCTCCGGGCAGGCCGAGGTAGCACTCGTCGGAGGCGACGACCGCCCCGCGCTCGCGGGCCCACGTCACGACCTTGCGCAGGTGCTCGACCGGCAGCACGCGCCCGGTCGGGTTCGACGGCGAGTTCAGCCACACGAGCCGCACGCGTCCGGGCCCGGCCGCGGTCAGCCCGTCGGACCGCACGGAGTCGAGACCGGCCAGGCGGGCGCCCACCTCGTAGGTCGGGTACGCGAGCTCCGGGATGACGACGCCGTCGCCGGGCTGCAGGTCCAGCAGCGTCGGCAGCCACGCCACCATCTCCTTGGACCCGATCGTCGGCAGCACCGCGACCGGGTCGACCCCGGACACGCCGAACCGGCGCTCCAGCGACGCCGTGACGGCCTCGCGCAGATCGGCCGGTCCGTGCGTCGTCGGGTACCCGGGCTCGGTCGACGCGGGCCCGCACAGGGCGTCGCGCACGACGTCGGGGACCGGGTCGACCGGGGTGCCGACGGAGAGGTCCACCAACCCGTCCGGGTGGGCGGTGGCCCGCTCGCGTGCGGCGCCGAGGGAGTCCCAGGGGAAGTCCGGGAGTGCTCTGCGTGTCACAGGTGCCGGGGGCTCACTCGTCGTGCGACTGCGGGGGCAGGCTGGCGGCCGGCTCCACGTCCTTGTCGGTCTTGCCGACCTTGGAGGCGCCGCCGGGCGAGCCGAGCTCGTCGAAGAAGTCGACGTTGGCCTTGGTGTAGGCGGCCCACTGCTCGGGGACGTCGTCCTCGTAGTAAATGGCCTCGACCGGGCAGACCGGCTCGCAGGCGCCGCAGTCCACGCACTCGTCGGGGTGGATGTAGAGCATCCGGCCACCCTCGTAGATGCAGTCCACCGGGCATTCCTCGATGCACGCCTTGTCGAGCAGGTCGACGCAGGGCTCGGCGATCACGTAGGTCACTTCGGTGGTCCTCCACTCGGGTTGCGAACACCCCCGGAAAAATGTGGTGGTGAGGTGTCCGGTCAACTACGACTACCGGCAGGTTAACCCGCGTACCTCGCGGGGGCAGGAGAGAGGTGCGCCTCAGTTGGAATCCACCCAGCGGTTCGACGACCGGCTCGCAGCCCTGGTGGGGCAGCGTGTCTCGCTGCGCAGGCGGATCTTTGCCGACGGCGGGCCGGGGCCCCGGTTCACCGACGCGGTCGGGGACCTCACCGAGGCCGGCGACGGCACGTTCGTCGTGCACGCCCGGTCCGGCCCGGTGACGGTGGATCCCGACGACGTGGTGGCGGTCCGTGCCGTCCCACCGGCGCCGCCGCGACGGCCTTCCTGGGCCGCGGTGGGCCGTCTGGAGCAGCTCTGCGCCGACGCCTGGCCGCCGGTGGCGCGACGCGACCTGGGCGGCTGGCGCCTGCGCGCGGCGGACGGGTTCACCCACCGCGCGAACTCCGCGCTGGCCGCCGCCGACCCCGGGATGCCGGTGACCGACGCCCTGGCCGCGGTGCGCGCGTTCGCCGCCGAGCACGCGATCCCGCCGGTCGTCGCGACACCGGAGGGCTCGCCGTGGTCGAACCGGGTGCGGGAGGCCGGGTGGGCGCTCGAGGCCGGCTGGGCGCAGGGCTCCGAGGTGGCGGCGCTGGTCGCGGACCTCGGCGCACTCGCCGGCGCCGCCGGACCCTCGGACGGCGCCCTCGACGTCGCGTTCGACGCCGTCCCGGACGTGGCGTGGTGGGACCTGTTCGGCGAGGGCCCCGACGACCCCGGTGCCGCGGCGCGGGAGCGGGTGCTCGTCCCCGGGCCGGACGGTCCGGAGTCGGGGTTCGGGCTCGCCCGCCGTGACGGCGACGTGCTCGGCGCCGTACGGGCGACCGTCGTCGACGACCATCTGTACCTGTCCCGGCTGCACACCGACCCGTCGGCGCGACGGACCGGCGTCGCGGCCCGGCTGACCGCGGACGCCGCGGCGTGGGGCCGGGCGCGGGGTGCGCGGTTCGCCGTGCTGCAGGTCGCCCTGGACAACGAGCCGGCGCGGGCGCTCTACGCACGGCTGGGCTGCACCGAGCACCACCGTTACCACTACCTGGTCCCCGGCCCGGACGCGACGGCGTGACGCGAATGGGCCCCGGAGACCTGCGGGTCAGGCCTGCGCGAGCCCCCGGTGGACCAGCCACTTGCGGCCCGCGCGGGCCGAGCGCTTGAGACCGGACCACTCCCCCAGGTACTTGCCGACCACCCCGACGACGGGCAGCAGGCCCAGCCACTCGTGGTAGAAGCGACCGTGCGGGCGCTTGTCCAGCTCGTCCTCGACCGACCACAGCGCCCGGCCCAGCCGCCACACCGTGGACCCGACCCGGCGCAGCGTCGTCCCGGCGCCCTGACCGCCGCCGTGCAGGTCACCGGTCAGCTCCGCCGCCGCCGCGTCGGCGGCCGCGTCGTCGGAGGCACTGAGCTTCTCCGCCGGGACGATGTCGCGCCGGAACAGCACCGACGCCAGCAGCGAGACGAGCTGCGGCTCGTCGTGCACGCCGTGCTCGCCGGCCACGGCGACCAGCAGCAGTCCCTGCCCGGCCGCGCCGACCGCCGAGGACACCGGCAGCGTCCGCGCCAGCGCGCCGCCCAGGCCCGGGATGGCGGCGATCAGCGTGGTGAAGCGCCCGACCCGGTAGACCCACCAGTGCTCGCGCGCCTCGACGTCCATCGCCGCCCAGGCCGAGGTGCCGGGGACCTGCACCGACGCCAGCGCGTCGAGGATCTTGTCCGAGAGCTTGCGCTCCTCCGGCTCGACGTCGGTGCCGGTGACGGCGTCCGGGCCGACCCGCGACCGCAGGCCGAACGGGTCGGTCTCGCGCAGGCCGTCGAGCACCGGCCGGGTCGCCCGCACGAACGGGCGCAGGATGGTGACGATGGCGTCGTCGCTGATCGGGCCGTTGCTGCGCGGGTGGTCTCCGGAACGGGTGTCGGTCACGATCGGGCCTTCCTGGTGGTGGTCTGCGGCCCGGTACCGGCGCCGAGTCGTGCATCGGCAGCCTGCTCGGCCAGGCGCTCGACCGCCCGCCGGAAGCAGACCAGCCCGACCGCGACGCCGGTGAACAGCAGCAACGGCGTCTGCCACGCCAGCGAGCTCCCGGACACCAGCGGCAGCAGCACGTCCCCGCCGGGCCCGAGGGCACCGACGACGGCGGTGGTCAGGAACCAGACGAGGATCGGCGCGGCGGCGCCGCCGACGCTCGGCAGGACCTCGACGGTGGCGCGGACCAGCCACGGCATGGTCAGCAGGATCATCAGCGTCCCGAGCGGGACCGGCACCGGTCCGATGTAGAGCGACTGGAAGATCAGCTCCAGCACGGCCAGCAGGACCGAGAGGACCAGCAGGGCGACGATCATCGGGGCTCGGGTCACGGGTCGATCCCTTCGAACAGGTCGGTCTCGGCCCGGCCGCCGCGGTCGGTCACGAACCCCGGTCCCGCCCCGGCGAGCACGAACTCCTCGACCCCGAGCAGCGGCTGGGCCACCTCGTTGCTCATCGCGTAGGCCACGAACCCCGGCTCCTCCGGGTCGTTCCAGACCGAGATCTGGGTGGCGTGGGCCCGCATCGCGGCGATCCGCGCGGCGCGCACCGGCGTCACGTCGATCCGGGTCGTCACCTCGGCGTCCGCGACGCTGGGCAGCTCGTCCGGCTCGGGCTCGGTGAACGGCAGCCCGGACCGGCCGGCGAGACCGGCGATCCCGGCGTCGAGCTCGGACCGGGACTGCACGGCGTAGTACAGCTTCGCGACGACGTCCGGGCGGGCGGCGGCCGCGGCGGCGCAGATCTCGTGCACGCGCACGTGGTCCGGGTGGCCGTACCCGCCGTCGTCGGCGTACCCGACGATGACCTGCGGGCGCACCCGGTCGACGACCTCCAGCAGCTGCGCGAGCTGGGTCCCGAACGGCCCCGGGGCGGCGAACGCGCGCGGGTGCAGCTCCGGCGGGAGCGCGGCGCGGGTGCCGTGCCCGGCCAGCACCATGCCGCTGTCGCGCCACCGCCCGGTGCCGCCCAGGAAGAGGTGCTCCGGCGATCCGAGGGCCTCCAGCGCGCCCGCCAGCTCACCGATCCGGTAGCCGCCGAGCTGGTCGGCGTGGTCGGGGGCGAGCCCGGCCAGCTCGGGCGGGATGACCTCGCCCTCCTCGCCGAGGGTGGCGGTCACGACGGTGACGTCGGTCCCCGGGTCGGCCGCGTAGCGCGCGATGGTGCCGCCGGTGGTCAGCGTCTCGTCGTCCGGGTGGGCGTGGACGAGGAGCAGTCGTCGGTCGGCGGGCACGTCGCGGAGCTTACGAGGTGATCACGGGTGCGGCCGTGCCGGGAGCACGAGTCACACCGGCTGCGGGACCGGCACCAGCGCGCCCGTGAGCTCCACCGACGGGACGGCGGTGCTCGCCAGTCCCGCGGGCGGCACGTCGGCGCGCACCAGCAGGTCGCCGAGCGCGGCGATCATCGCACCGTTGTCGGTACACAGGCGCGGGACGGGGACGCGCAGGGTGATGCCGGCGCCGGCGCAGGCCGTCTCCATCCCCTCGCGCAGGGCGCGGTTCGCCGCGACCCCGCCGACCATCAGCAGCGTGTCCGACTCCTGCTCCCGGCATGCGCGGACGGCCTTGCGCACCAGCACGTCGACCACCGCCTGCTGGAACGACGCGGCGACGTCCGGCACGGCGAGCGCGCGACCGGCGTCGTGGGTGGCCTCCACGTGCCGGGCGACGGCCGTCTTGAGGCCGGAGAAGGAGAACCCGAAGGGCGCGTCGCGTGGGCCGGTCATCGGGCGCGGGAACGCGACCGCGTGCGGGTCGCCCTCCAGCGCGGCCTTCGAGATCGCGGGGCCACCGGGATAGGGCAGGCCGAGCAGGCGGGCGACCTTGTCGAAGGCCTCCCCCGCGGCGTCGTCGACGGTGTCGCCGAGGTGGACGACCGGGTCGCGGGCCAGGTCGCCCATCGACAGCAGCGACGTGTGCCCGCCGGAGACGATCAACGCCACGCAGCGCTCGGGGAGCGGCCCGTGCTCCAGGACGTCGACGGCGGCGTGCCCGGCCAGGTGGTGCACCCCGTGCAGCGGCACCCCCAGCGCCGTCGCGTACGCCTTCGCCGCGGCCACCCCGACGTGCAGCGCCGGCGACAGACCGGGCCCGGCCGTCACCGCGACGGCGTCGACGTCGGACAGCGACACCCCCGCCCGCTCGACGGCCATCCGCACCATCGGCACGACGGCGCTCACGTGCGCCCGCGCCGCCACCTCCGGCACGACCCCGCCGAAGCGGGCGTGCTCGTCCGCGCTGGAGGCCAGCCCGTCCCCGAGCAGCACCCCGTCGGCGACGAGACCGGCCCCGGTCTCGTCGCAGGACGTCTCGATCCCCAGCACCAGCGACACGCCGACCAGTGTTCCACCGGCCGCTCGTGGCCTGCGCGCAGCCGCTCCACCATTCCTGACAGTGCTGTTATATTAGCGCTGTGACGAACGCGGCGGCCGGCGACGACCCGACCCTCGAGAGCGCACTGCGTCCGCTCAAGGAGCTCCTCGACGGGCTCGACGGCGAGATCTCCCGCCTCTACGAACGGGAGGGCGTCACCGGTGTGCGGCCGCGGTTCACGATCGCGCTGATCCGCCTGCGTCACCGCGGGCCGATGACGGTGAAGGCGCTCGCCGCCGAGATCGACGTGACGCACTCGGCGATGAGCCAGACCGTCACGGCGATGCGGGGCGAGGGCCTCGTCGCGACCACGCCCGGCCCCGACGCGCGGACCCGGCAGGTGGAGCTGACCGCCGAGGGCCTCGCCCTGGTCCCGTTCCTGGAGGCGGAGTGGCGGGCGACCGAGCAGGCCTTCGCCGAGCTTCAGGCCGAGCTGCCCTCGTCGCTGCAGACCTGGATCGACGCCATGACGGTCGCCCTGGCGCGCCGAAGGTTCCTGGACCGCATCACCGAGAAGCTCGACCAGCCCGGGACGTGAACCGCCTGGACCGGGTGCTGGACCTGCGCCCGCTGCGGCACCGCGACTTCCGTCTACTGTGGATCGGGACGACGGCGCAGATGCTCGGCGGCCGGGTCGCCGTCGTCGCGGTGCTCGTCGACGTCTGGGAGCTCACCCGCAGCCCGCTGAGCGTCGGAGCGATCGGGCTGGTCACCGGCGTCGCGACCGCGGTCTTCGGGCTCGTCGGCGGCACGCTCGCGGACACCGTCGACCGGCGCGGGGTGATCCTCGTGACGAGCGCCGGGGCCGCCCTCGCGGCCGCGCTGCTGGCGACGCAGTCGGCGGCGGGCGCCGGGTCGGCGGTCCTGGTGCTGGCCGTGGTCGGCCTGCAGACGGCGTTCGGCTCCCTGGGCTGGTCGGCCCGGCGGGCGTTCCTCACGACGGTGCTCCCCGTCGGCCGGGTCCCGGCCGGGGTCGCGCTGGGTCACCTGAGCGCGCAGGCCGCGACGCTGGCCGGCCCCGCGCTGGCCGGCGTCGTGATCGCGCGATGGGGCACCGGAGCCGCCTACGGCGCGGACGCGCTGCTGATCGCGGTCTCGCTGCTCGGCGTCGCCCGGCTGCCGCGGAGCCGGCCGTCGGCACCGGTCGTCGTCACGGCGGACGGACGGGCGGTGGCCGGGGCGGGAGAACGGCGCTCGATGATCGCCGCGCACCTGACGGCCGGGTTCCGCGCGGCCACCGACGGTCTGCGGTTCGTCCACCGGCGCCCCGTGCTGCGCGGCGCACTGGCCTCCGATCTCGCCGCGACCGTGCTGGCCATGCCGGTCGCGCTGTTCCCGGTGCTCAACCAGGAGCGGTTCGGCGGCGACCCGCGCACGCTCGGCCTGTTCCTCTCCGCGATCGCGGTGGGCGGGCTCGTCGCGGGGGTCACGTCCGGTCCGGTTACCCGGTCGGCCCGGCCGGGGCGGGTCGGCCTCGTCGCCGCGGGCGTGTGGGGTGTCGCGCTCGCCGGGTTCGGCCTCGTCGACGGCCTGGTCCCCACGCTGGTGTTCCTGGCCGTGGCCGGGGCGGCGGACACGATCTCGGTGATCTCCCGCGGCGGTCTGGTCCAGCTCGCGACGCCGGACTCCTACCGGGGCCGGGTGAGCTCCGCCGAGTACGTCGTCGGGGCCGGTGGACCGGGTATCGGCGACGCGCGGGCCGGAGCGGTCGCCGGTCTGTTCTCGGCGTCGACGGCGGCGGTCACCGGCGGGCTCGCGTGTGCGGTCGTGGTCGCCGGGATCGCCGTCGTCAGTCCGACCCTGCGCCGGTGGCGGGTCCCCGACCGGCCTTCGTGATCGACTCTCGTGGTCACATCCGTGCCACCGACGGCACGGATGTGACCCACAGATCGATCATCCGCCTCAGAGCAGCGAGCGGGCCTCCGCGAAGTGGCACGCCACCGGGTGCCCGGTGCCGCGGTCGGTGAGCTCCGGGATCTCGTCGGTGCACCGCGACTGCTGCGACGCGTCGAGCTCGGTCGCGAACTTCGGGCACCGGGTGCGGAACCGGCAGCCGCTGGGCGGGTCGGCCGGGCTGGGCAGGTCCCCGACCACCGTGATCCGCTCGCGCGCGCGTTCCCGGCGCGGGTCCGGCAGCGGGATCGCCGAGATCAGCGCGTGCGTGTACGGGTGCGCCGGGGAGGTGAACAGCTGCTCGGCCGGTCCGGTCTCGACGATCCGGCCCAGGTACATCACCGCGATCCGGTCCGCGATGTGGCGCACCACGGACAGGTCGTGGGAGACGAACAGGTAGCTCAGCCCCAGCTCGGCCTGCAGCTCCTGCAGCAGGTTCAGCACGCCGGCCTGGATCGAGACGTCCAGCGCCGACACGGGCTCGTCGAGCACCAGCAGCTTCGGGCGCAGGGCCAGCGCGCGGGCGATGCCGATGCGCTGGCGCTGCCCGCCGGAGAACTCGTGGGCGTACCGGTTGCCGTGCTCGGGCTTGAGCCCCACCGTCTTCATCAGGTCACGCACCTGCTGGCGCCCGCCGGCGTCGTAGAGCCCGTGGATGCGCAGCGGCTCGGCGATCAGCTCGCTGACGGGCATCCGCGGGTCCAGCGACGCGTACGGGTCCTGGAAGACGAGCTGCATCTCCCGGCGCAGCGCGCGCATGTCCTTCGCGTTCGTCGACGTCAGCTCGCGGTCACCGAACCGGACCTCGCCGGACGTGGCCGGGATCAGGTTCAGCGCGACCCGCGCCGTCGTCGACTTGCCGCAGCCGGACTCCCCGACCAGTCCGAGGGTCTCCCCCTCGGCCAGCTCGAACGAGACGTCGCAGACCGCGTGCACCTGCCCGACCGTGCGGCGCAGCAGTCCCCCGCCGCGGACCGGGAAGTGCTTGACGAGGTTGCGGGCCGAGAGCAGCGTCCGGGTCCCGGTGTTCGTTCCTGCGGTGCTCATGCCTGTCCCTCCGCGGCCTGAACGAACTCGCCGAGCGCCTCGGCGTCGACGGCCGTCGTGTCGAACACGTCGTCCGGACGCGCTCCGGAGACCTCCGACGAGTGGTGACACGCCGCCCGGTGGTCGTCCCCGACCGACTCCAGGACCGGCTCGGTCTCGTCGCACTCCGGTGTGGACAGTGGACAGCGCGGGGAGAACGGGCATCCCGGCGGCATGTTCACCACCGACGGCGGCGACCCCGGGATCGGGGTGAGCCGCTCGGCCTGCTGGTCCAGGCGCGGCAGGCTGCCGAGCAGGCCCAGCGTGTAGGGCATCCGCGGGGTGTAGAAGATGTCCTCCACCGAGCCGACCTCGACCAGCTTGCCCGCGTACATCACCATCACCCGGTCGGCCTGCCCGGCGATGACGCCGAGGTCGTGGGTGATCAGCACCATCGCCGCACCGGTCTCGGCCTGGGCGGCCTTGAGCGCGTCGAGGATCTGCGCCTGCACGGTGACGTCCAGGGCCGTCGTCGGCTCGTCGGCGATGATCACGTCCGGGTCGTTGGCCATCGCGATCGCGATCACCACGCGCTGGCGCATGCCGCCGGAGAGCTCGTGCGGGTACGAGCCGACCCGCTGCTCCGGGTTCGGGATCCGGACCGTGCGCAGCAGCTCCACCGCCCGCTCGAGCGCCTGGGCCTTGGTGACGTCGCGGTGCGCGCGGACGGCCTCGGCGATCTGCGCCCCGACCGTGTAGACGGGGTTCAGCGACGTCATCGGATCCTGGAAGATCATCGCGATCCGGTCGCCCCGGATCCCGTTGAGCTGCTGCTCGGACAGCGTCAGCAGGTCCTGCCCGTCGAACGTGATCGAGCCGGTGACCGTCGCCGTCCTCGGGAGCAGTCCCATCACGGCCATCGACGTCACGGACTTGCCGGAGCCGGACTCGCCGACGATCCCGAGGATCTCCCCGCGGCGCAGCGAGTAGTCCACGCCGCGCACGGCGCGTACCGCTCCGTCCGAGCTCGGGAACGTGACGTTGAGGCCGGACACCTCGAGCACGGTGTCCGTCGTGGCCGGGGTCGGCGGGGCGGGGCTCACTGGCGCACCTTCGTCTGCTGCGGGTCGAACGCGTCACGCAGGCCGTCGCCGATGAAGTTGATCGTGAGCGCGATGATGATGATGAACAGGCCGGGGAAGTAGAACAGCCACGGCCGGGTGGTCAGCGCCGTCTGGGCCTCGCTGACCAGCAGGCCGAGCGAGGTGTCCGGAGTCTGCACGCCGAAGCCGAGGTAGGACAGCGCCGTCTCGAGCAGGATCGCCAGGGCGACCAGGATCGTCAGGTTGACCAGGATCGAACCCAGGGCGTTCGGCACGAGGTGGCGCAGGATGATCCGGGTGTCGGAGGCGCCGAGGGCGCGGGCGGCCTCGATGTACTCCTTCTCCCGCAGCGACAGCACCACGCCGCGCGCGACCCGGGACACGTAGGCCCAGTACAGACCCGCGATGACCAGGCCGATCAGGTACCAGGTACCGCCGAAGTTGTTGGCGAGCATCGCCGCCACCGCGATCAGCGGCAGCGTCAGGATCAGGTCCGCGATCCGCATCATGATCGTGTCGACGCGCCCGCCGAAATAGCCGGCGACCGATCCCCACAGCGTCCCGACGATCGTCGCGAGCACGGCCACCATGATCGACACCTGGAGCGAGATCCGGGTCCCGCCGAGGACCTGGGCGAACTGGTCCTTGCCGACCGCGTCCGTACCGAAGGGATGGTCGAACGACGGCGGCTGCGAATTGTCCGGGGTGATCTCCCCGACGTCGTAGCGCCACAGCGCCCCGCCGACGTAGGCCAGCAGGATCAGCAGCACCAGCACGACGAGGCTGATCATCGCCGCCCGGTGCTGCAGGAACCGGCGCAGGACGAGCTGGCCCTGGCTGCGCTCGGCGACGGTGAACTCGCGGTCCGCCGGCCCGGTCGCGCCGGAGCCGGCGGTCCCGCCGGGTGCCGCGTCCACAGGATCGTTCGTCTTCGTCGTCTCAGACATAGCGGATCCTGGGGTCGAGGACGCCGTAGAGCAGGTCGGCGAGCAGGTTGAAGCCGATCACGATGACGGCCGTGACGAGGAGCCAGGACGAGACCGCGTACGTGTCGTACCGCTTGATCGACTCGAGCAGGAAGTCGCCCAGCCCCTTCCACTGGAACACCCGCTCGGTGACCACCGCGCCACCGAGGATGGTCGCGATGTCGAGCGCGGTGACCGTGGTCAGCGGGATGAGCGCGGTGCGCAGGGCGTGGCGGACCATCACCGTCCGCCCGGACAGGCCCTTGGACCGGGCGAGGCGCACGTAGTCGGAGTTCAGCGTCTCCAGCATCGACGCCCGGACGAACCGGCTCCATGCCGCGTAGGAGATCAGCGCGAGCGCGATCGTCGGGAGCACGAGGTGCCCGGCGATGTCCCCGACCTGCGCCCAGAACCCCCTCGGCGGCGGGATCGACGTGGCCCCGATCGTGTAGATGGCCTGGGTGCCGACCGCGCTGTTGAGCTCGATGCCGCCCTGCTTGAGCAGGATCGCCAGCCAGAACGACGGCATGGCCAGGAACAGGAACCCCAGGAACGTCGCCGTGTAGTCGGACTTCGAGTACTGCTTGACCGCGGTGTAGACGCCGACGACGACGGCGAGCACCAGCGCGATGATCATGGCCAGCAGCACCAGCCGGATGGTCACCCAGAACCGGGTCCCGAGCTCGGTCCCGATGTCCTGGGTGGAGATGACCGAGGGGCCGAACTGCCCGGTGAACAGTCCGCCGAGCCAGGACAGGTACCGCGGGATCAGCGGCGTCTCGAGGTTGAGCCGGGCGGTCTCGGCCGCGATCACGTTCGGCGGAGCGGGCGGGTTCTTCTCCGTCAGCGGCGTGAGCGGGTTGCCGGACAGCGTGCCCAGCCAGAACACGAGGAACGACGAGACGAGCAGGACCGGGATCGAGATCACGATCCTGCGCAGGGCATACGTGAGCATCAGGGATGTCTCCGACGCGTGGTGGTGACCCGGCCGGGCTCGTGGCCGGGCGCGAGGCCTTCGGGTGAGTGTGGCAGCCCGAGCAGCCGAGGGCCCGGCCCGCGACGGATGGTCGCGGACCGGGCGCCGGGCTCGGTGCTACTGGGTCCGCAGACCCCATTCGGCGACGTTGTACATCGGGCCGTCGAGCGTGGCGTTGCCGCGCACGTTGGCGACCGTGTTCTGCTGCGCCAGGAGCGTCGGCTTCTGGTAGATCGGCAGCACGTAGGCGTCCCCGAGGATGATCTCGTCGGCCTGGTTCAGCTGCTGGCCGGCGGCCGCCTTGTCGGTGCTGTTGGCCGCGGCGTTGATCAGCTGGTCGGTCTTCGGGTTCTGGTACTTGCCGTAGTTCGACCCGGAGTTCGACAGCCACAGCTGCTGCGCGCCGCCGTACGGGAACGGCGACTGCACCCATGCGAACACGATGATGTCGTAGTCACCGGAGCTCGTGGTCTTGCCGAGGCTGTCGGTGGGCTCGACGTTCACGGTGACGCCCAGCTGCTTGGCGTACTGGGCGAACAGCTCGCACTCGTTCTGGCGGATCGAGTTGCCGACGGTGTAGCGGATGCGCAGCGGCGGCACCGCCTGCCCGTTCTTGGCCAGCGCGGTCCCGACACCGGTGTAGCCGGCCTGGGTCAGGATCTGCTTGGCCTTCTCGATGTCACCGGAGCCGTACCCACTGGCGGTCAGGTTGTCCTTGTACTCCGGCTGCTGCGGCAGGAACATCAGGCTGTCCAGCGGCTTGACCTCGGGGTTGAACTGCCCGACGGTCTTGGCGATGATGTCCTGCCGGTTCACGGCGGTGTAGAGCGCCTGCCGCAGCGCCTTGTCCTTGAGCGGCGCGCTCTGCAGGTTGAAGTCGAAGTGCTCCCAGGTCAGGCCGAGCTGCTGGGTCTGCGACACGTTCGGGATCTGCTGGATCTGGTTGACGATGTCGACCTGCGGCTGCGGGTAGACGACCTGGACCTCGTTGTTCTGCAGGGCGATCGGCTCCTGCGTGGCGTCGGTGATCACCCGCATCACGAGACGCTCCAGCGTCGGCTTGGTGTCGCCGTACCACTTGGGGTTCGGGACCAGCGTCAACGCCTGGTTGTTCTGCCAGTTCTGGATCTTGTACGGGCCACCGGTGTAGGTCGGCACGTTGGCGCCGAGCCAGGTGAACGACGACGCGAGGCCCTGCGGGGTGTTCAGGTCACCGTGCTGGGCGGCGATGTGCGCCGGGTAGAGCGGGGCCGCGGAGCCCCAGAAGCTCTGCCAGTCGGTGTAGGGCTTGGCCAGCGTGACCGTGACGGTCTTGCCGTTGTCCGACCCGACCACGTTGGTGATCTGGTCGTAGCCGCCGTTGCCGGCCGTCTCGCACTCCGGGCAGGTCTTGGGGTTCTGGACCTTCCAGCCGTAGACGAAGTCGTTCGCGTCGATCGGCTTCCCGTCGTCCCACGCCGCGTTCGGCTTGATCTTGTAGACCAGCGTGGTCGGGTTCGTCTGGTCCGCCGAGACCATCAGGTTCGTGTTCAGCGCCGACTTGAGGTCGGGCGTCGTGCCGAACGTGTAGGGCAGGAACGCCTTCGTCGCCATGCCCGTCTCGAACACGTTGCCCTCGGACGAGATCACGTTCCAGTTGTCGATGTTCTTCTCGATCGCGAACGTGATCTGCCCTCCCTGCTGAACCTGGTCCGCCGGGACCGTGTTGCATGCGTTCAGGTTCGTCGGGCAGTCCGCGAGATTACCGCTGGCCAGGGCGCTGCCGCCCCCGCCGCCTCCACCGCACGCGCTCAACAGCAGCGTGACGGCTCCCCCCACAGCGACGGCGACTGCCGCCTTGGTTCCCCTCATGTTCCAGCGTGCCTCTCGGTTCGGAGGGCGCCCGGTGCGGCGCCCGTTCAGGACTCGGGCGGGCTCCCGGATGTACTGCCGGGTAACTCGCCCCGACGCACGCTAGGAACCTCTCTCCCCCAGCACGAGACCTGCGGGCGATCGTGACCAAAGGGTGACCGACGGGCGACGTAACGGGGTCGCGTGGTCGGCCGAGTGTGACAACGGGCCGACCAGGCATACCGGACGACCCGACCGCCGGCCGCCCGGCCGGGCGGCCGGGTCAGCGGTCGGGACGGTCCGGCTCGGCCCAGCGCTGGGCCCCGGTGAACGGCCCGGTCGACAGCGGCCCGGGCCGCACCTTCGTGGCCGCGTCGGTGGCCGGGGTGCTGACCACCAGCCCCTGCGACTGGTAGAGCGGCAGGGCGGGCAGCTGGGTCCACAGGATCCGCTCGGCGTCGGCGACCGTCGCCGGGTCGGCGGGCCCGGCCCGGAGCTGGTCGAGCAACGGCTGCAGCGCCGGGAAGCAGGACGACGCCGGCGAGTCGGCCGGGACGCCCGCGGCCGGGCAGCCGTAGTCGGAGTCCAGACGCGGGCCGACCGCGCCGGTGGCCTCGCGGGGCGCGACCAGCACGTCGACCGCGACCGGCGTGGTCGGGGCGGCACTCGTCGTGGGCGCCCCCGCCGTCGTCGGCGCGGCGGAGGTCGACGTCGGGGTCGACGGGGCGGGCGTGGACGGTGCCGTCGTCGGAGCCGGGCCGGCCCCGCCGGGAGCCGGGGTCGGCGTGGTCGTGGGGGCGGTCGGGACGACCGTGGACTGGCTGAACAGGTCCGCCGCGGGCGGTGCGGCGACGGTCGCGGCGACGCCGCCGGCGCGCAGCTGCGCGGCCACCGTCTGGGCCACCCGGACGTCCTCGGGCCGTTCCGCGGCCGCACCCACCACGACGCTCAGCGGGCGCCCGGCGAGCTGCCAGGTGCCGTTGCCACCGCGTACGTACCCGGCCCCGCCGAACGCCGCCGCGGCCGCGGCCGGATCGGGGCGGGCCGGGGCGCCGGCGGGGGCGCTCGCCACGTACCCGGTGTCCGACGGCGCGGCGCCGAACGCGTCCACCGGGACGGCCTGCGGCGCGACTGCGGCCCGGATCGCCTCCCGGTTCAGGGTGGCCGCGACGCCCTGCCGGACCCGTGGGTCGGCGAGCACGCCGCCACCGGTCCGCAGCGCCAGCTGCTGCACGGCCGGGCGCGGCGCTCGCTGCACGGTCGGCGGGGTGGCCAGGGCGGCCAGGGCCCGCGTGACCTCGGGGCGCGCGTCCGGCAGGGCGAGGTCGACGTCGTGGTTCGCCAGCGCGGTCGGCAGCACCGCCGGGTCGATCCGGCGCAGGATCATCTCGTCGACGACGGCCGGTGTCGCCCAGTACGGGTCGCTGCGGGCCAGCAGGATCTCGCCGCGGACCCGGTCCACGCTCATCACCCGGAACGGGCCGCCGGACGCGGGCACGCCGTTGATCAGCGGGCCGGTCCAGCCGCCCGGGGCGTCCTTGAGGATGTGCGCCGGGAGCAGGCCGGAGAACAGCTCCTGCCAGTGCGGGTACGGCTCGTCGAACACGACGTCGACGGCCTTGCCGCCGGCCCGCGAGCGGACGTCGGAGATCGCCCGGTAGCCGGCCGCCCCGATCGTCCCGGGCTGGGTCCGCATCTGCTGCCAGAGGTAGACGAAGTCCTCGGCCGCGATCGGCGCCCCGGACGACCAGGAGGCCGCGACGTTGAGCTCGTAGCTCACGGTGAACGGGTTCTCCGAGGTCACCTTCGCGCTCGTGGCCACGGTCGGGTCGAGCTGCAGCGCACCGTTCGCGTCGGGCCGGAAGACCGACGGCAGGGCGAGGGTCGCGATCGCCGTCGTCACCGGGGACTGGTGGGCCCGCAGGTGCGGGTTGAAGCCCGGTCCGATGTCGTCCACGCCGGCGATCACCTGGGTCGGGGTGGTGATCGGCGTGGTCGGCGGCGGCGGGGCCGGCGCGGGGGCCGGGATCGGGTCCGCGGAGCATCCCGCGAGCACGGCCAGCAGGACGGCCAGCAGGAGCAACCGAGCGGGACGACGGGCGATCACAGGACGCAGTATCCCCGCAGACGACGGAACGGCCGGGGTGCACCCCGGCCGTTCCGTGTCGTCGTGCGTCGCGTACCCCGCGTCAGGAGTTCGCGGCGGCCTTGCTGCGGGCGCGCGTGCGGGCCCGGGTGTGCGAGTCGAGCTCGGCCTTGCGCACCCGCACGTTCTGCGGGGTGACCTCGACGCACTCGTCGGTCGCGCAGAACTCGAGCGCCTGCTCCAGGTTGAGCAGGGTCGGCGGGATGAGCTTGACCAGCACGTCGGACGTCGACGAGCGGATGTTGGTCAGCTTCTTCTCGCGCGTGATGTTGACCTCGAGGTCCTCGTTGCGCGTGTACTCGCCGACGACCATGCCGTTGTAGACGAGCGTGGTCGGGCCGACGAACAGCGTGCCGCGGTCGGCCAGCTGGTCGATCGCGTACGGCGTGACGGGGCCGGAACGGTCGGAGATCAGCGACCCGCGGTGACGGGTGCGCAGCTCGCCGACCCACTGGCCGTAGCCGTCGAACACGTGGCTGGCGATGCCCGCGCCGCGGGTGATCGTCAGGAACTCGGTGCGGAAGCCGATCAGGCCGCGCGAGGGCACCCGGAACTCCATCCGGACGCGGCCCTCGCCGTGCACCATCTCGATCATCTCGCCCTTGCGGGCGGCGAGGAGCTGGGTGACGGCGCCGAGGCCGTCCTCCGGCACGTCGACCGAGAGGTGCTCGAACGGCTCGTGCACCTTGCCGTCGACGATCTTCGTGACGACCTGCGGCTTGCCGACGGTGAGCTCGAAGCCCTCCCGGCGCATGGTCTCCACCAGGACGGCCAGCGCCAGCTCGCCGCGGCCCTGCACCTCCCAGGTGTCCGGGCGCTCGGTCGGAAGCACGCGGATGCTCACGTTGCCGACCAGCTCGGAGTCCAGCCGGTTCTTCACCAGCCGGGCGGTGAGCTTCTTGCCGGGCATCGGGTCGCGCCCGGCCAGCGGCGAGGTGTTGGTGCCGATCGTCATCGAGATGGCGGGCTCGTCGACGTCGATCCGCGGCAGCGCGACCGGCGACGACGGGTCGGCGAGGGTGTCGCCGATCGTCACGTCCGCGATCCCGGCGACGGCGACCAGGTCACCGGCGTGGGCCTCGTCGGCCGGGACGCGGGTCAGCGCCTCGGTCTTCATCAGCTCGGTGATCTTCACGCGCGGCATCGAGCCGTCCTCGCGGCACCACGCGACCGACTGGCCGCGGCGCAGGACACCGGCGCGGATGCGGCAGAGCGCGATCCGGCCCAGGAAGCTCGACGCGTCCAGGTTCGTGACGTGCGCCTGCAGCGGGGCGTTCGGGTCGTCGTCCGGCGGCGGGACCTCGGTCAGCATCGTCTCGAACAGAGGCGTGAGGTCCTCGGCGTCGGGCAGCTCGCCGTCGCCCGGGCGAATCCGGGACGCACGGCCGGCGCGGCCGGAGGCGTAGACGACGGGCAGGTCGAGCAGCTTCGCGGTGTGCGACTCGTCGAGCTCGAGCTCGTCGGCCAGCTCGAGCAGCAGCTCCAGCGACTCGTCGACGACCTCCTCGATGCGCGCGTCGGGCCGGTCGGTCTTGTTGACGACGAGCATCACCGGCAGGCCGGCGGCGAGGGTCTTGCGCAGCACGAAGCGGGTCTGCGGCAGCGGGCCCTCGGAGGCGTCCACCAGCAGCACGACGCCGTCGACCATCGACAGGCCGCGCTCGACCTCACCGCCGAAGTCGGCGTGGCCGGGGGTGTCCACGACGTTGATCGTGTAGCCGTTCCACGCCACCGCCGTGTGCTTGGCGAGGATCGTGATGCCCTTCTCGCGCTCCAGGTCCCCGGAGTCCATGATCCGGTCGACCGGCTCGGCGCGTTCCCCGAACGCGCCGGACTGGCGCAGCATGGCGTCGACCAGCGTCGTCTTGCCGTGGTCGACGTGGGCGACGATGGCGACGTTGCGCAGCTCCGGGCGGGTCGCGCCGGCTGCTCCGTCGGGCTCGGCCTCTGGGCGCGGGACAGCGTCGGCCAGGGCAGAGGAATGGTTCGTGCTCACAACACACGGTATCCCGGCGCAACCATGGACTCCCCGCTGCGGTCAGCTTAGGCTGACCTCGTCATGGGCAAGGTGAAGAAGAAGTGCTGTCGGTCCAAACCGAAACGATGCAAGAACTGTCCGGTCGTGGCCCTGCGGCTGCAGAAGATCGACAGCAAGGGGCTCAGCGGTAAGGAGCTCACCCGGGCGGTCAAGGCCGCGCGGATCTACTGAGTCCTGCGGACCCTCGTCCTGCGCTCCGACCTGCGCCGATACGGCCGGGTCGAGTGCAGGCCCGTCCGCGCGGCTCCGGTGTGGCGCCCGCGCGCCCCGTGACGGTGACGGGTGCGGGCACGCGTCATCGTGACCGCTCGCGACGTCGCCGGCGGCGTCCCCGCATCCTGCGCCCCGTCATCCGTCGTTCACATCCGGCATGACCGGAATCACACTGTCGGGTGACCCTCAGCGGTCGTTCTCACCCCGATCTCACCTCCCCGGGTTCTCCCCCAGCCGTTCGCGATCGTGAACGCGCCTCAGCTCGCGGCGGCACCGGCCGGGGCGGTCGGGCCATCGGACACGGCGCGCAGGATCTCCTCCAGCACACCGGCCGGACGGGCCGTCAGCTCGCCGGGGTCGACGAGCAGCATCCGCCAGCCCTGCCGGCGCAGCACCGCGCGCCGCCAGCGGTCCTCGGCGTCGCGTTCCGGGTCGCGCGGGACCGTCCGGTCGTGCACGGCGACGGTCACCCGCACGGCCGGGAACGCCAGGTCCAGGCGCAGCCCGGCGACGGTGTGGTCGCGGGCCCACCCACCCACCCCGGCCGAGCGCAGCAGCCCGCACAAGCGGTGCTCGGCCGCGGCCACCGCACGCCGCGCCGCGTCGGCGAGCAGCCGGCCCGCCGTCGACGACCCGTGCGCGCCGAGGTTGCGGGCGTGCGCGGCGGCGAGGTCGTCGACCGGCATCCGCCCCGCCAGCGCCCGGTCCAGGAACGCCGGACCGTCACCACCCCGCTCGACGGCGGTCTCCAGCACGGTGAGCGCCGGTGCCGTGACCCGGATCCCGCGCACGGTCCGGACGTCGGCGCCGTCGAGCTCGCGGCGCCGGACCGAGACCCCGGGGCGCGGACGCGGGCAGCGCCGCCGGGGCACCGTCACCCCGACCACCGCGGGCGCTTCCGCCACCAGCCCCTGCCACCAGGCCGCCGCCGCACCGCTGAGGACGGCGCCCTCCCCGGCCCAGGCCAGGGCGGCGCGCACCCGTGCCTCGTCGGTGTCGTCGAACCCGCCGTCGCGGTAGACGCGGGGGTGCACCGGATGCCAGCGACGTGTCGCCAGCCGCCGGTCGACGGCGTCGGAGGACAGGCCCGTCGCCCGCGCCTGGTCCCGCGTGATCACACCGGCCTGACGCAGCAGCGTCGCCTGCAGCCCACCCTCGATGTCGCTCATACGGATTGGACCGCGCCCGGGGCGATCCGGTTCCACCGATCTACAAGATCTTCGATCGGGAACCGCCCGCCGCGGCCGTCCCGACCCGTCGTGGGCTCAACCGTCCAGGAGCGCGCGCAGGTCGTCGAGCAGGGCGCGGTCGGCGTCGAGCCAGGCCAGCGCGGCGAGCTCGGCGGCGCCGACCCACCGCAGCTCACGGTGCTCGCGGGCCTGCGGCTCCGGTGCGCCGGGAGCGAGCTCGGCGCGGTACACACGCAGCACCCGCCGTCCGATCGGCAGGTCGGTCCCCACCCGCTCGCCGACCACCACCTCGGTGCCCATCTCCTCGGAGCACTCGCGGCGCAGCGCGTCGGTCTCCGACTCCCCCGCCTCGACGCCGCCGCCGGGCACCTCCCAGCGCCCGGCCAGCTCCGGCGGGTAGGAACGGCACGCGGCGAGCACCCGGCCGTCGCGGACCAGTGCCGCCCCGACCACGACCGGTGCCCGGCCCAGCAGCGCGGCCCGCTCGGCGAGGACGGCACCGCGGGCGTCGAGCACGCGGCGGCCGAACCGCCTCAGCACCGGGTCGGCGATCTGGCCGAGCCGGCCGAACGGGCTGGTCCAGGTCATCTCGTCGGTGACGGTGGTCGGTCCCTGCTCCGGCCCGGTCAGGGTCGTCGCGTGCCGCAGCGCCGCCGCCGGGCCACGGGAGAGCTCCGACCACAGGCCGCCGGCGTCGGCACGGCTGATCCGGGTCCGGCAGGCCGCGAACCGCCCGAGCCGTCCCGGCAGCCCGACCCGGATCTCGTCGCCGGCCACCAGCAGCCGGACCGGCGAGGTGAACACGACCCCGACCCGGGCGATCGCCGCGGCCGCGGCCCCGGTGTCGCGGAGCAGGCCGGCGACGGTGCGCCGCGGGGCGTCGATCACGGACGTGGAACGCAGCACCGGCACGGACCGTGATCGTGCCAGCGCCGGGCGGGTCCCGCCGAACTCCGCCCCGGCCGGGCCGACGGGCGCCAATCTCCCCGAACCGGCCCGCAGACGACGACCGGTCGTCAGCATGAGCGGCGTGTACTCGACCGACCCCGCCGCGGGCGCCGCGCTGCGCGATCCGGGCACCGTCCCCCGCCCGGCCGCCGCGCGGACGATCGGACTGCGCCGCGCGTTCGGGCCGGTCGTCGCCGTCGACGGGGTGGACCTCGACATCCCGATGGGCGCCGTGCTCGGGCTGCTCGGCCCGAACGGCTCGGGCAAGACGACGTTGATGCGGATGCTGCTCGGTCTCGTCCGGCCCACCTCCGGCGCGGTGGAGCTGCTCGGACGGCGGGTCCCCGACCTCGCGCACGAGGTGCTGCCGCACGTCGGGGCGATGATCGAGGGCCCGGCGTTCCACCCGCACCTGACCGGGCGGGCCAACCTGACGCGGATCGCCGCCGCGGAGCCGCTGCTCGACACCCCGCGGATCCCCGGCGCCGTGCGGGCCACGCTGCGCCGCGTCGGGCTCGACGAGGCCGCGGACCGCCGCTACCGCGACTACTCGCTCGGCATGAAGCAGCGCCTCGGCCTGGCCGTGCCGCTGCTGGTGCGCCGCCGCCTCGTCGTCCTCGACGAGCCGACGAACGGCCTCGACCCGGCCGGCACACGCGACGTCCGGCAGATCATCGCCGAGATGAACGCGGCCGGGGCGACGGTCGTGGTCAGCTCGCACCTGCTCAGCGAGATCGAGGCGACCTGCTCGCACGTCGCGGTGCTGCAGTCCGGGCGCCTGGTCGCCTCCGGTGAGCTGCGCACCCTGCTCGACTCCGGCCCGGGCGCCCTTATGGTCACCACGCCGGACACCGCCCGCGCGGTGCACGCGCTGCAGGGCGCCGGGATCGACGCGGAGATCGGCGGCGGGATCGGCGGCGGGCCCGGTCCGCAGGTGCACGTCGCGCCCGGGCCGCCCGCCCCGGACGTCGTCGCACTGCTGGTCCACTCCGGCGTCGCCGTGCACGCGGTCGCCCGGCCCGCCGCGCGGCTGGAGGAGCTGTTCGCCCGGCTGACGGAGGGACCGCGATGACCACCGGGAACCGGTCCGTCGGCCGCCCCACGTCCGCGCCGCTGGGCCGGCTCCTCCTCTCCGAGCTGCTGCTGACGGTGCCGCGGCCGCGCACCGCGGTCACGCTCGGCGTCGTCGCGCTCGTCCCTCTGCTCGTCGCGACCGGGCTGGCGTCGCTGGGCGGGGAGAGCTCGTTCGTCCTGTCCGCGCTGCTCGTCAGCACGTCCGAGTTCGCCGCGTTCAGCCTGGCCGTCCCGGTCGTGCTCGTCGCCGCGGACGCGTTCGCCGCGGAGCGCGCGCACCGCACGCTGGACGCGCTGACGATCGCCCCGGTCGGCCTCGGCCGGATGCTGGTGCTCAAGGCGACCGGGATCGTCGCCGTCGCCGCGCTGACCGCCGCGACGACGACGGTCATCGCCCTCGTCGCCGGGCTGGTGGCGCTCGACCTCGGGCCGTTCACGTTCGGTGCGACGCTCGGCCGTGCGCTGGTGATCGCGCTGTGGACGACCGGGCAGCTCGTCGGGCTCGGGATGCTGCTGCTGCCGCTGTCGGCCCTGAGCAGACGCCCGGCCACGGTGGCCGCGACCGGGCTGGCGGTGGCGATGGCCTCGGCGATGGCCGTGTTCCTGCCCGGCCGCCTCACACCGCTGCTTCCGGCGGGGAGCTGGAGCAGGGCCGTCACCGGCCTGAGCCGGGTGCCGATCGACTGGTCGGTGATGGGCTGGACGACGCTGCGGGCGGTCGTCTACGCCGTCGTCGGCGCCGGGGTGACGGTCTGGCTGCTCTCGCGCCGCGACGCGTGAGACCGACTGCGCAGCACATTCGACCGATCCTGACCCGCGGCCGATGTGGCCGGGTCGCCGCACCATGCCCAGAAGGCTCGCAGCTTGGCCGTGTCCGGGTCCCGTGGGCCGCTGTTCGGCTCGGCGACCGTGTACCCGAGCTCCTGCAAGACCCGCATTGCCTCGTCGGGTGCGTCGCGCACCAAGGTAGCGATCTGACGGCGGCGCCACCTCTTCCGGCCCTCGCAGATGACCTCATCGGCGCCGTCGCACCGGTCCACATTGAACTCAGACAGGACGAACTGGAGAAAATCTTCGAGACACGGCCGCATCCGCGACCCGCCGACCGGGAAATGCAGCTTGGAGAACTCTCCGGAGTGCGATGGGTTGGCGATCGTGAGCAGCCGCGTCGCGGTGCCGCGTTCGGTTGCCGAGTTCGCGTAGTTCGAAATCCGAGCGTTCTACAGCCAGATAGGCCCCGGATGTGTCTGCCGTGCATTGATATGTGATGCGTAACGAAGCGATCGGCGCGCCGTTCTTGCACAACGCCACGAGGCCGTGCGGTGCCGCGACCCGAATTTGGTAGCGGCCCGGCTCTGGTGCGGTGTCGACCAGGACCTGTCTGGCGCCGACCGCCGCGTCGTCCGGGACGGGCAGACTCCGTCGAGCAGATCCTGCAGTTCCTGGCCGAACGCAAGCGCCTGCGCGCCGACGTCAACCGTCACGCACGATCCCCCAGCAGGAAGTCGATCCCCTCGAGTTCCAGCAGGAGATCTCGTTCGTCCGGCGTGAGAGCACCCCGGTCGGCTCGTGCACGGACGGTCAGCTCGTCGGGAACCATCAGATCGACGATCTCGCTGCGACGGGTGAGTAGTTCCTCGCGCGTGTGCTTGACCAGTTTCGCGTTCATGATGTCCTCCCCGGATCTATCTGCAAGTTGAGCACGAAACACCGACAGTCTCGGACGCGACCTGCACCCGAGACCAGCGAACTCACCCACTCGGCCCCGTCTTCGCCGAGCACCGGCCGGCACTCGGGAATGTTCCTGGTCGCCCGCCGCTCGATCCGGGGGCGACGACCGTCGACCCGGCGAACCGGTACTGCGCGAGCACCGACGGTGCGCCACGATGGCGCCATGGCCGCCCTTCTCGACGACGACGCCGTCCGTACCGCCCTGCAGGACCTCCCCGGCTGGGAGCGGGACGGGGACTCGATCGTGCGCACCGTCCAGCTGTCCGACTTCGTCACCGCGATCGGCGTGGTGGACCGGGTCGCCGAGGACGCCGAGTCCGCGGAGCACCACCCGGACATCGACATCCGCTACAACACGGTGACCTTCCGGCTCTCCACGCACTCCGAGGGCGGGCTGACCGCGAAGGACACCGACCTCGCCGCGACGATCTCGCAGCGGGTCGCCGCCGCCGGCGGCTGATCCCCGGCCCGCTCTCAGAAGCGACGGTTGGCCAGCACCGGGATCTGCTCGCGGACCTTCTCGGCGTGCCCGGGGTCGACGTCGACGACGAGCAGCCCCGGCTCGGCCTCCAACCCGTCCACGACCTCGCCGCGCGGCCCGGCCACCAGGCTCACGCCGATGCCGGTCGGGGCCTTGCCGTGCTCACGGCCCAGCGTCGTCGGGTCGGCCTGGTCGCACGCCACGACGTAGGACCCGGTGTCCAGCGCGCGGGCCCGCACGAGCAGCTCCCACTGCTCCCGCTTGCCCTCCCCCGCACCCCAGGACGCGGGCACCAGGATCACCGTCGCGCCGCGGTCGGCGAGCAGCTGGTAGAGGCCGGGGAACCGGACGTCGTAGCAGGTCGTGAGCCCGACCGCGGTGCCGTCGACGCCGATCGCGACGGGCTCCTGTCCCGGCGCGACGGTGTCGGACTCGGCGAACCCGAACGCGTCGAACATGTGGATCTTGTCGTAGTGCGCCTCCACCCCGCCGCCGGTGGCCAGCAGGGTGTTGCGCACCCGCCCGTCGCCGGACGGGGTGAACATCCCGGCCACGACCGTCACGCCGGTCTCCGCGGCGACCTCACGGACGCGGCTCGCCCACGGCCCGTTCAGCGGTTCGGCGACCGGGCCCAGCTTCACCCCGAAGCAGCACATCGTGGCCTCCGGGAACACGACGAGCCGGGCACCGGCCTGCGCGGCGGCGCGGGTCCGCCTCTCGACCTCGGCGAGGTTCTCCTGCGGGTCCGGGGTGGACGAGATCTGGGCCAGTGCGATCCGCATGCGACCGGTATACCCCCACCGGCTCACCGGCACGCACCTCTGGACACCCCACCGCGCGACGTGGTTATGATCGCCCCGTGCTGCAGCGTGTGTACTGGTTTGGCGAGCCGGCCCGGGATGGGTCGGACCGCGCCACGCTGCTGCGCTGACCTCCATCCCTCGAGCCGGAACCCACGGGCCGGCTCGGGCGAGGTGTTCTGAGGCGGTCCGGGAGAGGACCACCCGATGTCCCCGTCCCTACTGGACACCCATCCCCTGAACGACGCCACCCTGAACGACGCCACGCTGAACGACGCCACGCTGAACGACCGGCGGATCGCCCGCGTCTCCCCGCTGCTCTCCCCCGCGCTGCTGCGCCAGGAGCTGCCCTGCGAGCCGCCCGCGTCCGAGACGGTCGCCCGCGGCCGTGCCGAGGTCACGCGCATCCTCGACGGTGACGACGACCGTCTGCTGGTCGTCGTCGGCCCCTGCTCGGTGCACGACCCGGCCGCCGCGCTCGACTACGCCCACCGCCTCGCCGCGCACGCCGCCACCGTCGGTGACGCGCTGTGCATCGTGATGCGCACCTACTTCGAGAAGCCGCGCACCACCGTCGGGTGGAAGGGCCTGATCAACGACCCCGGCCTGGACGGCACGTTCGACGTGAACCGGGGCCTGCGCACCGCACGCCGGCTGCTGCTCGACATCTCCGCGCTCGGCCTGCCGGTCGGCTGCGAGTTCCTCGACCCGATCACCCCGCAGTTCATCGCCGACACCGTCACCTGGGGCTCGATCGGCGCACGCACCGCGGCCAGCCAGGTGCACCGCCAGCTCGTGAGCGGGCTGTCGATGCCGGTCGGGATCAAGAACGGTACCGACGGCGACGTCGGCGCGGCCGTCGACGGGATCCGCGCCGCGGCCGCGTCGCACGTGTTCATGGGCGTCAACGCCGACGGCCTGGCCGCGCTCGTCACCACGACCGGGAACCCGGACGCGCACGTCATCCTGCGCGGCGGCACACGGCCCAACTACTCCGCCGCCGACGTCGACGCCGCGGCGGTGAGCCTGCGCGCGGCCGGGCTCCCGGAACGGGTGATCGTCGACGCCAGCCACGGCAACAGCGGCAAGGACCACGTCCGCCAGGCCGGGGTCGTGCGCGAGATCGCCGATCGGATCGGCGACGGGGAACGCGGCGTCACCGGCGTGATGATGGAGAGCTTCCTGCTCGACGGGCGTCAGGACCTCGGCCGCGACCTCGACTACGGACGTTCGGTCACCGACGCCTGCCTGTCCTGGGAGACCACCGCGGAGCTGCTCGACGGGCTCGCCGCCGCGGTGCGGTCACGCAGATGAGTACGTGCGGGATCGTGTACTGCGACGACGTTTTCCTGTCACCCTGACGCGCAACGTGGACGATCGAGAAGGGGACCGGCAATGCTCAAGGGTTTCAAGGACTTCCTGTTGCGCGGCAACGTCGTCGACCTCGCGGTCGCTGTCGTCATCGGTGCGGCTTTCACCGCGGTCGTCACGGCGTTCACGACGGCGTTCCTCAAGCCGTTGATCCAGCTCGTCTCCGGCGGCGGTGAGCTCGCCGGGACGTTCGTCGTCAACGACGTGTCGTTCGACTACGCCAGCTTCATCAACCAGGTCATCACCTTCGTGATCACCGCGGCGGTCGTGTACTTCCTGGTCGTCTACCCGCTCAAGGCGATCCAGGACCGGCGCCGCCGCGGCGAGGAGGCGGGACCGTCCGAGCCGACCGACGTCGAGCTGCTGATCGAGATCCGCGACCTGCTCAAGGAGGGCCGGACGAGCGGCCGCGACCAGGTCTAGGCGCGGATCTCGATCACCGACTTCGTCACCTGCGAGCGTGCGACGAGCCGGTCGCCGACCGTCGCCGTCGCGGTGAGGAAGCCCAGCCGGCGCGTCCGGCGCTCCAGGAGAGCCGTCACCAGGACCTCCTCGCCCTCCTTTCCGGGGCTCAGGATCTGGGTCGAGATGTGGTGGGTGACGGCGTGCTCGGTCGACGCGAGCTCGGGCAGCAGCGCGAGGAACGCGGCCAGCTCGAGGATCGCGCCGAGCGCGCCGGCGTGCAGCGTCCCGCCCGGGTTGATGGCGAGCCCGGTGACGGGGAACAGCAGGCCCGCCGTCGGGTCGGAGGGGTCGGCGGGACGGGCCTGCAGCGCGTGCTGCAGCGGGATGTCCAGCGCTCGCGCCGCACGTCCGGAGACGCCTGCCGGATCGTCGTGCTGCATTCACCCAGGCTAACGAGCGGTTAGGCCGGGCGGTCGATTGTGCTCACCGGCGTCCGGACGGAAACCTGAGCCGCCCGGCTCGAACGGCGGACGAGGGGTACGCGTGTGAGTACGACAGTAGTGATCATCGTCGTGGTGGTCGTGATCGTGCTGGTCCTGGGGGTCATCCTGCTGATCCGGCAACGCCGGGGTGCGCACCTGCGCGAGCAGTTCGGTTCCGAGTACGACCGCACGGTGGAGGAGACCGGCGACCGGCGCGAGGCCGAGAAGGCGCTCGAGGAACGCCGCGAACGACGGGAGTCCCTGGACATCCGTCCACTGCCGCCGGAGCAGCGCGAGCAGTACCGGCAGCACTGGGCACGTCTGCAGCAGGCGTTCCCGGACGACCCGGGCGGCTCGGTGCGCAACGCCGACGGTCTCGTCGTCGCGATCATGCGCGACCGCGGGTACCCGGTCGAGAACTTCGACCAGCGGGCCGCCGACGTCTCGGTGGACCACCCCGAGGCCGTCGAGCACTACCGGGAGGCACGCCGGATCGCCGAGGCGCACAACGCCGGGCGGGCGAGCACGGACGACCTGCGGGTCGCCGTGACGTCCTACCGCGCGCTGGTCGACGCGCTGCTCGACGACGGCGGGACGGACCGTCCGGGCGACCGCGACGGGAACCGCGGACGGGCACACCGCGACCCGCAGCCGGGCCGTGACACGCAGCAGGACGGGGGACGGCAGTGAGCCAGCAGGATCGCGACGGCGGGAACGACCCCGACGCGTCGCGCACGACGCAGCATCCGGCACCGGAGTGGGCCGACCTGTCCGATCTCGACGACGGCACCGCCCGCGGCGGTGACCCGCTCGCCCCCGGTGGTGGCTCGCGCAGTGGGGACCACACCGGAGGGGACTCCCGTGACGCGGGCCCCGGAGGGGACGACGCCGGGCGACACCGGTCCGGACCGGACCGGGAGGACCCGCGGTATCGCGGCGGGGAGCACGGCGGCTCCGGACGGGAGGAGCTCGGGCGCGACGACCGCGGGAACGACGCGGGCGCGCCCGCCCGGCCCGGGGGCCCGGATCTGACACCGGGAGCGCACCCCGAGTTCGACGACCCCGGGTACGGCGGCCGGCAGAACGGCCCGGTCGGAGGCCCCGGCGCCGAGCGCTACCCCGACGGTCCCGGCCGGAACGAGCCGACGGCCGGACGTCCCGGGCCCGGTGGGCCCGACCCCCGGCAGGCGGGCCCCGGACCGGGTGGCCCGGGCCCCGGAGGACCGGGTCCGGGCGGGCCGGGGCCTCGGGACGGTGGACCCGGCCCGGGTCAGGGCGACCCGTCGTACGGCGGTCCGGGTCAGCGCGGCCCCGGCCAGGGTGATCCACGACGGGGCGGCCCCAGCCAGGGCGATCCACGACAGGGCGGCGCCGGGCCGGTCGGGTACGCCGGCCCGGGACCCGGCGGTCCGGGCGGGTATCCGGAACAGGGTCCGGGCGAGCAGCGCGGGCAGGGCGGCCCCGGTGGCCACCCGCGTCAGGGGCCCGGCCCGGGCGGACACCCGGGCCCGGACCAGGGGCCGGGCGGACGCGGCCCGGACCAGGGCGGGCACCTCGGCCAGGGCGGACCTCCCGGCCAGGGCGGGTATCCCGACGCCGGACCGGGCGGCGGCGGCCGGCCCGGATCGGGAGGTCCGGGCGGCCCCGGCGCCTACCCCGGTCGGGGCGGCGACCCACGCCGCGGCGCGGGTCCCGACGACCGTCACGGGTACGACTCCGACCTCGGAACCGGGCCGGGTCGCACCGCGACCCCGCCCGGCGGCTACGACCCGCGGCAGGAGCAGCAGCGCCCGTCGGGACCGGGCGGTCCGGGCGGACCAGGTGGTCCGGGTGGACCCGGCGGCGGCCCGCAGGGCGACTACGCCGACCCCGCCCGCGGACGGATTCCGGCTCCTCCCGGACATCCGGAGTACGACGGACCTCCCGTGCGCGACCCCCGGCACGACCCGGGCGCGCCCGACCAGGGCCGCGGTGATCTCGCACGAGGGAGCGGGCTCGAGAACGACGGGCCGGGGCGGGAACGTCCCGGGCAGGGCGGGCCCGGCACCGGGGCGGGAGCCACCGCCGCCGGGGCCGGGGCAGTCGCCGGAGCGGGTGCGGCGGCCGGCGCCGGCGCCACCCGGGCGGACGCACCGGGCAGTGCGGGCGGTCCCGGGACACCGGGCGAGGAGCCGGTCCGGGTGATGCGCCCGCACCGGGCCGAGTCGTTCCGTGACCGGTGGGACGCCGTGCAGGGCACGTTCGTCGACCGGCCCCGGGAGGCGGTGGAGCAGGCCGACGAGCTGGTCGGTGACCTGCTCGAGGAGCTGTCGTGGATGTTCCGCAACCAGCGCGCGGACCTGGAGCAGTCCTGGTCCGAGGAGCAGGACTCCACCGAGAACCTCCGGGTCGCGCTGCGTCGCTACCGGGAGTTCTTCGACCGTCTCCTGTCGATGTAGTCCGTCGACGGAGCGGCCAGCCGTGGTGGCCCTCCGGGAGGAAGAGCATGATCGTCGACATGACCGACGTGCGACTTCCTCCCGGAGTGGGCTGGACGGCCCTGCTCACCGCCTACGCCCGCGCCCAGGAGCAGCGCCGGGCCGATCCCCTGTTCGACGACCCCTGGGCCGGGCCGCTCATCGGGACCGCGCTCGGCGCCACCGGTGGCGAGCTGCCGCGCCTCGGCCCGGCCCGCGACGACGGCACCTCGGTGCTGTGGGAGATGTTCGGCGCCTACTTCGCCGCCGGACGCACCCCCTTCTTCGACGACCAGGTCCGCGCCGGGGTCGCCGACGGCGCGGAGCAGGTCGTCCTGCTCGCCGCCGGGATGGACGCCCGCGCCGCGCGCCTGGACCTGCCGGAGGACGTGCGCGTGTACGAGGTGGACACCGCACCGGTCCTGGACTTCAAGGCCGCCGTGCTGGGCGGGACCGGCACGGACGTCCGCCGCCGGACACCCGTCGTCGCCGACCTGCGCGAGGACTGGCCGTCCGCACTGGCGGGCGCAGGCTTCCGTCCCGGACGCCCGACCGTGTGGATCGTCGAGGGCCTGCTGATGTACCTCGACGCGCAGGCCTGCGACCGGCTGGTCACGACGGCGCGCGAGGCGAGCGGCCCGGGCAGCCGGATCGCCGTCGAGTACTTCCGCCGGATCCCGGAGATGGACAGCGTCCCGCCCGTCGACGAAGCCGAGAAGGAGGCGTTGGAGCTGATCCTCGGACTGTTCCGGTCCGGCCCGTCCGCCGACCCCGCGACGTGGCTCGGCGGGCTCGGCATCACCCCGGCGCAGGTCACCGAGGTACCCGACGAGCTGCGCCGCCTCGGCCGCCCTGTGCCGGCCGTCCTGGATCTCGAGCTCACCACGGACCCGATGCGGATCTGGCTGGCCGCCGGCACGTTCTGAGCCTTCCTCACCCGATCGCACCGAGCACCCGCTCGCGCAGGAGCTCGTACTGCGCGGCGCAGCGGCGGGGCCGACCCGGCGGACGGTCCACCACACGCGGGAGCTGCACGATCTCGTCCGGACCGAACTGCTCGCGCGTCAGGTCGAGCTCGCGCCCGCCGGGCAGGCGGTTCCACCAGTGGTAGCCCTGCCACCGGCCGTCGGACCACCACACCTCGGCCAGGAGCAGGTCACCGCCGAACAGGTCGTGCACCGTCAGCGCCGTCGGTCCGCACTGCCCGCGCGCCGGATTGGCCGGTGACCACGCGTCGGCGTCGCTGTCGTCGCACGTCTCCCGCGACCAGGCCGCCCGCACGGCCCTCTCCACGACGGCGAGGTCCGGCGCCCCCGACCGGGGCACCGGACCGTCGCGCACTGCACTCGTCGTCATGGGCGGGAAGGTAGGCCCGACCCCCGACAGTTCCGGGTCCTCCCTGCTCAGGCCACCGAGATGTCGACGGCCGGGCGCAGCTTCGCCGCCGCGGCGAGGGCCTGGTGCACCGGGTTGGCGGTGAACGCCTCGACGAGCCCGGTGTCGGCTGGGGCGTCGACGGCCGGGAGCACGACCTGCTCGTAGGCGGACTGGAAGCGCGGGCCCCAGCGCCGGGTGCCCAGCCGCGCGGTGCGCGAGCAGTGGTCGACCATGTGGGCGATGTCGCGGGCGTGCATGTAGGGCAGCAGCGAGTCCACGGCCTCGATCACCGACTCGTTGACGATCTCCGACCACGCGTGCCCGCGGGCGGCGAGCTCGTCGACCTGCGCGGTCATGGTGGCCACGAACAGACCGGCCGTCAGCGGGTCGATGGCCAGGTCACGGGTGCCGCGGCGAGCGCGGACCTCGTTCCCGGCACGCCACATCGCGGTGCCCCCGATCCGGCTCAGCGGCCGGTCGGCGAGGCGCTGCTCGGCCAGGATCACGCTGCGCAGCTCGGTGCCGTCGGCGACCTCGTCGTAGATCTCGGCGACCAGGTCGCGGGCCGGTGCGTAGGCCGCGGTGTAGGCGCGGTCGAACGCCGCGGTGTCGGCGCACGCGGCGCGGACGGCGGACAGACCGTCGCGGGAGATCGTCGCCGCGATCGGGCCGGTGACGTTCTCGCAGGAGCGCTCGTAGGCCGTCACCGGGTCGTCGCCGGCGAGCAGGAAGTGCCGGTGCAGGCACTCGACGAGCCCGTGCACCGCACCGAGCAGGATCGCGCGCTCGCCGACGATGTCGGAGAGGTACTCGTCGCGCAGGGTGGTGGCGAACGTGTACGGAGAGCCGAGCGCGACCGACCAGCCGAGCGCGACGTCTCCTGCCCGCCCGTCCGGGTCCGCGTGCACGGCGATGCTGGAGTTGATCCCGGCCCCGTCGACGTCGACACCCTGGAGGTAGAGCCGCCGCACCGAGTCCCCCATCCCCTTCGGGCAGACGGCGATCACGGCGTGCCCGGGCGGGAAGTCACCGCCGGTCGCGCGCAGGTGCCCGAGCAGGAACCCGTGCGAGAGCCCGATCACCGCACCCGGCTTCAGCACCGCGAACACCTCCCGGTGATGCGCGGCGAGCGCGGCGTCGGCGATCAGGAGGATCACCAGGTCGCTGGTCGCGGCGACGTCGAGCCAGCCCCCCAGCGTCCCGTCGGCCTCGGTGAAACCGTGCGCGCGGGCGTCGTCGGCCGAGGACGATCCGGGCCGCAACCCGACCGTGACGGTGATGCCGGTGCCGTCGAGGGAGTCACGCAGGTTCTGCGCCTGCGCCCGGCCCTGGGGCCCCCAGCCGAGGACGCCGATGCGTTCGATCCCGGCGAACGCGCCGGGCAGCAGTCCGAACAGATGGCGCCCGCCGCGCAGGATCGTCTCGGTGCCGCCGGGCACGGCCATCGTCTCGGTCGTGAACACGGAGGAGTGCAGGTCGCTCGTCGTCGAGGTCATGGGACGCAGGTTCGGCGTCGCGGAGCCGTTGCGGCAAGCGCATCATGTGCAGCGGTGTGTTGCAGGAACCGGAAGGCACAGGTGCGGGCATGCGGGACGAGCGTCGCGACCTCGAGCTGTTCCTGCACCTGTGCGAGACGCTGAACTTCGGCCGCACCAGCCTGGACCGTCACGTCAGCCCGTCGACGCTGACCCGGACCGTCCAGCGGCTGGAGTCCGACGCCGGGGCGACGCTGTTCGACCGCGACCCGCGCGGGGTCTCGCTGACCGCCGAGGGACAGCGCTTCCGCGAGTACGCCCGGGCCTCGGTGCAGCTGTGGCGGGACTACCGGGACTCCGGGCTCGAGCCGGCCGAGCTGTCCGGGACGCTGAGCCTGTTCGCGACCGTCACCGCCTGCCAGGCCCTGCTGCCGGACCTGCTCGCGCCGCTGCTCACCGCCCACCCCGGCGTCCGGCTCGACCTGCGCACCGGCGACGCGGCCGCCGCCCTGGCCCGGCTCGCCGAGGGGGAGGTCGACGCCGCCGTCGCCGGGGTCCCGCCGCGGCTGCCGGACGGGCTGACGAGCCGGACCGTCGCGACCACCGACCTCGTCCTGGTCACCGCGCGCGGCCGGGAGGACGACGCCCTGGACGGCCCCTTCGTGCTCCCGCCGCGCGGGCTGGTCCGCGACGCCGCCGAGAAGTGGCTGCGCCGTCGTGGGGTCCGCACGCCGCGGGTCGTCGCGGAGCCGGACGGGCACGAGGGCCTGCTCACGCTCGTCGCCCTGGGGTGCGGGACCGGCATCGTGCCACGGCTGGTGCTCGACACCAGCGCGGTGCGCGACCGTCTGGCCGTCGTCGAGGCGGACCCGGCGCCGGAGCGGTTCACGATCGGTCTGTGTGCGCGCCGCAACGACCTGCGACGGCCGTTGGTCGCCGCGCTGTGGGCCGCGGCGGGGTGATCGGGAGGCGGGCGCTCAGCGGCCGATCGAGGGTGACACGGCGATCACCCGTTCCATCCGCCGCTCGACCATCCCGTCGGCGACGCCGGTGACACGGCCGTGGTCGATGAACCCGTGACGGCGGTACAGGCCGCTCGCGACGTCGTTGCCCTCGACGACGTGCAGCGCGACCCGGAAGGCCCCCTGCTCGTTCGCCCAGTCGACGACGGCGCCGACGAGCGCGTCTCCGACGCCGTGCCCGCGGGCGAACGGCGCCACCCAGAGCGAGAGCAGATCGGAGATGCCGACGGCGTCCGGCGGCATCCCGCACACCATCCCGGCGGGGCGGCCGTCGAGGTCGGCGACGATGCACCGGCCGGGGGTGTCGAGACGTTCACGCCACTGCGGCTCGGTCGCCCCTACCCAGTCGGAGAGCTTGGAGTGGAACGCCTCGGGCGCGTCGGCGAGCGAGGCCAGACGCAGGTCCCTCCACTGCTTCCAGTCGTCGACCGTCAACGCACGCAACACGATCACGATCGACCCTCCCGGATCTCACCCTGCCAGGACGGCGAACCTAGCAGCGTCCGATCACGGAGGCGATGCGGTCACTCCGGTCACGCGTCGACCGCGCATGACGAGCACCGGCCACACCGACACCGCGCCCACGACCACGAGGGCGGCGACGCCGACGAGGACCTGCTGGTCCGGATGCCCCCGGACCAGCAGGGTGACCAGGAGAGCCAGGAACAGCCCCAGGCCGACCGGCGCGCGGTCGATCCCCCTCCCCCGTCCGGTCACCGTGCCGCGACGGCGCAGCCACGACACGGTCCGGACGATCAGTAGGCAGAAAGAGACCGCGAGAACCAGCCCGACGACGGCGTCCGGCCAGCCCCACACCGGGGCGACGTCGGCAGGTCCGGTCGGCACGCGGCGCCCCCTCCACCCTGGTCACAGGCATTCCTCGTCGGCTCGTCGAGAAAACTGCCAGAGCGGAGGGAGCGCGTCGTCCCTCAGATTCGGTATAGCGGTCAGCCGCCGAGGCCCGGCATCGTGGGCAGCATCGGCGCCGCGGCGAACAGGTCGAGGTACATCCCGCCCGCGACGAGCAGGCCGATCACGCCGAGGACCGTGCCGCCCAGCGCGACCGCCTTCACCAGGTTCGACGTGTCGGGCCGGCGTCCGCGGGTCGCGAGCAGGACGGCGCCGACGATCACGGCCAGCAGCGCGAACGTGCCGTTGACCAGGGCGACGGTGCTCCACGGCGAGCCGTAGAGGGCCTCGATCTGGTCGATCTGACCGCCGGTCGCAGCCGTGATCTGGCCGAGCAGCTCCTGGCGGGCGCGCATCATGTCGCCGAGCGAGGTCCCGGTCAGCGACGCCACCCCGAGACCGGCGCTGACCAGGGCCAGCGCTCCGGTGACGAAGCTCCCGGACGAGTCCGGCGTGATCGTGGTGGACGCGTCGGCGGTGGCCGTCGTCCCGGTGGCCGTCGGCTGGGTGGGCGTCGTCCCGGTGGCCGTCGTGTCCGCGTCCGGCTTCCCGGCCGCCGCCGTGTCGGCGACGGCCGTGTCCGTCGTCGAGGTGTCGTCGTCGGTCGTGGCGGTCTCCGTGTCGGTCGTGCTGTGGGATGCCATGGCCGGACCGTACGTGATACCCACTCGCCTCTTTCGATGCCCCTGACGTGGGAGGACGGGCGACGGTCCGGGCGCCGACGACGGCCCTCAGTGGACGGTCGTGCCCGACCGGCGGGCCGCCACGAGCAGGTACACGAACACCGCCGGGAGGGCGACGAGGACCGGGACCACCACGGCCCAGAACGCCACACCGAGGCCGGTGGAGTCGGTGGCCATCCGGACGACGAACAGGACCGCACCGGCCGCGGCGATCGCCACCGGCCAGATCAGCGTGCCGATCCACTTCTGGGTCCGGGTCCAGCGCGGCCCCTCCCAGAGCATGACCAGTCCGACGATCCATCCCACGACGGGGATCACGAGGGAGCCGAAGTAGAGCGTCAGCACGGTGCCGGCGTCGTACACGATCTCGCCGGTCGTGCGGGTGGGCTGCGGGGTGGCGGGACGGTCGTCGACCGCGAGTGCGTTCGTCATGCCGTAGACGATCTCTCCCCGACCCCCTCCGGCACATCGGAGCGCGGGATGAACTCCGGACTCCGACCAGGGTCGTAGACGCCGGTCAGAGGTCGTCGAGATCGAGGAAGCCGGGGACCGCGACCGGCTCGGCCTCGCCGGTGCGCGCGAAATCGGCCCAGACCCGTCGCAGCTCACGGCCGCGTTCCTCGACGTCGGACCACGGCGCCCCGGCGATCAGCGCGGCACCGTCCCACGACGACCGCGTGCCGAACAGCAACGGGAGGTCGACCATGTGCGCCCCGACGTAGGGGCTGCCCGGCGCGCCCCAGCCCAGGACGTACCGGTACCCCCGCCCGCCCCCGCGACGGTGACGACGGGCGAACTCGCCGGCGGCGTCGGCGTAGACCCTGCGGGTGGTGGCCCGGACGATCCGGTCACCGATCAGGCGGCCGAGCACCGGGAGGTTCAGGACCCGGTCGAGGGCGGGCAGCATCGACACGAACAGGGCCGTCTCCCGCGAGGTGGTCCCGATCAGGACGTCGACGTCCGGCGCGACCGCCAGCCATGCCTCGTCGAGGTCGTCCTCGGCCGGCAGCGGCGCGTGACCGTACTGGGTGCCGAACGGCATGGCCGCCTTCAGCCCGGAGATCCCGGACTCGCGCACGACCCTGCCTCGCGCCGCGACGATCTCGTCGGCCGGCGCGTCAGGGTCGAGGTCCCGGGCGACCGCGGCCATGGCCCTGCTCATGCCGGCGCGGCCCCGGGAGATGCCCAGCGGGGCGCTCTGGACGATCGCGCGCCGGAACAGCCCGCGGGTGCCGTCGGCGATCATCAGGTGCGCGATCGCGTCACCGCCCGCGGACTGGCCGAACAACGTGACGTTCCCCGGGTCGCCGCCGAACCCGGCGATGTTGCGCCGGACCCACCGCAGGGCCTCGATCTGGTCGAACAGCCCGAGGTTCGCCGGACGGTCGTCGACACCGAGGTAGCCGAACAGCCCGAGGCGGTAGGTCACCGACACCACGACGACGCCCTGCTCCCGCACGAGAGGGGCGACGTCGAAGACGGGCGCGTCGCCGGCACCGGAGGTGTAGGAGCCGCCGTGGATGAACACCATCACCGGCAGCGCGTCATCCGCGCCGGCGGTCGCGGGCACGGTCACCGACACGCGCAGGCAGTCCTCGTCGGCCTTCAGCGTGCCCTGCGGGTCGAGCAGGAGCCGGTCCAGCAGCTCGACCGGCTCCTGGGGACATGCCAGCGACCACGACGTCGCGTCGATCGGCTCGCTCGCCCGCGGCTCGGGCACCGGGTGGTGGAACCGGGCCGCGGTCGCGTAGCGGATGCCGGTCGCGCGCAGGACGCCGTCGTCGCGCCATCCGAGGACCGTCCCCGCCGGGACGTCCCACCGCGGTGCGTTCTCCTCGACCGGACGCAACTCGTCGACCTCCACATCGTCGGTTCTGCGCTGTGCACGGGCCCCGGCGGACGACCCCGCGGTCTCGCGGCCCGGGCAGCATCATCATCGGAATCCGCCCGGTCCACGACCCGGGAGGGTCACCGGCCTCCACCCGACGGGACCGATGAGTCCGGGGCGACCACCGGGTCAGATCAGCATGCCCACCACCGGAACCGCCCGCCGTATGTTCGAGCTCCTGGAGCCGATCTGCCTGGTCACCTACTTCGCCGACGAGTCCGACGACGCACTCGCCGCGCTCGGCCATCGCACGTACTGGGACGGCTACTTCGCCGCCCGCGCCGCACCGCTGGGACGGGTGTCGGCGCAGATCGTGCACGCGGCCTTCTACAGCTTCGCCGACGGCGAGGCCGCGCGGCACATCCCGAGCGCGTGGGAGACGGTCCCGCCGGAGGTCTCCTTCGACGCGTGGCGACGGGGCAGCGCGGCGTCCGTACGACGGATCCTCGGCGACGATCTGGCCGACTCCCCCGGCCTGGCGCGGGCCGCGGAGCTGGTCACCCGGGCCGCGACGAGCGCACCCACGAACGGCCGGGTGCTCTACGCCGGGTGGCGCACCCTCCCGGTGCCGACCGACCCCGTCACCCGGCTGTGGCACTCCGCGACGATGCTCCGCGAGCACCGCGGCGACGGGCACGTCGCCACCCTCCTCGGAGCGGGCATCGGCGGCGCGGAGGCCCACGTGCTGACCGCGCTGGACATGGGCATCCACCCGCCGGAGTCGTTCGGGCGCATCCACCACCTGCCGAAGGATCACCTGGCCGAGGTCATGGCCGGGCTCCGCGAGCGCGGTCTCGTCGACGCCGACGGCCGGTTCACCGACGCCGGCCGCGAGACCAAGCAGCGGATCGAAGCCCTGACCGACGAGCTCGCCGCCCCGCCCTACGACGCCCTCTCCGCCGACGAGCTCGCTGAGCTGATCGAGCTGCTGGAGCCCCTCACCGCAGCGCTGGTGGCCGCGGGATCGCAGTGATCAGACGTTGAAGCGGAACTCGACCACGTCGCCGTCGTGCATGACGTAGTCCTTGCCCTCCATGCGCACCTTGCCGGCGGCCTTGGCCGCACTCATCGACTTCGCGGCGACGAGGTCGTCGTAGGAGACGATCTCGGCCTTGATGAAGCCGCGCTCGAAGTCGGTGTGGATCACCCCGGCGGCCTGCGGGGCGGTGTCGCCCTGATGGATCGTCCAGGCCCGGGACTCCTTCGGGCCGGCCGTCAGGTAGGTCTGCAGGCCGAGCGTGGTGAACCCGGCGCGGGCCAGGGCGTTGAGGCCCGGCTCGTCCTGGCCGATCGACTCGAGCAGCTCCAGGGCGGACTCGTCGTCGAGCTCCAGGAGCTCGGACTCGACCTTCGCGTCCAGGAACACCGCCTGCGCGGGGGCGACCAGCTCGGTCAGCTCCTTGCGCTTGGCCTCGTCGGACAGGATCGCCTCGTCGGCGTTGAAGACGTAGAGGAACGGCTTCGTGGTGAGCAGCGTCAGCTCGCGCAGCGGCTCCGAGTCGACGCCGGCCTGGAACAGGGTCTTGCCGTCGTTCAGGATCGCGGCGGCCTGCTGGGCGGCCTCCAGCGCGGGGCGGCGGTCCTTGTTGGTCCGCGCCTCCTTCTCCAGCCGGACGAGTGCCTTCTCCAGCGTCTGCAGGTCGGCGAGGATCAGCTCGGTCGCGATCGTGTCGATGTCGCTCGCGGCGTCGATCCGGCCGTCGACGTGCACCACGTCGGAGTCCTCGAAGACCCGCACGACCTGGCAGATCGCGTCGGACTCGCGGATGTTGGCCAGGAACTTGTTGCCCAGACCGGCGCCCTCGGACGCGCCCTTGACGATGCCGGCGATGTCGACGAACGACACCGTGGCCGGGACGACCTTGGCCGAGGAATGGATCTTCGCCAGCTCGTCCAGGCGCGTGTCCGGCAGCGGCACCACCCCGACGTTGGGCTCGATCGTGGCGAACGGGTAGTTCGCGGCGAGGACGTCGTTGCGGGTCAGTGCGTTGAACAGCGTCGACTTGCCGACGTTGGGCAGACCGACGATGCCGAGGGTGAGGGACACGGGCGCCCAGGGTAGTCGTGTCCCCGGAGCAGTGGCCGCCCGGCCGTCGACCGCGCCGTCGGGCGGGGGCGGAGGGTCAGAGCTGCATCGTGCCGGCGGAGGAACTTCTCGACGACGCCGGCGGCCCGGCCGGGCCGGGGCTCAGCCGCCCTGCTCCAGGCGGTAGCCGGTGCCGCGGACGGTGGCGATCCGGTCGGCGCCGAGCTTGCGGCGCAGGTAGCGCACGTAGACGTCGACGACGTTGGACCCGGCGTCCGCGTCGCCCCACACCAGGCGCAGGAGCTGCTCGCGGGACAGCACCTGCCCGGGGTGGCGCAGGAACGCCTCGGCCAGGGCGGACTCGCGCGCGGAGAGGTCGACCGTCTCGCCGTGCACCGACACGTGCCGGGTGCGCAGGTCGAGCTCCAGGCCGTGGAAGCCCAGGACGTCGCGGTCCGGCGGGCGGGCGCGGTCGAGCCGCAGCCGGACGCGGGCCAGCAGCTCCTCGAACTGGAACGGCTTGCGCATGTAGTCGTCCGCGCCGCCCTCCAGGCCCGCGACCGTGTCGTGCACGCTGTCGCGCGCGGTCAGGATGATCACCGGGATGGTGCTGCCGGTCGCGCGCAGGCGGCGCAGGACGTCGAAGCCGTCCATCCCGGGCAGGCCGATGTCGAGGACCAACAGGTCGAAGTCGCCGGTGACGGCGTGGTCGTGGACGCCGGGACCGTCCGGCACGACGGTCACGGTGAACCCGTTCGCGGCCAGCCCCTTCTTCAGGAAAGCCGCGATCCGGGGCTCGTCCTCGGCGACCAGGATCCGGCTCACCCGGTCCCCCCGGGCAGCACCAGCGTGAACGTCGCCCCGTGACCGGGGGTGCTCTCCAGCTGCACCCGTCCGCCGTGCGTCGTCGCGATCGCCTCCACGATGGACAGTCCAAGGCCCGCCCCCTCCGAGCGCGGCCCGCTGTCGCCGCGGGCGAAGCGGCGGAACACCCGCCGCCGCTCGGACGGCTCGACGCCCGGACCGCTGTCCGCGACCCAGATCCGCAGGTCGCCGGCGGCGAGCTCGGAGCCGAGCGCGATCCGGTCCCCCGGGCCGGTGAACCGGGTCGCGTTGTCGGCCAGCGCGATCACCGCCTGGGTGATCCGCTGCCGGTCCATCCGGATGCGGGCGTGCGCGAGCGACTCGAGGTGCCAGTCCCGGTCGGCCAGCGCGGTGAGCTTGTCGAACAGGTCCCGGGTCAGCTCGGCGACGTCGACCATCTCCGGGCGCAGCAGCGTCACCTGCTCGGCGCGGGTCAGCGAGAGCATGTCCGAGACGAGTCGGTTCATCCGTTCCAGCTCGTCGTCGACCAGCTCGACGGTGTCGCGGACGTCGTCCGGGTCGTGCGGGTCGACGACGCCCAGGTGCCCGCGGACGATCGTGATCGGCGTGCGCAGCTCGTGCCCGGCGTCGTCGACGAACCGTCGCTGGGCGAGCACGCCGCTCTGCACCCGGTCCAGCATCGCGTTCAGGGTGCGGGCCAGCTGGGCGATCTCGTCGGTGGGCTCCGACCCGCGCTGCGGGACGCGGCGGGACAGGTCGGTGCCGGTGATCGTGCGGGCGGTCGCGGCCACGTCGCGCAGCGGGCGCAGGATCCGCCCGGCCACCAGCCACGCCGCCCCCGCGGTCAGCAGCGACGTCCCGAACCCCACCAGCAGCATCAGCCGGGCCGCCTCGTTCGCGAACTCGTGCTCCTGCTCGGCGAAGTAGCCGACGACGATCACGCCCCGGCGCGGGTCCCCGGCCAGCCCGACGGGCAGCGCCGCCCACCGGACCTCGCCGGCGTCGGTCGCGTAGCTGCCCTCGGCGCGCCGGGTCACCGAGCCGACCATGTCGGTGAACCGCCGGTCGTCGCGCAGCAGCACGGTGGGGCTGAGCCGGCGCGACTCCCAGCGGAAGTCGCCGTCGAGGTAGCCGAGGAACTTCTCGTTGGGACGGGCCAGGTTCGCCGCGATCACCGACCGCAGGATCTCGTCCACCGAGTCGTAGGGCTCGCCGGTGGTCGGGTTGATCCCGGTCTCGGTGACCCGCGCGAACTCGGCGATCTCGGAGGTGAGTGCGGTGTCGATCCGCTTGTCCGTCTCGTTGATCAGCAGCAGCCAGGTCACCAGCGTGACGACGGCGAGTGAGGCCAGGACGAGCAGCAGGACCCAGGCGATGATCCGGGTGCGGGCGGCGGTCGCCCGGCCCGCCCGGCGGTCGGCCGGGCCCGGCATCGTGGTCGTGACCGGGACGGACGCGTGATCGATCGAGATGCCGGCCTCCTGTTCGGTGATCCCCTCGTTTCATGATCCCGCATCCGGCGCGACGGCATCGGCCCGCGTCGCGTGACAGAGGCGACGGACAGCCACCGACGTTGGTCCGAGAGGAGTACGGCATACTGCCGCCATTCGCCGATGTGACTCACCGTGTGCACGAGCCCGCGATCGTCGTCACCTGGTGAGACCAGACCGAACCGCACTCGGGTGACCGTGAGGCATCCGGAGACCGATCGGGAGAACCATGCGCCTGCCGGGTGTGCACGTCCTGCTGACCGCCGGGGTCGTCGCGGTCACCTCCATCGGCACGGTGACGGCGTTCTCCCTGACCGGCGCGGCGACGCCCGCGCCCGCCCTCCCGCCGGCCGCACCGCCACCCGCCGCGAGCGCGCCGGACGTCCCCGCACCGCCGCTGCCGCTCCCGCCGCCGAGCGAGGCGCCCCGCCCGGTCGTCGAGACCTCCGAACCGACGACGGAGACCACCGAGGCGGCGCCCCGCAGTACGGCGGAGGACGAGGAGCCCGACACCCGGGCCGAACGCCGGGCGGAGCGACGCGAGCTGCGGGAGCAGCGGCGGGCCGAGCGGGGCCGCTCGGACGACCGCTTCGACGATCAGGTCGAGTACGCCTGCCAGGAGGGCTACGTCGACGAGGAGTACTGCCGGTAACGTCGCCGCCCGGGGATCGGCGACGGGGGTGGACGACGTGGACGACGCTGCCCCCGGCGACGCCCGGCGCCCCCTGGCCCGCGACGACCGGCAGCTGAGCGAGCGGGTCGCCGGCCACCTGCGCGAGGCGATCATGGCCGGCGAGGTGCAGGCCGGGGAGTTCGTCCGGACCGAGCACCTGGCCGAGCAGCTCGGGGTGAGCGCGACCCCGGTGCGCGAGGCGCTGATGATCCTGCACAGCGAGGGCGCGGTGCGCTGGGAGCCGCGGCGCGGGTTCCGGGTGGCGCCGCTGAGCCGCGGCGACGTCGCCGACCTGTTCTCGGTGCAGGCGTTCATCGCCGGTGAGCTCGCCGCCCGCGCCGCCGCCGCACTGCCGGACGGCGAGGTCGACCGGCTGCGCGAGGTCCAACGCTCGCTGGAGGTCGCCGCCCGGGCCGGGGACGCCGCCGGGGTCGACCGGCTCAACCACGAGATCCACCGCACGATCAACCGCGCCGCCGACGCCCGCCGGATGACGACGGTGCTGCGCACGCTCGTGCAGTACGTGCCGCTGGGCTACTTCGGCCAGGTCCGCGGGTGGGCGGACGCCTCGCAGCACGACCACGGCGCCGTCCTCGACGCCCTGGAGCGCCGCGACGCCGACGCCGCGCGGGAGGCGATGGCCGCGCACGTGCGGCACATCGGAGGGCTGCTCACCGAGCACCTGGCCGCGCACGGCGCGCTCGACGACCGCGTCTGAGAGCCCTTGCGCGATTCTATAGAAGCCGGGCAGCCTCACCCCTGATCACCGGCTCACCGTGGAGGCACCGATGCAGGGTCTGATGTTCGACAGCCAGCTGCTCCTGCACTCACTGCTGTGGCGCACCGAGCGGCTGTTCGCCGAGAAGCAGATCATCACCCGGCTCGGCCCCGGCGAGTACCACCGCTACACCTACCGCGACTTCGGCAAGCGGGCCCGGCGCCTCGGTGACGCACTGCGCACGCTCGGCGTCGAGCCGGGCGACCGGGTCGGCACGCTGGCCTGGAACCACTGGCGCCACCTCGAGGCCTACTTCGGCGTGCCCGGCATCCAGGGCGTCCTGCACACGATCAACCTGCGGCTCTCGCCGTCGCAGCAGAAGTTCACGATCGACAAGGCCGAGGACCGCTTCCTGCTCGTCGACACCGACCAGCTGCCCGGCGTCGCGGCGTTGTTCGAGCTGGGTCTGTCCAGTGTGGAGGCGGTCGTCGTGCTGGACGACGCCGTGCCCGCGCACGACCTGCCGGTGCCGGTGCACGCCTACGAGGACCTGCTGGCCGTGGCCGACGAGGACGCGCAGTTCTCCGAGTTCGACGAGAAGACCGCGTCGGCGATGTGCTTCACCTCCGCGACGACCGGCGACCCGAAGGGCGTCGTCTACTCGCACCGGGCGATGGTGCTGCAGGCGATGTGCCTGGCCATGCACGACAAGCTGAACATGGCCGAGCGCCAGATCTGGCTCGAGGTCGCGCCGATGTTCCACTGCAACGGCTGGAACATCCCGCACACCGCGCTGCTGCAGGGCGCGACGCTCGTCCTGCCCGGCGCGCACCCGACGCCGGGCGACTACGTCGACATCATCGAGGACCTCGGCGTCACCGGCATGAACGCCGCGGTCACGATCGGGACGATGATCCGCGACGCCGTCCGGTCGTCGGACCGGGAGCGTGACCTGTCCACGCTGGACACCCTGTGGCTGGGCGGGCAGGCACCGTCGAAGGCGGTCATGAAGTGGTTCCGCGACACCTACGACACCGAGGTCATGCAGGGCTACGGCATGACCGAGAACTCCCCGCAGATCTGCTTCTTCGCGCTCAAGTCCACCCTGGAGGACGGCAGCGACGACGAGATCTACTCGCTGCGCCAGACCCAGGGCCTGCCGATCCCGCTGCTGCAGATCAAGGTCGTCGACCCGGTGACCGGGGAGGAGCAGCCCTGGGACGGCGAGTCGATCGGCGACTTCCACGTCCGCTCCCCGTTCACCGCCAGCGAGTACTACCGCGACGAGCGCACGAAGGACTCGATCGTCGACGGCTGGCTGCGCACCGGCGACGTCGGCTGCATCGACCCCGAGGGCTACGTCCTGCTCAAGGACCGCTCCAAGGACCTGATCAAGTCCGGCGGCGAGTGGATCTCCACGATCGACCTGGAGAACGCGCTGATGCTGCACGGAGGCGTCGCCGAGGCCACCGTCGTCGGGATCTCCGACGAGAAGTGGCTCGAGCGCCCGCTCGGGGTCGTCGTCGCCTCCGACCCGGCGTTGACGGCCGAGGACCTGCGCGCGCACCTGCTCGGCGAGGGGTTCGCGAAGTTCTGGGTGCCCGACGAGTTCCTGTTCGTCTCCGAGGTGCCGAAGACGAGCGTCGGCAAGTTCGACAAGAAGGCGATCCGCGGGGTGGTCGCCGACGACGGGGTGGCCGGCGCCCGGGAGCGGCTGCTCCCGTCCTGAGGTCAGCGCCCCCGGTAGACCGGGTCGCGCTTCTCGGTGAACGCCGTCGAGCCCTCGACGGCGTCGTCGGTGCGCAGGACGTCGAGGAAGTGCCGGAACTCGTTCGCCATCGCCGCCGGCTCGTCCGTTCCCAGTCCCTCCAGGACCGACGCCCGCGCGGTGCGGACGGCGACCGGGCCGCGGGCGGCGATCCGGCGCGCCAGCGCGACCGCCTCGTCACGCAGGCTCTCCAGCGGCACGACCCGGTTCACCAGCCCGACGCGGTGCGCCTCGGCCGCGTCGATCGGGTCGCCGGTCAGGATCATCTCCATCGCCAGCCCGAGTGGCACCGACCGCGGCAGGCGGACCGTCCCGCCGGCGCCGGGGATGATCGCCCACTTCGTCTCCGCCAGCCCGATCGTCGCGTTCGGCGAGGCCAGGCGGATGTCGCAGGCCAGTGCCATCTCGCAGCCGCCGGCCAGCGCGTGCCCGTTCACCGCCGCGATCATCGGCTTGGTGCGCTCGACCGCGGTGAACCCGCCGAAGTTCCACGGCGGCGTCTCCCCCGCCCGCACCCGGTCCCGGAACGACGGGATCAGCTTCTTCAGGTCCGCCCCGGCGGAGAACGTCGAGTCCCCGGCCCCGATGAGCACCGCGACGCGCAGGTCGTCGTCGGCCTCGAACCCCGCCACCGCGGCACCGAGGGCCTCGTTGTGCTCGGGGTCGAGGGCGTTGCGCGCCTCCGGGCGGTTGATCGTGATGACGGCGACGTGACCGTCGCGCTCGACGTCGATGGGCAACAGGGCTCCTTCTCCAGTGGTGACGCAGATCGTCGTGCCGGACTCTAGAGGGGACCCGCTGCAGGATTCTATATTCTGTAGAGAATGCCGTAGCCAGAGCCGAGGAGACGCGATGTCCGAGCTGAGCACCGAGGAGCGCGCCGTCGTCGACACGGTGCGGGAGTTCGTCGACCGCGAGGTCCGTCCCGTGGTCCGCGAGATGGAGCACGCGAACGAGTACCCGGAGAAGCTGATCGAGCAGATGAAGGGGCTCGGCATCTTCGGTCTCGCGATCCCCGAGCCGTGGGGCGAGGCCCCGGTGTCGATGCCCTGCTACGCGCTCGTCACCGCGGAGCTCGCGCGCGGCTGGATGAGCCTGGCCGGGGCCATGGGCGGGCACACCGTCGTCTCCAAGCTGATCCTGGAGTTCGGCACCCAGGAGCAGAAGGACCACTACCTGCCGAGGATGGCGACCGGCGAGATCCGGGCCACGATGGCGCTCACCGAGCCCGGCGGCGGCTCCGACCTGCAGGCCATGTCCACCCACGCCGACCGCGACGGCTCCGGGGACGACGCCGACTTCGTCGTCAACGGCTCCAAGACCTGGATCACGAACTCGCGCCGCTCCGGGCTGATCGCGCTGATGTGCAAGACCGACCCGCACGCCGAGCCCCAGCACAAGGGCGTGTCGATCCTGCTGGTCGAGCACGGGCCCGGGCTGACGGTGTCCCGCGACCTGCCCAAGCTCGGCTACAAGGGCGTCGAGTCCTGCGAGCTGTCCTTCGACGACATGCGCGTGCCGGCCACCGCCCTGCTCGGTGGTGAGGAGGGGCGCGGGTTCGCCCAGATGATGAAGGGCCTGGAGACGGGCCGGATCCAGGTCGCGGCCCGTGCGCTCGGCGTCGGGCGGGCGGCGCTGGACGACGCGCTGCGCTACGCCCAGGAGCGGGAGAGCTTCGGCAAGCCCATCTGGCAGCACCAGTCGATCGGCAACTACCTCGCCGACATGGCCACGAAGATCACCGCGGCCCGGCAGCTGATCCTCTTCGCCGCCGACAAGTACGACGCCGGGCAGCGCTGCGACATGGAGGCGGGGATGGCGAAACTGTTCACCTCCGAGGTCGCGATGGAGATCGCGCTGAACGCGGTCCGCATCCACGGCGGGTACGGCTACTCCACCGAGTTCGACGTCGAGCGGTACTTCCGCGACGCCCCGCTGATGATCGTCGGCGAGGGGACGAACGAGATCCAGCGCAACGTCATCGCCGCTCAGCTGGTCAAGCGCGGCGGCCTCGACTGACCCGTGCGCGGATATCGCTGCCCTGGCGACGATATCCGCGCACGACCCCCGCGACGTCCGATTCCCGCCGGAGGACTGTCGGTGGCGGATGGCACAGTTCCTTCCGTGCCGCTCGACCACGACCGTTGCCACCGCGCCGTCACCTCGCGTGACGCGCGGTTCGACGGGCAGTTCGTCACCGCGGTGCGCACCACCGGCATCTACTGCCGGCCGTCCTGCCCGGTCCCGCCACCCCTGACGCACGACGTCGACTTCCTCCCCACCGCCGCGGCCGCGCAGGCCGGCGGGTACCGCGCGTGCCGGCGGTGCCTGCCCGACGCCGTGCCCGGGTCGCCGGAGTGGAACGTCCGCGGGGACCTCGCGGCGCGGGCGATGCGCCTGATCGGGGACGGGACGGTCGAGCGGGACGGGATCACGGGCCTGGCCGCGCGTCTGGGCTACTCGGCGCGGCACCTGAACCGTGTGCTCGGCGAGGAGCTGGGCGCGGGGCCGCTCGCGCTGGCCCGCGCGCACCGGGCGCACACCGCGCGGCTGCTGGTGGAGACGACGTCGCTGACGATGGCCGACGCCGCGTTCGCGGCCGGGTTCTCCAGTGTGCGGCAGTTCAACGACACCGTCCGTGAGATCTACGGGGTGCCACCGAGCACGCTGCGCGCCGAGGCGGCGCGCCGTGGCGGTGACGTCGCCGGTGCCGCCGGCCCGCTCTCCCTGCGCCTCCCCTACCGGGATCCGTTCGACCCGCACGGCCTGCTCGCGTTCTTCGACGCCCGCACGGTCGACGGCGTGGAGTCGGTGCGCGACGGGACCTACCGGCGCACGCTGCGCCTGCCGCACGGACCGGCGACGGTGGCCCTGGACCTCGTCTCCGCCCGGGGCGCGGTCGCGGCGACCCTGCGCCTGACCGACCTCCGCGACCTCGGCCCGGCCGTGGCGCGGCTGCGCCGGATGCTCGACCTCGACGCCGACCCGGAGGCGGTCGACGCCGTGCTCGGCGCGGACCCGGCGCTGGCCCCGTCCGTGGCGGCGGTGCCGGGAATCCGGCTGGCCGGCTCCGTCGACGGGGCCGAGACGGCCGTGCGGACCGTGCTCGGTCAGCAGGTCTCGGTCGCCGCGGCGCGCACGGCGGCCGCCCGGATGGCGACGGTCCTGGGCGACCCCCTTCCTGCGGAGCTCGGGTCGCCCGCCGGCGACCGCGACGAGCCGTCCCTGCTCTTCCCGACGCCGGCGACGATCGCCGAGCGCGGGCACGAGGTCCTCACCGGACCGGCCCGGCGTGTCTCCACCGTGATCGGTGTGTGCGCCGCGATCGCCTCCGGGACCCTCGTCCTCGACCCCGGACGCGACCCCGACGAGCTGCGCGCCGAGCTGGTCGCGCTGCCCGGGGTCGGCCCGTGGAGCGCGGGGTACCTGGCCATGCGCGTGCTGGGTGACCCCGACGAACTTCTGGCCTCCGACCTGGCGGTACGCCGTGGCGCCGAGGCCCTCGCACTCCCCGGTGACGCGACGGGACTTCATGCCCGCTCCGCGCGCTGGTCGCCCTGGCGGTCCTACGCCGCCACCCACCTGTGGAGAGCCGCGGCGGCACGGTCCGCCCCCGCTCCCGCACCCACACGCCGGAGGACGGCATGACGAACACCCTCTCCACCCCCGACACCACGACCACCCCGGACGCCGCGGCCACCGACGCCGCGGCCGGGACGGCCCACTGGGCGACCCAGGACACCCCGATCGGCCCGTTCACGGCCGTCGTCGACTCCGGGGGCGCGGTCCTCGCCTCGGGCTGGACGACCGAGCTGGGCGAGCTGCTCCCCCAGGTGCACCCCTCGTTGCACCCGGGAGAGCTGGTCTCCGGAGACATCGGCCCCGTCGCCGAGGCCGTCGCCCGCTACCACGACGGCGACCTGACCGCGATCGACGCGATCGCGGTCCGGCAGCGGTCCGGTGAGTTCCTGACCCACGCCTGGGACGTGCTGCGCACCGTCGAGCCCGGCACCCCGGTGACCTACACCGAGTACGCGACGCGGGCGGGACGCCCGAAGGCGGTGCGGGCCGCGGCCGCGGCGTGCGCACGGAACGCGGTGGCACTGTTCGTGCCCTGCCACCGGGTACTGCGTACCGACGGCTCCCTCGGCGGGTTCCGCTGGGGGCTGCCGGCGAAGCGGTGGCTGATCGACCACGAGGCCGCCCGCTCCCGGACGGCGTAGTCCCCCGTCCAGGGGTCCGGGGCCCGGTCCGGCCGCGCGCGGGACCGGGTCCCGGGCTGTCAGACGCCGGGCTGCACGGGGCCGATCGCGGTGCCCGCGTCGACCTCCATGTACCCGCCGGCGGCGCCCTCGCCCGGGATCACCGCGCCACCGGGTGCCCGCAGCGAGAACGACGCCGTGCCGGCGACCGCCCCGCCCGCGGAGTTCGGCACCTGGATGTCGAAGTGCACCGGGGCGCCGGGACCGAACGCGACGGGCACCGTCTGGTCGCCGTAGGTCGTGGCGTCCACCCCGATCGGGGTCTGCCCCTTGGTGAACAGGACGCCGGTCGGCGATCCGGCGAGCGTGCAGGCCGACGTACCCGGCGCGGCGACCAGGGTGACGCGGTAGTGGTGGTGCCCGGAGCTGGCGACGTCGGGCGCGATGGTGCCGCGGTAGTTCGCCGGGCGGCAGGCCGACGGCGCCGTGTCGGTCCCGGCGACGGCCGCTGCCGTCGCGACCGGTGCGGCGCTCCCCGCCGGGGCCGCGGAGGCGGCTCCTGCGGTCAGGGGTGTCAGGATAGCGGCCGCGGCGATGCCGGTGGCGGCGAGGGCGCGGGTGACGATCGTGTTCTTCATCGGATGGACCTCTTTCGCTTCCGCTCTGGACGCTGACACCTGGTGAGACGGCCCGGGTCGCATTCGGGATGCTTCTCTGTCCGATGCGTCATATCCGGGCAACCCCCGGTCGCATCGCCCGTCTCCACCTGCGCCGACCGGTAGACATCCGACCGGGTGACGGCGTGTGCGCGGGGCACGGAAGCGCTGGTGGGACCGCATTCCGGCGGGATCGCGGCGGCCGCATCCGGCGCGGCGGGACCGAAACTGTCGGTGCCCCGGTGCACCCTGACGGCGTGGATCTCACGAGCATGATCGTCGGCCTGGTGGCCGGGCTCCTGGCCGGTGCCGGGGTGGCCTGGCTGCTCGCCGGCGCCCGGCACCGCGAGGCGGCCGCCGAGGCCGCGCGGGCGTCGGCGAACGCCACCGCGACCACACGGGCCGACGCCGCGGGCCTGCGCGCCGAGCGGACCGGGCTGATGGAACGCATCGAGGACCTGCACGAACAGTTGGAGCAGGCGACCACGCGGCTGCGCCGGGCCGACTCGGACGCGGCGTCGTTCCACGCGGCGCTGCAGGCCGAGCGGGAGGCCCGCGCCGAGAGCGAGGCCCAGCAGGTCCGGCGGGAGGCCGAGCTCAAGGACTCCTTCGCCGCGTTGTCCCAGGACGCGCTGTCCCGCAACAACGAGCAGTTCGTCGCGCTGGCCGAGAGCCGGCTCAAGGAGGTCACCGCGGCCCTGTCGGCGAAGGCGCAGGGCGACGAGACGGCGCGGGCCAAGGCCGTCGAGACGCTGCTGGACCCGCTCAGTGCGGCGCTGGGCCGGGTCGAGGGTCAGCTGCGCACGGTGGAGAAGGAGCGCGAGTCGGCCTACGCGGGGCTGCGCGAGCAGGTCCGGCACATGGCCGACAGCTCCGAGCGGCTCGGCACCGAGACCAAGGCCCTGGTGAACGCGCTGCGCGCGCCGCAGGTGCGCGGGCGGTGGGGTGAGCTGCAGCTGGAGCGGGTCGCCGAGCTGGCCGGGATGGTCGAGCACTGCGACTTCTCCACCCAGGTCAGCGCGGCCGGCGAGGACGGCGGCGTCCGGCCGGACATGGTGGTGCGCCTCTCCGGCGGCAAGCAGGTCGTCGTCGACGCGAAGGTCCCGTTCGCGGCCTACCTGGAGGCGGTGGAGAGCCGCGACGCCGACGTCCACAAGACCAAGCTGGCCGCGCACGCCCGCCAGCTGCGCGCCCATGTGGACCAGCTCGCGGCGAAGGCCTACTGGGAGTCGTTCGAGCCGACGCCGGAGTTCGTCGTGCTCTTCGTGCCGGGCGACCCGTTCCTGGAGGCGGCGCTGCAGGCCGACCCGGCGCTGCTCGAGCACGCCTTCGGCCGCAACGTCGTGCTCGCCACCCCGACGACGCTGATCGCGCTGCTGCGCACCGTCGCCTACGGCTGGCGGCAGGAGGCACTGGCCCGCAACGCCGCGCAGGTGCACCGCCTCGGACGGGAGCTGCACGGCCGGCTCGCCACGATGGGCACGCACGTCGCCAAGCTGGGGCGCAGCCTGGACTCGGCGGTGGACAGCTACAACCGCACCGTCTCCTCGCTGGAGGCGCGGGTGCTGGTGACGGCGCGCAAGTTCACCGAGCTGCAGGTCTCCGACACCGATCTCGTCTCCCCGGAGCTGGTCGAGGGCGGCCTGCGCGGGATCTCCGCGCCGGAGCTGGTCGCCTCCGCGGGCGACTCCCTGGTCTCCCTGGAGGATCTCGCGCAGGCGAGCCGGGAGCGCCCGGACGCCGACGACTCACCCCCGGACGGGTCCCGGGAGGACCCCGACGTACGGGCTACTCTGAACCGGTGACCGACACCCGCACCGCGTCGGCCGGGCGGACCGCCTCCACCCCGCCCGGCGGGCGCACCGGTTCGTCCCGGCCCGCCCGGCGGACCGGTAAGGCCCCCGCCGGATCGTGGCCCGTCCGCGAGCGATCGCTGGTCAAGCCGGTGCTGGGGATCCCGCCGCTCGCCGCGGTCGGGCTCGCGGTCGGGCTGACCGCCGTCGGTGTGGTGGCCGACCTGCTGCGTCTCGGCACCGTCGGCGCGATCTTCGAGGTCGGCTACTTCCTCGGCTGTGTGCTGGCCGTGGCCTGGGTACGCCGTCGCAGCATCTTCGTGCCCGCCGTCCAGCCGCCACTGATGCTGGCCGTCGTCATCCCCGTGATCGCCGTCCTCGTCGGCGCTCCGACGCCGGAGGCCGGCGCCACCGAGCACCTGCTGATGGCCGGCGCTCCGCTGATCAACGCGTTCCCGGCGATGGCCGTCACCACCCTCGTGGTGCTGCTGGTGGCCGGGTTCCGGCTCGTCCGCCAGCGGACCGGGCCCGACGACGCGGTCGGGCAGCTCCGGCGCCGTCTCTCCGGGAGCCGCTCCGAGAACGCGGCACCCGACGGGGACACCGGACGCGAACGGCCGTCCGGCCGGACGACGACCCGGCCGGACCGGGCACGCCCGACAGCGGCCGACACCGCGACGAGCGCGGCGGACCGCGCGTCCGCACGGGGCCGGGGACGGCGCACGAGCGCGCCGGAGACCGGGGCCCGCGCGACCGGGGCCCGCACCTCGGGCGCCTCCGTCCGCGCCGCGTCGGGCCGCCCGGCACCGCGCAGCGGCACCTCGCGTTCGACGACCGGATCCACCCGGGCCGACGAGCCGTCCCGTCCGCGCCGGCCCCGCCGCGGCTGACGGCATCCCCCGGCCGTCACTCCCGACGCCCCGATCCGCCGCACCGACCGGACCGCCCGTCGCGCCGCTCGTCGTGCGATGCGGCGTTCGGCGCACGACCCCCGATCGGGTAGAACTCGTCAGGAAACGGACGCAACCCCCGAGCGGCCCCGGACGTCACACCATCGGGAAGGCGACGACCGTCGCCGACACCCGACGTCGCCCCGGCAACCCAGGAGAACGATGAGCAACGCCCACCACAGCCGTAGGCCACGACCCGCCGTGATCATCGCAGCGCTGGTCGGAGTCCTCGCGGTGGTCGGCGCCGGCACCGCGCTCGCCGGCTCGCCCGCCGCCCAGGCGTTCAAGGACCAGCCGCTGGTCCCGGGGACACCCTGCACGGTCACCGCGAAGGCCTGTGTCGACCTCGACTCGAAGCGGTCCTGGCTGTTCAAGGACGGCAAGATCATGCGCGGACCGGTGCCGGCCGCGACCGGCGGCCAGGGCAAGCTGACGCCGGTCGGGCACTCGCTGCGGGTCTACCGCAAGGAGGCCGACCACAAGAGCGGCGAGTACAAGGACAAGCAGGGCCGCCCGGCCGCGATGCCGCTGGCCGTGTTCTTCCAGGACGGCGGCATCGCCTTCCACGAGGGCAACACCGAGACCCCGTCCGGCGGCTGCGTGCGCCTGGCCCGCCCGGACGCCCAGGCCTGGTTCGACTACCTGCAGATCGGCGACCAGGTCCAGGTCGTCTCGGCCAAGCAGGTCACCGCGGACCGCGCCGCCTGACCCACGTACGACACCGCACCACCCCGCAACGACGAAGGACCCGGCTGAGCCCCTGTCAGCCGGGTCCTTCGTCGTTCGCGGTGTCCTTCTAGCGGGCGGCGGCCCGGTTCGGGCGCAGCTCGCGCGGCAGCGAGAACGTCAGCGTCTCCTCGGCCGTGTCGATCTCCTCGACCGAGCCCCAGCCGCGCTCGGCCAGGTGGTCGACGACGCCGCGCACCAGCACCTCGGGCACCGAGGCACCGCTGGTCACACCGATCGTGCCGACACCCTCGAGCCAGGCGTCGTCGATCTCCTTGGCGTAGTCGATCAGGTAGGACGCGCCGGCGCCGGCGGTCAGCGCGACCTCGACCAGGCGCACCGAGTTCGACGAGTTGCGCGAGCCGACGACCAGGACCAGGTCACAGCGCGGGGCCATCGCCTTCACCGCGACCTGGCGGTTCTGGGTGGCGTAGCAGATGTCGTCGGACGGCGGGTTCTGCAGCGCCGGGAACTTCTCCCGCAGCGCACGCACGGTCTGCATCGTCTCGTCGACGCTCAGCGTGGTCTGCGACAGCCAGACGACCTTCTCCGGGTCACGGACGGTGACGCCGTCGACGTCGGCGGCGGACTCCACGATCTGGATGTGCTCGGGCGCCTCGCCGGAGGTCCCCTCGACCTCCTCGTGGCCGTTGTGCCCGACCAGCAGGATGTCGTAGTCCTCGCGGGCGAAGCGCTTGGCCTCCTGGTGCACCTTGGTGACCAGCGGACAGGTCGCGTCGATGGTGCGCAGCTCGCGGGCCTTGGCCTGCTCGCGCACCGCCGGGGACACCCCGTGCGCGGAGAACACGACCATCGCCCCCTCGGGCACCTGGTCCGCCTCCTCCACGAAGATCGCCCCGCGGTCGCTCAGCGTCTCCACGACGTGCTTGTTGTGCACGATCTCCTTGCGCACGTACACCGGCGCACCGTGCTGCTCGAGCGCCTGTTCGACGGCCTCGACCGCCCGGTCGACGCCCGCGCAGTAGCCCCGTGGCTTGGCCAGCAGGACCTGCTTGTCTCCCGATCCGGACATGCCTCCACCCTACGGACGTCCGCGGCACCGGTCAGCCGGACGTGAGCGGTCCGACCCGCGTGGTGACCCACCCGACCTGCCAGGAGATGCGTGACAGGGAACAATGGCGCGCATGACACCGCTGCCGTTCCCCCTGCGGATCGCCGCGGGCCTCGTCGTGACCGCCGTCGAGCAGGCCCGGGAGCTACCGCGGCACGCCGTCGAGTTCCCGGTCACCGCCGTGAGCCAGGCACTGCAGGTGTCCATGCGCCTGCAGCAGACCGTCACCGAGCTGGCGATCAAGGGCGACCGCGCGCTGGGCACCCTGCGCCCCGCCGAGGACGTCCCGAGCTGGGCGACCTTCGACGACGACCTGCCGCCCCTGACCGACCCGCGCCCGCGCAACGGCGCGAGCACCGTCTCCGAGCTGCGGCCGACGACGAAGGTCACCGACATCCCGGTCGCCCGCCCGCCGCGGCCCGCCGCCCGTCCGGCTCCGTCGGCCGACCCGGCGGCGACCGCCCCCGAGGCGCTGCCCGAGTACCCGACGATGACGATCCCGCAGCTGCGCGGCAAGCTCCGCTCTCTCACCCTCGACGACCTCGCCGACCTGCTGGCCTGGGAGACCTCGCACGGCAACCGCGACGAGTACGTCACGATGCTGACCAACCGGATCTCGACGCTGTCCCAGAAGTAGGGCCCGGAAGTGAGTGCACCCTCCTCCCCCACGTCGGAGGAGACGCCCTGGCCGGTCCGCACGGTCGCCCGCAAGATCGCCGAGTGGGTGGACCGGCTCGGCGCCGTCTGGGTCGAGGGGCAGCTGGCGCAGGTCACCGCCCGGCCCGGGTCCGGCACCGCGTTCCTGGTGCTGCGCGACCCGGCCGCCGACGTGTCGCTGCAGCTCACGGCGCCGTCGTCGCTGGTGCGCGACAACGGTGGCGCGGTCGTCGAGGGCAGCCGGGTGATCGTGCACGGCAAGCCGTCGTTCTACCTCGGGCGCGGCACCCTGAGCCTGCGCGTGGACGCGATCCGCGCCGTCGGGCTCGGTGAGCTGCTGGCCCGGATCGAGCGGCTGCGACGGCTGCTCGCCGCCGAGGGACTGTTCGACGCCGCCCTCAAGCGCCGTCCGCCGCTGCTGCCGAACCGGATCGGGCTGATCACCGGGCGGGCCTCGGCCGCCGAGCACGACGTCGTCTCCAACGCGACCGCCCGCTGGCCCGGGGTGCGGTTCCGGATCGAGAACACCGCCACCCAGGGCGGGCTCGCCGTCGGGCAGATCGTGGACGCGCTCGGCGTGCTCGACCGCGACCCGGAGGTCGAGGTGATCGTGCTGGCCCGCGGCGGCGGCAGCGTCGAGGACCTGCTGCCGTTCTCCGACGAGACGCTGTGCCGCGCCGTCGCGTCCTGCCGGACGCCGGTGGTCTCCGCGATCGGGCACGAGCCGGACACCCCGCTGGTCGACCACGTCGCCGACCTGCGGTGCTCCACCCCGACCGAGGCCGGGCGCAGCCTGGTCCCGGACCTGGCCGAGGAGACCGCGCGCATCGCCGGCCTGCGGGAACGGTCCCGGCGGGCGCTGTCCGGGTGGGTCGACCGCGAGGAACGACGGGTCCGCGACCTGCGCGCCCGGCCGGTCCTGGCCCAGCCCCTGCGGATGTTCGACCGGCACGAGCGCGAGGTGGCCGACCTGCGCGCCACCGGGCACCGCGCCGTCCTGCGCCGGTTCGACCGGTCCTCGGCGGAGCTCGAGCACCTCACGGCCCGGCTCACCGCACTCGGGCCGTCCGCCACGCTGGCCCGCGGGTACGCGATCGTCCAGCTCGCCGGCACCGACGGCGTCCGGCCCCTGCTGCGCTCGGTCTCCGAGGCCCCGGCCGGGACCGCCCTGCGCATCCGGGTCGGCGACGGCGCGATCGCGGCGACGTCGGACGGCCCGGAGACGGCGGACGGACGTCCGGCCGCGGGCGACCCCACCACCGACGGCTCCGCGGCTCCCGGCCCGGACGACACGGGCACGGGTGACACCGACCCGGCTCCCGCTCGCCCGCGACGCACCCGGAAGACTCCGGCCGGAAACACCACGTCCAGGACCACCACGCCCGGGGACACCCCGTCCGACGACACGGCCCCGGCCGGCCCGGCCCGGCGGACCAGGAAGAAGGCGAGCGGGTGAGCACACCGCAGAGGACCCCCGTCGAGAAGCTCGACTACGAGAAGGCCCGCGACGAGCTGGCCGAGGTCGTACGCGCCCTCGAGGTCGGCGGCCTGGGCCTGGACGAGTCGGTCGCCCTCTGGGAGCGCGGCGAGTCCCTGGCCCGCCGCTGCGAGCAGCAGCTCGCCGGCGCCCGCGAACGCGTCGAACAGGTCCTGGCCGAGTCCGAACCTGAGTCCGACTCCTGACGCGACCTCACACGGGGTCGGCGCACTTCACACGCCGTACAACGCTTGTGAGGTGCACCGAACCCATGTGAAGTGTCCTCAGTCGAGAAGCCTGCGCAGGTGAGCGGCCGTCGTGGCGAAGTCGTCGATCTCGGACCAGGTCCATCGCGCCACGCCGAGGCCTTCCCGGCGCAGGGCGTCCTCGCGGCGCTTCTCCTCGAACACGACCTCGCCCGGTGACTGCCCAGGGCGGAGCATGCGCCCGTACTTGACCTCGCCGTCGAACTCGCCGACCACCGGCGGGTCGCCGTCCCACCAGAAGTCCACCCTGGCCAACCATTCGCCGTCGGCGTCGTGGACGTCGCGCTGCAGGTCCGGCGTGGGCAGGCCGATCCGGTGGATCGTCACGCGGCTCCGGGACTCCCCGGCACTCTCGCTCCGTCCGTCGGCGAACCGGATCACCCGCTCCGCCGCCGCGTTCCCGGGCCGTCTCCGTCCACGCCCGACCGCGCGGCACAGGTCCTCCGGCGTGACCCCGGGCAGCCGGAGGGCGGCGTCGGCGACCGCGACGGCCCGGTCGAAGGGCACCGTCCGGGCCAGATCGGCGACCGTGCGCGGCACCGACGTCACCGAGACGCCGTCGAGGACCTCGATCTCGTCGGGTTCCAGCGCCGCCGAATGCAGGTGCAGGTCGGCGCCGACCCTGCCGCCGGTACGACGAGCACGGGTCACGTGCACCCGTCGCAGCGGGATCCCCCAGGGGTCGAGCCCGTGCAGCACGGCCGCCGACACGTGGCTGACCACCACCGAGGGCTCCAACCGGCAGAGCGCCCCGCGCACGGCGACCGCGTGCCGGGCCGCCCGCTCCGTCACCGCCGGAACGTTCCCGTCCGGCCCCGCGGGCAGGTAGACACCCCGCCGCAGCCGGATCAGCTCGCGATCGGCCAGGGCGCGGCGTATCTCGACGCCGCTGACTCCTGCGGCCAGGAGGTCGGCCCGGCGCACCGGGTCGGCACCCGTCCAGAAGTCCACGGTCCGAGCATCGCCCGCACGACGTCGGTCGCCCCCGGGAACCACGAACCTGTGGACAGCCACGTCAGGATGTGGACAACCCGGCCCCCACGGACCTCACACGGCGTCGGTGCACCTCACACGGCGTGGAACACCTGTGAGGTGCACCGGACCCGTGTGAGGTGGGCAGGTCAGTTCGTTCCGCCGCCGGTAGGGGGGGGGCGGGCCCGGATCGTCGCTTCGGCCAGGGTGCGGAACTCGTCGTCGTTGCCGCTGCCGGTGATCAGGAGTCTGGTCGGTGTCGGTGATCCGGGCGTCGGGACGGCGGTGACACGGAACGGTTCACCGCTGCCGGAGCGGTAGGTGACCCAGTTCAGGCCGGCCGCGGGGGTGACGCCCTCACCGGTCGGGACGTCGGTGCCGGCCTCGGTGCGCAGGAGGTTCTCCTCCGTCGCGTCGCTCTGCACCAGGCGCAGGTAGCGGCCCTCCCCGGTGACGAAGCCGACCCGGACGGCGGTGCCGCCGCCCACGACCTCGCCGCGGTCGGTGGAGTTCGCCCGCCACCCGACGGCCGGCACGCGCAGCGGGAACGTCGAGATCTTCGCGTACTCGCCCAGCCGCGCCGGGGCGTCGACGGTGGGGCCGGCGTTCGGGTCGATCGTCGGCCCGGCCGGGGCGAACGTGCAGGACCGGGTCACCCCGACCAGCAGCAACGCGATCGGGATCAGGATCAGCAGAGCCCCGAGCATGTCCTTCATCCGGGTCTCGGTCCGGCCCGGCTTCTGCATCGGACGCGGACCGATGCGGGGACGCGGCCTCGGCGTACCCCCCGTGGGGGCGGCGTCCGCATCCGTCGACGTCGCCGCACCGGAGCCGGCGGGGTCCGGACCACCGTCGCCACCGCCGGGAGCCGGATCACCGGCGGCGACCGCGGACCGGTCGGACGCGGACGTCTCCTCGGCCCCGACGGACGCGGAGGTGTCGCCGGACTCGGTGGACGCGCGGGGATCGGACTCGGAGCTCACCCCACCATCGTCGCGCAGGCCCGGCCCGGCGGCACGCAGACCCGTCGCCGCGGTGACGCGGGGCATGGCGTCGGTCGCTCATCGCTCCACCGGCACGCCCGATCTGCCAGGATCGCAGGCCGGGGCCACCTTCGGCCGACCACACCAGGCCGTGCCGACCACCGCGGACCCCGAGCGAAGGAGACGCCCGTGACCCAGTCAGCGCAGTCCTCGACCATTGCGGCCCCCACCCGACGGCGGGAGGCCCCCGACCGGAACCTGGCGATGGAGCTGGTCCGGGTGACCGAGGCCGCGGCGATGGCCGCGGGGCGCTGGGTCGGTCGTGGCGACAAGAACGGCGGTGACGGCTCCGCGGTGGACGCGATGCGCCAGCTCATCGGCACCGTGACCATGCAGGGCGTGGTCGTGATCGGCGAGGGCGAGAAGGACGAGGCGCCCATGCTGTTCAACGGCGAGCAGGTCGGCAACGGCCAGGGCCCCGCCTGCGACGTCGCCGTCGACCCGATCGACGGCACCACGCTGATGGCCAAGGGGATGCCGAACGCGCTGGCCGTGCTCGCGGTGGCCGAGCGCGGCGCGATGTTCGACCCGTCGGCGGTGTTCTACATGGAGAAGCTCGCGGTCGGGCCGGAGGCGGCCGACGCGATCGACATCCGCGAGTCGGTCGCGGAGAACATCGGCCGGGTCGCCGAGGCCAAGAAGTGCGACGTCGCCGCCGTCACGGTGTGCGTGCTGGACCGCCCGCGGCACGAGAAAATCGTCGACGAGATCCGCGCCACCGGCGCCCGCATCCAGTTCATCACCGACGGCGACGTGGCCGGCGCGATCGCCGCGGCCCGCCCGGACAGCGGCGTCGACATGCTCTACGGCATCGGCGGCACCCCGGAGGGGATCATCACCGCGGCCGCCCTGAAGTGCATGGGCGGTGAGCTGCAGGGCCGGCTCTGGCCCAAGGACGACGAGGAGCGGGCGAAGGCCGTCGCCGCCGGGCACGACCTGGAGCGGGTGCTGACCACCGCCGACCTGGTCCGCGGGGACAACGTGTTCTTCTGCGCCACCGGCATCACCGACGGGGCGCTGCTGCGCGGCGTGCACTACCAGCCCGGTGGTGCGACCACCCAGTCGATCGTGATGCGCTCGAAGTCCGGGACGGTGCGGCTGATCGACGGCCACCACCGGCTGACCAAGCTCCGCGAGTTCTCCACCATCGACTTCGACGGATCCGACGACCACGACGTCCCGCCCCTGCCCTGACCCGGTGGTGTCGTGGTCGTCACGCCTCCCTGCGGACCGGTGCGGGTGAGGCCAGACTCGGCGCCATGAGCGACGAGTACCGCATCGAGCACGACACCATGGGCGAGGTCCGGGTCCCGAAGGACGCACTGTGGCGGGCCCAGACCCAGCGCGCGGTGGAGAACTTCCCGATCTCCGGACGGGGCCTGGAGCGCGCCCAGATCCGCGCGCTCGGCCTGGTCAAGGGCGCGGCGGCGCGGGTGAACAAGGACCTGGGCGTCCTCGACGCCGACAAGGCCGACGCGATCGCCACCGCCGCGGACAAGGTGGCCGAGGGCGGCTACGACGACCAGTTCCCGGTGGACGTGTTCCAGACCGGCTCCGGGACGTCGTCGAACATGAACGCCAACGAGGTGATCGCGAGCCTGGCCGGGCGGGCCGGCGTCGAGGTGCACCCGAACGACCACGTGAACGCGTCGCAGTCGTCGAACGACGTGTTTCCGACGACGATCCACGTGGCCGCAACCGAGGCACTGTCCACCGAGGTGGTCCCGGCGCTGGAGCACCTGGCCGCGTCGCTGCGCCGCCGCGCCGAGGACTGGGCCGAGGTCGTCAAGGCCGGGCGCACGCACCTGATGGACGCGGTGCCGATCACGCTGGGCCAGGAGGCCGGGGCGTGGGCGAGCCAGGCCGAGTACGGCGCGGCCCGGGTCCGGGACGCGCTGCCCCGTCTGGCCGTGCTGCCGATCGGCGGCACCGCCGTCGGGACCGGGCTGAACGCGCCCGACGGCTTCGGCGCCGGCGTCGTGGAGAAGCTGCGCGCCGCGACCGGGCTGGACGTCCTCAGCGAGGCGACCGACCACATCGAGGCCCAGGGCTCGCGGGACGGGCTGGTGGAGGCCTCGGGCGCGCTGCGCACCGTCGCGGTGTCGCTCTACAAGATCGCCAACGACCTGCGCTGGCTGTCCTCGGGCCCGCGCACCGGTCTGGCCGAGATCCACCTGCCGGACCTGCAGCCGGGCAGCTCGATCATGCCCGGCAAGGTCAACCCGGTGATCTGCGAGGCGGCGATGATGGTCGCGGCGCAGGTCATGGGCAACGACGCGACCGTCGGTTTCGGCGGCAGCCAGGGCAACCTGCAGCTCAACGTGATGATGCCGGTGATGGCGCGCAACGTGCTGGAGTCGGCGCGGCTGCTGGCCAACGCCTCGCGCCTGCTCGCGGACAAGGTGATCGACGGGATCGAGGCCGACGTGGAGCGCACGCGGGAGTACGCGGAGTCCTCGCCGTCGATCGTCACCCCGCTCAACGGGTTCATCGGCTACGAGGAGGCCGCCTCGATCGCGAAGCAGTCGCTCAAGGAGCGCCGCACGATCCGCGACGTCGTCATCGAACGCGGGCACGTGGAGTCGGGGAAGCTCACCGAGGCCCAGCTCGACGCGGCCCTGGACGTACTGGCGATGGCGCACGGGCAGAAGAAGGTCTGAGAAAGGCCGGTCACCCGCCGCACCGGAACGGGTGCGGCGGGTACGTCCATCCGCCGTTCATCGTCGGTTACCCGTTCGGACGATCTCCTCGTGACACAGTGTCGATCATTTGGTCCGCTGCTCCACGAATGCGCCGAGGGTGATCGTCCGATGAACGACGACAGGTTCACGTTCGAGCCGGTGTACGACCTGCACACCGCGCGCGTGTCCGGGTTCTCGATCGCCCCGGCCCGCCCGCAGGACGCGATCGGAGCCCGCGCACGCGGCACCGGCTGGAGCGCCCGCCAGATCGCCGAGGTCGACGCCGGGACCGCGGTCTCCGCCGTCGCGCTCGCCCGACGGCTCGACCCGGGCGCCGCCGTGCAGGTGCCGGTGGCCGCGGACACCGTGGTGCTGGCCCGGGACCGGCTGCGCGCGATGCTGACGGTCGGCGGGACCGCGCCGATGCTGGAGATCGGCCCGGCGCTGGCCGCGGCGCCGGTCGACGAGCTGGTACCCGCCCTCGCCGAGCTGCGCGGGTGGGGCTTCCGGATCGCGCTGGACGGGATCGGCCGTGGCTTCGGGCTGGACCTGCTGCTCGTCGCGCGTCCGGACGTCGCCGTGCTGGAGGAGCACCTGAGCGCACCCGGGTCCGCCGCCGTGGTCCGCGCGGTGTGCGGGGTGGCCGCGGCCAGCGGGGTGCGGGTCGCCGCGACCGGCGTCGCGGACGCCGACGCGCTCGGCGCACTGCACGCCTGCGGCGCACGGCTGGCCCGGGGACCGCTGCTGGGCACACCGCGGGCGCGCCCGGTGGTCGAGGGGTCGACGCCGCCGGAGCTGTTGTCGCTGCTCACCGCCACCGCGCCGCACCGCAGCCCCTCCGCCGCGCCCTCCCCGGGGCCGGCGCCCTCGCCGCGGCCGACGCCCTCCCCCGCTCCGCGGATCGGCGCGGTGCCGGTCCCGGTGCGCGCCCTCGCGTCCGCCGCGCTGACGCTGCCCGACGACGCCGTCGCCGACGTCGCCCGGACCGCGCTGGCCGACCGCCCGGACGCCGGGGGAGTGGTGCTGCTCGACCCGCGCCGACGGCCGACCGGCTACCTGGAGCGCAGCCGGTTCCTGCTGGCGATGGCCGGGCCGTTCGGGCACGCCCTGTGGGCCGCGAAGCCGGCGATCACCATGGCCGACCCGCCGCGTGTGGCCGACGAGCGGATGCCGCTGCCGGCGGCGATGGAGGTGAGCCTGGCCGGTGACCGCTCCCGCGGCTACGACGACCTGGTGCTGGTCGGGCCGGGCGGCGCGTGCACCGGGGTGGTCCCGGTGTCCGAGCTGTGGCGGCGCTCGATGCGACGCACCGACGTCGTCCCGCCCCCGGGGAACACCGGACCGCCGAACGCCGGGACGGGTGGTGGCCCCCGCGTCGCCCCGCACCCGGTCGCCGGATCGCTGCGCCGTCACCCGGGTGACGGGCCCCTGCGCGAGGCCCGCAGCGCCTGACCCCCGGCGCCCGACCCACGAAACCCGCCCCCTCCCGCGTCCGCTAGCCCGATGCCCGGCGCCCGACCTGCGGCGGGGCCCGCTCGGCGGGCGAAATGTCGGTGCCCGCTGCTTCACTGCTCCCATGCTGTTCTCCGACGTCGTCGCGACCTCCGCCGCCGTGGGCGCCACCCGCTCGCGCAAGGAGAAGTCGGCCGCTCTCGCGGCGGTGCTGGGCCGGGCCGCCCCGGAGGAGGTCGAGCCGGTCACCGCATGGCTGGCCGGGGACCTGCGCCAGGGCCGGATCGGCACCGGCTGGCGGACCCTGTCCGGTCTCGACGCCGAGGTCGCGGCCGAGCCGTCGCTGACCGTCGGGAGGGTGGACGCGACCCTCGACGACCTCGCCGCCACCTCCGGCACCGGGTCGGCCGCTCGGCGGCGCGACCTGCTGGCCGGGCTCTACGGCACCGCGACCGCCGACGAGCAGCGCTTCCTGCACCGGCTGCTGACCGGCGAGCTGCGCCAGGGCGCGCTGGAGGGCCTGATGGTGGAGGCGATCGCGGCCGCCGCCGAGGTCCCGACGGCGACGGTGCGGCGGGCGTTCATGCTCTCCGGGCGGCTGCCGGGCACCGCCGTCACCGCGCTGACCGGCGGCGCCGAGGCCCTGGAGGTCGTCGCGCTGGAGGTCGGACGCCCGATCCGGCCGATGCTGGCGAGCCCCGGCGACTCCCTCGACGCCGCGCTGGCCGGCCTCGGGCCCGAGGTCACGGTGGAGCACAAGCTCGACGGCGCACGGATCCAGGTACACCGCCGCGGCGACGAGGTCCGGGTCTGGACCCGCACGCTGCGCGAGATCACCGACGGCGTCCCGGAGCTGATCGCGCAGGTCCGGGCACTGCCGTGCGAGACGGTGGTGCTCGACGGGGAGACCCTGGCCCTGGACGACGACGGCCGCCCGCGCCCGTTCCAGGACACGATGAGCCGGTTCGGGTCCGACGGGCCGGACGGTCAGGGCTCCGAGGCGATGCTGAGCCCGTTCTTCTTCGACCTGCTCCACCTCGACGGCACCGACCTCGTCGACGCCCCGCTGGAGCAGCGTCTCGACGCTCTGGCCGGGCTGCTCGCCGGGGACGCCCAGGCGCCGCTGCGGATGCCCGGCGCGCGGCGACCGTCGGCGGAGGAGGCGGCCGACGTGCTGGAGACGGCGCTGGAGTCCGGGCACGAGGGCATCGTGGTGAAGGCGCTCGACGCCCCGTACGCGGCCGGGCGGCGCGGGAAGGCCTGGCAGAAGGTGAAGCCGGTGCACACCCTCGACCTGGTCGTCCTCGGCGCGGAGTGGGGCTACGGGCGGCGCACCGGCAGCCTGTCCAACATCCACCTCGGCGCCCGGGACCCCGACGGCGGCGACCCGGTGATGGTCGGTAAGACGTTCAAGGGCATGACCGACGAGCTGCTGGCCTGGCAGACCGCGACGTTCCCGGAGTACGCGCGGGAGGACGGTGACGGGGACGGCGGCGGGCACGGCGTGGTGCTGCTGCGCCCGGAGCTGGTGGTCGAGATCGCCCTGGACGGCGCACAGCGCAGCACCCGCTACCCCGGCGGCGTCGCGCTGCGGTTCGCCCGCGTGCTGCGCTACCGCCCGGACAAGACCCCGGCCGAGGCCGACGACCTGGAGGAGGTGCGCCGGCTGCTGAGCACCTGAGCGGCTGCTGAGCACCTGAGCGCGCGTCAACCGGCCGGGCGGAGCGTCCCGGCGCGCGGCACGTCGGAGCGGATCCGGAGCACGGCGCCGTCGAGCACCCGGCCCGACGGGTCGAAGGTGGTCTGCTCGACCCCGACGAGGTCCGAGCCGGGCGCGACGCCGAGGAGCTCCGCGACGGCCGGGTCGGCCGGGATCCGGCCGCCCCAGGTGTCGGTGCGCCCGCGACGCAGACCGGCATCGTCGAGCAGGGTCTCCCAGGACCCGCGCATCGGGATCCCGATCAGGTCACCGGCCTCCGGGTGCACGACGTAGTGCGTCTCGACCGCGGACGGGACACCGTGGTGCAGCACGAGGAACTCGATCCGCAGGCACGGGCTGCCCGGCCCGACGTCGAGCCATGCGGCGAGCGGGGCCGGCGCGGCGAGACCGGACCGGTCCAGCACCCGGGAGCCGACCGGCTCGACCGACGGATCGACGGCCCGCAACACGGGCGGGGCGGGTGGCGTGGGCACGAACCCGGCCACCTCGTAGGTCGCCTGCTCGTACCTCGACGACGTGCCGCGGACCACTCCCTCGGCCGCGAGGAGGCCGAGTGCCTCTCGGACCGTGGACCGGCTGGCGCCGAAGCCGACCATCAGCTCGCCCTCGCCCGGCACCCGGCCGTCCGGGAAACGCCCACCGGAGATCGCCGCACGCAGCAGGTCCCGCAACCGTCGGACGTCCTGCGCGTGCGTGACCGAGGACGATCTCGGCGACGGCACCGGCATGTCCACGACGGTAGGCCGCGCCGGTTGCCCGGCCGTTCCTCCCAGGTGTCCAGCAGATGACGCCGGACCGGGACGGTGGTCACACGGACCGGGACGGGTTGCGACCGTCACGACGGTGCACGGGAGCCGTCGTGGCGCGTAGAGTCCGCTCACCGTGCGCTTCCTCCACCACGACGCCGGTTCCGGCGACGCCCCGGCCGCGGATCTCACCTACGACGACGTGTTCCTCGTCCCGCGGCGCTCGTCGATCACCTCGCGCTTCGACGTCGACCTGACCACGGCCGACGGCACCGGCGCGACGGTCCCGGTGGTCGCGGCGAACATGACCGCGGTGGCCGGACGGCGGATGGCCGAGACCCTCGCCCGCCGCGGCGCGCTGACCGTACTGCCGCAGGACGTCGCGACCGACGCCGTCGCCGAGATCATCTCCTGGATCAAGTCCCGCGACCCGGTCTGGGACACCCCGCTCGTGCTGCGCACCGGCGACGCGGTGGCCGACGCGCTGAACCTGCTGCCCAAACGGGCGCACGGCGCGGTCGTGGTCACCGACGAGGGCGGACGTCCGGTCGGCACCGTCGACGAGGCCGCCTGCGCCGGGGTCGACCGGTTCACCCGCCTGTCCGAGGTGCTCGACCCGTCGCCGCTGACGCTGCCCGTCGGGACCCCGCCGCGCGAGGTGTTCGAGGCCCTCGACGGCCGTCGCGCCGCGCTGGGTCTCGACGACGAGGGCCGCCTCGCCGGGATCCTCACCGGCATCGGCGCGATCCGGGCCGGGATCTACTCCCCCGCCCTGGACGCGTCCGGGCGCCTGCGCACCGCGGCCGCCCTGGGGATCAACGGCGACGTCGCGGTGAAGGCGAAGGCGCTGCTCGACGCCGGCGTCGACGTGCTGGTCGTGGACACCGCGCACGGCCACCAGGACAAGATGCTCGACGCGCTGGCCGCGGTGCGCCGGGTCGTCGACGAGTCCGGGGCGGGCGTGCCGATCGCCGCCGGCAACGTCGTCACCGCCGAGGGTGTCGCCGACCTGGCCGCGGCCGGGGCGGACATCGTCAAGGTCGGCGTCGGGCCGGGCGCGATGTGCACCACCCGGATGATGACCGGCGTCGGGCGCCCCCAGTTCTCCGCGGTCGCCGAGTGCGCCGCGGCCGGCCGGGAGCACGGCGCCGCGATCTGGGCCGACGGCGGCGTGCGGCACCCGCGCGACGTCGCCCTGGCGCTGGCCGCGGGCGCGTCGTCGGTGATGATCGGGTCCTGGCTGGCCGGGACCTACGAGTCCCCCGGCGACCTGCTGCGCGACGAGCACGGCCGCGCCTACAAGGAGTCGTTCGGGATGGCGTCGAAGCGGGCGGTGGGTGCGCGCACCCGCGGCGACAACGCGTTCGACCGCGCCCGCAAGGCACTGTTCGAAGAGGGCATCTCCAGCTCCCGCCAGCGCCTGGACCCGGACCGCCCGGGTGTGGAGGACCTGCTCGACGAGATCTGCTCCGGTGTCCGCTCGGCCTGCACCTACGCCGGCGCTCGAACGCTCGACGAGCTGCACGAGCGCGCCGTCCTGGGCACCCAGACCACCGCCGGCTTCACCGAGGGCACCCCGCACGGCGGCTGATCCCGCCCCGGACGTGTCCCGGAGGGTCCCCTCGCTCCCCCGGCGGCCCCGGGGGTTCCCCTCGGGACGGGGCAGCTCCCCGGGCGGTCCCGGGGGTTCCCCTCGGGACGGGGGCGGGCAGGGCCCTGGTCCCCGACGGCACCCTCGCGACCCGGGGAAGCAGGTCGACGAGGGTGCCGCCCGGGCATTCAGGGCGGGGTGTCTCCGAGCACGGTCAGGAGTTCGGGCCCTCCAGCATCTCGGTCACCAGCGCGGCGATCGGGCTGCGCTCGCTGCGGGTCAGCGTGACGTGGGCGAACAGCGGGTGACCCTTGAGCTTCTCGATCACCGCCGCGATGCCGTCGTGCCGGCCGACCCGCAGGTTGTCCCGCTGCGCGACATCGTGGGTGAGCACCACCCGCGACGCGGCACCGAGCCGGGAGAGCACCGTGAGCAGCACGTTGCGCTCCAGCGACTGCGCCTCGTCGACGATGACGAACGTGTCGTGCAGCGACCGGCCGCGGATGTGGGTGAGCGGCAGGACCTCGAGCAGGCCGCGCGCGACGATCTCGTCGATCACGTCCTGGCTGACCACCGCGCCGAGGGTGTCGAACACCGCCTGCGCCCAGGGCCCCATCTTCTCGCTCTCGCTGCCCGGCAGATAGCCGAGGTCCTGGCCACCGACCGCGTAGAGCGGGCGGAACACCACGATCCGGCGGTGCTGCTGGCGTTCGAGCACCGCCTCCAGCCCGGCGCACAGCGCGAGCGCCGACTTGCCGGTACCGGCGCGGCCACCCATCGAGACGATGCCGACCTCGTTGTCGAGCAGCAGGTCCAGCGCCACCCGTTGCTCCGCAGAGCGGCCGTGCAGGCCGAACGCCTCCCGGTCGCCGCGGACGAGCTTGACCCGCTTGTCCGCGGTCACCCGCCCCAGCGCCGACGACGCCCCCACCAGCCGCAGGCCGGTGTTGCAGGGCAGGTCACGGGCGGCGTCGTGGTCGATCACGCCGTCCCGGAACAGGGTGTCCACGTCGTCGGGGGTGACCTCGATGTCGGCCATGCCGGTCCAGCCCGAGGACAGGACGTCCTGGCCGTGGTACTCGTCGGCGTCCAGACCCACGGCCGCGGCCTTGACCCGCAGCGGCATGTCCTTGGTGACGAGCACGACCTCGCCGTGGACGGTCGGGTCGGCCCGAAGGTTGAGCGCGCAGGCCAGGATCCGGCTGTCGTTGGAGTCGGTCCGGAAACCGGCCGGGAGCACCATCGGGTCCGAGTGGTTGAGCTCGACGTGCAGGGACCCGCCGGACTCGCCGATCGGGATCGGCGCGTCCAGGCGTCCGTACTTCACGCGCAGCTCGTCGAGCTGGCGCAACGCGGTGCGGGCGAACCAGCCGAGTTCGGGGTGGTGGCGCTTGGCCTCCAGCTCGGAGATCACGACCAGGGGAAGGACGACCTGGTGCTCGTCGAACCGCAGCAACGACCACGGGTCGGACAACAGCACCGACGTGTCGAGGACGTAACAGCGGGCGGGGGTGCCTGACGGTGCGTCTGCGCTCGAGGAGGATCCGGTCGGGGCCGGGGACTCCGGGGTGAGGGCGGGACGACGATCGGTCACGGGTGCTCCCTCGCGGACGCGGCACCGCGTCCACTTCTGCGCTGGGCCGGCCGGCCCTGATGCGGGACGCGTCGGCTCGTCGAAGGACCGTCAAGGTCCTCCGGCCGGCACGCCCGCGAGGGCCGGGTGCCGGCCCTCTCGGGTGCGTGTGACACCACGTTCAGGGCCTCCCGGGCGGAACGCATCGGGTACGTACCGCCGACCCGGACGCTACTAGTGGTCACCCTGGTGCGGTCAACAGCAACTTGCTGTGACGAGTGGAAGGTGAACCGCAATGGCACAGTGGTCACCGACCGTTCATCGTCCGTGAAGCACCGTCCGACGTCTCGATCATGTAGAGAGCCACGTCCGGTCGGCGACCATCCGGCCTAGCCGGTCGGACCACCTGCAGCACTGCCGGGAACCGTTGCTGCACAGCCCCGGCCCCCGCCGTGGGCGAGGTCGCGCTGCAGGTCGGCGGGGGTGACCGGCTCGTCGAGCAGGCTCCGCAGGTTCGCGACCGGGTCGGTCCCCGGCCGGGCGAGCCAGGCCGCGACCAGGGGACGCCCCTCGGCGTACGTGGTGGCGTAGGACCGCCACTGCGGGTGGTCGAGGAACGACAGCATCCGCCGCGCCCGGCCGTCGTCGACGACCAGCCATCGGGACAGGTACGCGGCGACCTCGTCCGGTCCGGCCCCGTCGCGGTGGCGCATCAGCGCGGCGTCCTGGCGGACCCGGCCGAGCATCGTCAGCGCCGACTCGACCTCCTCGGCGAGCGCCCCGTCGACGTGCAGACCGACGCCGTCGAGCACCCGCTGCGCGACCGCGCCCCAGCCCGGCCCCGGCAGCACGTCCAGCGCGGCGTCGGCCATCCCCTCGGCGAGCAGCCCCTGCGGGCTGTGCACCAGGCGCAGGCGCAGCTCGGGACGGTCGTCGGCGGCGGCGACGGAGCGGCAGTTCTGGGTGTGGTGCCCGGGGTAGGCCTCGTGCACGACCAGCGGGAGCAGCTGCCCGCGGCGCAGGCGCGAGCTCCCGCTCACCGCGATCCGGCTGCGGTACCCGCCGAGGTGGCGGGTGAACGCGGTCCAGGGACGGTCCGGGACGACGTCGAGCTCCACGCTCTCCCCTTGCGGCAGCGCGATCACCCGGCCGGTCCGCAGGCGCATCTCCGCGGTCATCGCCGCCACGGCCGCGTCCAGGCGCTCCGGCGGGATCCGGTCGCGGTCGCGATGGTCGGCCATCCGGACGTCCAGGGCGCCGGGGCCCGGCAGCAGATCGTCCAGACGTCGGTGGGCCTCCCGGTAGACGTCCGGGTCCCCGGCCCGGGGTGGCACCCCGTAGCTGGCGAGGACCTCCTCGTCGAACGGGACCCGCTCCCCGGTGACGATCCGCAGCCGGCACTCCAGCGCGTTCAGCTGGGCGGCGACGAAGCGCTCGCGTCGGGGAGGAAGGCCCGCGTCGGGAAGCTCCCGGGACAGACGCCGGGCCTGCCGCAGGAGGACGGCGGGGTCCGGTCCCGGCTCGTCCGCGACGTGGCGGCGCAGGGCCGTGTCGGCCACCGGGCCGTCGAGGACCCCCGGGACGAGCCGGTCCAGCCGCAGCGCCAGCAACGTGACGTCACGGAGCAACAGCGGACGGGCCACGAAGGGACTCTACGACCCTCCGCGCGGCCGCACCCGGGAGCGAGCCGGCCGGGCCGTGCGGGCCCCACGACCGGCACCCGCCCGCGGTACGCGTCCGTTCGGGCGATTGTGACCACGGAACGTCACGACGACATCGCCGTCGCTCCCCGACGGAACGGACACCGAATTCCCCGAAGTGGGGAGTATCCACACCCAAAGTAATGGTGTCGCCCAATGGTGTTGTGGAATTTGGACGCCTTGGATCCACGGGATAGATTGTGCTCAGTCGGTGCGGGCTCCCCCTCTCTGACAACGCACCGACAGGTACGAGACCGGCTTCGGACGGTCTCAAGACTCAACTGGAGTAAACTGTGCTGAAGAAGGCTGGAATCGTCGTGGCGGCGTCTGCCGCATCCCTGCTCGCGATCAGCCCGCTGGCCTTCGCCGGCGACGGTGGCCACGACGGCCACGGTGACAAGGGGGGCCACCACGGCGCCGCCAACGTCATCGACAAGGACTCGAAGGGCCTCGTCTCCGGCCTGAACGGGAACAACGTCAACGTGCCGATCCAGGCCTGCAACAACAACATCCCGGTCAACGTCCTGGGTGTGCAGGTTCCGGTCGAGGACGCGTCCGCGCTCAACGGCGTCACCGGCGCCCTGGGCATCCTGGGCGAGGCCAAGGCCAAGAGCGGCGACTCGACCACCGACCAGTCGGACAACTGCGGCCAGGACTCGGGTGCCGGCGACAGCATCGGCTGAGTTCGAAACCCGTAGGGTTTTCTGAAAAAGCCCCGGAGCATTGCTCCGGGGCTTTTTCGTGCGCTCATGAGGGCGCCTTTCGTCACCATTCCGTGGTCCCCCGCCGGGGTGGTCCCCAGGCCACAGAGACACGATCCGCGGTCCAGGGTCGGAATCGATCGCTCGACCAGGTGTGACGACGACCGCCGTCGGGCGCCGGCCACGTTTGCCGACCACACTGCGTGATGATCGACGCGTGCGACCGGCCCGAGGCGTGCGACCGGCCCGGGGCGTGCGACCGGCCCGGGGCGTGCGACCGGCCGGCGGCGTGTGACCACCCCGCAGTGCGTGACCGCCCCGCGCCGCGGCGTGCTCGTTCGTCCCAGCGGTACGGGGACCACTCGGGGGTGCGGACAGGACTGTTCGGTCCTCCGTCCGATGAGCCGAGACGGCTAACCGCCACGGGGTCACGCCGCACTCCCATGCGCGCCGACGCATTTCCCCAGGTACACGAATCGACCACCGAACACAGAAAAAAATACGGAGGGTCAGTTTGTGTAGCGGATGGTTCACCGGTTAGGTTGAACGCAGTCGGTGCGGGCTCCCCAGTTCGAGCACCGACAGGTACTGAGAGTGTGGTCGCACCCGACCTGCTCTCCATACTCAAACAGGAGACCACTGTGCTGAAGAAGGCTGGAATCGTCGTTGCCGCGGGCGCCGCGACCCTGCTCGCGGTGAGCCCGCTGGCGTTCGCCGGCGACTCGGGCGAGCACGGCGAGGGCGGCAGCCACCACCACGGCGCCTCGAACATCGCGGAGAAGAACAGCAAGGGCTTCGTGAACATCTCGGGCAACAACCTGGATGTCTCCCCGCAGCTCTGCGGCAACGTGGCCAGCGGCAACAACCTGATCCAGGGCGTCCTGGGCCTGGCCGCCAAGGACCAGCTGATCAAGTCCGGCGTCGAGAACAACCAGGACCTGAGCAACAACTGCTCCAACTCGTCGCAGGCCGGCGACAACGTCTCGCAGAGCGAGGGCGGCTCGGACTGGGGCTCGAAGTAGTCCTCGGCTCAGCACACACGGAACAGGCCCCGGGATACGTCCCGGGGCCTGTTCTCGTCCAGAAGAAGAATTGCTCGGAAACGTATATAACGAGCGACTCGGCCGAAGGTTACGGTCGACTTCGGATCAGTTTCCGAAACGTCGGTGGCGGGCCGCGAAGTTGCGCAACGCACGCAGGAAGTCGACCCGTCGGAACTCCGGCCAGTAGGCCTCGCAGAACCAGAACTCCGAGTGCGCCGACTGCCAGAGCAGGAACCCGGACAGGCGCTGCTCGCCACTGGTCCGGATGACGAGGTCCGGGTCCGGCTGGCCGGACGTGTAGAGGTGCTCCGCGATGTGGTCCACGTCGAGGGTCTCGGCGAGCTCCTCGATCGTCCGCCCGGCCTCGACCGCGGTCAGCAGCATCTTGCGCACCGCGTCCGCGATCTCCTGCCGGCCGCCGTAGCCGACCGCCACGTTGAGCTGGAGCCCGCGACGGTCCGACGTCCGCGTCACGGCCGCTGCCAACCGCTCGGCCAGCTCCGCCGGGAGCAGCTCCATCGCCCCGACCACCCGGAGCCGCCACGGGGTCTCCGGGCCGGACAGGTCGTCGACGACGCCCCCGATGATCTCCAGCAACGGCTCGAGCTCACGGGGTGAGCGCGTCAGGTTGTCCGTCGAGAGCAGGAAGATCGTCACGATCTCCACCCCGGCCTCGGAACACCAGCCGAGCAGGTCGGCGATCTTGGCGGCGCCGGCGCGGTGGCCGTCGTTGACGTCCACCAGCCCGGCGTCGCGCGCCCAGCGCCGGTTCCCGTCGAGGATCAGCGCGACGTGCCGCGGGCTCTCCGCGCCGTGGAGCTGACGCAGGATCCTGCGCTCGTACACCGAATAGAGCAGGTCACGAACGGCCACGCACCCGACCCTAGTCTTCGGCCGTCCACCGGTCGGGTGGACCGTCGTGCCGATGCGTCACCGGCGGCACCCCGGGGTGTGGCGTACGCCCGGACCGGCCCACCACCGCAGGTCACTGACGTACCGTCGGCAATCGTGACCACGACGGCCGTCGCAGCGCCCCCGAAGCCCCGCATGCGGGGATGGCTGCACCTGTGGAGCCTCGTCGCATCCGTCTTCGCGTGCGCGACCCTGGTCAGTGTCGCCGGCGCGCTGGTCGGCACGTCGGCGGCGCTGGCCACCGCGGTCTACAGCCTCACCACGTTCGGCCTGTTCGGCGTCAGCGCGCTCTACCACCGCCGGACGTGGGTCCAGGTGCGCCACCGCACCGTGATGAAGCGCCTCGACCACTCGATGATCTTCCTGTTCATCGCGGGCACCTACACGCCGGTCTCGGTGCTCGCGCTCGCGCCGGAGACCGCCACCTGGGTCCTGATCGTGGTCTGGGCCGGTGCGCTGGGCGGGGTAGCCCTCAAGCTCGCCTGGCCGCACGGCCCGGCCTGGGTCGGTGTCCCGATCTACATCGCGCTCGGCTGGGTGGCCGTGTTCGTCCTGCCCGACCTGATGCGCAACGGGGGCGTCGCCGCGCTGGTCCTGCTGCTCGCCGGCGGCGTGCTCTACACCGTCGGCGGCGTCATGTACGCCCTCAAGCGCCCGAACCCGTGGCCCGCCACGTTCGGGTACCACGAGTTCTTCCACGCCGCGACGGTGCTGGCCTGGCTCTGCCACCACGTCGCGGTGTGGCTGGTCCTGTTCGCGGCATAGCCGGACACCGGCCGGGGCCTCAGCCCTCCTTGCCGCCCTCGGATCCGTCCGGCCCGTTGGCCCGCAGGTCGTCCACCCGCGCCATCGCCGTGCGCAGCTCGGCCAGCCAGTCGTCGGCGTGCTGCCCGACCAGGCGCACCGCCCAGCTCAGGGCGTCCGACCGCGACCGCGCCACCCCCGCGTCGACGAGCGTGTCCAGCACGATCCGCTCCGGCTGGCGCAGGCGTGTCATCACCGGCACCGACGCCGTGGTGAACAGCTCGCTCGTCCCACCGATCCGTGCACCCCAGGCGACCTTGCGCCTGTAGCGGCCCTCGGCCTGCTGGGCGATCTCGATCCGCGCGTCGCGGGTGTCCTCCCGGTACCGGGAGATCCGCCCGGCCTCAGCCGCCGCGGCGTCGGTCCGGCCCGCGTCGGTGTCCGGGTACTGCGTCTCCAGCGGGGGCAGCTCGCCGACGACGACGATCTCGTCCCGGTCCGCGGTCACCTCCGGCGCCCCGGTGAACCAGTCCCCCGGCAGGCGGCCCGCGAACCAGGCCGCCACGTCGTCGGTCGGGGGCAGGTCGGCCTGCTGCCAGCCTCCCCGTCCCGACCCGCGTCCCGATCCCGGCCAACCCCGGTGCATCCGTCCCGTCATCGGTCTCTCCCGTCGCCCATCGCATCTCCTGCAGTGATTACATAATTACACTCTTCCGGTGCGACGGGTGTTCGCCCACGGAGGACGCGGGCGGGCGGGGCGGTTCAGGCGGGACGCAAGAGGGCGGCGAGCTCGTCCGGGTCGGTCACCGGGCGGTCGCAGACGAACCCCCGGCACACGTAGGCGGCGGGGACACCGTCGACCAGCCCCCGCCCGTCGAGCAGCGGGACCCCGGCCGTCCCCGGCTCCCCGCCCACGACGACGGTGCCGCCGGGCGCGTCCCGACGCGCGCGGTCGAGCAGCGCCGCCGAGTCCCCGACGACGGCGACCTGCAGCGGTCCCGCCTCCATCGCCTCGGCCGCGGTGAGCCAGTGCCCGGTGAACCGCGCCGCTCGCGGCAACACCGCACCGATCGTGCTGAGCGCGGTCTCGGCGGCGTCGCGGTAGTCCGACGAGCGCTCCGGAGTGGTCAGCACCGACGCCGTCAGCAGCGCGTTGACCAGTGACGACGCGCCGGCCGGGGTCGCGTTGTCGGTGATCTCCCGCGGGCGGTGCAGGAGCTCCTCGGCGTCGTCGGCGGTGTCGAGGTAGACACCCGGCCGCTCCGGGTCGGCGAAATGCTCCAGCGTGGTGGCGAGCAGGTCCTCGGCGGCGGACAGGCGCGCCGGGTCCCCCGTCGCCTGGTGCAGCGCCAGCAGGGCCTCGACGAGCAGGGCGTGGTCGTCGAGCACGCCGGCGGCGGCACCCACCACCCCGTCGCGCGACGAGCGCCGCAACCGGCCGTCGACGACGTGGCTCGAGAGCAGCAGGTCGGCGGTGCGCCCCGCCTCGTGCACCCAGTCCGGGCGTCCGAGGGCGCCGCCGGCCTCGGCCAGGGCGAGCACGGCCATCGCGTTCCAGGCGGTGACGACCTTGTCGTCACGGGCGGGCTGCGGGCGGGTGTCGCGGGCGGCGAGCAGCGCGGCGCGGATCCGCTCCCAGCGCGGCGGGTCGTCCGGGTCACGCAGCAGCTGCAGGGTGGAGCTGCCGTGCTCGAACGTGCCCGCGGCGGTGACGCCGAGCAGGTCCGCGGCCCAGGCGCCGTCGTCGTCGCCGAGGACCTCGCGCAGCTGGTCCGGCGTCCAGGCGTAGGTCAGGCCCTCGACGCCGTCGGTGTCGGCGTCGAGCGCGGAGGCGAACCCGCCCTCGGGCGTGCGCAGGTCGCGCATCAGGAACTCCGCCGTCGCGACGGTGACCCGGTGCGCCAGCGGCGAGCCGGTGCGACGGGCGAGGTGGGCGTAGGCGCGCAGCAGCTGGGCGTTGTCGTAGAGCATCTTCTCGAAGTGCGGCACCACCCAGCCGGCGTCGACGCTGTAGCGCGCGAACCCGCCGGCGAGCTGGTCGTACATCCCGCCGCGGGCCATCGCCTCGCAGGTCCGCGACGCCAGGTCGAGGGCGGGCCCGAACCCGGTGCGCTCGTGGTGGCGCAGCAGGAACTCCAGCACCATCGACGGCGGGAACTTCGGCGCGCCCCCGAACCCGGCGTTCTCCGGGTCGAACTCGCCGGCCAGGATCTGCACCGCGGCGTCGAGCCGCTCGTCCCCGATCGTCGCCGGCTCCGGCGACGCGGCGGCCTGCGCGGCCAGCTTCTCGGCGATGTCGCCCGCGGCGGAGCGGATGCGGTCGCCGTCCTGCGTCCATGCCGTCGTGACGGCGTCGAGCACCTGCCGGAACGAGGGCATCCCGTGCCGGGGCTGCAGCGGGTAGTAGGTCCCGCACTGGAACGGCTCTCCGTCCGGGGTGAGGAAGCACGTCATCGGCCAGCCGCCCTGGCCGGTCATCGCCTGCGTCGCCGCCATGTAGACGGCGTCGATGTCCGGGCGCTCCTCGCGGTCGACCTTGATCGCCACGTACTCGCGGTTGACCTGCTCGGCCGTCGCCGGGTCCTCGAACGACTCGTGCGCCATCACGTGGCACCAGTGACAGGCCGCGTAGCCGACCGAGAGCAGGACCGGGACGCCGCGTTCACGGGCGGCGGCGAACGCCTCGGGCGACCACTCCCACCAGTCGACGGGGTTGTCGGCGTGCTGGAGCAGGTACGGGCTGGTGGCCGAGGCGAGCCGGTTGGACATGCCGGTCACCCTCCCAGAGGGCCCCGACCGTCGCCGGACACCTGACGGCGGCCGGTCAGGACCGGTCGGAGCGGTCCCCGGTCCCGGCCGCCGCGGGGCCGTCGGTCTCATCGGCCGGGTCGAACGACTCCGGCAGCCGCTTGATCCGGCCGCTCATCGAGCGGATCAGCACCACGGTGGCGATCAGCAGCAGCAGGACGACGACGAGCCCGACCGGCGAGGAGTTGCCGAACTCCGGGCCCTTGCCGGGCGGCGGGGCCGGCTCCTGTGCGGGTACCAGGACCGACGACTGCGACGCCGGCACCACTCCCGTGTCGACCAGCACCGCTGTCGCCTCCCTCGTCCGAGATCCGGCCGGGCGCAGCGCACCCGATCACCGAACTCCCAGGTTACGCCGTACGTCCGATCAGCCCGCGCGGCGCTGCTCGGCGAGCTCGCGGATGCCGGCGAACAGATCGTCCTCCGGGAGCGTGGTCTCCACCAGCGACGTCACCAGCTCGTAGTCCTCGGTCGGCCAGACACGGGCCTGCATGTCCAGCGGCGTGTGGAACCAGCGGCTGGTCGGGTCGATCTGGGTGGCGTGCGCCCGGAGCGCGTCGTCGCGCTGGGGGAAGAACTCCGCGCAGGGCACCTTCGTCGTGACGCGCGTACCCGGGTCCGGACGGTCGGAGTTCCAGTTCGCCAGCCACTCCTCGTAGGGCGACTCCGCCCCGGACTCCAGGATCGCCTCGTGGAACGCGAGGATCCGGGCGCGGGAGAACCCGTGGCCGTAGTAGAGCTTCAGCGGCTGCCACGGCGCACCGGCGTCGGGGAAGCGCTCCGGGTCGTTCGACGCCTCCCAGGCCGCCATCGACACCTCGTGGGTGCGGATGTGGTCCGGGTGCGGGTAGCCGCCGTTCTCGTCGTAGGTGATCAGGACGTGCGGGCGGAACTCGCGGATCACCCGGACCAGCGCCTCGGTCTGCTCCTCGAGGTCGCCGAGCGCGAAGCAGCCCTCCGGCAGCGGCGGCTTGGGGTCGCCCTCGGGCAGCCCGGAGTCGATGAAGCCCAGCCAGCGGTGCGCCACACCGAGGATCTCGGCGGCGCGGGCCATCTCGGCGCGGCGGACCTCGCCCATGTTCGCGATCACGTCGGGCCGGTCCATGGCCGGGTTCAGGATGCTGCCGGCCTCACCGCCGGTGCAGGTCACGACCATGACGTCGTGGCCCTCGGCGACGTAGCGGGCGCTCGTGGCCGCACCCTTGCTGGACTCGTCGTCCGGGTGCGCGTGCACCGTCATCAGACGGGGCCGCTCACCGGGGGCGAGGACGTCGGTCGGGGTCATGGAGGCGGGATCCTTTCCCAGGTCTGACGGCCGGACGTCGCCGGTGACGGCGACGCGGCAATCTTGGCAGAGGGGTCCGACGATCCGCCTGCGAGTGCGGACCCGAGCGGCTCCCCGAACCACTCCAACGTCGTCCCGGGCCCGGATCTTCCCCGCCGCACGCGCCCGCGCGGTCAGCGGTGGACCGGCGGCGCCGACGCGACCGCCGGACGGCCGCCACAGTTCTTCTACCTGCAACGATGCCGGCCCCGGGAACTATTGCGACGCACCGTCCGTTGGACGAAAGGCTGCGACGAGCGGCCCGTCCCGTGATAAGGTGAACCGCACACGGCCCGCAGGCGGGTCGTGTTTTTCCTTACTCGGGGCTGGCCGCCCGGAGCAGCACCGACGCGTGTCCGTACGCGCTCTGCGCGCTCGGACGGCGTCATGGTGCCCTGTTTCCCTGGAGGAGTGATGACGGTGACGGATACCCAGGCGACCTGGTTGACCCAGGAGGCCTACGACCGGCTCAAGTCCGAGCTGGACGGGCTCATCGCGAACCGGCCCGTCATCGCCGCCGAGATCAACGCCCGGCGCGAGGAGGGCGACCTGAAGGAGAACGGTGGCTACCACGCCGCCCGCGAGGACCAGGGCCAGCAGGAGGCCCGGATCCGCCAGCTGCAGGAGCTGCTGCGCACCGCCCAGGTCGGCACCGCCCCGAGCAGCAACGACCAGGCATCCCCCGGCACCGTGCTGACGATCCGTTACGACGACGACGACAGCGAGAAGGTCCTGCTCGGCTCCCGCGAGGAGGGCAGCCACGGCGACCTGCAGGTCGTCTCGCCGAACTCCCCGCTCGGAGCGGCCCTGCTCGGCGCCAAGCCGGGCGAGACCCGCGAGTACCAGCTGCCCGACGGCGGCAACATGAAGGTCAGCCTGGTCGCGGTGGAGCCGTTCACCGGCTGATCGTCACGATCTCCCGTCGCGGGCCCGGCCGTTCTCGGCCGGGCCCGTTCCGGTTCCCGGACGTCCTCCCCCGGTGACGGTCACGACGTCGCCGGCGGCCTCGAGCTCGGCCACGATCCGGTCGCAGTGCTCGGCGCCGCGCGTCTCCAGACTGATCTCGACGTCGACCTCTCCGACCGGGATCGGTCCGCTGACCCGCGAGTGCGCGACGTCGGTGACGTTCGCGCCGAGCCCGCCGACCCGGGCCAGCAGCGACGCCAGCGACCCCGGCCGGTCGGGCACCTGCACGCGCAACGTCAGGTAGCGCGACGCCGCGACCAGGCCGCGCTGGATCACCTGCAGCATCACCAGCGGGTCGACGTTGCCGCCGGAGAGCACCGCGACGATCGGCCCGGGCCACCGGGCCGGCTCCTCCAGCAGCGCGGCCACCGGCGCCACCCCGGCCGGTTCGACGACCATCTTGGCCCGCTCCAGGCAGTGCACCAGCGCCCGGGACAGCGCGTCCTCCCCGACCGTCACCAGCTCGTCGATCAGCGAGCTGACCTGCGAGAACGTCGTGTCACCGGGACGTCCGACGGCGATCCCGTCGGCGATCGTGCGCATTCCGGTCACCGCGACCGGCTCCCCCGCCGCGAGCGAGGCCGGCCAGGCCGCGGCCCCGGCGGCCTGCACCCCGACGATCCGCACGTCCGGGCGGCGGGCCCGGATCGCCGCCGCGACACCGCCGAGCAGGCCGCCGCCGCCGGCCGCGACGAGCACCGTGGCCACGTCCGGCACCTGCTCCAGGATCTCCAGCCCGACCGTCCCCTGCCCGGCGATGATGTCCGGGTGGTCGAACGGGTGCACGAACACCGCACCGGTCTCCCGGGCGAACGCGGTGGCCTCGGCGACGGCGTCGTCCACGGTCTCGCCGCGCAGGTGCACCACCGCGCCGTAGCCGCGGGTCGCGTCGACCTTCGGCAGGGCCGCGCGCTCGGGCATGAACACCGTCGCGCTCACCCCGAGCAGCCGCGCGGCCAGCGCGACGCCCTGGGCGTGGTTGCCGGCGCTCGCCGCGACCACCCCGTGCTCCCGCTCGGCGGCGGTGAGCCGGGCGATCCGGGTGTACCCGCCGCGGATCTTGAACGAGCCGGTGCGCTGCAGGTTCTCGCACTTGAGCCACACCGGGGTGCCCGTCAGCTCGCCGAGCGCCCGCGCGCCGGCGATCGGCGTGACCCTCACGACGCCCTCGAGCAACGACCGCGCGGCCTCGATGTCGGCCAGGCCGACCGGGGTCGCCGGCACGGGCACGGCCACCCGTTCCGCTGACGAAGTGGTGGGACGAGCAGCCATACCAGCCATCCTGACATCCGCCCGGTAACCTCGGCAGAACTCGCCGTGTGCGGCTCCGAACACCGCACCGGACCGTACGGATCCCCGGGTGTCGGGCGGAAGGACGCTGATGACGCGGCTGCGGACCACCGCACCACTGCTGGTCGCCGCCGGGCTCGCGGCGCTGGCCGTGGTCACGGTGCGCACCGCGGGCTGCGACGAGCCGGCGCACTACGCCCTGCTGCCCGACGGCGGTTCCGTGCTGGTCGGCGGCTGCATCGAGCCCGGCGACCTGATCGTCCCCCCGTCGCCCGCCCCGCCGGCGGCGGCACCGGAGGCCCCGGTGCCGTCGCGCAGCTGAGCGCGGCCGGCCGCTCGTAGGACGGGTCAGGCGCTCGCGGCGTCCAGGGCCGAGCGCAGGTCGTCGAGCAGGTCGTCGACGTCCTCGATCCCGACCGAGAGCCGGACGAGCGAGTCCGGGACCTCGAGCATCGACCCGGCCACCGACGCGTGCGTCATCTGGCCCGGGTGTTCGATCAGCGACTCCACCCCGCCGAGCGACTCGGCCAGGGTGAACAGCTTCGTCGACGCGCAGATCGTCAGGGCCGCCTCGCGCCCGCCCGCGGCCAGGAACGAGACCATCCCGCCGAAGCGGCGCATCTGCTTGGCCGCGACCTCGTGCCCCGGGTGCTCGGGCAGGCCCGGGTAGAGCACGGTGCTCACGGCCGGGTGCGCGGCCAGCAGCTCGGCGACGCGCTCGGCGTTGTCGCTGTGGCGCTCCATCCGCACGGCGAGGGTCTTGGCCCCGCGCAGCGTCAGGTAGGCGTCGAACGGTCCGGGGACCGATCCGACCGAGTTCTGGGTGAAGGAGATCCGGTCGGCCAGCTCGTCGTCCGAGGTCACCAGCGCACCGCCGACGACATCGGAGTGCCCGCCGATGTACTTCGTCGTCGAGTGCAGGACGACGTCCGCGCCGAGCGCGAGAGGGGTCTGCAGGTACGGCGAGGCGAACGTGTTGTCGACGACGAGGCGGGCGTCGCCGGAGTGGGCGACCTCGGCGAGGCCCGCGATGTCGGCGATGCCCAGCAGCGGGTTCGTCGGCGTCTCGCACCAGACGACCTTCGTGGTCGGGCGCAGCGCGGCGCGCAGCGCGTCGAGGTCACCGAGGTCGACGGCGGTGTACTCCACGCCCCACCCGGAGAGGACCTTGTCCACCAGCCGGAACGTGCCGCCGTAGGCGTCGTGCGGGATGACGAGGTGGTCGCCCGGGCGCAGCAGGATCCGCAGCAGCGTGTCGGTGGCGCCCATGCCGGAGCCGAACGCGTGCGCATGCCGACCGCCCTCCAGCGAGGCCAGACACTCCTGCAGGGCCGTCCGGGTCGGGTTGGCACTGCGCGAGTACTCGTACCCGCCGCGGGTGCCGCCGACGCCGTCCTGGGCGAACGTCGAGCTGGTGTGGATCGGTCCGATGACCGCACCGGTCGTCGGGTCCGGCTCCTGGCCGGCGTGGATGGCGCGCGTGGAGAAACCCTGCATGGTCCGAAACGCTACGCCCGCCGCCGTGACGGGGCTGCGAGAGTCCCGCCACGGTCGTGCGACGCCCGTCCGCGGCCCCGGCGGCTACCCGTTGCCGAGGAACGACAGCACGTCGGAGCGGGTGACCACCCCGGCCGGCTTGCCGTCGACGAGCACCAGCGCGGCGTCCGCGGTCGCGAACGCGGTCATCGCGTTCTGCAGCGACTCCCCGGCCCCGAGCGTCGGCAGGTTCTTGGACATGTGGTTCTCGAGCCGGTCCGAGAGCTGGGCCCGGCCGTTGAACAGCGCGTCGAGGATGTCCTTCTCCACCACCGCACCGGCGACCTCGGCAGCCATCACCGGCGGCTCGGCCCGCACGACCGGCATCTGCGAGACGTTGAACTCCCGCAGGTAGAGCACGGCGTCGGCGACCGTCTCGTTCGGGTGCGCGTGCACGAAGTCCGGGATCGAGCCGTCCTTGCGGCGCAGCACGTCTCCGATGGTCGCGCCCTCGGTCGGGGGCAGGAACCCGTAGCTCGACATCCAGCCGTCGTTGAACACCTTGCCCAGGTAGCCGCGGCCGCCGTCGGGCAGCAACACGACGATCACCGAGTCGGCCGGCGCCGACGCGGCGACCCGCAGCGCGGCGACGGTGGCCATCCCGCAGGAGCCGCCGACCAGCAGCGCCTCCTCCTGGGCCATCCGGCGGGTCATCTCGAACGAGTCCGCGTCGGAGACGGCGACGATCTCGTCGCAGATGTCCTTGTCGTAGGTGCTCGGCCAGAAGTCCTCGCCGACCCCCTCGACCAGGTACGGACGTCCCGAGCCGCCGCTGTAGACCGAGCCCTCCGGGTCCGCGCCGACGACCTTCACGCGGCCGCCGGAGACGTCCTTGAGGTAGCGGCCGACGCCGCTGATCGTGCCGCCGGTGCCGATCCCGGCCACGAAGTGCGTGATCTTCCCTTCGGTCTGCTCCCAGATCTCCGGGCCGGTCGTCGCGTAGTGCGACTCCGGGTTGGCCTGGTTCGCGTACTGGTTCGGCTTCCAGCCGCCCTCGGTCTCGCGGGCCAACCGGTCGGAGGTCTGGTAGTAGGAGTCCGGGTGCTCCGGCTCCACCGCCGTCGGGCACACGACGACCTCGGCGCCGTAGGCCTTGAGCACGTTGCGCTTGTCCTCACCGACCTTGTCCGGGCAGACGAAGATGCAGCGGTAACCCTTGCGCTGCGCGACCATCGCCAGCCCGACACCGGTGTTGCCCGACGTCGGCTCCACGATCGTGCCGCCCGGCTTCAGCTCGCCGGAGGCCTCGGCGGCCTCGATCATGCGCAGCGCGATCCGGTCCTTCACGCTGCCGCCCGGGTTCAGGTACTCGACCTTCGCCAGCACCAGCGGGTCGAGACCCTCTGCGACCGTCCCCAACCGGACCAGCGGGGTGTTGCCGACCAGGTCGACGACGTGTTCCACATAGCGCATGGGTCAATCGTCGCACCCCGCGGCGTCGGGTGGACCGTGACGCCCCCGACGTGGCGGGGTGCCGAGATCGGGATCGTGGCGCTAGAGTTCGCGTCACCCCATCCCCATCCGGTTCACCCCTCCCCGTCCCGGCTTCGAAGGAGCACTCCGGTGCAGCGCGACCCGACCGCGTCACCGCCGTCCCCGGCCTCCGCGCGGGCGCAGGCGGACGCCGATCTGGACCTGCTGCTCGCCCGCCTGGCCCTCGCCGCCGTCGACGGCGACCGGAACGCACTGAACGAGCTGCTCGCCCGGACCGGGCCGGTCGTCGTGCGCTACTGCCGTGGACGTCTGGGCGGACGCGCGGTCGGCATCACCACCCCGGAGGACGTCGCCCAGGACGTCCTGATGGCCGTGTGCACGTCCCTGCACCGCTTCCGCGACCTCGAAGGCCCGTTCCTCGCGTTCGTCTACGGCATCGCCCGGAACAAGGTGGCCGACGTCTTCCGGGCGGCCGCGCGGGACCGCAGCGACCCCGTCGAGGAGATCCCCGAGCGGGCCGACGACGCGTCCGGCCCGGAGCCGTCCGCGCTGGCGCTCGCCGAGAAGGACATGCTGCGCGAGCTGCTCGACGAGCTGCCCGCCCAGCAGCGCGAGATCGTCGTGCTGCGGCTGATCACCGGCCTGTCCGCGGAGGAGACCGCACGGACCGTGGGGTCCACCGCGGGCGCCGTCCGCGTCGCCCAGCACCGGGCGATGCAGACGATGCGCCGCAGCCTCGCGGCGCGGCCCCGCGACGACCCGTAGGCGGTCCCCCGCCGGGTGAGGCGACGATCGTCACTCCCGCACCCCAGGTTACTCGCGAGTACAGTCATTGCGACGACATCTCCCGAGACCCGGAGGAGGACGACGATGCCCGAAGCCGTGATCGTCGCCGCGGCCCGATCGCCGATCGGCCGCGCGAACAAGGGATCCCTGGCCGGCATGCGCCCGGACGACCTGACCGTGCAGATGGTGCGCGCGGCCCTGGCCCAGGTCCCGGAGCTGGACCCGACCGAGATCGACGACCTGATGCTGGGCTGCGGCCTGCCCGGGGGCGAGCAGGGCAACAACCTCGCCCGCATCGTGGCCGTGCAGCTGGGCTACGACACCGTGCCCGGCACGACCATCACCCGCTACTGCTCGTCGTCGCTGCAGACCACCCGGATGGCGCTGCACGCGATCAAGGCCGGCGAGGGCGACGTGTTCGTCTCCGCGGGTGTCGAGACCGTGTCCCGGTTCGCCAAGGGCACCTCCGACTCCTGGCCGGACACGCACAACCCGCTCTTCGCAGACGCCGAGGCCCGCACCCTCGCCACCGCGCAGGCCGGCTCGGAGACCTGGACCGACCCGCGCACGCTCGGCGAGCTCCCGGACGCCTACATCGCGATGGGCCAGACCGCGGAGAACGTGGCGCGCGCCGCCGACGTCAGCCGTGAGGACATGGACCACTTCGCGGTCCGGTCGCAGAACCTGGCCGAGAAGGCGATCGCGAACGGCTTCTTCGAGCGCGAGATCTCGCCGGTGACCCTGCCCGACGGCACCGTCGTCAGCACCGACGACGGCCCGCGCGCCGGCACCACCTACGAGGGTGTCTCGCAGCTCAAGCCGGTGTTCCGCCCGGACGGACGGATCACCGCGGCCAACGCGTGCCCGCTCAACGACGGCGCCGCGGCCCTGGTGATCATGTCCGACACCAAGGCGAAGCAGCTGGGCCTGACCCCGCTCGCGCGGGTCGTCTCGACCGGCGTCACCGGGCTGTCCCCGGAGATCATGGGTCTCGGGCCGGTGGAGGCCTCGAAGCAGGCGCTCTCCCGTGCCGGGCTCACGATCGGCGACATCGACCTCGTCGAGATCAACGAGGCGTTCGCCGCGCAGGTCCTGCCCTCGGCGCGGCAGCTGGGCGTCGACGAGGAGAAGCTGAACGTGCACGGCGGCGCGATCGCGCTCGGCCACCCGTTCGGCATGACCGGCGCCCGGATCACCACCACGCTGCTCAACGGCCTGCGTGCCCGCGACGGGCGCTTCGGGCTCGAGACGATGTGCGTCGGCGGTGGCCAGGGCATGGCGATGGTGCTCGAGCGCCTGAGCTGACCCGTTCCACCACGTTCGGTCGCCGCGTACCCGGTCCGGGTACGCGGCGACCGTCGTGTCGGGGGTCAGGCGGCCGCCGGGCGGTCCAGGGCGATCCCGGCCTCCTCGACCGCGGCCTCGGTCCGCAGCCGGGCCAGGTCGCGGTCCGGGTCGAGCGCCCCGGCCGTCCCGCCCGCCACGACCGCCGCCCGCAGCGGCGGGTCCGGGATCCCGACGGCGTCGCACACGTCGAGCAGGACGTCGTCGTAGGCGGCCAGCAGGGCCGTGCGGCGGACCCGGGTCGTGGCCGGCGGGCCCCGCCGTTCGGCGTGCAGGCGGCGCAGGTTCCGGACCAGAGACTCCAGCGGTGCCCGCGTCGCACGGGCCTGCGGAGCGGGGCGCCACCGTTCCCAGAGCACCTGCACCGCACGGGGCAGGCGCAGCACCAGCCACAGCAGCACCGCGGGTGAGAAGGCGATCAGCGCGAACAGCACGACGCCGGTGAGCACCGACCGGTCCCCGGTCACGCCGGTGATGCTAGACGTGATCCGGCCCACACACGACCCGGCGGGCTAGCGCTGTCCGGCCGCCACGAGCTCCCGTGCCTCCTCCTCGGTCGCCACCGCGGGCTTGGAGCCCTCCAGCGGCCTGCCCGCGGACTCGACGAGGAAGTAGCAGCTGACCAGGCCGACGACGCCGGCCGCGATCAGGTAGTAGCCCGGCCAGTTGAGGTCGCCGGTCAGCGTCACCAGCGCCGCGATCACGGTGGCCGCGGTCCCGGCGAAGGCCGAGACAAACAGGTTGAACGTGATCGACAGCCCGCCGTAGCGGATCTCGGTCGGGAACAGCGACGGCAGCGTGGACGGGCAGATCGAGGAGAACATCACGAGCGTGAGGCCCATGATCAGCAGGCCGCCCATCTGCCCGAACAGCCCGGACTGCAGCAGCAGCACCGACGGCAGGCCCAGCACGACCAACATGATCGAACCGGTGATCAGGAGCGGCTTGCGGCCGATCCGGTCGCTGATCCGCCCGAGGAACGTGATCACGACCATCAGGATCAGCAGCACACCGATCTGCAGCAGGTTGGACGTCGTGCTGGAGACGCTCTCCAGGCCGGCGTCGCGCAGCGTCCCGGTGGTGTAGGTGGGGACGTAGGCGGTCAGCACGTAGTTGGTGACGTTCCAGGCGACGATCAGGCCACCGGCGACGAGCATCGCGCGCCAGTGCTTGGTGAAGATGAGCTTGAAGGCCTCGCCGGTGGGGGTGCCCTCGCTGCTCTCGGACTTGTCGAGCAGCTCCTTGAACGCCGGGGTCTCCTCCAGCTTGTTCCGCAGGTAGAGCCCGACCAGGCCCAGCGGAAGAGCGAGCAGGAACGGGATCCGGAAACCCCAGCTCAGCAGATCCTCACGCGGGAGGAAGAAGACCAGCGCCGTCGAGATCGACGCCCCCAGCGCGTATCCGGTCAGGGTCCCGAACTCGAGCCAGCTGCCGAAGAATCCGCGTTTCTTGTCGGCGGAGTACTCCGCGATGAACGTCATCGCACCGCCGTACTCACCACCGGTCGAGAACCCCTGGATCAGCCGGATCACCAGGACCAGCAGCGGTGACGCGATGCCGATCGCGGCGTAGCTGGGGACGAGCCCCAGCAGGAACGTGCCGGCCGCCATCAGGATGACCGTGATCGAGAGGACCTTGGTCCGGCCGATCCGGTCGCCCAGCGGGCCGAAGAACAGCCCGCCGATGGGGCGGACCAGGAAGGACACCGCGAACGTGCCCAGCGCGAACAGGGAGGCGTTCGACCCGGCGCCGGAGAAGAAGACCTCCTGCACCGAGGACTCGACGAGGTAGGAGTAGACGCCGAAGTCGTACCACTCGGTGACGTTGCCGATCGCGGCCGCAGCGACGGCCCGCTTCATCGTGGCGTCGTCGGTGACGATGACGTCCCCGATGTCCTGTGGTCCTGCGGCAGCGCTTCCGGCCACGTGATCCCCCCTGAGCTCGCGGTCCGGGGGACGTTAATCCGGGAAATGCGCTCCGTCGAATCGGCCGACCATTGTGCGCATTTATGTATTTAAAGTTCGCTTGACGAACTATGTCTGATTACTCCCGGAACGACGAACGCCGCGGACGAACGGAGCACGAGGGCTCCGTCGTCCGCGGCGGTGGGCCGGAGGGGGCGATTCCGGCCCGCCCCGGTCACGAGGACCGGGAGTCGGGTACCGACGCTGCTAGTCGCCGCGCAGGTAGCTGAGCAGGCGCAGGATCTCGATGTAGAGCCAGACCAGCGTCGTCATCAGGCCGAAGGCGATGTACCAGGCGAACTTCGCCGGGGCACCGCCGCGCACGGCCTGGTCGGCGGCGTCGAAGTCCAGCAGGAGGCTGAACGCGGCGACACCGATGATGACCAGGCTGATCAGGATCGACAGCGCACCGCCGCTGCTCATCGGGTTGCCCGGGAAGAAGATGTCCCCGACGAACCGTGCGAGCACCAGGACCATGACGCCGATCAGGGCGCCGATCATCCACTTAGTGAACCGCGGGGTCACCTTGACCGCGCCGGTCTTGTAGACGATGAGCATGCCGACGAAGACACCGACCGTGCCGAGCAGGGCCTGGAAGCCGATGCCCCTCATGTTGTCGATCTGTTCCAGCATCCCGGCGATGCCGCCGAGCGCCACGCCCATCAGGGCGGAGTAGGCCAGGACCGTGCCCGCGTTCGCCCAGTTCGGCTTGAAGGACAGAGCGAACGACAGGATGATCCCGATCAGGAACGCGGGGAGCGCCAGGATGTAGAGGCCGCTCAGGGCGGTGAGCGTGCCGGCGACGATGGCGAGCCCGCCACTGACCGCCGTCTTCGTGACGATGTCGTCGATCGTGATCGGTCGGCCGCCGCTCCCGGCCCGGCCGTAGCCGACCTGCGACGCCTGGGTGTCGGCGTAAGCGGACGCGCCGCTCATCAGCCCACCCTGGTTGCCGAACGAGGCGTACCCGCCACCCTGCCCGCTGGGCAGGTTGCGGAACGCCGGGTTGCTGGTGGAGCGCACCTTGATCCTCCTCGACGTGCGGCGAGACACCGATGGTGACGGGTCTCTGTCCTCTTCAACGTCGAGGACCCGCCGGTGGTTCCCGTCCTGGTAAAAGAAAATTTACCGCGTCGGCCGGACGGGGCGGCACCCTCGTCCGGTGAGGATCATCGCAGGTCGGAGCCGGGGGCCCGGCGGCCGCGGTCGGGCCGCTCCACGATCGGCAGTCCCCGGGTCACCGGCGGGATGTCGGGCGTGGTGTCGGTGACGGCGTCGCGGTCCAGCGGCGCGGCGCCCCGCAGCTCGGAGCGGATGAGCCCCGGCCATCGCCCGACCGCGGCGATCCCGGCCGCCGCGGCCCGGCGCCCGGGCCGGCTCAGCGCGGCGACGACCACCAGGACGACGACGGCGATCAGCACCACCGTCGACGTGCCGTCCAGTCCGAACAGTCCGGGCACGGTGCCTCCGTCTCCCCCGGTCGCCGGCGCGACCGGATCGCTCGTGGGCATCCCCCCGGATCACTGCCCCCTCGGTGGTCCAACGAGCACGGGCCGGGCCGGTCACCGTCGAGGAGCAGACACTCCGTCTACAGTTGCGGGCCCGGGCCGTTCGTCGTGGCCCGGCCGGTCGGCGAAAGGTACGAGCTTCCGATGTGGGCCTTCTTCTCCCGGCGGCTGCGGATGTGGCTGCTGTTCGCGATCGGCGCCCCGATCCTGGCCTGGCTCCTCGGCCGCCTCGGCGACATCGTGGAGCGCCGGCGAGGCCCGAACGGGTTCAGCCGCGTCCTGCACACCGCCCGCGGCTGGCTGCGCCGGCGGACCCGGGGACCGCTGTCGAAGCGCGACCGCGACCCGCAGCTGCCGGCTCGCTGATCCCCGCCGGGGTCCTGACCGGGCTCGGACTCAGACTCGGGCCCGGGCTCAGGTGAGCAGACGACGGCCCAGCCCGCGGGTCCGGCCCCGGCGTGACGAGCGCTCGGGTGCCCGGCCGATACCGCCCAGCTCCGCGCAGCGGGCGCAGCGCGCGCCGTCCGGTTCCACCATCGGGGCCGGCGAGATGAGGTGCCCGCACAGGGCCTCGTAGCGCCCCATCCGCGCCGCGTGCGACGAACAGAGCTCGACCTCGGTGACGATGTGCGCACGGTTGTCGCGCACCGACGTCAGCGTGACGAGGTCCTGGCCGGACGCCGGACCGGTTGCCCCGCCGTTCACGACGGGTCACCCGGTGACGGGTTCCATCGGGCGTAGCGGCGCATCTGACGTACTCCCCGTTCCCTCGACTCTGCTCCATCGTGGCTAACGCATCCGGCGGATGCAAGAGCGGATGCACGGTCGTTTGTTACTGTGCGCGACGAATCGGGTGCCCCTCGGCGTCCCGCGGACGATGGTCGGAGGTACTCGTGGGCCAGCCCAACGGCGTCCCGGCGGCCGCGCTCGGCCCGGTCACGTGGCGCCGCAGCTCCGGCGGCGGACCGGACGCCGAGAGCGTCGAGTTCGCCCTGCTCGACAACGGTGACGTCGCCGTCCGCAACGCGCGGGACCCCGACGGCCCGGCGCTGGTGTACACCCCGGCCGAGATCTCGGCGTTCGTGCACGGCGCCAAGGCCGGCGAGTTCGACGACATGGTGGCCGAGCCGCGGGACGGGTGACGGAGCCCACGCCCGATACTGGTCGGCGTGCCGCGCTACCCCGCAGAGCTCCGCACCGGCCGTCTGAGACTCACCCGCACGTCCCGCGCGGACCGCGACGCGCTCGTGGCCCTGGACCTCGACCCGTCACAGCACCCGTTCTCCACCCCGCCGACACCCCGGCAGGCGCGGGCGGCCGTGCGCGGGCACCGGATCCACTGGTGGCGCCACGGGTTCGGGTGCTGGACGGTGCGCACCCGCGACGGCGGTCCGGTGGTCGGTCTCGGCGGGCTGACCCTGGCCTCGGACGGCACGCGTCACCTGCTCAACCTCGGCTACCGGCTGCACCCCGCCGTGCGCGGACTGGGCCTGGCCACCGAACTGTCGCGCCGGGCGCTGGAGCACGCGGCCGCGGCCGGGCCCGGGCTGCCGATCGTGGTGCTCACCCACCCGTCGAACGAGCCCGCGGCGCGGATCGCCGAGCGTCTGGGTTTCGCGCCCGACCACCCCGAGCACGGTCGCGTGCTGTGCTACCGGCTCTCCCCCACCTGAGCCTGCCCGTCATCCGAGCAGGTCGCAGGCCTCCCGCCACATCCGCGCGACGATCTCGCCGGCCGGCTCCTCGACGGCCAGGGCCGCGCTCTGCCCGGCCCAGAGGTTCACCCGGTCCACCCGGCCCGGCTCCCCGGCGCGGTAGCGCGCGACGAGCCGGCGCTGGTGCGGGTACGGCGCGGGCGAGGGCGCCCCGGGCTCGCGCCAGGCCAGCACGTAGTCCGACGGCGCGGCCCGTCCGAGCCGCCCGGAGTAGGCGCGGGTGGTCACGGTCGCCTCCGGCGCGAGGCCGTCCAGGGCCGCGGACCAGTCCTTCGCGATGCCGGTCTCGGGGGCGCGCAGCAGCGCTGTCCCGACCTGCACCGCGCTCGCCCCGAGGGTGAGCGCGGCGGCGACGCCGCGCCCGTCGGCGATCCCGCCGGCGGCGACGATCGGCACCCGCAGGTGGTCGGCCAGGCGCGGGAGCAGCGCGAACAGCCCGACCTCGGTGGCCTCGGCCGCCGCCGGGTCCACGCTGCCGCGGTGCCCGCCGGCCTCCATCCCCTGCGCGACGACGGCGTCGGCGCCGGCTTCCTGGGCGGCGAGCGCGTCGTCGAGGGTGGTGGCGCAGGCGAACCAGGCGATGCCGGCGTCGTGCAGGGCGCGGACGTAGGCGGGGTCGTAGAGCCCCATGATCGAGGAGACGACGGTGGGCCGGGCCGCCAGCATCGCCGCGCACTGCTCTGCGAAGTCCGGGGCCGTGCCGCCGACCTCGCCCGCGGTGCCCAGCCCGTCCAGGAACCCGGCGGCGGTGGAGATCAGGGCCGGGTCGTCGTCCGGCGGGTCCGGGATCCACAGGTTGAGCTGCACCGCCCCGTCCGAGCCCTCGCGGAACCGGCGCATCCAGTCCGCGATCCGTTCCGGGGAGTCCTGCAGGACCCCGGCCCCGCCCATCCCGCCGGCCTCGGCGACGGCGATCGCCAGCTCCGGCGGGCAGGCCCCGGCCATCGGCGAGGACACCACCGGCACCCGGAGACCGAACCGCGTACAGAACTCCTCGGCCCGCGCCCGGGGCCCACTCGGCTGCGTCACGTGGTCGAGTCTGCAAGATCCGCGCGCGCCGCGGAACCCGGCGGGTGGACCGGGACGGGTCACGAGGGCAGGATCGGAGGCGACTCCCCCGACGCGAAGGAAGCACCCGCGATGCGCACGACCCCGGCCGCCGCATGACCTCGTTCCTCGAGTACCTGCGCGACAACGCACCGCAGATGCTGCCCGGCGCGCTCCCGCGGGACCCGTCGCTGCGGGTGACCCAGGACCTGCGCGCCCCACACGGCACGACGATCGTCGCCCTGCGCTGGGCCGACGGCGTCCTGCTGGCCGGGGACCGCCGCGCGACCCAGGGCAACGAGATCGCGCAGAAGGACCTGGAGAAGGTCCTGGTGGTCGACGACTTCTCCGCGGCCGGGTTCGCCGGCTCGGTCGGGCACGCGCTGTCGATGCTGAAGATGTTCGCCGCCGAGGTCGAGCAGTACGAGAAGATCGAGGGCGCACCGATCAGCCTGGGCGGCAAGACCCGCCGGCTGTCGACGATCGTCCGGGAGAACCTGCCCGCCGCGATGCAGGGCTTCGTCGCGATCCCGCTGTTCGTCGGTCACGACCCGGCGGAGCCGGACCCGGAGCAGGCGTTCCGGATCGTCTCCTTCGACGCTTCCGGCAACGCCGTGCGCGACCGGACCGGCTACGAGTCGATCGGCTCCGGTTCGGTGTTCGCGAAGGGTGCTCTGAAGAAGCGCCACTCCCCGTCGGCGGACCGCGCGGGCGCGGTGTCGGCCGCGGTCAACGCCCTGTGGGACGCCGCCGACGACGACTCCGCCACCGCCGGCCCGGACCTGACCCGGTCCTTGTTCCCCAACGTCATCCTGGTGACGGCGCAGGGCACCGAGATCGTGCCGGACGCCGAGATCCGCGAGGCGACCGAACGCCTGCTCGCCGAGCGCGAGCGCCGTCCCGGCGGCTGAGGGGCACGTTCCGGTCGTGACCCGCGACGCCACCCTGACCGGAGCGATCCGGCTGCCGGACGGGACGCCCGTCCGCGGTCGCGGCCGTCGCGAGCCGGTGCCCGACGGCCCGCTCCCCGACCACGGTCTCTATCCCGGACGACCGCCGGACGGCCTCCGTCCCACGCTGTTCGGTCTCGTGCCGATCGGGAGGCGTAGGACCGGGTGGCTACCGGACTGGCCGTCGGAGTGGGTCGACTGGCCGGACTTCCGCACACCCCGCGACGACGAGCGGGCCGCCGCCGCGATCGCCCGCGCCTACGTCCTCGCCCGCGACGGCGGCCGCGTCGAGGTCGCGTGCGGGGGCGGCGTCGGCCGGACCGGGACGGCGCTCTCCTGCATGGCCGTCCTCGCCGGTCACCCGCCCGGAGACGCCGTCGGCTGGACCCGGCGGAACTACCGGCCCCGAGCCGTGGAGACCCGTGGTCAGCGACGCTGGGTCGCCTGGTTCGCGGCGCACCTCCCCCGTATCGACGGCCGGTCGTCCGGCTGAGCATCAGGGGCGGAAATGTCGGTGCCCCGTCCTATCGTCGGCGCCCACCGAGGTGAGGAGCGCCGACGATGACCGACGAGCCCGACGCCGTCATGGCCGAGATCCTCACTGCCGTCGAGCTGTCGCAGGGCGGGCACGCGGCGGCGGCCCGCGAGCGCTTCGACGCGATCTGGGACCGGATCGGACCCGACGGAGACCCGTTCCACCGCTGCGTGCTGGCCCACTACGCGGCCGACGTCCAGACCGACCTCGACTCCGAGCTCCGATGGGACCTCCGCGCGCTGGAGGCCGCCCACCGGACTGACCCCGAGCGGGCCCGCCGGCACCATCCGTCGCTCGACCTGGCGGGCTTCTACCCGTCGCTGCACCTCAACCTCGCCGACGTCCACCGCCGCCGCGGCGACCGGGACCGTGCGCAGGAGCACCTGGACCGGGCACGGGAGACGGTCGGGAGACTGGACGACGACGGCTACGGACGGATGATCCGCGACGGCATCGCACGCTGCGCGGCCCGGCTCGCCGAGGAGTCCCGATGCTGAGCGGGGCCCTCGCCGACCGGCTCCGTGACTCCGATCCGGCGCTGCGGTGGGCGGGCGAGCCGTCGAAGTGGCTGACCCTGTCCGGGACGCGGGTCCTCGACTGGTCGAATTCACGCGCGCCCGCGTCCCGGTCGCGCGTGAAGGCCGCGGCGGTCCCGTCGCGCCATCGGTAGGGGTAGACGGTGATGCCGCGGTCCGCGGCGACCGTGAGCGTCGTGGTGAAGCTGAGCACGTCGACGACGACCGCCACGTCACAGCCCGGACCGATCGCCTCGGCGCCCGTCGGGCCCCAGTCCAGGCGCAGCGGGTGGGCGGTCTGCCGGTGCGCGTCGTCGACCTCGCCCACGGGATGAGGGTGGGTCTCTGCGGGGTTCTCAGGGCAATCGACTTCCGGTTAAGATCTCCGTCACATGTGATCGGCCGACACGGCGCGCCAACGTGTCGTGTGACCTCGGCGAATGCACCTCACATCTGTACGGCAAGGAGGCCGTTCTCCATGAAGCTCGCTCTGTACCTGCCGAACTTCCGAGACAAGGTGACGATCAAGGAGCTCGAGGACCTCACCGACCTCGCCGAGGAGCTCGACTTCGACTCCGTCTGGACGCTCGACCGGATCGTCGTCCCCGAGGTCTCGGACCACGAGGGCCTTCAGTACTCCTTCGGCATGATGGACGGGCTCCCCAACGCTCTGCCCGTCACGTCGCGGGGCCAGTGGTTCCAGGGCTACCCGCTGCTGCCGTGGCTCGCCGCGCGGACCTCGAAGGTGCGCATCGGCCAGAGCATCATCGACACGCCGTTCCGCTCGCCCGGAGTGCTCGCCGCGGAGCTGGCCACCATCGACCACCTGTCGAACGGCCGCCTCAACGTCGGCCTCGGGTCCGGCTGGATGCCCGAGGAGTTCGCCGCCGCGAGCGCCGCGCACATCTTCCCGAAGCGTCACAAGCACGTCCGCGAGACGATCGAGATCCTGCAGGGCGTCTGGGCGGCCGAGAACGACCACTTCGAGTACCACGGCGAGTTCGCCGACTTCGAGCTGTGCGGGTTCGGCGCGAAGCCGCTCCAGCAGCCGCGCCCGCCGATCTTCATGAGTGGGCTCAAGGACCCGCTGCGCTCGGCGAAGCGCATCACCAAGTACGACCTCGACGGCTGGATCGGGATCCAGGACTCGCCGGAGGGTCTCGCGCGCTGGCTCACCGCGATCGACGAGCAGTTCGAGGAGATCGGCAGCCCGAAGCGGTCGAAGGACCTCGAGATCAGCAGCATGATCTGGACGGTCATCACCGACGAGGACACCGACCAGACCGTCAACGGCGTCGCGTCCAACCTGCTGGTGGGCTCCGAGAAGCAGGTCACCGACCGGCTCAAGGCCTACAAGGAGGCCGGGATGACGATGCCCCTCATCTGGCCGCCGTTCGCCGACGTCCCGGTCTCGAAGACGCTCGACGACCTCAAGCGGATCAAGAACGACATCATGCCCAAGGTCAACGCGATCTGAGGCCGTGACGGCCGGCTCGACCGGTCGCAGGACGGTGCCCGGTGCGGGGGTTCGAGCCCCGCACCGGGCACTTTCTCTTGGGAGGCGATATCGAGGAACCCGGCTGGGCCGACCAGTGGGAACCGCGTCGCGCAGCTGACGCGGATCCTGGACACCCCACTGCGTTCGACCGGAGGTCACGACCCCCGCGCGGTGGGTCGAGGATGGTCTCGCGGAGCGAGAACTTCTAGTCTCGGTTCCGTGTCGCGCATCGTGGTGGCCTCGAAGTACGTCCTGTCCGACTACCCGGGCATGCGTGCCGGAAGGATCTATGCGGGGAAGCCGGACCTGACCCGGCATCCCAATGCCGAGACACATGTCGTCGAGGGCCCGGACGCCGTCGAGACCCTGTGCGGCCGGCCGCGCGCCGACTTCCCGCACGAGTTCGCGGACGGCACGACCCTCGGCAAGAGGGCGGACCCCTGCGCCGTCTGCAAGCCCGCGGGCCCGGCCTGACGCAGCGGGCGGCCTGCTGCGGACCGGAGGACGCCGACATCGGGCCCGATTCCTCGCCGGCGGCGATGAGTTCGTGATGTGTGCACGGTCTGGCCTGCATGAGTGATTCCGATGCCGGGCCGGGCAAGGTCGTCGTGAACAGGTCGATGTCGCTGGACGGCTTCATCGCCGGACCCGACCACGCGATGGACTGGATCATCGAGTACGCGACGGAGTACGCGTTCCCCGAGGTCATGGAGGCCACCGGCGCCATGTTGATCGGTCGTGGCACCTACGACGTCAGCAGGCGGATGTCGGCCGAGGACACCTCCTACGACGGAGGGCCGGTGTTCGTCCTGACCCACCGGCCGCCGGACGAGCCGGACCCCGGGGTCACGTTCCTGACCTCCGACCTCTCGGACGCCGTCACCACCGCGCGCGCCGCCGCTCAGGGGAAGAACCTGGAGATCCTCGGGGCGGACCTGGCGAGCCAGTGCCTGCACCGCGGTCTCGTCGACGAGGTTCTCGTGTACGTCCTGCCGGTGCTCCTCGGCGACGGTGTCCGGTTCTCCACACCGGGCATCGGGCGGATCGACCTCGAACCGATCGGCGACAGCCGGTCGGGACCGGTGACGATGCTCCGCTTCCGCGTGCGGAGGTAGGTGGAGGTGACACCCGTGCGTTCGCGGCCGACGATTGGATGGTGGCCCCTGTTCGGGCTTCGATGGGCCGAGTTCGCCGACGGTTCACGCCGCCCTCCGACGATGACTTCTCGCTGCCGACGAAGTCTCTATGGATGAACCTGCACCCGAGGCGAGGGCCGATCTCCATGAGCTTCCTGTACACATCGCACTTCATGACCCTCGACGGTGTCGTCACCGACCCCGACGTCTGGCACCCCCGCTTCGTCTCCGACGAAAGCATGAACCGTCTGCTCGAGGAGATGGACGCGACCAGCACGACCCTGATGGGCCGCACCACCTACATCGAGTTCGCCTCGTTCTGGCCGACCCAGGGCGACGACTATCCGATCGCGCGAGCCACGAACGCGATCTCGAAGCACGTGGTCAGCCGCACCCTGACCGACACGGACGCGACCTGGGGCGACACCACCGTCCTGCGCGGGGACCCCGTCGAGGAGACCGCGGCGCTCAAGAAGGAGCAGGACGTGATCGGCGTTCACGGCAGCAGCACGTTGACCCGCTCCCTGTTGGACGCCGGATTGGTCGACGAGGTCCGGATCACGCTCGACCCGGCGATCGTCGGCTCCGGTGAGCGCCTCTTCACCGACGGCGTAGCAGCGGCGGATCTGGAACTGATCGACGCGACGACCTACCCGCTCGGAGTAGTGCAGCTGACCTACCGTCCAGCCCTCTGACGTCGGACGTCGTCGCCCCGGCACCGGCAGCGAGGCTGGTCAGGAACCATCCCGCCGGATCGAACGGGGCGCCCGCCGCAGGATCCGCTGCCAGGCGGTACTGCGCCGCATCTCCGAGACGATCCGCGCCGAGGGCTCGCCGGTCGCACGCTCGACCCGGCACCTGATCGAGGCCCGTCGCGCCCCGTCCCCGGATCGCCGTCGCGCCTGCGGAGGAGCCGGGTGCGCGGAACGTCGGCGCGGGCTGAGCTACAACCATCGTTCGAGCTGCGCCGCCACCTCCCGGAACCGGCTGACGGGAACGAGGTGCACCCCGGCGAACGCTCCGGTGCCACGCAGCGCCTGGATCTGTTCGCACGCCGCGTCGACGCCTGCGGCCGGGCTGCTCGCGACACGGTCGACGAGGTCGTCGGGGATCTCGATGTCGGGGATCGAGGCCCGCAGTCTCGTCGCCATCCCGGCACTCGCGAGAACCATGACGCCGGCGTACACGGGCAGGTCGGTGGGGTTCGCCTCGCGCCACCGCAGGAACGCGTCGACGGAGTAGCCGACCTGGACGAAGATGAAGTCGGCCGCCTGCTTCCACCCCGCCATCCGACGACGATGACCGGCGGTCACCCCGAGCCGGAAGGGCTCGACGCCCGCGAACGGAGCCTGGTCGGTCGCCGCACGCGCTTCCTCGATCATGGCCCGGACGGTCAGCTCCCCGGTGCGATCTCCGACCGACGGCTTGTCGCCCTGGACGAAGAGGAACTGGTCGACCCCGTAGGCGGCGGCGGTCAGGAGATCCCGCCGGAAGCCGAGCAGATTGCGGTCACGGGAGTTCACGCAGGCGATGCTGCTCCCGCCCATGGCCTGGACCTCGTTGGCCACCGCGATGCTCGACACCGTGGCGCGACCGATGTGGTTGTCGGGGATCAGGAACGAGTCCGACACCGGGCTCAGGACACCGATCTGGTGGCGTGCGTGCTTCAGATCGGGCCTCGTCGGCGGCTCGATCTCGCAGATGACGCGGAATCCATCGGGCATGGCCCGACGATAGGGCTCGCACCACCCGAGGATTCGGGTTTCGAGGGCCGGAACGTCGATACGAGTTCGCTACGACGGTTGATCCGGGCCTCGCCGACGGTGCCCCGCGCACCACGACGAACCGAAGGCAGCACAGTAATACCGGGATTGACTTATATAAGTCATCACCGGTACAACTTCCCTCGTGCACGCGTTCGACATCCTCGGCGACCCGGTACGGCGACGAATTCTGGAGCTGCTCGCCGACGGCGAGCGGACGTCCGGCGCGATCACGGACGTGATCCGGGCCGAGTTCGGACTCTCCCAGCCCGCTGTCTCACAGCATCTGCGCGTACTGCGTGACAGCGGGTTCGCGTCGGTGCGGGCTGCGGGCGCACGCCGGTTCTACGCCGTCGAGGCCGCGCCGCTGAGCGAGGTCGACGCGTGGTTGGACCGGTTCCGCCGGTTGTGGGATCAGCGCCTCGACGCTCTGGGGACCGAGCTGGCCCGGGGCCGACGTGCAGCTCGGAACCAGGCCGGTGACGAGCCCACCCGACCGGCCGAGTCCAGCACCGATGCAGACAAACCCGATTCATCAGCGAAGGGGACATGACGATGAAGGATGTACTCGACGAACTGGCCGCCGCCCGCCGGAAGATGGGCACGGCGACCCTGCCCGCCGGCGAGGCCTACACGATGGAGCTGAGGCGCCGCTACGACGCGCACCCCGACGACGTGTGGGACGCCATCACCAGCCCCGAGCGGCTGAGCCGCTGGATGAAGCCGGTGACCGGCGACCTGCGTCTCGGCGGAGCATTCGAGCTGGACGGCGGCGAGCACGGCGAGATCCTCCGTTGCGAGCCGCCGCGCCTGCTGCGGGTGTCCTGGATGTTCGGGCCCGGGGCCGACGAGTGGCCGGGCACGAGCGAGGTCGAGGTGCGCCTGTCGCCGGGCCCGGCCGGGGATACCGAGTTCGAACTGGTCCACGCCGCGGCCGTCGGGGAGCCCATGTTCCCCACCTTCGGCCCCGGTGCCGGCGGCGTCGGCTGGGACCTGCACCTCCTCACCCTCGCCGGGTTCCTGGACGACGGCGTGGTCCTCGACCACGAGGAGTTCCCGGCATCGCCCACCGGACACGAGTTCAGCCGGCGCAGCGCCGCGGCCTGGGGCGAGGCCCACCTGGCCGGCGGCGGCGAACCGGCCCACGTCGCGGCCGCGGTCGAGGCCACCACCGCGTTCTACGTGCCCACCGGGGACGCGTCGGCCTCGGCGAGCGGGTCGACGCCGAGCTGACGAACCGGCGGATCCTGCCTGCAACCAGGCCTGACGATCGAGGTAGGCCAGCAGCTCGGTCTGGGCGTCTGTGCCGGCGGCGGAGTGGGCGCCGCGGAGTAGCTCTCACCGAGGCCTCGGAGAGCCCGATCGTGGCTGAGACTTCGACACGTATTCGGCACGGACACCCGCTAAGCAACGGTACGGGCCGGACACAGTCGGACAGGGCGCCGACGCCGAATTCGTTCTTGCTGATCAGGGGCTGATTCTGCTGGTCCGGGTGGTGTGCCCTCGGTGGGACTCGAACCCACACTGTGACCCTTTTAAGGGGAGGCCCTGCGCACCCTGTTCGATGGCCCTGACCTGCAATAGTTCCGTCGCCCGGTCGGTCCGGTCACAAACTTCAGCACGTATTCGGCACGGGGATCGACGAACGGTGCGGGTGACGGCTACGCCGTGTCGGCGAGTTGTTTTGCCTTGGCGAGGCGCTCGGACACAGTGGTATCGCCTCGACCAGGTGGACACGCTCGGAGGTATCGCTCGAGAATCGCGACCTCTGCGAGGTGGTCGCGTTGGCGCCGGTAGATGACGGCGGCTCGCTTCGTGTACCCAGGCGGAGGGTCCATGGTCTTAATCGCGGCGGCCCGTTCAGCGGCAGCGATGATCTCCAGCAGCAGAGTCAGTGACTCGTCGTCTCGTCGCTGCTTCCGCAGCTCGTCAAGGTGTGGGACCCACTCGGTGAAGTGTCGTCCACGAACCTGTCCCGCGGCTTCGACAGCAGCATTGATCTTCTTAAAGTCGGGCAGATCTGGTGCCATCGACGCCAAGCTAGCGGGTGGTCGCGCGGGGTTCGCTACCCCACTCCCCTGCCTGGTGGTGATCTCCTCGCGGCGCGGGCTTGCCCCTGCCGGGCCGAGGGGCGGGGTGCAAGGTACTCAGTCCCGCCTTGTGCCCCGCCCCTCGGGCTGGCTGCCGTCTCGGCGCGCCGTGAGGAGATCACCACCCACGCCACACTCCCCCTGATCTCCGAAGCGGTGTCGGGTGTGGGCAGCGCCCACCATCTCTTCGAGGGCGACAATCTTGTGAGGCCGTGCCGGATATGCCCGTCTGCCCGCTACGCTCGGCGGACTCGTGAAGGGGGCCGACATGACCAACGTGTCGCAGGAGACCACGGTGACGTGCGGGTGTTGCGGCGCTCCGAAGCCTCCGGACGAGGTGGCGCGGCTGAGCCATCACCCCGAGATCGCGGTGTGTGGCGGCTGTGTGCACGGCATGGCCGGTCGGCTGGCGAACCGCCCATCGATCACGCCGATCTTCCCGGTGCACGACATGCCGGCAGCCCGGGAGTTCTGGACCCGTGCGGGCCTACAGGTCGAGGAGTACAGCCCGGAGTACGCGTTCGTCATGTTCGGCGACGCGGAGGTGCTGCATCTGGATCTGCGGGCCGAGCTCGACCCGGAGCACAACGCCGCGGCGGTCTACATCCACATTCCCGATCCCCACGACTGGCACGCCCGCCTGAAGGCGCAGGGCCTGCCGGTTAGCGACGTCGTGGTCGAACCGTGGGGAATGATCGAGTTCAGTGTGAAGGACCCGAGCGGGAACCTGATCCGGATGGGCCGCAACGATTGAACCGCTGCTGGCCCGGGAGTGTCGCTACCCGCGCCGGGCACCATGTAGAGATGCGCGTTGAGCTTCTGGTCGTGACGGACTGCCCGAACGAGCGCCCGACCTTCGAGCGTCTGCGCCAGGCCCTCGACGACGCCGGACATGAGGACACTCCGATCGCGGTCCGCATCGTCACCGAGGACACGGTGGGCTCGATCCCGGCGTTCGCGGGTTCCCCGACGGTCGTGATCGATGGCGCCGATCCGTTCGCCGAGCAGGTCTCGCCCGGAGCGGGTCTGTCGTGCCGGGTCTACCGATCCGCAGCTGGGATGGCTGGAGCACCGTCGCTGGACGACCTGAGCCGTGCTGTGGCTCGCTGAATGCCTCCGGGATAGGCGTTCGTCCCGTGGCAGTGGGGCCGGGTAGCCGGACCCGACGCCGCGAACGGGCCGGAGGTGTAGTGAGCGAAGCGGCGGGGCCGGCGTGGCCGGCCCCGCGCCGCCGGAGGCGGCGCCTTGATCCCCTAGAGGCGGATTCGGCACGTCCGGTGAGGTGCGTCACTACTGGGCACGGAGAACCCGATCGCTGCCCGTGGCTAACAAGACACCGCTCGTGCACGACTCCATATCCGTGGACGTGTTGGAAAGGCGCGGGCGTGCTGCCTGAGCTGGTCGTGAGCGAAGACGACGAGCAGCAGTTCGTCCTGCCGTGGTCCGAGGAGCCGTGGCCAGCGACCTGGCAGGAAGTCGAACGCACGTTCGGGACGACAGATCATCGACGGTCGCTACTGAGTCTCGCCTCGTCTCGCCTGTTTGAGCTCCAGGCAGCAGGCATACCGATCTACGCGGCGTGGATCAACGGCTCCTTCGTGACCGCCCGGGAGCACCCGAACGACATCGACGTCGTTGTCCTGATCGACGGTGATCGTTCCGCCGCCAGCCGCGAGGCCACCGGCCTGAGCCCAGCAGCGTGGCTGGACGCAACCCACGTTCTTCGGAATGCCCGATACGAACGTGGCGGGACGGCTGCCGACCATCGCTCGGACTTCCGGTTTGTGACGTTCTATGCAGAAGAGGCCCGCTGGACAGCAACAGCCCAGGACGAACTGGATCACTGGTTTACGGTTTGGTCTCGTCTCGAGGTTGGACCACGGGATCGATCGGGGCGGGGCAAGATGGTGGAGGACGCGAAGGGCTTCGTAGAGGTGAGGTGGTGAGCGTGTCGGGTGTCGACCGGCCCACCTTTCGGCGCGCTGGGCCGCGGAGGCGGGGCGAGGTGGCCAGCCCGCAAGCGGATCTTGCCGCCTACGACGAGCTCCTGCGGCGCGTCCCATCTGACTACCCGGGGCTGCCGCTCATGCTCCAACGACGCGAAGAGCTTTCGCAAGCTGTCGTTGGTCCGCCTGCGACACTAGAACTACATCTCGATGGCGGCGACGTTATCGGCCACTCAACCTCAGCTAGACCACTTTCGAACTTCGTTCGCTATTTAGACGAAGCAGTCAAGGAGCTGGCAAAAAGCATCGCGGGGATTGGAAAACTCTCGGGATCCCTTCGGGTTACACCCGGATTCGGGAGCGTTCTACTCACAATATCAGCCCCACAGATTTCCGCTGATAGCGGAGCCGCACTCGACATGGCCGCGGAACGTATCGAGGTAGACGGCCTACGGAAGCTAGTTGCCCTAATGGCTATTGCGGCAGCCGACGACGACCCCACGTCCTCAGAGCTGAGCGCAGCCATGTTTGACTTAAATCCCGCATCTCGTAGATCAGTCGCGCAATTCGCGAAAGCCACAGCTGATGCAGAGTACGAAGTTTCCGGCAGCTGGAGCGACTCGCGGAACGGAACGGTACAGGTAAATATGGGGCTCGCGGCAGCCAAACGTCTGCGTCGCACTGCAAGCGAAACCGTTGATCAAGTCGAGTATACGACGATCACAGGCACTGTCGATGGCTGGGAATGGTCGACGTCGCGCCTCTCGTTCGCTCCCCGTACCGGAAAGACGTTTAGAGCATCCGTGCCGGAGCGCCTGTCACGTACCGTGGCATCACTTATTTCTGATCGCGAGCTGACAGTTGCAGCGCGTTTTGCGGTACACGAGAAGGTCGCACGAGGAAGTTCAATGGCGACAAAACGGGCTTACACTCTCGAGGAGATCGAGGTCAAGGGAGAGCAAGGCGACCTGCGGGATGAGGAGTAGCTCGCAACCGGTCGGAGTCAAGCAAGAGCTGCAAGAACGTCTCTCCGCCGACTCCGTTTTAGAGGAGAGAAGGATCTGATCAGCCCTGCCGGGTCTCCGCCGCAATCCACTCAAGATAACGCGGGTTACCGTCATAAATGGGACGAGCACTCACGCTCGGCACCATATAAGGGTGATCTTTCTCGGCGCGCTCTACTATCCTCGCAACAAGCGACCGTCTCGTATGCAGCGCCACACGCCCCTCGGTGCGTTCGCGCAATTCACCGTCCCACCGGTACGCAGATCGCACTGGCTCAAAATTGTGTGCATTAGATGCCAGTCGATCAGCCACGAGAGATCTGGCGAATTCGTACAGCCATTCCGGGTCAGGCGCGGTGACAACGACTTCGCACAACTCAATCTGCCCGCCGGTGATCATGCGATGCCGCCTCGCACTGCCACAAGCTCAGACATCGCCCGCTCAGAATCTTTAGCAGTCTTACCCATGGTTGCCCAACCGGTCATAATATTGTCGTCGTAGCCGAGCCCCACCCATCGACCGGTAAACTCGATTCCGTGAGGGTGCATGGCCAGAAACATCGTGCCCTTCGACCGAACAGCCCCGTCAGCCGCCGCGTACCAGCCGGTGAGAATCTGGTTGTCCCAGAGGCGCAGCTCGCCTGACCACAAATAGCCACCCTCTGCCTGACTGAGTCCACGCTGAGTTGCGGCAATGTGCACGAGGTCGCCCTCCTGACGCATGCGCACAGGCTGCGTGGCGACCTTCTCGACGCCGTCGCGGGTCGTCTGCCATGACGCCCACCAGTCTCCACTCAGCGAGACGCGCCCGGGCGCGCGGCCGGCCAGCTCGCTCACCGACACCCCGAGGGCGTCGGCGATGGTCAACGCGACCGACAGCAGCGGCTGCTGCTCCCCCGCCTCGTAGCGACGAATCTGCCGGGTGTCGACGCCGGCCACCCGCGCCAGGTCGGCCTGCGACATGCCGAGATCCGCTCGACGCCTCCGGATCACTTCGCCCATTTCCACGCACCCCATCGTCGTAGGACTTCCTAGTCCTTGACAACCGGACTAGTTCGCCTCATTGTAGGACTTGTTAGTCCGCAACAGGGGCGGGCAAGTCCGCTCCGTCGGTCTGACCTCGGCACACCCGACCGTGTCGCCGAGCAACCCGAGGAGGGCGCCAGTCATGGCGATCAAGAACAAGTTCCCCGTCGCGATGGGCGACGTGTTCCCCCACGGCGCGTTCGTGGTGTCCGAGGTCGAGCCGGTCCGGGACTTCGACAAGTCCTCCCCCGGCCGCCCGGTCCAGCAGACCGACAAGGAGACCGGGCTGCCGGTGTGGTCGGTCTCGGTCCTCGACGCCGACCCCGAGGCCCGCCGCACCGACAAGACGGTCACGGTGAAGATCGCGGCACCGCACCAGCCGGTCCCGCCCGAGGCCGCCGCAGGGCTGCCGTTCCGCCCGGTCGAGTTCGACGGCCTCACCGTCACCCCGTACGTGCAGGAGACCGGAGGCCGGCCCCGCGTCGCCTACAGCTTCCGCGCCGCCGGGATGCGCGCCCCCGGCCACCAGCGCCCGGCCCCGGGCAAGAACCAGGACGCGGCCTGAGCTGCCACTCACCCACCGCGTCAGGTGGAGGGAAGCCCGTCCGTAGCGGGCTCCCCTCCGATCTTCCTCGCCCCTCGTAGCCCTGCCAGGCACTAAGACTCGGAAGGACACCGAGCGTAGATGCACACCTCCCTACCCCGTCATGCCCACACCACGACCGACCCCACCGACGCCCAGGTCGTGCCGGTGGCCCGTCTCGTCGAAGCCGGCCTCCGCCGCACCAGCCGCGCGATCCGCGACACCGCCCGACCCTCGGCCGGGGACCTGCTCGCCCACGCCGCCCGGGCCCGTCGGCTCGCCGAGCTCCACACCCGCCGGGCCCGCTGGTGGGCCATTCTGCAGCGCGACACGGCCACCAACTACGCGCCGGTCGTCTACGTCCAGGCCGTCGTCACCGCGGTCATGGAGAACGAGCGCCAGGCCCGCTACTGGACCGACACCGCCGACGACTGGCAGGCCCTCGCCGACGGCCGACCCACCTCCGACGTCGCCGGGGCCATGTCCAACTGGGCCGACCTCGGCCTCACCGACCCCGCCGCCCCCGGGCTCCCGGACACCTCGGCGGTGGCCCGATGAGCGCCCCGAGCCAGGGCCGGCCGGTGCTGCGGCTGGTCCCGATCACCGACCCCACCGCCGCAACGACCGATGTCCGCTGGCGGGATGACGCCGCGTGCGCCGGGCTGGACACCGAGCTGTTCTTCCCCGTCGACGACCGCGCGGCCTCGGTCGAGACACCACGTCGGGTGTGCCGGGGCTGCCCGGTCCGCGCCGCCTGCCTCGCCGACGCGCTCGCCACGGAGGACCCGGCCCGGCGCTACGGCATCACCGGCGGTACCACCCCCGGCGAGCGCCGGACTCTGCACCGCGCCGGGCTCACCATCACCACCACCCCGGCCGCCGGAGGTGACGTCGCATGAACGCCACCAAGCCGACCCGCCCGACCCGGTGCGAGGTCTGCCGGACACCGCTCCACGAGCGCCCCGACCCACGTCGCCGCCGGTGCGCCGATCACCTCGACCAGCTCGCACTGGTCCCGCTGTCCACCGTCCGCACCGCCCGTGGCAAGGGAGGCCGAAAGTGATCACCGCTGCTGCCTCACCGGCCGATGTGCCGCTGTCGGTCAACCAGATCCTCACCGTCGGCGGCGCCCTGGCCGCGGTCACCGTCTACCTGCTCTACAAGATCGGCCATTACCTCGCGAAGGTCCTGGAAGCCCTCGCCACCGCCGCGGTCGTGTTCCTCGCCCTCTGGTTCGCCGCCAAGGGCCTCGTCCTCGCGGTCGTGTGGGCGGTCCGGCACTGGCGCACCACTACGACAGTTGCCGTGGTATCGGCGTGGTGCTGGTGGTGGGGCTGGCTGTCGCTGCTACTCACCCTCACCGCCGTGACGGTCGTGCTCGGGGTGTGGCGGGTCACGTCGCTGCCCTCGTTCGACCACTGGGCCGGACGTCACCTGCGCTCCTGGTGGCAGCGCTGGCTCGTCTACGCACCCCGGATGCCGCGCTGGCTGCGCTCGGTCGGCCTCACGGTCCCCGACCGCGGCGGGGCCACGGTCATCCAGGTCAACCCGCTGCGCCGCACCGCCACCGCCCCCCGGGAGCGACCGCGCCGCGACCAGCTCCCCCGCATCCTCTCGGTCCGCTCCGGACCCTCGTGGGACGAGGTCAAGGTCCGTCTGGTCGCCGGGCAGACCCCGGAGGACTTCGACACTGCCGCCCGCGCCCTCGCGGTGGCTCGCGGGGTGAACCGCTGCCAGGTCCGCGAACTGAGCCCGAACGTGGTGTCGATCGACTACCAGCGCCGCAACCTCCTCGACGCCGTCGTCACCGCACCCGACCTCGACGCCATGGCCGGCCTCCCCGGGGACGCGATCGACCTGGACCGGGTGCTGTCCGGAGCTACCGAGTACGGCACACCGTGGCGGCAGTCGATCCGCGGTAGCCACACCCTGATCGGCGGCGCCACCGGGGCAGGCAAGGGCTCCCTGATGTGGACGCCCCTGCTGTCGATCGCCCCGGCCATCCGCGACGGCCTGGTCCGGGTCAATGGCATCGACCCGAAGGGCATGGAACTGGCCTACGGCCGCGACGTGTTCCACCGCTACGCCGTCACCAGCAAGGACGCCCTGGCCCTGCTCGACGACCTGGTCGAGCAGATGGAAGCGCGCAAGCGCGAGCACGCCGGAACCACCCGCCTCGTCCCGATCACGACCGAGACTCCGTTGGAGATCGTGGAGTTCGACGAGATCGGCGCCCTGCTCCGCTACGTCGGCGACCGCAAGACCCGCGAGGCCATCACCGAACGCATCGCGCTGCTGACCACCCAGGGCCGGGCGCTGGGGTTCACCGTCCGCGGTTACGTGCAGGAGCCGACCAAGGACACTGTCCCGGTGCGGGAGTTGTTCCCGCGCCGCATCTGCCTTCGCGTGGCCTCCAAGAGCCACGTCGGGATGGTCCTGGGCGATCAGGCGTACGACCGGGGTGCGTGGGCGAACCGCATCGGCGAGTCCGAACCCGGTGTCGGCTACCTGTTCGGGGAAGGCGTCCGCGAGCCCCTGCGCGTGCGCGCCGCGTGGGTTCCGGATGACGCGATCAAGGCCCTAGAACGGTTCGTCACCGCCCCCTCGCCCGACCCGGCCCGCCGCCCCGCGCCGGTGCTGCCGTTCCGCCCCGGCACACCCGCACTACCCGCCGGAGGTGCCGCGTGAACGCCGCGACCGGCACCGAGCCGATCGACCAGGAGAAGCTCACCCGCGCACAGAAGGCCATGCTCGCGCTCTCGAACGAGGTCGCGACGCAGCTCGCCGAGGACCACGGCGTCTGCATCCGGCCGCTGGCCATGCGCCGCATCGACCAGAGCAGCGGGCGGGTCGACGTCGTCCCCGTCCCGTGCGGGTCCACGCGGGAGGACCAGTGCCGCCCCTGCGCGGAGAAGGCCCGACGCCTGCGCATGGTCCAGTGCCGCGAGGGCTGGCACCTCGAAGACGAACCCATCGTCAAACCCGCCGACCCCACCGCCGCGCAGAAAGAGCTGATGACGGTCCGGGCGGACCTGCACGCCGCCTACACCGACGCCCGCGCCAAGGGCGACGACGCCGAGTGCGAGGAGATCCGCGAGACCGTCGCCGAGGTCGACCAGGAGCTGCGCGCACTCGGGGTCCGCGGCCGCCTGGCCCCGCTCGACCCGACACCCCAGACCGTGCGCCGCTCCACCCGCCGACGGCAGGACGCACCGAACCTGCCCCGCCGCCCGGTCGAGAACCGCACCCTCGGACGGGTGTTCGGAGGGAAGTACCGCCCCTCCACGTTCCTCACCCTGACCCTCGACACGTATGGGCGGGTGGACAAGCACGGCGCCGCGCTCGACCCGGACACCTACGACTACCGCCGCGCCGCCCGCGACGCGATCCACTTCCCGAAGCTGCTGGACCGGTTCTGGCAGAACACCCGCCGGTGTGTGGGCTGGGACGTGCAGTACTTCGGGACCGTCGAGCCGCAGAAGCGCGGGGCACCGCACTTCCACGCCGCCATCCGCGGCACCATCCCCCGCACCGAGCTGCGGGCGATCACGGCTGCGACCTACCACCAGGTGTGGTGGCCGCACCACGACGAGATCGTCTACAGCGGGGACCGGCTCCCGCGCTGGGACCACCACCACAAGGCGTTCGTCGACCCCGAGACTCGCGAGCCGCTGCCCACCTGGGACGAGGCCACCGACCCGGACGCGCTCGCGGCTCCGGCACACACAGTGGTGTTCGGGCCGCAGGTCCACGCCAAGGGCATCCTCGGCGGTTCTGAGGAGGCTGGACGGCACATCGGCTACCTGACCAAGTACCTCACCAAGTCCGTCGGGCAGGCCGCCGGCCTCGACGAGTCCGCGACGTCTCGCCAGCGGGAGCACGCCCGCCGCCTGGCCGCCGAGCTGGCCATCACGCCGTGCTCGCCGCGCTGCCCGATCTGGCTGCTCTATGGCATCGAGCCCAAGGGCGCCCGACCCGGGACGACGCCAGGGCAGTGCAAGGGCAAAGCGCACAAGCCCGAGCACCTCGGCATCGCCGGGCGCCGGGTGCTGGTCTCGCGGAAGTGGTCCAACAAGTCGCTCTCGGACCACCGGGCGGAGCGGACGGCGTTCGTTCGGCAACTCCTTGACCGGGCCGGGGTGCAGCCCGCCTATGCCGTCGACGACGGCCCGTTCAGCTGGGAGACGACCAAGCCCGGGGACTCGGACGTGCCTCCTCGCACGGTGCTGCTGCTCCATGCGATCAACCAACGGAGCCGATGGCGCGCGGACTACGACGCCGCCGTCCTGGCGACAAGCGACGCCCCACCCGACCGTTCGGCAACTGAGGGAGCAGCGGCATGACGAAGACGACGGAGCGGCTGACGGTCATGCAGGTGTGCGCAGAACTCAGGATCTCGCGGTCAACGTTCTACGAGTGGCGGGCGAAGAACCGGGCCCCGCGGTGCATCAAGCTCCCCAACGGTGACCTGCGGGTCCGTCGTGCGGAGTTGGAGCGCTGGCTCGATGCGCACGAGGAGGCAGCCTGATGGAGACCTCCTACGACGTGCGGATCTGGAAGGTCGAGGTGTACTCGGGCGCACGGACCACGACGCACACAGTGAAGTGGTCGGTTGCTGGGCGACGCTGGCGAGTCCCGTACAAGACCGCGGCTCTGGCTGATGCTTTCCGGTCCGAGCTGCTGGTTGCTGCGCGGCGTGGCGAGGCGTTCTCACTGGACACCGGCCGTCCGATGTCGATGGATCGCTCCGAACGGCGCGTCGGGTGGCTCGCGTTCGCCCGGGACTACGCAGCGATGAAGTGGCCGCACCTGGCTCCGAACTCGCGGCGCAACACGGCGCGGGCGCTCACCAACGCCACTTTCGCGCTGATCACGAGTGAGCGAGGCCGGCCGGACGACGCCACGTTGCGCAAGGCTTTGACCGCGTGGGCGTTCAACGTCCGGGCCAGCACGAATGCCGCGCCGCCAGAGCCGATTGCGCGTGCGTTGGCATGGCTGGAACGGAACACCCGTGAGGTGGGTGACCTGGCCGAACCGGCCGTCGTACGCGCTGTCCTGGACGCATTGACGGTGCGTGGCGACGGCGGCCGTGCAGCCCCGGCCTCGATCGCTCGGCAACGTGGCGTCGTGGTCAACCTCGGCGAGTACGCGGTGGAGCGTCGGCTCCTGACCCGCAACCCGGTGACCGCGATTGCGTAGAAGATCCCGCGCACGGTGAAGACGGTGGACAAGCGAGCCGTCGTCAACACCGTTCAGGCCCGCGCCCTGCTGTCCGCCGTGGGCAGTCAGAAGCCGAGCGGCCCGGGCCTGGTCGCCTTCTTCGGCCTGCTCTACTACGCCGCCCTCAGGCCGGGCGAGGCTGTGACACTCCGCGCCGCTGACCTCCAACTTCCAGCTGAAGGCTGGGGCGAGCTGCTGCTGACCGGCTCTACCCCGGAGGCCGGCGCTTCCTGGACCGACAACGGCCGGCGCCGCGAGGAGCGGGAGTTGAAGCACCGGGCCCGCGGTGAGACCCGCTCGGTCCCGTCTCCCCCTCCGCTCACCGCTCTGCTGCGGGCGCATCTCGCCGAGCACGGCACGACGCCGGATGGCCGGCTGTTCCGCGGTGTCCGCGGTGGTGATCTCCCGGAGGGCACCTACTGCCGGGTATGGCGGAAAGCTCGCGCGAGCGCTCTCACCGAGTCGGAGGCCGCTTCGCCGCTCGCCCGACGCCCCTACGACCTCCGCCACGCCGCGGTGTCGACATGGCTCAACGCGGGCGTGCCCTCGACCCAGGTCGCCGAGTGGGCCGGGCACAGCGTCGCCGTCCTGCACCAGATCTACGCGAAGTGCATCGTCGGCCAGGAGGACGCCGCCCGGCAGCGGATCGCCGACGCCCTTGGGGCTACCCCGTGAGCGACGGAACTTCGGTACGTATTCGGTACAGCCACCCGCCGAGCACCGGTCAGGGCCGGGTACGACCGGACAACATCATCTCGGCTTCGTCGGGTGTAATCGCTGGTCAGAGGGGTATTCTCGACGTGGAAGGGGGGTGCCCCCGGTCGGACTCGAACCGACACTGGGACCCTTTTAAGGGGCCTGCCTCTGCCGTTGGGCTACGAGGGCGTCGCGACAGCGTAGCCACCGCCCACATCACGGGCCCGGGGGCGCACAATGCCGGACAGGGTGTGGTGGCGGCTCGCGGGGAGGTCGGCGTGACCACGGAGAAGGTGGATCTGCGGGGCGCGGCGGCGACGCTGTTGATGACCCTCTACATGCGGGCGTTCGACGCCCGCTCGCGGCGGCCGATCCTGGGCGACCGGTACGCGCAGGAGGTGCTCGACCGCGTCGAGTACGACTTCGCCACGCTGCACCGCTTCACCGGCGACGCCTCGGCGATCGTGTGCCGGGCCAAGCGTCTCGACGAGTGGACGACCGAGTTCCTCGTCGCCGAGCCGCACGGGCAGGTGCTGCACCTGGGGTGCGGGCTCGACAGCCGCCCGCTCCGGGTCCGGCCGCCGCGGACGTGCCGCTGGATCGACGTCGACCAGCCCGAGGTGATCGACCTCCGCCGGCGGCTCTACGACCTGCCCGACCACGTCGAGACCGTCCCGGCCTCGGTCACCGACGAGGGCTGGTGGGACCAGGTCTCGACCGACCGTCCGACGCTCGTGGTCGCCGAGGGCCTGCTCATGTACCTCCCCGACGACGACGTGCGGGCCCTGGTCGACAGGGTCCGGCAGACGCTGCCGCGCGGGCTGCTGGCCTTCGACGCCGTCGCGCCGTGGACGGTGACCGTCTCGAAGTGGACGCCGGAGTTCCGCGCGGTCGGGACCCGCTTCCACTCCGCGTGGGACCGGGGCACGTTCGAGTCCCGGCATCCCTCGCTGCACCGCCTCGACGACGTCTCGGTCTACGACATGGCCGCGCTCGCCGAGCCCCGGCTCTGGCTGCGCCCGGCGTTGTACGTCGCCGGCGTCCTGCCGCCGATGCGGGACTCCATGCGCCTGCACCGTTACCGCTTCGGGTACTGAGAGAAGCTCGTCGGAACGAGCATCGAGACCGAGGATGGCGGCGCCCGGTGTGTCCGGCAGGATCGCGCGCCCAGGATGTCGAGAACGCACGGACGGTTCCGGCCACGGGTCGACGGGCCACCATCCGGGCGCCCGCGCGACGAGGGAGCACCGATGAAGTACCTGCTGATGATCTACGACAACGCCGACAGCCGGGAGCTGTTCGCCGGTGAGCAGGGCGCACCGCTGATGGCGGAGATGGACGCGCTGTTCGCCGAACTGCAGGAGTCCGGCGAGCTGATCAGCACCGACGCGCTCGCCGACCCGTCGAACACCAAGGTCGTGCGCGCCCCGGACGTCACGGCACCCGTCGTCACCGACGGGCCGCTCGCGGAGGCCAAGGAGCACTTCGGCGGCTACCTGGTCATCGACGTCGCGTCCGAGGCCCGGGCGGTCGAGGTCGCGGCCCGGTTCCCGAGCACGCGGTTCACGCCGATGGAGGTCCGGCCGATCCTGGGGGACGCGGGCGAGGAGATGTGACCGCGGCCGTCGAGGACCTGCTCCGCACGCTCGCGCCGCAGGTCCTCGGCGCGCTCGTCCGACGCCACCGTCAGTTCGACGCCTGCGAGGACGCCGTGCAGGAGGCGCTCCTGGCCGCCACGACCCAGTGGCCGGTCGAGGGCGTCCCGGACAACCCGCACGGCTGGCTGGTGGCCGTCGGGTCCCGGCGGCTGATCGACGCCGTGCGCAGCGAGAGCGCGAGCCGTGCCCGCGAGGAGCGACTCGCCGTGATGGACCCGCAGCTCGCGCCGTCACCCGACGACGAGCCGGCCGCGGCCGACGACACGCTGACCCTGCTCGCCCTGTGCGCCCACCCGTCGCTGTCGGCGCCGTCGCAGCTGGCGCTCACCCTGCGCGCGGTCGGCGGGCTCACAACGGCCGAGGTCGCGGCCGCGTTCCTGGTCCCCGAGGCCACGATGGCGCAGCGGATCAGCCGGGCGAAGAAGACGATCCGCCAGGCCGGGGCGACGTTCACCCCTCCCCCGGACGACGAGCGCGACGCACGCCTCGCCGTCGTCCGCCAGGTGCTCTACCTGATCTTCAACGAGGGGTACACGGCGTCCTCGGGTGCCGCGCTGGCCCGCGCGGAGCTGACCGTCGAGGCGATCCGGCTGGCCCGCCTCCTGCACGCGCTCCTCCCCGGCGACGGCGAGACGACCGCGCTGCTCGCGCTCATGCTGCTCACCGACGCCCGCCGCGACGCCCGCACCGGGCCGGACGGCGACCTGGTCCCGCTGGCCGAGCAGGACCGGTCGGCCTGGGACGCCGCGGCGATCGCGGAGGGGGTCGCCCTGGTCGAACGGGCGCTGGCGGCCGGGGTGCCCGGGCCCTACCGGCTGCAGGCCGCGATCGCCGCGGTGCACGACGAGGCCGCGACCGCCGCCGACACCGACTGGCGTCAGATCGTCGGGCTCTACGAGCTGCTGGGACGGGTCGCGCCCAGCCCGGTCGTCACGCTCAACCACGCCGTCGCCCTCGGTGAGCTGCGCGGACCGCAGGCCGGGCTGGAGCTGCTGTCGTCCCTGGACGACGACGAGCGCATGACGGCCGGGCACCGTCTGGCCGCGGTGCGGGCGCATCTCCTGGAGCGGGCCGGTGACCACGACGCCGCCCGCGAGCAGTACCGCGAGGCCGCCCGCCGCACGTCGAGTGCACCCGAACGTCGCTACCTCGACGGCCGCGCCGCCGCCCTCTGACCGGTGGTGGCCTCGGGGTGTGCAGAGCAAAGCGCGCTACAGACCTGCGCGCCCGCGCGCTACAGACCTGGGCGCCACGGACCTGGGCGCTACAGACCCGCCGCTCGGGCCGTCTCGGCGAGGACCGTCTCCAGCATCGCCGGGGTGAGGCGTCCGGTGAACGTGTTCTGCTGGCTGACGTGGTAGCAGCCGAGCAGCTGCAGCGGCTCGCGGTCGTCGCGGGCGGGAGCGAGCTCGACGTGGGCACCGTGGCCGAACTTCGGCTGCGGGCGCGGGATCGTCCACCCCGCCCCGGCGAGCACCGGCAACACCGCCTGCCAGCCGAAACCGCCCAGCACCATCACCGCGCGGACGGTCGGTGACAGCAGATCGAGCTCGCGTTCGAGCCACGTGCGGCAACGGTCGCGCTCGTCGGTCGTCGGCTTGTTCGCCGGCGGCGCGCAGTGCACCGGCGCGGTGATCCGCACCCCGCGCAGGGCCAGGCCGTCGTCGATGTGTGTGGCGGTGGGCTGGGTGGCCAGGCCGACGGCGTGCATCGCGGCGTAGAGGACGTCGCCGCTGCGGTCGCCGGTGAACATCCGCCCGGTGCGGTTCGCGCCGTGCGCGGCCGGGGCCAGGCCGACGATCAGCATCCGCGCATCCGGCGGGCCGAAGCCGGGGACGGGCCGTCCCCAGTAGGTCTCGTCGCGGAACGCGGCGCGCTTCTCGACCGCTACCCGTTCCCGCCACTCGACCAGCCGCGGGCAGGCGCGGCACTCCGAGACCCGCGCGTCGAGCTCGGCGACGGTGTCCGGTGCCGCCGCCGCGGCGGGGTCGGCGGGAGAGGGTCGGGGCACGGCTCGGTCGACCGGCTCAGGCGATCGAGCGGGCGATGCCGTCGAGGATGTCGTGCTCGGAGACGACGACCTGCTCGATCCCGGCCCGGGCGTGCAGCTCGTCGGCCAGTGCCTCGACCACCAGCGAACCGGCGCCGATCACGTCGACCCGCCCCGGGTGCAGCGACCCGTGCCTCTCCCGCTCCGGACGCGACGAGGTGATCAGCATCTGGGCGACCCGGTGCAGGTCGTCGCGCGACAGGCGCGAGAGGTGCACCGACTCCGGGTCGTACTCCGGGAGCTCCTGCCCGATCGCGGACAGCGTGGTGAGCGTGCCGGCGACGCCGACCCAGGTGCGCGCCGTCTCGATCGGGACCGCGGCGAACGCCTCGTCGAGGATCCCGGAGGCGACCTCGCGGGCCTGCGCGATCTGGGCCTCGGTGGGCGGGTCGTCGGGCAGGCAACGCTCGGTCAGCCGAACGCTGCCGACGTCGACGGAGCGGGCGGCGGTGACCGTCGCGGTGCCGTTCTCGAGGGTGCCGATCACGACCTCGGTGGAGCCGCCGCCGACGTCGGTGACCACGAACGGCCCGTCGTCGGGGTCCAGGTCGCCGACCGCGCCGACGAACGACAGCCGCGCCTCCTCGTCCCCGGAGATGATCTCCGCCTCGACGCCGAGGGTGTCGCGGACCATGCCGAAGAAGTCCTCGCGGTTCGACGCGTCGCGGGTCGCCGAGGTCGCGACCATCCGGATCCGCTCGGCGCCCTTGCGGCGTGCGGCGACGGCGTAGTCGACGAGCGCGACGCGGGTGCGCTCGAGCGCCTCCGGGTCGAGACGGCCCGACTTGTCGACGCCCTTGCCGAGCCGCACGATGCGCATCTCGCGGTGCAGGTCGCGCAGGTCGACCGCGCCGTCGAACGAGGTCGTGACGTCGGCGACGAGCAGGCGGATCGAGTTCGTCCCGCAGTCGATGGCGGCCACCCGGGACATCGCACTCTCCTCGGCGGTTCGGGGAACGGTTGCCGTGATCACGGTACGCGGACCGGTGGTGGGGCCGGCCGCCCAGGCGGGGCTCCGGGCAGGTGTGTTTCGGGAAATCGCTCACGAACTGACACGTCTCGTGAGCGAATTTCCCGGACTCGACCCCCGGGAAGGAGCGCCGGCGCAAGTTACTGTTCGGTACATGACGGAGCAGTCGGTGCGCCCGCAGCCGGATTCCCTCACCACCCCGGCCGGTCCCCCACCCGGCACGGACCTCGGCACGCACGCGGTGCTCAACCAGGTCCCGCCGCGCGCCGACGGCGACCTGCTCTCCGCCGACCCCGCGCTGCTCGAGGCCGTGGCGCGCGAGGGCGGCGACGCGGACGCGCTGCACGCCCTGGCGGCCGTCGTCGGGACCGAACGGTGGCGCGAGCACGCACGCCTGGCCAACCTCCATGAGCCCGTCCTGCGCACGCACGACCGCTACGGGCACCGGATCGACGAGGTCGAGTTCCACCCGTCATGGCACGAGCTGATGCGCACCTCGGTCGAGTACGGGCTGGCCGCCGCACCCTGGCGGGCCGCACCCGGTAGCGGCGCGCACCTCGCACGGGCGGCCGGCTTCTACCTGACCTCGCAGGTCGAGCAGGGACATCTGTGCCCGATCTCGATGACGTACGCGTCGGTGCCGGCGCTGCGGCACGCCCCCGATCTCGCGGCCGCGTACGAGCCCGGGTTGACGGCGCAGCTCTACGCACCGGGTCTGGGCGACCCGGCGAGCAAGGCCGGCCTGCTCGCGGGGATGTCGATGACCGAGAAGCAGGGCGGATCCGACGTCCGCAGTGGGACCACCGTCGCGTCCCCGCAGCCCGACGGCAGCTACCGGCTGACCGGGCACAAGTGGTTCACCTCCGCCCCGATGAACGACCTGTTCCTCACCCTGGCCCAGGCGCCGGGCGGGCTGACCTGCCTGGTCCTGCCGCGGGTGCTGCCGGACGGCACACGCAACGCGATCCGTCTGCAGCGTCTGAAGGACAAGCTCGGGAACCGGTCGAACGCGTCCTCGGAGCTGGAGTACGACGGCGCGATCGGGTGGCGGGTCGGCGACGAGGGACGCGGCGTCGCGACGATCATCGAGATGGTCTCGATGACGCGTTTGGACTGCGTGCTCGGCTCCGCCGCGACCACTCGCGCCGCCGTCACCGAGGCCGCGCACCACGTCGCGCACCGATCCGCGTTCGGGCGCCGGCTCGCCGATCAGCCGCTCATGCAGTCCGTGCTCGCCGATGTCGCGGCCGAGTCCGAGGCGGCGACGATGCTCGCGCTGCGCCTGGCCGCCGCCGTCGACCGCGGCGAGACGGCGCTGCTGCGGCTGGGTCTACCGGTCGCGAAGTACCTGGTCTGCAAACGCACCCCGGCGCTGGTCGCGGAGGCACTGGAGTGCCTGGGTGGCAACGGCTACGTCGAGGACGGACCGTTGCCCCGGCTCTACCGGGAGGCGCCGCTGAACTCGATCTGGGAGGGCTCGGGCAACGTCACCGCCCTGGACTCGCTGCGCGCCGTCGCCCGCGAGCCCGGCGCCGTCGACGCGGTCCTGGCCGAGGTGGACGCCGCGGTCGGGGTGGATCCGCGCTTCGACCGGACGGTGGCCGCACTGCGCTCGGAGCTGGCGGCACCGGAGGAACGACGCGCGCGGAGGCTGGCCGAGCTGGCGGCGTTGTGCCTGCAGGGATCGTTGCTGATCCGGCACGCCCCGGACACGGTCACGTCGACGTTCCTGGACGCACGCCTGGGCGACGGCGGTCCGTTCCGCACCGCGGGCACCCGCCCCGGCTCGCACGCCGCCGTCGTCCTGGAGCGGGCGACGCCGCACGCCTGAGACCCTGTGAGCGGTTATCGCTGCCAGGGCGACGATATCCACGCACGGGTCGTCAGGGGGTCGCGCATGGGCCGGGGCCCCACCACTGGCCGACCTCGTCGAGGGCCTCGTCGCCGAACGGGTTCACGCCCGGCCCGGCCGCGAGCGAGTGCGCGACGTGCACGTGCAGGCACTTCACCCGGTCCGGCATGCCGCCGGCGCTGACCTCGGTGCCCAGCGACTCGATCGCGTTCCGCTCGGCCAGGTAGGACTCGTGCGCGGCGGTGTAGCGGGCGGCGAGCTCCGGGTCCTCGGCGAGCCGCTCGGTCATCTCGGCCATCCGCCCCTGTGACTCCACGGTGCCGAGCTTCGAGGACAGGCGCGAGCAGGTCAGGTAGTACAGCGTCGGGAACGGCGTCCCGTCCGGCAGCCGCGGCGCCGTCTGCACGACGCTGGGCAGCCCGCACGGGCAGCGGTGCGCGACCTCGCGGGCGCCGCGCGGGACGCGTCCGAGCTGGGCCGCCATCGCATCCCGGTCGGCGGCGGAGACGCCGGGAGCAGCGGGCGCGTCGGGGTTCGTGCTCATCGGTTCGCCCCTCCCGAGACGTCGGTCCACAGTGTCCGGAACCACGGCACGCCGGGCTCCGCCTGCCCGCTCTCCGGGACCGGGGCCGGCGGGGTCGGGAGCTGCACGATGTACGGCGTCTCCCCCGGTGCGACGTAGCCCAGACGGGTCCGGGCCTGCGCCGCGACCTCGGCCGGGTCCGAGAGCGTGTCCCGCTGCGCAGCCAGGGCGGCCACCTCGGCCTGCAGCGCTTCCTGCCGGGCGGTGACCCGGGCCAGCTCCTGGCGCTGGGACACGTAGTTGTGCAGCGGGACGGCGACGGTCAGTGCGAGCGCGCAGACCACGATGGCCAGGATCGCCGCCCGCTTGGTCGACGACAGTCCCAGCAGGCCCGTGGTCCGCGCGACCACCTCACCGGCACGGGAGCGGGCGCGCGTCAGCCGCGGCCTGCCACCGGAGGGATGCTGCGGACGGGCCGCACGCGGACGCGTGCCACCGGCGGCGGGACGGCCTCGACCGTCCCGCACCGCCGTCCGCTGATCCCCCATGTGCCTACTTCCCCTCGGGCACCGAGTACCGCGGGAACGCCAGCTCGCCGTTGTAGCGGGCGGCGTCGCCGAGCAGCTCCTCGATCCGGAGCAGCTGGTTGTACTTGGCCACCCGCTCGGACCGGGCCGGGGCGCCGGTCTTGATCTGGCCGCAGCCGGTCGCGACGGCGAGGTCGGCGATCGTGGTGTCCTCGGTCTCGCCGGAGCGGTGGCTCATCATGCAGCGGTAGCCGCTGGAGTGGGCCAGGGTCACCGCGTCCAGGGTCTCCGACAGCGTGCCGATCTGGTTGACCTTGACCAGCAGCGCGTTCGCGGCGCCGCGGGCGATGCCGTCCTCGAGACGCTCCGGGTTGGTGACGAACAGGTCGTCGCCGACGATCTGGACCTTGTCCCCGATCGCCTCGGTCAGCGCGACCCAGCCGTCCCAGTCGTCCTCGTCCAGCGGGTCCTCGATGGACACCAGCGGGTAGGCGCCGACCAGCTCGGCCCACACCTCGGAGAGCTTCTCCGAGGTGAGCTTCTTGCCCTCGTAGGCGTACTTGCCGCCCGAGTGGAACTCGGTCGCGGCGACGTCGAGCGCCAGCACGATGTCGGTGCCGAGGGTGAAGCCGGTCTTGTCGATCGCACCGGCGATCAGGTCCAGCGCGCCCTTCGTGCCGCCGGCGACGTCCGGGGCGAAGCCGCCCTCGTCACCCAGACCCGTCGCGAGGCCCTTGCTCTTCAGCTCGGCCTTGAGCGCGTGGTAGACCTCCGCGCCCCAGCGCAGCGCCTCCCGGAACGACTCGGCGCCGATCGGGGCGATCATGAACTCCTGCACGTCGACGGACGTGTCCGCGTGCGCGCCACCGTTGAGGATGTTCATCATCGGGACGGGCAGGACGTGCGCGTTGGAGCCGCCGATGTAGCGGAACAGCTCCAGCCCGGACGACTCCGCGCCGGCCTTCGCCACCGCCAGCGACACCCCGAGCAGCGCGTTCGCGCCGAAGCGGGACTTGTCGCCGGTGCCGTCGAGGTCGACGAGGCGCTGGTCGACCAGGCGCTGGTCGACGGCCTCCATGCCGGTCAGCTCCGGCCCGATCTCGTCCAGGACCGCCGCGACGGCCTTCTCCACACCCTTGCCGCCGTAGCGGTCCGCGTCGCCGTCGCGGAGCTCCACGGCCTCGTGCTCACCGGTGGACGCGCCGGAGGGGACCGCCGCCCTGGCGAGCGTCCCGTCGTCGAGCGCGACCTCCACCTCGACCGTCGGATTTCCTCGTGAATCGAGGATCTCGCGCGCCCCGACCTGCTCGATGACCGCCACCGTCACTCCTGTTCCACGCGTGTGTCCGGGTCCGGTGCGCCAGCCTAACCGCAGGCTGTACCGATCCGGCGCAGAAGGCGCGCGAGCGCGGAGATGTCAAGCCTCGCGATTCGCGTGGATCACACCTAACGTGGGGGTGACCATGAGCAGCAGACCAGCAGCCGAGGAACTGGTGGCCTCCTTCCGGCGGGCCGAGATGCTGCTCGCCGACCGCCGTCCGCTGGACGCCCTGTCGGCCCTCGGCGCGGTCGTGGAGAACCAGCCCAACGACGCGTCGGTGCACCTGCTCGCCGGGCGCGCCTACTTCGACTCCGCCCAGCTGCGACGGGCCGAGTCCTCTTTCGAGAAGGTCCTCGATCTCGACCCCTCGGACCACTACGCCCGCTTCGCGCTCGGGAAGACGTTGCAGCGCCAGGGAAGGCTGTCGGCGGCGGTGACCCAGCTGAAGATGGCGGCGGCGATGGACCCGCGTCCGGAGTACCAGGAGGCGCTCGGCGAGGTCCGGGCCCGGATCGCGCTGTTCTCCGAGTAGCTCTCCTCCGAATCCGGACAAACAGGCACGAACCTGACCTGCGGAAACGCCGGGATCGTGACGCAGGACCCAGAGCGGTATCACTCCGGTCGGTGACCCTTCCGGAATCGGCCGTGGCGAGGCTAGCCTCCCGAGCGGGAAGCGCACCCTCACCGCAGGACACGGCTGCGCCACCCGCACATCCGTGTTCGTGGTGGAGGAGGCAACGGTGCTCGGGAACGCACTCATCGGGCTGCGCGAAGGGCTCGAGGCGTCGCTCGTCGTGGCGATCCTGGTGGCCTTCCTGGTCAAGACCGACCGTCGCTCGGAGCTCCCCCGGGTCTGGATCGGCGTCGGCATCGCGGTGCTCGTCAGCATCGGCGTCACGCTCGGGCTGACCCTGGCCCAGCAGGCGCTGACGTTCGAGGCGCAGGAGACGCTCGGCGGGACGCTGTCCATCGTCGCCGTCGGCTTCGTCACATGGATGATCTTCTGGATGCGCTCGCACGGGCGGACGCTGTCGAAGGAGATCGAGGGCAAGCTCGACTCGGCGATCTCGATGGGCCCGCTGGCCGTCGTCGTCGTCGCGGCACTGGCCGTCGGCCGGGAGGGCCTGGAGACCGCCGTCTTCTTCTTCGCCGCCGCGCAGGCCGCGGGCGAGACGACGGGTCCGCTGATCGGCTTCCTGATCGGCATCGCGATCGCGATCGCGCTCGCCTACCTGATCTACCGCGGCGCCCTGAGGATCAACCTGGGGAAGTTCTTCACCGTCACCGGGTTCCTGCTGGTCTTCGTCGCCGCGGGCATCCTCGCCTACGGCGTGCACGACCTGCAGGAGGCCGGGATCCTGCCCGGCCTGACCACCCTGGCCTTCGACGTCAGCGCCGCGGTCCCGCCGGACTCCTGGTACGGGACGCTGCTCAAGGGCGTCTTCAACTTCTCCCCGCAGACCACCGTGCTCGAGGCCGTCGTCTGGGTCCTCTACGTCGCGGTCGTCCTCACCCTGTTCCTGCGCCCGGCCCGGCGGCCGGCCACCTCGCGCAACGCCCCGACCGCGGCATGACCGCACCGTCCCCGAGGAGAACCATGTCCCGCCGTATCCCCGCCGCCGTCCTGACGGCCGGTGCAGCCGCCGCCGTGCTGGCCGGCTGCACCTCCACCGCTCCGGCCGACAACGCGGGCGGCGGCGGGCCGATCACGGTCAACGCCACCGACACCGCCTGCGAGGTCTCCTCGACCACCGCGCCCGCCGGGAAGATCTCGTTCGACATCACCAACGCCGGCAGCAAGGTCACCGAGTTCTACCTCTACGGCGAGGGCGACCGGATCATGGGCGAGGTCGAGAACATCGGCGCGGGCCTGTCGCGCAACCTGATCGTCGAGGTCCCCGACGGCGGCACCTACACGACCGCCTGCAAGCCCGGCATGGTCGGCGACGGCGTCCGCGCCCCGTTCACCGTCACCGGCAGTGCCGCGCGCCAGGTCGACCAGAACACGAAGCTCGCCGAGGCCACCGCCGGGTACAAGCGTTACGTCGACTCCCAGGTCGGCGCCCTGGTGCCGAAGACCCAGGAGTTCGTGGACGCCGTCAAGGCGAAGAACGTGGAGCAGGCCAAGGCACTGTTCCCGGTCTCGCGCACCTACTGGGAGCGCATCGAGCCGGTCGCCGAGTCCTTCGGCGACATCGACCCGAAGATCGACGGCCGCGAGGACGACGAGCGCGACCCGGGCGTCGGCTTCACCGGCTACCACCGCCTGGAGAAGGACCTGTGGGTGACCGGGCTGCAGCCCGACTCCCCGGCGATCGCGGACCGGTTGCAGGCCGACATCGCCGACCTGGCCAACCGCACCAAGACCGTCGAGCTCACCCCGGTGCAGCTGGCCAACGGCGCCAAGGAGCTCCTCGACGAGGTCGCCACCGGCAAGATCACCGGCGAGGAGGACCGCTACTCCCACACCGACCTCTACGACTTCAAGGCCAACGTGGAGGGCTCGCAGGCGGCCATCTCGGCGCTGCGCCCGGTGATCGACGAGAGGAACAAGGCGCTGGGCGCGACGCTCGACGCCCGCTTCGCCGACGTCGAGAAGCTGCTGGAGAACTATCGCCAGGGTGACGGCTTCGTCCTCTACACGTCGCTGAACGAGGACGACAAGAAGAAGATGACCGCCGCCGTGGACGCGCTGGCCGAGCCGGTCAGCCAGGTCGCCGGAGCCGTCACGGCGTGAGCGAGAACCCCCCGGACACCTCCGAGCCGTCGCCGTCCGCGGCGCCGGCCCAGGGGGACGCGACTCCCACCACCACATCCGGCGTCTCCCGGCGCCGCCTGTTCGGCCTGGCCGGCGCCGGTGTGGCGCTGGCCGGCGCGGGCGCGGCGGCCGGTTACGGCGTCGCCGAGGCCTCGGCCGGGCCGGCCACCGGCGTCGTCCCGTTCCGCGACACCCACCAGGCCGGGATCGTCACCCCGGCCCAGGACCGCCTGCACTTCGTCGCGCTCGACCTGTCCACCACCGACAAGGCCGCGGTGCAGGACCTCTTCAAGCGCTGGACCGACGCCGCCGAGCGGATGACGTCCGGCGGCGAGGTGACCGTGAACGGCGCGGTCGGGCTCAACCCCCAGTCCCCGCCGACCGACACCGGCGAGGCGCTCGGGCTGGCCCCGTCGTCGCTGACCCTGACGTTCGGGATCGGCGCGTCGCTGCTGACCAAGCTGGGGCTGACCGACAAGCGGCCACCGGCGCTGATCGACCTGCCCCGGTTCACCGCCGACCAGCTCGAACCGGCCCGCTCCGGCGGCGACATCTGCATCCAGGCCTGCGCCGACGACCCCCAGGTCGGGGTGCACGCGATCCGCAACCTGGTCCGGATGGGCTTCGGCACCACCGAGGTGCGCTGGTCGCAGCTGGGGTTCGGACGGACGTCGTCGACGTCGACCGAGCAGGCGACCGCGCGCAACCTGTTCGGGTTCAAGGACGGCACGAACAACCTCAAGGCCGAGGAGCCCGCGCTGCTCGACGAGCACGTGTGGGCACAGGGAGCCGACGGCTCGGACTGGATGGCCGGCGGCACCTACCTGGTGGCGCGCCGGATCCGGATGCACATCGAGATCTGGGACCGGACCTCGCTCGACGAGCAGGAGAAGGTGATCGGCCGGACGAAGGGCGAGGGTGCGCCGCTGGGGGCGAAGGCCGAGTTCGACACCGCCGACTTCTCGGCGCAGGGAAGCGACGGCGAGCCGGTGATCCCGGAGGACTCGCACGTCCGGCTCGCCTCGGCGCAGGCGCTGCGCGGGGTGCAGATCCTGCGCCGCGGCTACAACTTCGTCGACGGCTCCGACGGCGCCGGGCACCTCGACGCCGGGCTGTTCTTCGTCGCGTTCGTGCGGGACCCGGGCAAGCAGTTCGTGCCGATGCAGCGGGCGCTCGCGCGCAAGGACACGCTGACGGAGTACATCGAGCACAACGGCTCCGCCGTGTTCGCCTGCCCGCCCGGACTCTCCGCCCCCGGCAGCTACTGGGGCCAGGGCCTGTTCACCTGACGCGCGGCGTTCCCCGCGGGCGTCCGGCCGATCAGGCCCGGTCGTGGAGGGTGACGTGGTAGCCGTCGGGGTCGGCGAACGTGAACGTCCGGCCGAACGGGCCGTCGATCGGGGCGGAGACGATGGTGTGGCCGTCGGCGTCGAGGGCGTCGTGGATGGCCTGCACGTCGGTGGCGTGGAGCCAGATCGCGGCACCGATGCCGGGTCGGTCGACGGAGTCGAGATCTGTGCCGGGGACGACGTCGCGGAGTGCGAACGCGATCGGCTTCGTCTCGAAGACGACAGCGTGCGGAGGTCCGGCCGGTGAACGGACGAGGCCGAGGTAGCGCTCGTAGAACGCCTGCGAGGCGTCGAGGTCGCGCGCCTGGAGGGAGAGGAAGTCGGGACCGGTGACGGCCATGGAGTGCCCCTTGTCGTTGTGTCAGTTTTCTTACACGACGCAATCTATGTCAGAATAATGACATGAGTCAAGACGGGGTCGACCTGGAGACGTCGCTGGGATACCTGCTGAAGGAGGCGTCGAGTGTTCTCCGGGCAGCGATGGAGGAGGTGCTGCGACCGCTCGGGATGAGCGTGACGCACTACTCCTGCCTCGAGCTGCTGGCCCAGCGACCGGGTCTGTCGAACTCCCAGCTCGCGCGGGGCGCGTTCGTGACACGGCAGTCGATGAACGTGCTGCTGCAGACCCTGGAACGAGAGGGCCATGTGACCAGGCCCGCCGAGGCACCCGTCGGAAAGGCGCTTCCGACGCGACTCACACCTCGCGGCCGGCGGAGCCTGGAGAAGGCGAGCACGGCGGTCCGGTCCGTCGAGGCCAGGATGCTGGCCGGCATGACCGAGACCGAGCGGGCAGGCGCGTTCCGGAGCCTGCAGAGCATGGTCCGCTCCCTGCGCGACGGCGCGTAGCCGCACCCGCCGCCACACCCGTGGGGCGTCAGCTCTCGACGGGGCGCCCGCCGGTCGCGTAGCTGTCGGCGGCGGTCCAGACCTCGCGGGCGTAGTCCTCGGAGGCGTTGTAGGCGAGCACGCCGCTCCACCAGCCGGACCCGCTCGTGGTGTCCCGGCCGCCGGAGCAGAGGTACTTCGCGGCGCCGAGGACGGCGTCGTCGATCTGCTGCGGGTCGCGGACGCCGTCGCCGTTGCCGTCGGCGCCGTAGGTCACCCACGTCGAGGGCAGGAACTGCATCGGCCCGACGGCGCGGTCGCCGCCGGAGTCGCCGTCGAGGCGGCCGCCGTCGCTGTCCCCGATCGCGGCGGTGCCCCCGGAGCCGTCCAGGGCGATCCCGATGATCGGCGGGTCGACGCGGCCGGCGTCGTCGAGGTCGGCGCCGCGGTAGGTGGCGTGGTTCGACTCGACGCTGCCGATCCCGGCGAGGGTCACCCAGCTCAGGCCGCAGCCCGGGTTGCTGCGCCGCTGGGCGATCTCGGCGTTCGCGTAGGCCCGCAGCGTGCGCTCGGGGATGTCGGCGCGGCCCGCGTTCGCCCGCGCCCACGCCACGACGTCGGTGCCCGCCGGCAGCGGCGCGGTGCGCGGCAGCGGGGTGTCGCGGCTCGCCTCACCGGAGATGCCCAGGCCGCTGGTCGGCGGCGGTGAGTACCGCCGAGGGGGACCTCCGGTGGCCATCGCCGCGACGATCATCAACAGCACGATCCTGCTGACGCACAACAGGAGTGTCTGGTTCCGCACGCGGAAGATCGTACTGGCGGGTAATCCACCGATCGTGTGAGGGGTGGATCACCGGCCGGTCGGCCAGTACCTCCGCCAGTCGTCCGCGTCGAGGGCGTGCGGATCGCGCCCGTCGGCGGTCGCCGCGCGCTCGGCCGCACGCACGTCGGCGTCGAAACGGCGGGCCACGGTGCGCAGCTCGGCCTCCGGGTCACCGCCGCCGATCTGGGCGTGGGCGGCCAGCCGGAACAGCTCGGTACCGGCGCCGTCGCCGGAGGGCAGCAGCTCGGCGGGCAGACCGGCGCGGGCGGTACGGGACGCGAGCTTGGCGGCCAGTGCGACGGCCGGCTGCCCGGTCGCGACGCCGTCCACACTGGACTCGCGCTTCTTCTCGGCGCGCTTGAGCTCGTCCCAGCGCAGGTCCTGCGCGTCCGCCGTCTCGACACGTTCGGCCGAGTCCGTGAAGACGTGCGGGTGCCGGCCGACGAGCTTGTCCACCAGGCCGGTCGCGACGTCGTCGACGTCGAACGGGCTCTCCGGCGACTCCGCGGCGACCCGGGCGTGGAACAGCACCTGGAGCAGGACGTCGCCGAGCTCCTCGCGCATCTCGGTGCGGTCGCCGTCCTCGATCGCCTGGTAGAGCTCGTAGCACTCCTCGACGAGGTAGCGCAGCAGCGACGTGTGGGTCTGCTCGGCGTCCCACGGGCAGCCGCCGGGCGAGCGCAGCCGGTCCATCACCGCGACCGCGTCCAGCAGGGCCGTCCCGGCCGGGGCCGGGATCGCGCCGTCCCCCGCCGCGGGCGCCGTGGTCAGCAGGACGTCGGTGTCGGACAGGGTGGCGGGGTCGGTGCCGTCCCACGGCTCCGCGCCGGCCGCGCGGGCGAGCTCGGCCGGGACGTCCGGCCCGGCCAGGACCCGTTGCGCGCCGAGCAGTGCGGGCAGCGCCGCGGCCGGCAGCACCGCGGCGTGCCGCGGGCACCCCACGACGGTGGCGGGCACGCTCAGCGCGCCGACGCGGCCGGGTAGACCTCGCCGACCTGCGCGGCGTCCGGTGCGACCGTGAGCATCACCGGGTCCCAGACGCCGTAGCGCGGGTTCACGGTGACCCCGGCGCTCTCGGCCGTCGGCGCGAGCAGCCGGATACCGGCCTCGGCCAGGGTCTGCTGGTCGATCCGGCCGGCGGCGGCCGGGCCGGCGGGCGCGGCGTCGGTGTTCCGCTGGGTCACCCGGACCACGACCCAGCCCTGCTCCGGGGAGAGCTGGAACATCGCCGTGTCCCCGGCCGGGATCCCGATCAGCGGGGTCGCCGCGGCCTGCGGGGTGGTCGAGGGCCGGATCTGCAGGCCGCGCTGGGCGGTGCTCGCCCCGGCGAGGGCCTGCTCGGCCGTGGCACCTCCGGCGGCCAGGGCCCGCGCGATCCGCTGGGCCTCCTCGCGCGTCTGCGCGATCGCGACGTCGGCGGTGACGGCGAGCCGGTCCACCTGACGCTCGGCGAGGCGGGTGGCGATGATCTGGTCGCGGACGTACTCGCGGGCGCCGCCGGGCTCGATCGCCGACTGGGCGACGACCTCCTCGCCGCCGGCGGCGGCCACGGCCCGGTCCACCTCGTCGTCGCGCACGACGATCTTCTTCTCGGCGGCGGCCCGGTCCAGCAGGTCGTGCAGGACCATCTGGCTGACCACGGCGCGGCCGACGTCGGCCTCGCTGAAGCCGCGGGTCTTGAGGCTGTCGATCAGCTCCGGCCGGCCCAGCGCCGCGGTGATCCGGGGCTGGACCTCGGCCAGGGTGATGGTGTCGTCGCCGACGACCGCTGCGGCGTCCACCCGGCTCGGGCCACTGCCACATCCGGCGACCAGCGCTCCGACGATCGCCGTGGCCGCGATGAACTTCCCCGTCCGTGTGCGCACGACCGTCACCTTCTCACGCGGGGTGTGGCAGCGATCTCCCGGTCACCGCGTCACGCCCGCCCCGACACGGCCGGGTCAGAGCTCGCCGAGCCCGACCAGCCCGTCCTGCAGCGCGCGGGCCACCAGCGCGGCCTTCGACGAGGCCGGGCGTCCGGCGTCGGCGTACTTCGCCCGGACCCGGGTGATGTAGGTGTCGACGGTCTTCACCGACAGGTGCAGGCGGTGGGCGACGAGGTTCTTGGACTCCGACTCGAACCAGGCCAGCAGCACCTCGCGCTCGCGGGCGCTGAGCGCGGGACGGTCCGGCCTGCGGTCCCCGGCCAGCACCCCGCCGAGCATCGGTCCGGTGTAGCGCTCGCCGCGGACGGCCGCGTGCACGGCGGCGACGAGGTGCTCGGCCCCCTCGGACTTGGCCAGGTAGGTCAGCACGCCCATCTCGACGCAGCGCACTACCGACTCCGGCGTCTCGTCCTGGGAGTAGACGACGACGCGCCTGCCCCGCTCGAGCAGCGCGCGCAGCGCCGCGAGCTCCGGCGTGGGCCCGAGGAACAGGTCGAACACGACGACGTCGGCGTCCGCCCCGGCACCGGTCAGCGCCACCGACGGGCTGTCCCCGGCGTCGACGACGTGGATCGGCGGGTCGGCGGCGGCGCACCAGCCGCGCACGCCCTCCACGATCGCCGGGTGATCGTCGACGATCACCGCGGTGGGAGTGGGTCCGGGGACCACCGGGCCTCCATCCAGGTCCTGCCCTCGGCCACGACGACCGTCGTGGCGACGCCCTCGCACGGCTCGGCCGCGTCGTCGTGGATCCCGTCGACGACGACGCCGAGGACCACCGACCCCTCGGAGGGCTGGAGCGTGACGCGAGCACGTCCGGTTGCGGCGAGAAGTATCCCACCGGCACGGACCAGCATCGCCCGCCGGACCGGCGCGGGCGGGTCGACCGGCAGCGCACCGGCGGCGAACCGCACCGTGAGGCCACGGCGTTCGGCCATCTCGACCAGTGCCTCCAGCTCTCCCGCCAGCTCCCCGGCCCCGTCGTCGTGCACCGCGAACATCCGGCGCAGCCGCGCCGCCTCCAGCGCCGCGCGCCGCCGCACCTGCGGGTCCGCCGGCGACAGCGAGCCGTCGCCCATCCCCCGCAGCAGCGGGAGCACCCCGGCGCGCAGCACCGCGTAGCGCTGCTCGCGGTCGGTGTGTACCCGGTCGGCGACCACCTCCCGGGTCCGCGCCTCGGCGCGGTCGTTCGCCGCGGCCGTGGCGGAACCGGCGACCGCCCGCAACGCCGACCCGGCCATCGCCACGGCCAGGTGCAGCCCCTCGGTGGAGACGACGACGATGCCGAACCCCACCAGCGTCTCCCGGTCGGTCCGCCCGTCGGCCACGAGCGCCGCGAGCATCGTCGCGACGTGCACACCGAGGAAGGCGAGCAGCCGCGAGAGCCGGTCGTCGAAGAACAGCAGGACCCCGAGGAAGCCGGTGGCACCGAGTGCCCAGTGGGCCGGGCGGACCAGCTCGCCCGCCGGCAGCAGCAGGGTCGAGGTCACCGACACGGCCAGCACCGCGGCGGCGGCCGGCCAGCGGGCGCGCCCCCAGAAGCGGTTCGCGCGGACCAGGGCGGCGTCGACGACGGTGACCGCCACCATCGCGCCGAACAACGCCGCCTGCACCCCCGGCACCGGGAGTCCGCCCACCGAACCCAGCAGGTTGACGCCGAAGAACACCAGCAGCACCGTGATCACGATCGACGACTGCGCGACCCGCAGGCCGCGCAGGAGCTGCACCCGCAGCGGTGAGCCGGTCCCGCCGGCCGCGGTCACCGGCTCAGTCATCCGCTGTCCCCTCCGGCGAGGGGGGCCACTCCAGGACGACCTCGGTGCCCTGCCCCGGGGCCGACCGCACCCGGGCCGACCCGCCCACCTCCGTCATCCGCCAGCGGATCGACAGCGCCAGCCCGGTACGGCCCGGCGGGACCGCGTCCGGGTCGAACCCGGGGCCGTCGTCGGCGACCTCGACCCGCAGGCCCTCATCGCTCTGCCGCGCGCGCAGCCGGGCCGTTCCCGTCCCGGCGTGGCGGCGGACGTTCTCCAGCGCCTCGCCGACCGCCCCGTCGACGGCCCGGACCACGACGTCGGGCAGCGGGACGGGCGTCGGCGGGCCGTCGATCCGCACCCGGACCTGCAACGGCGACCGCGCGAGCGTGCGCGCCAGCGCCTCGCCGAGGCCACCGGCGGGCTCGCGCTCGCGGTCCAGCGCGGCGACGTCGCGGGCCAACTGGGTGGGGAACCACGGTTCGCGACCCGACACCTCGCCGAAGCCGACCATCAGCAGCGTGCTGGCCGCGGTGTCGTGCACGGTCGCCCAGTGCCGGCGTTGCTCGGCGCGGCGGGCGGCCTCGGTCGCGGCGGCCTGCTCCTGGACGAACCCCTCGGCCATCACGGCGTCGGCGAGCCGGCCACCGCGCCGGACCAGCTCCCAGAGCAGCCGCGACAGCGCCGCCTCGACGAGCATGAACGCACCACCGGCCGCGCCGAACACGGCCAGGGGCGTCGCCGACGCCGTGGCCGCGGCCCCGGCGACGTAGCAGGCGGTCAGGCCGAGGGTCGCGAGCACGGCCGGGACCGGCCGCAGGTGCCACTGCACCACCGCCACGGTCAGCGACGCGATCGGGGAGACCCAGCTCAGCTGCACCAGGACCAGATCGGGGTCGACCAGCAGCGGCTGGGCCAGGCAGAGCGCCCCGACCACGACGAGGTCGGGCAGCCAGACCGGCGACGGCGCGTCGGCCCGCATCCGCCGGACGTAGTACACGCTCCACGCCGCGAACAGCACGGCGACCGCCGCGCACACCGCCACGCCCACCGGTGGCCCGGCGAGCGGGGCGAGCGCCGCGGTCCCGATGCCGACGACGCCGCGCGCCGTCCCCGCGTAGCGGTGCCCGAGCCGTCCGAGCTGATGCTCGGTGAGGCCGTCCCCGGTACCCGCCCCGGGGGCCCGTCCACGCCGCTGCACGTGCGCGATGTCGTCGGTGACCACCCGTGGCGTTACCGCCGCGGGCTCAGCCGGTGGGCGGGCTGCCGAGGTGGGCGTACTCGTCGCGCAGGCTGCGCTTGAGGATCTTGCCGCTGGCGTTGCGCGGGAGCTCGTCGACGAACACGACGTAGCGGGGCCGCTTGTAGCCGGCGATCCGCTCGCGGCAGTAGGCGATCACGTCGTCCTCGGTCAGGGAGGCGCCGGGGCTGAGGACGACGGCCGCGCACGGCGTCTCGTCCCACTTCGGGTCCGGGACGCCGATCACCGCCGACTCCTGGATGTCCGGGTGGTCGGCCAGCACGTTCTCGATCTCGGCCGGGTAGATGTTCTCCCCGCCGGAGAGGATCATGTCCTTGGTCCGGCCGATGATGTAGATGAACCCGTCGGCGGTGATCCGTGCCAGGTCACCGGTGCGGCACCAGCCGTCGACGAACGTCTCCGCGGTCGCCTCGGGCTTCTCCCAGTACACCCCGCACACCGACGGGCTGCGGGTCCACAGCTCGCCGTCGGACTCCGGGGGCAGCGCCTCCAGCGTCGCCGGGTCGACGATCTTGATCTCGGTCAGCGGGAGCGGTCGCCCGACGCTGGTGCGGTGCTCGTCGAGGCGCTCCGGGTCCATCGCGGTGCTCATCGCCCCGCCCTCGGTGAGCCCGTAGACCTGCTCCATCCGCACCTGCGGGAAGCGCCCGCGGATCCGGTCGACGGCCCAGCCCAGGATCGGCGACCCGCCGGTGACGACGCGGCGCAGGTCCGGCACGTCGATCCGGTCGAGTTCGGACCAGGACATCCACTGGTAGATCGTCGCCGGCAGCAGGAACACGTCGGTGCAGCGGTGGTGGCGCAGCACCTCGACGATCCGGTCCACGGTCAGCCCGGTCGAGCGCATGTGCACCACGTGCCCGCCGGAGAGCAGCACCGGCAGTACGCAGTCCTCGAACCCGGAGACGTGGAACATCGGCGTCGTGCCCAGGTGCGTCGAGCGCTCGTCGTAGCGCCAGTAGAGGGCCTGGATCGCGCCGAACCACACGGTCTGTCCGTGCGTCCACAGTGCACCCTTGGGGTATCCGGTGGTGCCCGAGGTGTACATGATCATGCAGGGGTCGGTCTCGACCGGGTCGGCGACCGGCGGCTCGCCCGGGTCGCCGCCGGAGAGGATCTCCTGCGGGTGCGCGCCGTCGAGCGTCCCGGCGTCGGTCTCCGGGTCCAGCACGAACAGCACCGACTCGCGCACCGGCGTCTGCGCCAGCACCGGGGCGATCGTCTCGGCGAACCGGCCGTGCAGGCACAGCAGCGAGGTGCCGGAGTCGGTGAGGGCGTAGCGCAGCTCGTCGGCGGTCAGGCGCCAGTTCAGACGGACCGCGATCGCGCCGATCCGGGTGATCGCGAGGTAGACCGCCCAGTACTCCAGGCTGTTGGTCAGCAACATCCCGACCCGGTCGCCGGGCGCGACGCCGCGGGCCAGCAGGCCGTTGGCGTAGCGGTTCGTCTGCTCGGCGAGCTCGGCGTAGGTCCAGGTGCGGTCGGTCTCCAGGGAGATCGCCGGGGCCTGCGCGGCGTCGCCGCGGGCCTGCTGGAACACGTTGCGGGTGATGATTCCGGTGAACACGGACCGGCCCTTCGTCGACGTCGACAGCGGCCTGACGACCGTACGGTGGGTGGGCCTCGAGGCACCAGATCCACAGGGCCGGTCAGAGCACGCGGACGCGCGTGTCCCCGTCGGTCAGGACGATGTCGGAGAACACGGCCCGCCCCGTCCCGCGTCCGAAGTGGCTGACCGCGATCAGCCAGACGCGCACGATCCGCTCCGGCGCGGGCCCCATGAACCGCTCGTGGTCGGCGTGCACGTGACGGCGTTCGCGGTGCACGACGCCGAGACCGTCGGTGCCGCTGCGCAACGGCATGTGCGTCTCGCGGTCCCGCCACCCGCGGATCGGGCAGGCGAACGTGCCGGTCACCGGCTCGCACCCGGCGCTCCAGAACCACGTGAGGTCGCGCCCGGAGTCGAACTCCACCGCGATCGAGAGGTAGTCGTGGGTGAACGTCGTGTCCTCGGCGACGGCCGACGGCAGCGCGTCCACCCGCCAGGTCCACTCGAGGACCGTGTCCGGGCCGAGCGCGACGTCGACCGGGGTGCGCAGGATGCCGGCGTCGTCGTCGCAGACGACCTCGATCGCCGGAGCACCGTCCAGCTCGGTCGCGCGGTAGATGTCGCCGGGGCCGAAGTCGAGCAGGTACTCCCACCCCTCCGGCCTCCGGATCGGATGCGCGAGCCGCTCCCGTTCGGCGGCGACCAGCGCGGGGGCGGCGTCGTCCGGACCGAGCCCCGCCAGCCCGTCGGCCGGGTCGACGCCGTCGGGCCAGCGCAGGACCGTGACCTCGAGCCCGCCGGACACCCGGGCGTACGGCGCGTCCCCGGTCGCGAGCGTCCCCGACCGGTCCGCCCACGCACCGAGGTAGACGCACAGTTCCAGCTCACCGTCGGTGTCGACGACCGCCGTGGTCGTGTCCGCGGTGCACCCGAAGATCTCGCCGCCGGGAACCCGCCCCCAGAGGTGGTACTTCGTCCCCGCGCCGACGTCGTGGCGCGGTGACCAGCGCACGAACCCGGACCCGAGCAGCGTCACCCGGTCCCCCGCGCGCACCCGCAACCCGGTCGGCGTCCACGGCGGACGGTCCCCCGGCAACGACACGTGCACCGACTCCGGACCCGCACCGTGCGTCATCCCGCCACCCTGACACCCCGGCCCCTCCCCCAGCGACACCGAACGACGCACCACGGCTGTAGATCAGCAGACCGCCGACCATCATGCGTCACTCGACGCCGTCGGCCCGACGCCCGGGGAACTCGTGAACCACGACGAGCGCAGCACGCTCGTCATGGCGCACGAGTGCCGCGCCGGACGGGTCGGGCCGGACGGGTCAGGCCGGGCGGGGCGGAAGGTCGGGGCGGCGGCGGGACGGGCGGGTGGAGACGTCCGGCGGGCGGGCCGGAGGGTTCTGCTCCAGACGTTGCAGGGCGACCTCGACGGCGCGGTCGAGCTGGGGGTCACGGCCGGCGACCCAGTCCTGTGGGGTGATCACGACCTCCTCGTCGGGGTCGACGCCGTGGTTCTCCATGCCCCAGCCGGAGTCGTCGAACCAGGTGGCGTAGCGGGGCTGGGTGACGCGCGTGCCGTCGACGAGCCCGTACCGGCCGTCGATGCCGATCACCCCGCCCCAGGTGCGGACGCCGATCACCGGACCGATCCCGAGACGCTTGATCGCGGCGGTGACGATGTCGCCGTCGGAGCCGGACAGCTCGTCGGCCAGCGCGACGACCGGGCCCCGCGGTGCGTCCTCCGGGTAGGTGCTCGGGGTGCGGTGGCGCGGCAGGTCCCAGCCGATCACGGTGCGGGCGAGCTTCTCCACGACCAGCTGCGAGGTGTGCCCGCCGCGGTTGCCGCGGACGTCGAGGATCAGCCCGTCGCGGGCGGTCTCGCGGGCCAGGTCGCGGTGCAGCTGAGCCCAGCCGGGCGCCATCATGTCCGGCACGTGCAGGTAGCCCAGCCGGCCGCCGGACCGCTCCAGCACCTCGGCGCGGCGGCCGGCGACCAGGTCCTGGTAGCGCAGCTCCTCCTCCGAGCGCAGCGGGCGGACGACGACGCGGCGCACCTCGCCCGCGTCCTCACGGCCGGGCCCGGACCGCACGGTCAGCTCGACCAGCCGCTCGGCGCGGGAGAGCAGCAGCGGCGCGGGGCCCCACGCCGGGTCGACCGGCTCGCCACCGACCTCGAGGATCACGTCCCCGGCCCGGACGTCGACGCCGGGACCGGACAGCGGGCTGCGGGCAGCCGGGGCCGACGACTCGGGCGGCAGGACACGGCGCACCCGCCAGCCACCGGACTCGGAGCCGGACCCGGGGTCGGGTTCGAGGTCGGCGCCGAGCAGGCCCGGACGGCCGGTCGCGTCACCGGTGAACCGGGTCGGCATCACGTAGGCGTGCGAGGTGCCGAGCTCGCCGTGCAGCTCCCAGAGCAGGTCCACCAGGTCGTCGTGGCTGCCCAGCTCGTCGACGAGCGGGCGGTAGCGGGCCGCCTCGGCCTCCCAGTCGACACCGGCCATGTCCTCGGTCCAGAAGTGGTCGCGCATCAGGCGCACGACCTCGTCGAACATCTGCCGCCACTCGGCGGTCGGGTCGACGGTGACGACGAGCCGCGCGGTGTCGATGTCGAACTCGTCGGAGCCGCCGTTGTCGTCCTCCGACGGCGCCGAGGGGCCCGACCGGTCGGTGCGCAGCACGCGCAGCTTGGCCCGGTCCCGGAGCACGACGCGGGTGCCGTCGCCGCTGACCGCGAACGGGCCACCGGGGTCGGCGATCGTGGTGAGCGTGCGCTTGGCCAGGTCGTAACGCTCCAGCCAGGGACGTTCGTGCTCGGCGTCGTCGTCGGCGCGGCTGTCGCCGAGCACGCCGGATGCGGGGTGGTGCAGCCAGAGCAGGCAGCCCTTTCCCGCCGTCATGCCGTGGTAGCGGCCGGCCTCCACCGGGATGCCGACGACGCGGTCGGGCAGGCCCTCGGCGTCGACGACCACCTCCGGCGGCGCCTTCTTGTCCTTCTTCCTGGGCTTCTCCTCGGCGTCGACCTCATCCGCCGCCTCCGCGTCGGCCCGCTCGGCGTCGGTCAAGGACTCCTCGCTGCGGGCCCCGTTGCGCCGCGACGGGGCGGGCGGGTCGTCCGGGCCCTCCTCCCCCGGCGTCACCGGGCGCCCGTCCGGGCTGGCCCCGAACGGCGACGGCGTGCGCGCGGCCAGCGGGACCAGGAACGGCTTCCACCCGGTCTGGAACGCCAGGTCGAACGCGTGGTGGTCGTAGCTGGGGTCGAACACCCGCCGGGACAGGAACGCCAGGTACTTGCCGTCGGAGGTGAACACCGGGTCGCTGTCGTGGAAGCGGGCCGGGGTGACCTCGACCAGCTCTCCGTCGGACACCTTGGCCAGCACGATCCGGGACAGGCCCGGCTCGGGCGGGTCGCAGAACGCGAGCCACGTGCTGTCCGGCGACCAGCTCAGGTCGGCCACCTCACCGGCCCCGCCACGTGCCAGCTCGCGCAGAGTCCCCGGCACGCGATCCCCGGGGGCCGGGGCAGCGTCGGACTCGTCGGAGGGGGCAGAAGGGCCGAGGTCGAGCAGCAGCAGCCGCCCGTCGTGCGTCGCCAGGGCGACGGCCGACCCGTCCGGTGCCGCGGTCAGCTCCAGCACCCGCCCGATCTCGCCGGCCCCGTAGCGGCGCAGCGGAGCGGCCCCCTCGGCGCGGACGTCGAGCGGGGCGACGCACACCGCGTCGGCGCCCTCGGCGTCGTCGACCCAGACGGCGCGGTCCTCGCCCAGCGGGTGCGCCATCCGGGCCCGGACGCCCGGTTCGGCGAGCAGCGTCCGCGCCGGGCCGTCGCGGTGGGTGAGCCGGTGCACGGTGCCACGGACGGTCGCGATGCTCGTGCGGCCCGCCTTGTCCGGGTACACCCCGCCCAGGTCGCGGGCGATCGTCGCCCGGAACGGCTCACGTGCCGAGCGCGGCCCGCCGAGCGTGACGTCGAGCCGTCGTGGGGACGCACCGGCGGCGAGCGAGTCGACGATCCAGAGCTGCCCGGCGGACTCGTAGACCACCCGCCGCCCGTCGGTCGAGGCGTGCCGGGCGTAGAAGGCGGGGGCCCCGTCGGAGCCGTGGTCCCCGGAACCGTGGTCACTGTGGCGGCGCAGTCCGGTGCCGTCCAGGGCCAGGGAGTAGAGGTTGCCCCAGCCCTCGTGGTCGGACAGGAACGCCAGCCGCGTCTCCCCCTCCGACGTGACGAACATCGGCCATTCGAGCTGCCCGTCGAGATCCGCGCCGATCCGCGCGAACTCGCCGGACCCGTCCGCGTCGAGCCAGATCTTCCCGGCGGTGCCTCCGCGGTAGCGCTTCCACCAGGCCGCCTCGCGCGCGCCGTGCGTCAGGATCGCGACGGCCCCGCTGCCGGCGTCGAGCGCGAGCGCGGCCAGCGGCCCGTACGGCAGCCGGCGCGGGGCGCCACCGGTGGCCGGGACCGCGTAGGCCCAGCGCCGCGTGGTCGCGTCCTCGTTGCTGGTCAGCGCCACGACCTCGCCGCCGGGGGTCCACCCGGCGCAGGCGCCCGCCGGGTCGCCCCAGTAGGTCAGCCGCCGGAGCCCGCCCCCGTCGACGTCGGCGACGTAGGTCTCGCGGGCCCCGTCCCGCCGCGACGCCCAGGCCACCCGGGTGCCGTCCGGGGAGATCCGCGGCGTGGACACGGGCACCGCGTCCGCGGTGAGCCGGTACGCCCGGCCGCCGCTCAGCGGCGCCGTCCACACGTCGTCCTCGGCCGTGAAGACCAGGGTGTCGCCGTGCAGGTGCGGGAAGCGCAGGTGGGCCATGGACCGAATTTACTTCCCGGCACCGACATTTCGTGCCGGGCGACCGGCCCGCCCCGCCGGGTGGTCAGGCCGGGGCGGCGGCAGGAGCCGGGACCAGCTGGCCGAGCAGCTCGGCACACCAGTCCAGCAGCGCCGTGTCACGGATCGCGGCACCGCCGATCCGCCCGCCCTCGACCGGCTTGGCCACCGTGACCAGGCCCGACGCCGGCTTGTAGGCCGACTTCGGGTGCAGGCGCTTGAGCCGCATCTGCGCCGAGTCCGGCAGCGTCACCGGGCCGATCCGGATCTGCGTCCCGGCCGCGGCCACCTCGGCGACCCCGAGACGACGGCACAGCTGCCGGAACCGGGCCACCGCCAGCAGGTTCAGCACCGGGGTCGGCGGCTCGCCGTAGCGGTCGGTGAGCTCCTCGACGATCGCGGTGAGCGCCTCCTCGTCGGAGGACTCGGCGATCTTGCGGTAGACCTCGAGACGCAGCCGCTCACCGTCGACGTAGTCGTGCGGCACGTGCGCGTCGACCGGCAGGTCCACCCGCACCTCGGCCAGCGGCTCCGGCTCCTCCGCGCCGTCGCCGCCGGACTGCTTGCGGAACGCGGCCACGGCCTCGCCGACGAGGCGGATGTAGAGGTCGAACCCGACGCCGGCGATGTGCCCGCTCTGCTCCGCGCCCAGGATGTTGCCCGCGCCGCGGATCTCCAGGTCCTTCATCGCCACCGCGGCACCGGAGCCGAGCTCGGAGTGCTGGGCGATCGTGGCCAGACGGTCGTGCGCGGTCTCGGTGAGCGGGTGCTCGGGCGGGAACAGGAAGTAGGCGTAGCCGCGCTCGCGGCCACGCCCGACCCGGCCCCGGAGCTGGTGGAGCTGGGACAGGCCCAGAGTGTCGCTGCGCTCGACGATCAGCGTGTTGGCGTTGGAGATGTCCAGGCCGTTCTCGACGATCGTCGTGCAGACCAGGACGTCGTACTCGTTGTGCCAGAAGCCGTTCACGGTGCGCTCGAGGACGTCCTCGTTCATCTGGCCGTGGGCGACCGCGATCCGGGCCTCGGGCACCAGCTCCTGCAGCGTCTTCGCCGCCTTGTCGATCGAGGAGACCCGGTTGTGCACGTAGAACACCTGGCCGTCGCGCAGCAGCTCGCGCCGGATCGCGGCGCCGACCTGCTTGGTGTCGTAGGCGCCGACGTAGGTCAGGGTCGGGTGCCGGTCCTCGGGCGGGGTGGTGATCGTCGACATCTCCCGGATGCCGGCCAGGCTCATCTCCAGGGTCCGCGGGATCGGCGTCGCGGACAGCGTCAGCACGTCGACGTGCGCGCGCAGCGCCGTGATGTGCTCCTTGTGCTCGACGCCGAAGCGCTGCTCCTCGTCGACGATGACCAGGCCGAGGTCCTTCCAGCGGATCCCGGTCTGCAGCAGCCGGTGCGTCCCGACGACGACGTCGACGGTCCCCTCGGTCAGCCCCTCGATCGTCTGCTTCGCCTCGCCGGGATCGGTGAACCGGCTCAACCCGCGAACCGTCACCGGGAAGGCGCGCATCCGGTCGGAGAACGTGGACAGGTGCTGGGTGGCCAGCAGCGTCGTCGGCACCAGCACGGCGACCTGCTTGCCGTCCTGCACCGCCTTGAACGCCGCCCGCACCGCGATCTCGGTCTTGCCGAACCCGACGTCGCCGGAGATCACCCGGTCCATCGGGACCGCGCGCTCCATGTCCTGCTTGACCTCGTCGATCGCCGAGATCTGGTCCGGGGTCTCGGTGAACGGGAACGCGTCCTCGAGCTCGCGCTGCCACGGGGTGTCCGCACCGAACGCGTGCCCCGGCGAGGCCTGGCGCGCGGCGTAGAGCTGCACCAGTCCGGCCGCGATGTCACGGACGGCCTTGCGCGCGCGGCCCTTGGTCTTCGACCAGTCCGCGCCGCCGAGCTTGTTCACCGTGGGCTGCTCGCCGCCGACGTAGCGGCTGATCTCGTCGAGGGCGTCGGTCGGGACGAACAACCGGTCCGCGGGCTGCCCGCGCTTGGACGAGGCGTACTCGAGCACCAGGTACTCGCGGGTGGCGCCCTGCACGGTGCGCTCGCGCATCTCGACGAACTTGCCGATGCCGTGCTGGTTGTGGACGACGAAGTCGCCGGTCTGCAGCGCGGCCAGGTCGACGGCGTTGCGACGGCGGGCGGGCATCTTCTTCGGCGCGGCGTCGAGCCCGGCGCGGCTGCCGGTCAGGTCGGCCTCGGAGAGCAGCACCAGCCCGATCTCGGTGGCGGTGAACCCGTTCAGGATCCGCCCGCACGTCACCGTCACCATGCCCTTGTCCGGCACGTCGGTCAGGTTCTCGACCAGCGTCGCCGGGACCTCGGCCTCGCGCAGCTGCTCCAGCGAGCGCGACGCGGTGCCCTGCCCGGCCAGCACCAGGACCGCCGCCCCGCCGGACGCGGTGTGCGCCCGCAGGTCGACCAGCGCGCGCTCGATGTCGCCGCGATAGGGCTCGATCTCGTGCATGCCGGGCACCAGTGCGTCGTCGGCGCCCGACAGCAGCGGGGACAGGCCGATCACCGGACGCCCGGACGCCGTGGCGTGCTCGAGCACCTCGGCCAGGCCGCGGTAGGCCGAGCCGCCGACGTCGATCGGGGCGGCGCCACCGGAGCCGGTGGCCAGCCAGGACGCCTCCAGGAACTCCTGCCCGGTGCGCACCAGGTCCGCGCAGCGGGTGCGGATCCGCTCCGGGTCGGCGAGCAGCACGCGGGTCCCGGCCGGCAGCAGGTCGGGCAGCAGGTCCATCTCCTGGCCGACCAGGACCGGGATCAACGACTCCATGCCCTCGCTGGGGATGCCCTGCGAGAGGTGGTCGAGCAGCTCCCAGAGCGGGTTGCGGTTCAGGCCGGCCTGCTCGGGCTGCGCCGCGGCCAGCGTCGCGGCGCGCTCGCGCACCGGCGCGGTGAGCAGCAGCTCCCGGCAGGCGGTGGCGACGACCTCGTCGACCGGCTCGACGGAGCGCTGGTCGGCGACGGCGAACGTGCGCAGCTCGGAGACCTCGTCGCCCCAGAACTCGACGCGCACCGGGCTCTCGGCCGTCGGCGGGAAGACGTCGAGGATGCCGCCGCGGACGGCGAACTCGCCGCGCGCGGTGACCATCTCGACCCGGGTGTAGGCGAGCTCGACGAGCCGCTCCAGCAGGGCCTCGAAGTCGTACTCGTCCCCGGCCCGCAGGCTGATCGGGGCCAGCCCGCCCAGCCCGGGTGCGATCGGCTGGATCAGGCTGCGCGCGGACGAGACGACCACCCGCGGCGCGGTCTCCGGCGTCGCGAGCCTGCGGAAGATCGTCAGACGGCGGGCGACGGTGTCCGCGCGGGGCGAGAGCCGCTCGTGCGGCAGCGTCTCCCACGACGGCAGCACCACGACCGCGTCGGTGGCCAGGCCCGAGAGCACCGGGTCGTCCTCGGTCCGGGTGACCGCGAGCAGGTCGGCGACGGCGGCCGCGAGGTCCTCGGCCTCCCGGTCGGTGGCCGTCACGGCCAGCACCGTCGAGCCGCCGTCGCCGGCCAGACCGGCGGTCAGCAGGGGGCGCAGCGCGGTCGGTCCCTCGACGCGGACCGCGGGGGTCTGCGCGGTGCGGGGGTCGGCGGCGCGGGCGGCGTCCACCGCGGCGCGGAGGCCGGAGTCGGACAGGGCGGAGGCGAGCAGGCCGGACAGGATGGCCACGACGGCGCAGACTCCTCGAGGTGGGGACGCACAGGACAGACCCCTGCCCGGGTCAGGGATCTCCGGGTGGGATGTCGGTCCTGACGATACGCCGGGCGCCGGGTGGCGCGCCCGCCGCGGCGGGTCAGATCAGACCGGCCTGCGACAGCGTCGACTCGTAGAGATCCAGTACGCGTTCCTCGTCGCCGCCACCGGCTGCCTCGGCCTCGGCCCAGGCGTGGGCGAACCGGTCGGGGGCGGCCGCGTAGCGCTCGCGGAAGCGCTCCGCGTCGCGACGCCAGTAGCCCAGCACCCCGTAGTCGACGGACCGGAGCCCGCGCTCGTGACGCAGCACCTTGCGTGCCGCGCGGGTGGCCGCGGCCTCGCCGCAGACGTAGACGTAACCCGGCCCGTCGGGGAGCTCGAGACCGCGCACGATCTCGTCGAGCGCGCTGGTGCCCGGGGCCGCGAGCACCCGGCGCACGCGGGCGCCGGGCGGCAGGGCCGGGATCTCGGCGGCCTGCGCCTGCGCCGACCCCTCGGTCAGCTCGGCGACCACCTCGGTGGCCAGGCCGTCCGGGGTCTCCTCCACGATCCGCGCGATCGCCGGGAGCACCGCGGCGTCGCCGACGAGGATCTGCCACCGGGCGTCGGCGGGACGGCGGAACCAGCTGTTGGCCCGGGAGACACCCAGCTCGTCGCCGACGGCGGCGCGGCGCGCCCAGCCGGCACCGACCCCGCCCTCGTGGCAGAGCACGTCGATCGTGGCGCGACGGGCGTCGGGCGCGACCCGGCGCAGCGTGTACCACCGGCCGTGGTCGTCGACGCCACCGCCGGGCAGCGGGAAGTGGAACACACAGGCCTCGTCGGGGACGCCCGGCAGGCCCAGCCCGGCCAGCGCGGCCCCCTCCAGCTCGGCGCGCACGAACGCGTCCGAGAGGCGGTGCACCTCGACCACCCGCACCGTCGAGCGGTCCGCCACCGTCGTCATCGCCATCCCCCGCCGCCGTCTACTGAGCCAAGCCTCAGCTAATCACGAGGCGTCGCCACCGGTCCAGGTCGGCCGATCTCCCGGCGGGGCCGGAGCGCTCGTCACGACTCGATCTTGAGTACGGTCCGGATTCGATCGGACACTCTCCGAAGTCGATCTCCGCCGATCACTACGCCGGACAGTAGTGCGCATCTACTATCGCCGTTAGTACGTCATCGCCCAAACAGCCAGGTAACGTCCCGTTCGTCGGAGGACGGTCCCGGAAAGCGCATGACGAGGGAGAATCGCGTTGATCACGGTCTATCTGAATCGGCGGGTCGGCGACGACGAGCGCCGTGAATCGCTGTTCGAGGGCAATTTCTACCTCTACACCGACGTCAACGGTGCGGACGCGCTCGCGGACCACGCGAAGGACCTGATCGGGCAGGCGTTCGAGGGTCTCGATCCCGAACGCGCGCAGTACGAGATGGACGTCGACGAGTTCATCAAGCGGGTCGAGCCGCTCAAGCGCGAGTTCACCAACGGTCAGCGCACCAAGGAGCTCTGCCAGCAGTTCGCCACCGATCTCGGGGTGGACCCGGAGCGCACCTATTTCGACATCCCGCGTCTGCGCGTCATTCCCGCCGATCAGTTCCTGACGGCCGGCGTGAGCTACAACTACAAGGCCCACCGCGATATGTGGTACGGCCACCCGCAGCAGCTCGTGAACTACTGGACCCCCGTTTTCCCGGTGGTCGGCGACAACGTCATGAGCATGTTCACCGACTACTTCGACAAGCCGGTGAAGAACGCGTCGAACCAGTACGACTACGACGAGTGGGTCTCCAAGCACCGCTCGGCCGCCGCCGCGAACACCACCTCGGACACCCGGCCGCACCCGGTGCCGCTGGAGGAGTTCGAGTCCCGCGGGGAGATCCGCATCGCCGGCGACTCGGGTGACATCTTCATGTTCTCGTCGAACCACCTGCACGCCTCGGCCCCGAACACCTCGGGCGTGACGCGGTTCTCCTACGACCTGCGCACGATCAACCTCGACGACGTCCGGGCCGACAAGGGCCCGCGCAACGTCGACAGCGGCGCCACCGGGACGACGCTGGGCGACTTCCTGCGCGTCTCCGACCTGGCCCCGCTGCAGCCGGAGGAGTTCCGCGCCGAGGTCGCCGCCACGGTCTGACCCCGACCCCGCGCACACGGGCCGTCACCCCACGGGTGGCGGCCCGTTCGGCGTCTCCGGGGTCGACGAGCGGCACTCTCGTGGCAAAGGTTGCGACGAGAGTGCCGGTCGCTCGACGGCTCGCCGGGGAGACGGGTCAGCGGGCGTAGCGCTCGGCGGAGCGGGCGCGGGCCTTGGCGGCCTCGATCTCGCGGTCCTTGGGCGGGGCGGTGGTCACCAGCTCGCCCAGCAGCTCCCGGGTGGCCTCGGTGACGGCCGCGACGGCCCGGTCGAACGCCTCGGTGTTGGCCTGCGACGGCTTCGCCGAGCCACTGATCTTGCGCACGTACTGCAGCGCCGCGGCCTGGACCTCGTCACCGGTGGCCGGCGGCTCGAAGTTGTGCAGCGTGCGGATGTTCCGGCACATCGTGGATCCCCCTTCACGAACGAACGGCACGTCCGGGCAACGCTATTGCCCGGACGTGCCGTTCGTGAAGCACGTGGTGCTCAGATGACGTGCATGGCCTCGTTCAGCTCGCCGGCCTTCTGGCGGGCGTTGAGGACGGCCAGGCGGGTGAAGCGGTTGTCGAACGCGTCGCGGGTCAGGCCGCGCGAGCGGTACTCGGTGGCGAGCTGCGCCGCGCCGTCCGGGATCGTCCACTGCGCCTCGAAGCCGATCTCCTTGCGGGCGCGGGCGAAGTCGACCCGGTAGGAGCGCGGGTCGTTGCCGGCCTCGCCGGTGATGTTGAGCTCCGAGCCCGGGACGGCCTCGACGACGGCCGCGGCGATCTCGGCCACGGTCCGGTTGTTGCGCTCGGTGCCCACGTTGTAGGCCCGCGCGCTGACCACGTCGGCCGGAGCCTTCAGCGCGGCGACGACGGCGCCGGCGATGTCCTCGGCGTGCGCCAGCGGACGCCACGGCGTGCCGTCGGAGAGCACCTTGACCTCGTTCGACAGGACCGCGTGCCCGACCAGGTTGTTCAGCACGATGTCCGCGCGCAGCCGCGGCGAGAAGCCGAACGCGGTCGCGTTGCGCATCGAGACCGGGGTGAACCCGGAGTCGGCCAGCTCGGCCAGGTCGTCCTCGACGCGGACCTTCGAGATCGCGTAGGGGGTGACCGGCTTGAGCGGGGCGTCCTCGTCGACGAGGTCGTCGCCGGACTGCGCACCGTAGACCGAGCACGTGGAGGCGTAGACGAACCGGGAGACGCCGGCGTCCTTGGCCAGGCGGGCCAGGCGCGTCGACGCGTGGTGGTTGATGTCGTAGGTGATCTCCGGCGCCAGCGAGCCCAGCGGGTCGTTGGACAGCGCGGCCATGTGCACGACGGCGTCGTACCCGGCCAGCTGCTCGACGGTCACGTCACGAAGGTCCACGCCCCGGCCGTCGACCTCGACACCGGGAACGTCCGGGTGGTCCAGCGAGCCGAGCACGCAGGAGGCGAACAGCCCGCTGTCCAGCCCGGTCACGTCGTGGCCGGCGGTGGCGAGGATCGGCGCCATCACCGTGCCCAGGTAGCCCTGATGTCCGGTGAGCAGTACTCGCATCGTGGAGGTCCTTCCGTGAGTGGAGGTCTTACAGGACGGGTTCGGTACCCAGGCCGCCGGGATCGCCGCCGGTCAGGGGCGCCACCCCGAGGGTCATCTTGGCGATGTGGAAGGCCTCGGCGTAGCGCGCGTGGCACTGCACGCCGCGTACCCGGGCCAGGCCGCGGAACGTCTCGTCGTCGAACCAGGTGCGGTCGCGCTGCGAGCCGTAGTGCTCGTTCAGCTTCGCGATCTTCTCCCGCAGCACCGGCTCGGCCAGCGGCATGTAGGCCGACGGCTGGGCGAGGTCGCCCTCCCACTTGAGGATCTCGTAGCCGAGCGTCAGGTGGTCCCGGTAGGCCGTCGGGATCATCTGGGCGAGCGTGCGGTGGTCCTGGTGCGCGTCGTGCGGCGACGGGCCGATCACCAGGTCCGGCTCACCGCGCTGGCGCAGGTCCTCCAGGGCGTGCTTGGCCCGCTCCCAGTGCAGCGGCACCCGCCCGTCGGGCAGGTCCATCACGATCACGTCGAGCTTCGCCCCGGGGCAGAACGCGGCCAGTGCGGCACGCTCCTCCTCCTCGCGCAGCGACCCGGCACCGGTCAGCACCAGCGCCGTCACCGACACCCCGGGGTGCGAGCGGCACAGCTCCAGGAGCGTGCCGCCGGCCCCGATCGGGATGTCGTCGCAGTGCGCGCCGAACAGCAGCATCCGGTCCAGCCGCTCGGGCAGCAGGCTCAGCATGGTTCTCGTGTTCCCCCCACGTAGGCGTGCACTCCCCCGGCCGCCCGCGACGTCGCGGTCAGCGCGACGGCTGGTCGCGCTGCATCTCCGCGATCGCGGCCTGCAGCGGGTCCCGGTCGGGCTCCTCCCACAGCATCCACGGACGGGTGCCGCCCTGGTAGGCCGCCTCCAGCGCGTTGCGCTCCTTGATCGTGTCGGCCGGCTGCCAGAATCCGCGGTGCTGGTAGGCCGACATCCGGCCCTTGCGGGCCAGCGGGGCGCACGCGTCGCCGATCAGGTCGCAGTTCGGCTCGAGGTGGTCGAAGATCTCCGGCCGGAACATCAGGTATCCGCCGTTCTCCAGCAGCGGCATCTCCTGCAGCGTGGTGATCGACTCCAGACGGCCGTCGGAGCTCACATCGACGCAGTGGAACGCCGACTGCGGCGGCACCGCCATCAGCTGGCCGACCGCGTCGGTGCCCGCGAACTGGGCGACCATCTTGTCCAGCGGGGCGTCGGTCAGGACGTCGGCGTAGTTCGCGTGGAACATCTCGTCGTCCTTGACCAGTGCCTTCACCCGGCGCAGGCGCTCACCGATCGGCGACTCGAGGCCGGTGTGGACGAACGTGATGTTCCAGTCCTGGATGTCGCCGCCGAGCAGCGTAACCTCGCCCTGGTTGAGGGTGAAGTCGTTGGACTCGGTCTCGTCGTAGTTCAGGAAGTAGTTCTTGATGTGGTGGGCGCCGTAGCCCAGGCACAGCACGAAGTCGCGGTGGCCGAAGTGCGCGTAGTAGCGCATCACGTGCCAGATCAGCGGGCGCGGGCCCACCGGGTGCATCGGCTTCGGCAGGTCGGACGTGCCGTCGCGCATCCGCATGCCGTAGCCGCCGCAGAACAGGACGACCTTCACGTCAGACCACCTCGAGTGACGGGATCGGGAACACCAGCTTGCCGCCCCAGTCGCGCACGTAGGAGAGCTGCTCGGTGAGCTCGGTGCGCAGGTTCCAGGGCAGGATCAGCACGTAGTCCGGCTTGTCCGCGGCGATCCGATCGGGCTCGTGGATCGGGATCCGCGTGCCCGGGGTCAGCCGGCCGTGCTTGTACGGGTTGCGGTCCACCGTGTACTCGAGCAGGTCCGGGCGGATGCCGCAGTAGTTCAGGAGCGTGTTGCCCTTGCCGGGGGCGCCGTAGCCGACGACCCGCTTGCCCTGCCGGCGCGCCTCGATCAGGAACGACATCAGGTCGTCGCGGATCGTGGAGACGGCCTCGGCGAAGCCGTCGTGGCCCTCGGGGGTGTCCAGCCCGGCCGCGGACTCGGCCGCGAGCACCTCGGCGACCTTCGCGGACGGCTCGCCCGCGATCTCGCTCGGGCGCGCCCACATCCGGATCGAGCCGCCGTGGGTGTCGAGCAGCTCCACGTCGACGAGGGTCAGCCCGCCCGAGGCGAGCGCCCGCTGGCCGGTCAGCAGTGTGTAGTACTGGAAGTGCTCGTGGTAGATCGTGTCGAACTGGCTGCGCTCGACGAGCGTGAGCAGGTGCTGGATCTCGATCGAGACCCAGCCGTCGTCGGCGACCATCGCCCGCAGGCCCTGGGTGAACCCCACGACGTCCGGGATGTGGGCGTAGACGTTGTTCAGGCAGACCAGGTTCGCCGGCCCGTGCTCGGCGCGGACCTTCTCGCCGGTCTCCGGGGACAGGAACGCGGTGAGCGTCGGGACGCCCTTCTCCCGCGCGGCCTCACCGACGTTGACGCTCGGCTCCACACCCAGGCAGCGGATGTCGCGCTCCACGACGTGCTGGAGCAGGTAGCCGTCGTTGCTCGCGACCTCGACGACGAACGAGTCCGGCCCGAGGCCCGCCCGCTCGACGGCGCCGTCGACGAAGCGCTTCGCGTGCTCGACCCACGACGTGGAGAACGACGAGAAGTAGGCGTACTCCTCGAACGTGTCCTCCGGCGTGATCAGGGCCGGGAGCTGCGCGAGCAGACACGCGTTGCAGACGCGCACGTGCAGCGGGAACGTGTCCTCGCGCTGCTCGGCGGTCTCGGCCGTGAGGAACAGCTCGCACGGAGGCGTCGCGCCCAGGTCGAGGAAGCTGCGCAGATCCGTCGACCCGCAGAGCCTGCAGGTCAGCGTTTGCGAGCCGGCCTCGGTGGAGGGCGTCCCGGCGGGGTCGGTGGTCGTCGAGCTCCCGGCCGCGGTCATGACGACCTCACGTTCCCGACGGCGCACGAGGGTTCCGAGATGAACACGGCACGCAGTCTGTCAAGACGACACACCCGGCCGGCCGCCGGGGGTCGGGGTCGCCCGTTCGAGCTACGGACGGTGCGTTGACCGGCACTTACCGTCCTCCGCGACGCGCGGCGTCCCGGTCGACCCGCCGTTCGCGAGCGTGCCAGGATGAAGGCCTGTCCGCCGTGGTGTAAGGGCAGCACCTCTGATTTTGGTTCAGATGGTCCAGGTTCGAATCCTGGCGGCGGAGCACGGGCCTGCCGTCGCCCGGCACCGCCTCTCCGCCTCCGCACACGACGCCGCACACGACGACGCCGCACCGACAGGGTCGGCGCGGCGTCGTGTCGATCGGAGGACCGATCAGTCGAGTGCGGCGTCCAGCGTGATCTCGACGCCGGTAAGGGCCTTGCTGACCGGGCAGCCGGCCTTGGCGGCCTGCGCGGCCTTCTCGAAGCCGGCGGCGTCGAGGCCGGACACCTCGCCGCGGACCTTCAGCGCGATGCCGGTGAGCTTGAAGCCACCGTTCTGGTCCGGCCCGAGCGAGACGTCGGCGGAGACCTCGAGGGACTCCGGGGTGCCGCCGGCCTCGGCGATGTCGGCCGAGAGCTGCATCGCGAAGCAGGCCGAGTGGGCCGCGGCGATGAGCTCCTCCGGGCTGGTGCTGCCACCGGCCTCATCGGCGGCACGCTTGGGGAAGCTGACCTCGTAGGTGCCGGCCTTGCTGCTGCTCAGCTCGACCTGGCCGGAGCCGTCCTGGAGCGTTCCGTTCCAGGCGGTGCGAGCGGTGCGGGTGGGCATGGGTCCTCCTGTGTTCTCGGAGTCCGGCGCCGGCGACGCCGGGTACGTCCACCCGTGGTCAACCCGTTCGGCCCCGCCGGTAGTCGACCCGGCAACGGTCGTGCGACGAGCGGGTCGGGCGACGCGACGAGCGGGCCCGACCCCGTGACCCGGTACGAGGGCTCAGCCTCGGATCTCTACGCGGCTGCCCACCTGCAGTGTCTCGTAGAACGTCTTCGCCGGCCCGGCCTCCAGGCGCACGCACCCGGCCGACGGGGTGTGCACGTTGCCCTCGTGGAACGCGATCCCGCCCTGGGCGAAGAACACCGCCCACGGCATCGGGGCGTTGTTGAACTCGGCGCTGCGGTGGTCCTGGTGCTTCCATTCGACGGTGAAGTCACCGGGCGGGGTCTCGTGCCCGGGACCGCCGGTCGAGGCGGGCAGCGGACCCAGCGAGACCTTGCCGTCGGTGATCAGCCAGGCCTTCTTCGCAGCCCGGTCCACACAGGCCCGCGCCTCCGCGGTGCACGGCGTGCCCGCGACCCCCGGGGCCGACGACGCCGGGGCCGGCTTCGCCGACGCCACCCCCGTCACGACCAGACCCGACACCGCGACCAGCGCACCGACCACGATCGCCCGGGACCAGCGCCCCGTGAGATTCCCGAACATCCGACTCCTTCGTGCCCCGACCGCCGGCTCGCCGACCGATCCGGCGACCGAACAGTGAAACGAGCCGGTGACGTCGGCGGTTACTACCCGAATGCCCGACCCCGATGATCACTCGTACGGCCGAACGGACGATCACGGTCCGTCCGCACGGCCGTCCCGTCCGGCGCGCCCGGGGACCCGTCGCGGGCCCCCCGTAGGATTCGGCGCGGCCCGGCAGACGAGAACCGAGGACACGACGTCGCAGTGACACGAGCGGGACAGGCAGGAGTCGACATGCCCGACGGCCACGAGCGCACGGGGGCGACCGCGGGGAACGACCCCGCACACGACGACCCCGCGCGGAACGACGCAGCCTCCTCCCCACCGGCCGGGCACGCACCCGCGGCCGCGATCGTGCTGGCCGCCGGTGCCGGGTCCCGGATGCGGTCGGCCGTGCCGAAGGTCCTGCACACGATGGGCGGCCGGAGCCTGCTCGGCCACGCCGTGCACGCGGTGGCCGGGCTCGACGCGCAGCACCTGGTCGTCGTCGTCGGTCACGAGCGCGAGCAGGTCCGTGCCGCGCTGGCCGTGACCGCCGACGAGCTCGGCCACGAGGTGCTCACCGCCGTGCAGGAGCAGCGCCTCGGCACCGGTGATGCGGTGCGGTGCGGGACGACCTCGCTACCCGCGGACCTGCGGGGCACCGTGCTGGTCACCTACGGCGACGTGCCGCTGCTCGACACCTCCACCCTGGCCGCGCTGGTCGAGGTGCACGAGTCGTCGTCGGCCGCGGTCACCCTCGTCACCACCGACCTCGCCGACCCGAACGGCTACGGCCGCATCCTGCGCGACGCCGACAGCGGCGTGCGCGGCATCGTCGAGCACCGCGACGCCACCCCCGATCAGCGCGCCATCACCGAGATCAACTCCGGTGTGTACGCCTTCGACGCCGAGTTCCTCACCGCCGGGCTGGCCGGCCTGAGCGCGCACAACGAGCAGCAGGAGCTCTACCTCACCGACCTGGTGGCCGCCGCCGTCGACGCCGGACGGGTGGTGCGCACCGTGCGCTGCACCGACGAGTGGCTGCTGCGCGGCGTCAACGACCGCGTCCAGCTCGCCGAGGTGCGCGCGGAGCTGAACCGCCGCGTCCTCGAGCGCGCGATGCTGGCCGGCGCGACCGTCGTCGACCCCGGGACGACCTGGGTGGACGTCCAGGTCTCCCTCGGCGTCGACGTCGTCCTGCACCCGGGCACGCAGCTGCACGGCGCCACGACCGTCGGCGACGGCGCGGAGATCGGCCCGGACACCACGCTGACCGACTGCGAGATCGGCGCCGGAGCGGTCGTCGTCCGCACGCACGGCTCCCGCTCGGTGATCGGCGCGGGCGCGTCCGTCGGCCCGTTCGCCTACCTGCGCCCGGACGCCCGCCTCGGCGACAAGGGCAAGATCGGCACGTTCGTCGAGGTCAAGAACTCCGACATCGGCGCCGGCACGAAGGTGCCGCACCTGACCTACGTCGGCGACGCGACGATCGGCGAGATGAGCAACATCGGTGCCGCGTCGGTGTTCGTCAACTACGACGGCGTGCGCAAGCAGCGCACGGTCGTCGGATCGCACGTGCGGACCGGCTCGGACACGATGTTCATCGCCCCGGTCCGGGTCGGCGACGGCGCCTACACCGGCGCCGGGACCGTGCTGCGCGACGACGTCCCGCCCGGTGCCCTCGCCGTCTCCGGCGGCCCGCAGCGCACGATCGAGGACTGGGTCGTCCGCAAGCGACCCGGGACGGCCGCGGCCGACGCCGCAGCGCGGGCGTCCACCGAGGACCCCGCCCAGTTCACACCCGCGCAGAACGGCGCGGGTGCAGTTCCGACCACCGGCAACGGGGCCGAGCCGCACGGACATCCCGTGCACGGCGCGGAGACCGCCGGCGACACCCGCCGAGGAGGCACGACACGGTGAGCGCGATCTCAGCCACGCCGACGAAGAACATGATGCTGTTCTCCGGCCGAGCCCATCTGGAGCTGGCCGAGCACGTGGCCAAGGAGCTCGACGTCACCGTCACGCCGCAGTCGGCGTACTCCTTCGCCAACGGCGAGATCTTCGTCCGCTTCGAGGAGTCCGTGCGCGGCAGCGACGCGTTCGTCCTGCAGTCGCACTCGGCGCCGATCAACGACGCGCTGATGGAGCACCTGATCATGGTCGACGCGCTCAAGCGCGGCTCGGCCAAGCGGATCACCGTCGTCATGCCGTTCTGGGGCTACGCCCGCCAGGACAAGAAGCACCGCGGCCGCGAGCCCATCTCCGCGCGCCTGATCGCGGACATGTTCAAGGTCGCCGGCGCGGACCGGATCCTCACCGTGGACCTGCACACCGCGCAGATCCAGGGCTTCTTCGACGGCCCGGTGGACCACCTGTTCGCGCTGCCGGTGCTCGCCGACTACATCAAGTCGACCCGGCCGGACACGAACTTCGCGGTCGTCTCCCCCGACTCCGGGCGCGTGCGCCTGGCCGAGCGCTGGTCGGAGACCCTCGGCGGGACCCCGCTGGCGTTCATCCACAAGACGCGTGACCCGCGCAAGCCGAACGAGGCCGTGGCGAACCGGGTCGTCGGCGACATCGAGGGCCGCACCTGTGTCGTGATCGACGACATGATCGACACCGGTGGCACGGTGGCGAAGGCCGTCGAGGTGCTGCAGAAGGAGGGCGCGGCCAGCGTGATCATCGCGGCCACGCACGGCGTGCTCTCCGGCCCGGCGCCGGAGCGGCTGGCCAACTGCGGCGCCGACGAGGTGATCTTCACCGACACGCTCCCGATCCCGCACGAGAAGCGCTTCGCGAACATGACGGTGCTGCCGATCGCGCCGCTGCTCGCCGAGGCCATCCACCAGGTGTTCGAGGACGGATCGGTCACCAGCCTGTTCGACGGCAACGCGTAACCGGGGCGGACACCACCCGCGACCGGCCGTCCGGGTGGTGCCGCGTACTCTGGTCGTCACTTCCGCGGCGAGGGCGGGTGCAACGCGGACCCGCCGTGATCGACGTGGGCCGACCCCGGTCGGCTCCTCGTCTCGCTGCGCGTTCGTCGCAGACTTCCAAGAACGACTGAGGAGCAGTTCCCGTGGCCCAGACCCGTATCGCAGCCGAGACCCGGACCGAGTTCGGCAAGGGCGCCGCACGTCGCACCCGCCGCGCGGGCAAGATCCCCGCCGTCCTCTACGGGCACGGCACCGACCCGCAGCACCTCTCGCTGCCGTCGCTGGAGTTCGCCGCCGTCGTCCGCGACCAGGGCCGTAACGCCGTGCTCGAGCTCGACGTACCGGGCGTGTCCGGCCCGGCCCAGCTGGCGCTGACCAAGACCGTGGTCGTGCACCCGCTGCGCCCCTACATCGAGCACGTCGACCTGCTGGTCATCAAGCGGGGCGAGAAGGTCGAGGTCGAGCTCGACGTCGTCGTCACCGGTGACGCCGAGCCGGGCTCGCTGATCAGCCAGGACCTCAACACCGTCCTGGTCGAGGCCGACGTCCTCAACATCCCGGAGAACATCGAGGTCTCCGTGGAGGGCGCCGAGATCGGCACCCAGTACCTGGCCGGCGAGCTGCGCCTGCCCAACGGCGTCGAGCTGCGCACCGACGCCGAGTACCTGGTCCTGCAGGTCATCCCGGCGCCGACCGAGGAAGAGCTCGAGGCCGAGATCGACACCGAGGGTGCCGGCGTCGTCGAGGACCCGTCCGACGAGGAGGAGGCCGCCGAGGCGGCCGAGGCCGCGGAGGGCGAGTCCTCCGACGCGTCGTCCGACGCCTCCGACTCGGACGGCGAGTCCGGCTCCGACGACAAGTGAGTCCGGTGCCGGGCCCCGCTCTGGTGGTCGGGCTCGGCAACCCGGGCCCCGAGTACGCCGAGACCCGGCACAACGTCGGCTTCCTCGTCGCCGAACTCCTGGCGACGAGGGCCGGCGCCCGGTTCACCTCGCACAAGCGCTCGAACTCCGACGTCGCACAGGGACGCCTGGTCGGCCGCCCGGTGACACTGGCCAAGCCGCGGACGTACATGAACGTCTCCGGCGGGCCGGTGGCCGGGCTGGTCAACTACTTCTCGGTGCCCGCGGAGGAGGTCGTCGTCGTGCACGACGACCTCGACCTCGGGTTCGGCGTGATCCGGCTCAAGCGCGGTGGCGGTGAGGGCGGGCACAACGGCCTGCGCTCGATCAGCCGCTCGCTCGGGACGAAGGACTACCTGCGGGTCCGGTTCGGCATCGGCCGTCCGCCGGGCCGGCAGGACCCCGCCGACTTCGTGCTCAAGCGCTTCGCCGGGGCCGAGCGCAAGGAGCTGGAGTTCGCGGTCGACCTGGCCGCGGACGCCGCCGAGGCTCTGCTGTCCGACGGCCTCGAACCGGCCCAGAACCGGTTCCACGCCCTCTCGGACTGACGCCCCCGTGCGCGGATATCGCTGCTCCGGCAGCGATATCCGCGCACGACCTCGTTCAGGGGGTGGCGAGCAGGTCGCCGGTGGCGGCGCGGCGGAGCTTGCCCGACGGCGTCTTCGGCAGGCTCCCCGGCGCGAGGACCGCGACTTCGGCGGGGCGCACCCCCACCGCGGACACCACCCGGCGCACGACGTCGGCGCGGATCGTGATGACGGCGTCGGCGTCGTCGGCCGCCTTGGCCTCGACGGCGACGGCGAACGACTCGCGGTGCCGGTCCGGGCCCGCGGCCAGACGCACGGCGACGACGTTGCCGGCCCGCACCCCGTCGGCCTCGCCTGCGGCGCGCTCGATGTCGGTCGGGTAGATGTTGCGCCCGCCCATGATGATCACGTCCTTGCGACGGCCGCAGACGACGACCGCGCCGGCCTCGGTCAGGTAGCCCTCGTCGCCGGTGTCGAACCAGCCGTCGGCGTCGCGGGTGGCGACCGGCCCCTCGACGGTCAGGTAGCCGGGCGTCACCGACTCTCCGCGCAGCTGCAGCACCCCGACCTCGCGGGTCCCGCGCACCGCACCCTCGCCGTCGACGACCCGGACCTCGATCCCGGGCAGCGGCGGCCCGAGCTCGGGGAACGCCCGCGACGGGCCGTCGGTCGCGGGGGCGGCGCTGCGGTGCAGCTCCAGGGCCTCGGCGTCGACGACGTCGGTGCTCAGCCCCGTCTCCACCGGCGCGAACGACACACCGAGCGCGGTCTCGGCCATCCCGTAGGCGCACAGCACCGACTCCGGGCGCAGCCCGAACCGGGCACCGGCGTCGGTGAAGGTGGCGACGGCGAGCGGGTCGATCGGCTCGGCGCCGTTGAGCGCGATCCGCAGCGACGACAGGTCCAGCGCACCGTCGTCGACGCGGGCGAGCTGGCGGGCCAGCACGGCGTAGGCGAAGTTCGGGGCGGCGGTGACGGTCGCGGCGTACTTCGAGATCAGCTCGGCCCACAGCCGCGGGCGGCCGAGGAACTCGGTCGGGGTCACCGAGACCAGGTCCAGGCCGACCGTCATCGGGATGGTCAAGAAGCCGACCATCCCCATGTCGTGGAAGAGCGGCAGCCAGGACACCATCCGGTCGCGCTCGATGTCGAGGCGGGCGGCGGTGACCATCCCGGAGATGTTGGCGTGCAGGTTGCCGTGCGTGATCCGGACGGCCTTGGGCGTCGCGGTGGACCCGCTGGTCAGCTGCAGCAGCGCGGTGTCGTCCTCGCCGGCGACATCCGCGTCGGGGGTGAACGCGTCCGGGTCGCCGTCGAGGGAGTCGATCGTGCGGAACGCGATGCCCTGCTCGGTCAGGACCGGCGCGAGCGCGTCGAACGGCGGTCCGAGCAGCACCATCCGCGCGCCGATCATGCGCAGGACCTCGATCGTGTCCGCCGCCCAGACGGCCAGGTCGGTGCGCGGGGTCGGCTGGTGCAGCATCGTGACGCTGCCGCCGCAGAGCCAGACGGCCTGGGCGACCGGCGCGATCGCGGCCGGCTCCCCCGCCAGCACGCCGACCGCGCCACCGGGCTCCAGGCCCTCGACGCCGTCGCCGCCCCGGCGCAGCGCGTCCGCTCGTCCGCGGGCGACGCGGTGGATCTCCGGCCAGGAACGGTGCACCGGGTCGTGCGGCTCCCCGGTGGTCATGCCCCGCAGGTCCTCCCCCGGACCGTCGCCGTGGGCGGGGGCAGGGCCGGACCCGGCCGCGGACTCCAGCATCATCGCCAGGAAGCGGGACATACCCGGCAGCCTAGCGACGCGAACCCTCCTCCCGCCGTGAAGCGGGCGCGACGTCGCCGCGATCGCCCGCCACGCCCGCCTCGCAGCCGTTCCGGTGTCCTCGCACGCGGAACATCGCGTGCGAGGACACGGGTCCGCGTGCGAGCCGCAGGTCACGCGGAACCGGCCGGAGCCGGACAGGCGGCGGGGCGCGCGGCGTCACCGCGCGGTCGTCGCGGCGCCGCGGTGCCGTCACCTCACGGGCGTAGCATCCGGCGACGTGTCGCAGCCACAGACGCCGCCCGCCCCGCCCGCCGCCCTCGCCGACGCCGTCACGCGCGTCCTGCCCGGGGCACGCACCGATCTCGAGTCCCTGGTGCGGATCCCCAGCATCTGGGCCGACCCGGCGCACGCCGAGGACACCCGGCGCAGCGCCGACGCCGTCGCCGAGCTGGCCCGGGCCGCCGGAGCGGAGTCGGTGCAGGTGCTCAGCGCGGCCGACGGCGCACCGGCCGTCGTCGCGCACTGGCCCGCCCCGCCCGGGACGCCGACGGTGATGCTCTACGCCCACCACGACGTGCAGCCCACCGGCGGCGACGAGAACTGGACGTCCGCGCCGTTCGAGCCGACCGAGCGCGACGGGCGCCTCTACGGCCGCGGCGCCGCCGACGACAAGGCCGGGGTGATGACCCACCTGGCCGCGATCCGCGCCTACGACGGGAAGCCCCCGGTCGGGGTCACGCTGTTCATCGAGGGCGAGGAGGAGTCCGGCTCGCCGACCCTGACCGCCCTGCTCGCCGAGCACCACGAGCTGCTCGCCGCGGACGTCATCGTGATCGCCGACGCCGGGAACCCGTCGGTCGACGTCCCGGCGCTGACCACGACGCTGCGCGGTCTGGTCGACGTCGTGGTCGAGGTGTCGATGCTGAAGAGCCCGGTGCACTCCGGGGTCTACGGCGGCCCGGTGGGCGACGCGCTCACCGCCCTGTGCCGCACCCTGGCCTCGCTGCACGACGACAAGGGCGAGGTCGCCGTACCCGGCCTGACCACCGCCGTCTCCGACGCACCGGACTTCGAGGAGTCGACGTTCCGCTCCGACGTCGGGTTGCTCGACGGCGTCGAGCTGATCGGCACCGGGACGATCCCGGAGCGGATCACGCACAAGCCGGCGATCGCCGTGCTGGGCATCGACGCGCCGCGGGTCGAGGAGTCCTCGAACGTCCTGCTGCCGCGCGCCCGCGCGATGGTCAGCATGCGGCTCGCCCCCGGCGAGGACGCGAAGACCGCCCAGCGGGCGCTCTGCGAGCACCTCGAGGCCCACGTGCCGTGGGGCGCGCACGTCACGACGTCCTCCGGTGCCGGAATCGCCGAGCCGTTCAGCCTGGAGGCGACCGGTCCGGTCTACGACGCCGCCCGCCAGGCGTTCTCCTCGGCCTACGGCTCGTCGGCGGTCGAGATGGGCATCGGCGGCTCGATCCCGTTCATCGCCGAGTTCGCGCGCACGTTCCCGGGTGCGGCGGTGCTGGTCACCGGCGTCGGCGACCCGGCCAGCCGCTGGCACGGGATCGACGAGAGCCTGCACCTGGGCATGTTCGGCAAGGGCGTGCTCGGCGAGGCACTGCTGCTGCAGCGCCTGGCCGAGTAGGCCCCGGTGCCCGGCCGGGCGGTCGCCGGCCGGGCGGGCGGGTTCAGCTCACGACCTGGACGGAGTCGCCCGGGCCGAGCTCGGAGAAGAAGCGCTGCGCCGAGGCGCGGGACAGGTGCAGGCAGCCGGCCGATCGGGTGGACAGGCTGCCCTGGTGGAACGCGATGCCGGGCATGAAGAACACCGAGTACGGCATGGGCGCGTCGAACTGGCGCGAGTGGTAGTCGCGGACCTTGTTCGACACCGAGAACGTGCCGACCGGGGTCGGCTCGCCGCGCCGGCCGCCGAGCACGGACACCGGGCCGTAGACGATCCGTCCGGCGCCGTTCGTCAGCCACGCCTTCTTCGCCGAGAGGTCCACGCAGGCCCGTGCCGTCACCCGGCACGGCGGCCGGACCTTGGCCAGCGCCGCGGACGCGCCCTGCGTCGCCGCCGTGGCCGGGGTGGCGGCACTGCGGGCCACCAGCGAGGGCACCGCGGCCGCCGGACGGGCGGCCGGAGTGGCCCCGGCGGGCGCGGGGAGCGGCGCCGCGGCGGGCGTCGCGGGAGCGGACGCCGAGGCCGCGGCCGTCGCGCCGGTGAGCACCCCCACCGCGAGCATCACGAGCACGACGGTCAGGACGACCGGACGACGGAGCGACATGGTGGGCCCCCGGGTTTCTGAAGGGGTGATCAGGAGTTCCGGGACTGTATGCCCGCCAGAGGGTTCCATGACCGCTCGTGACCACACTGCAACGGCTTCGCGGCCGTCGTGATCTCGTTCCCGGGTCGTCGCCCGCCGTCGTCGTCGAGGCTCCCACCCGGGCGGGGTATGGCGAGGTCACCGCTTGGGTACCCCGTCGTCGTGAAGTTCGGAGTAGCGACGTTCGTGACCGATGAAGGCATTCGACCGGCCCCCCTGGCCAGGGCTCTGGAGGCGCGCGGGTTCGACTCGGTGTTCCTCGCTGAGCACTCGCACATCCCGGCCAGCCGGGAGTCGCCGTACCCGGGCGGCGGGGACCTGCCCGAGAAGTACTACCGCACGCTGGACCCGTTCCTGACGCTCGCCGAGATGGGCGCGGTCACCGAGAACCTGCTTCTCGGGACCGGCATCGTGCTGCTCCCGCAGCGCGACGTCATCCACACGGCGAAGGAGGTCGCCAGCCTCGACCTCATGTCGAACGGCCGGGTGCAGTTCGGCGTCGGCGCCGGGTGGAACCGCGAGGAGATGCGCGACCACGGCGTGGACCCGAAGAAGCGCGGCGCGCTGATGACCGAGCAGCTCGGGGCGCTCAAGGAGCTGTGGACGAAGGACGAGGCCGAGTTCCACGGCGACCACGTGAACTTCGACGCGACGTTCGCCTGGCCGAAGCCGGTGCAGGACCCGCACCCGCCGATCTACCTCGGCGGGGAGAGCGAGGCCGCGCTGAACCGCCTGGCCACGCACGGCGACGCCTGGCTCCCGCGGGCCCACACCTCGGTCGAGGAGATCAACCGGGTCCGTTCCTGGCTCGCCGACCAGGGCCGCACCGACGTGCCGTTCACCGTCTTCGGGCTGGGCACCGACCTCGACCCGATCAAGGCCTACGCCGACGCCGGCGTCGACCGTGTGACGTTCATGCTGGAGACCCTGCCCGAGGACGACACGCTGACCGCCCTCGACGAGCTGGCCGAGGTCGCCGCGAAGGCGGTCTGATCCGTCAGGCCACCTCCCGCTCCGCGAGCCACCGCAACAACGACGCGGTGAGCGCCTCCGGGGCGTCGAGCTGGATCAGGTGCCCCGCCCCGGGCACCAGGTCCAGCCCGGCCCCGGGGATCGCGGCGGCCAGCCGGTGCGCCCGGTCGGCCGGGATCCACGTGTCGTCCTCACCCCAGATCACCCGCACCGGCACGTCCAGCTCGCCGTAGCGGGGCTCGATCTCGTCGGTGAACCGCTCGTCGGCCTGGGCGATCTGGCGGTAGAACGCCGCCTGCCCGGCGGGTCCGGTCCAGGGCTCCACGAGCATCCGTTCCGCCGCGGCGGGCAGGCCCTGCGCACTCGCGCCGCGGACGTACGCCGCCACCAGCGCCTCGTGCAGCGGCGGCGGCAGCGCCGCGAACACACCGGCGTTCTCCCGCACCAGCCGGAAGAAGTCCGAGCCCCACGGCGCCAGCGCGACGACGTCGACCAGGGCCAGCGAGGCGTAGCGGGCGCCGTGCAGCAGGTGTGCCCGCAGCGCCACCGCCCCGCCGTAGTCGTGTGCGACGACGTGCGGCGACGGGAGTTCCCAGTGCTGCAGCAGCGCGGCCAGCAGCCGGCCCTGGGTGCCGAGCGAGACGTCCGCGCCGTCGTCCATCGAGGACCGCCCGTAGCCGGGCATGTCCCACAGGTACACCTCGTACCCACTGCTCAGCGCCGTCGCGATCGGCGCCCACAGCCGCGACGACCACGGCGTCCCGTGGCAGAACACGACGGGCGGCCCGTGCCCGCCACGCGTCCACCGCACGCGGTGTCCCTCCCACACGAACTCGCGGTCCGGTTCCACAGTGCACACGGTGCCACGGGGCACCGACAGTCCTGCGCGGGCGAATCCGGTCGGTCCGCACCTCGCGACGGTGCAAGACTGGCGCGGTGCAGATCGGGGTCCTCGGTGCGGTGACGGCGCACCGGACCGACGCCGACCCCACCGAGCTGGCCCCGGCCGGGCTGCGGCTGCGCGGCCTGCTCGCCCGGCTCGCCCTCGACGCCGGACACCCCGTCGGCACGTCGGCCCTGGTGGACGCCCTGTGGGGACAGCAGCCGCCGGACACCGCCGGCAACGCCCTGTAGTCGCTCGTGTCGCGTCTGCGCCGGGCGCTGGGCCCGGACCTGGTCACGACCGCACCCGGCGGCTACCGCCTCGACGTCGCCCCGGACCGAGTCGACGCGTTGCGCTTCGCGACCCTGCGCCGCGCCGCGACCGACGAGCCCGACCCGCGACGGGCCTGCGAGCTGCTGCGCGACGCGCTGGCGCTCTGGCGCGGCCCCGCGCTCGCCGACGTGCGGGACCTGCCCTTCGCCGAGCCCGCCGCGGCCCGCCTGGCCGGGATCCGCGCCGACGTCGTCGAGTCGCTGGCCGCGCGGGGGCGCGAGGCCGGCGACCCCACGGCCGGGCTCGACGCGCTGTCCGCCCTGCTCGACGAGCAGCCGTTGCGGGAGAGCACCGCCGTCGCGCTGGCCCGGGGCCTGCTGGCCGGGGGACGCCAGGCCGACGCCCTCGACGTGCTCGACCGCACCCGTGACGCGCTGGCCGAGTCGCTCGGGATGGACCCCGGCCCGGAGCTGGCCCGGACCCGGATGGCCGTCCTGCGCGGGGAGTACGAGGTGGCCCCGCGTCAGCGCGTGACCGCCGGGTCGAACGGCGCCGCCGCCCCTCCCGCCGCAACCCCCTCCCTGCCCGTCGGACCGACCGGGGCCGGGACGAACGGCACCCGCACCCCCGCGGCACCGCCGGCCGGGACCCGGCGCGGCCGGGCCCCCGCCCTGACCACGTTCGTCGGACGCGACGCCGACGTCGCGCGTGTGCGCGCGCTGCTCACCACCTCCCGGCTGGTCACCGTGACCGGCCCGGGCGGGGCCGGGAAGACCCGCCTGAGCGGAGGTCACGGCGACGACGACCGGCACCGTCGCGGTCGTCGAGCTGGCCCCGCTGACCGGTGACGAGCAGCTGCCGTCGGCGGTGCTGCACGCCGTCGGCGGCCCCGAGATGGTGCTGCGGTCGGGCACCGACGCGATCGACCCGGCCGAGCGGCTGCACGCGGCGGTGGCCGGGCGGGACCTGCTGCTGGTCCTGGACAACTGCGAGCATCTCGTCGGCGCGGTCGCGGACCTGGTGGCGACGCTGCTGCAGGCGTCGGCGGGGCTGCGGGTGCTGGCGACGAGCCGGGAGCCGCTGGGGATCACCGGTGAGGTGCTGCACCCGCTGGGGGCGCTACCGGCCGTCGACGCCGCGCGGTTGTTCGTCGACCGGGCCGCCGCGGTCCGTCCCGGGTTCGACGGCACGGGCGACGACGCCGGCGTCGTCGCCGAGATCTGCCGCCGCCTGGACGGGCAGCCGCTGCCGATCGAGCTGGCCGCCGCCCGCGTCCGCACCCTGAGCCCGCGCGAGATCGCGGCGCGGCTCGACGACCGGTTCCGGCTGCTCACCACCGGTTCCCGGACCGCGCTGCCGCGGCACCAGACGCTGCGCGCCGTCGTCGACTGGAGCTGGGACCTGCTGACCGCCCCGGAGCGACGGCTGGTCTCCCGGATGGGTGTGTTCGCCGGCCCGGTCGCGCTCGACGTGCTGGAGACGGTCTGCGGCACCCCCACCGACGACACCGTCGACCTGCTCGCCGTGCTGGTGGACAAGTCGCTCGTGCTCGCCTCCCCGGACCCCGACGGCGGTCCGACCCGCTACCTGATGCTCGAGACGATCCGCGAGTACGCCGCGGCCCGGCTCGGCGAGTCCGGCGAGCGGGAGACGGTCACCGAGGCGCACGCACGGTGGGCGCTGGACCTCGTCGAACGGTCCGAGCCGCTGCTGCGCACCCGCCGCCAGCTCGACGCCCTGGGGGCGGTCCGCCGCGCCGAGGGTGAGATCACCCTGGCCCTGCGCCGCGCCGTCGCCACACGGGACGTGACGCTCGCGCACCGGCTGCTGGCCGGGATGTCGTGGAGCTGGATGATCCGCGGCGCGCTGAGCTCGGCCGAGCGCTGGGCCGGCGAGGTGTGGGCCCTGCCGGACCCGGGACCCGGGCCGTCGTCCGCGGTGAACCGCACGTTCCGGGCCCTGCTGCGCGCCGCGCAGGGCGACACCACCGGCGCGTCGGCCGACCTGGACGAGCTGACGGCGACGCTGGCGGACCTGCCGCGTCCGTGGCACCCGGCGGTCACGCTGGCCGAGCCGCTCCGGCGGGCGTTCACCGGCTCCGACGACACCGGGCTCACCGCGATCGTGGAAGCCCCGCCGAGCGCGAGCGACGAGGACCGCTGGCTGCAGGGCGCCGCCGCGCAGATGGTCGCGACCGCCGCCGAGAACGAGGGCGACCTCGACACCCAGCGTCGGATGCTGCGGGTCGCGCACGCCCGCTTCACCGAGACCGGTGACCGGTTCGGGCTCGGGATGAGCGTGTCCTCCCTCGGCGAGCTGGAGGACCTGGCCGGGGAGTCCGACGCCGCGCGGGCCGCTTTCGCCGAGGCCGTGGACCTGGCCACCGAGCTGGGCAACGTCGACGACGCGCCGCAGTTCCGGATGCGCCTGGCCTCCCTGGCCGCGCGCACCGGGGACATCGCCACCGCGCGCGCCGAGATCGTCCGGGCGCAGGCCGAGGCCGCGGGCCGCGAGGGGAACTGGTTCGCCTATCTCGACGCCGCACGCGCCGACATCGAGCGTCGCGGCGGTGACCTCGCGCTGGCCCGCACTCTGCTCGACGCCGCCGAGGCCGAGGTGCCCTTCGGCCCGGCCCCGGGCGCCCCGCAGCGGGAGGCGAGCATGCTCGCGATCCGGGCCTCGATCGAGCTGGACGGGGGACGTCTCGACGCCGCACGCGACCTGCTCGACCGGGCCGCGGTACCGGCCGTGGCCAGCGGGGACGGCCCGGTCGTCGGCCGGGTCGCGGAGATCTCGGCCCGCTGGGCGCTCGCGGCCGGGGACCCGGAACGGGCCGGTGAGCTGCTCGGGGTGGCCATCGTCCGCCGCGGCACCCTCGACCACGGCGACCCCGAGACCGTCGCCGTCCTGGACGGGGTGCGTGCCGCGTTGGGCGAGGACGGTGCGGACGCGGCGACGGCCCGGGGGCGGTCGCTCCCCCGCGACCGTCCCCCTGGCCCCTCCCCGACCGGCACCTGACCGGCCTCAGGTCCGGCGCCGGTACAGGACCACCGCGAGCGGGGCGAAGACCGCCACGATCACACCCGCCACGAGCAGCGACGCCGTCGCCGGGCCGGCCACGGGTCCACCGTTGAGCAGGCCACGCACGGCGTCCGCGGTCAGCGACACCGGGTTGACCGAGGCGAAGCCCCGCAGCCACCCGGGCATCGTCTCCGTCGAGACGAACACCGAGCTGGCGAACGTGATCGGCAGCATGATCAGAGCGCTGAGGCCCTGCACCGACCGCGGCTCGCGCACCACCATCGCCAGCGCCGTGAAGATCCAGCACAGGGCGAACGCGAACGCGATGACCAGGCCGAACACCGCCAGGATGGCCAGCGGTGACGCGTCGGTGCGGAACCCGAGCAGGACGCCGAACGCCAGCATGATCACGCCGGAGGTCAGGTAGCGGACCAGGTCGGCACCGATCGCGCCGAGCAGCGGGGCTCCGCGCGAGATCGGCAGGCTACGGAACCGGTCGAAGATCCCGGTCTTGAGGTCCTCGGCCAGACCGACACCGGTACCGGCGGAGGCGAACACGACGGTCTGCAGCAGCACCCCGGGCAGGGCGAACTGCAGGTAGGAGGCACTGTCCCCGGCGATCGCGCCGCCGAAGACGTACACGAACAGCAACAGGAAGATGATCGGCTGCAGCGTGACGTCGATCAGTGCCTCGGGCGAGTGCACGGTCTTGACGATGCCGCGCCGGGCCAGGGTGGCCCCGTGGCGAAGGATCGACGGGACGCGGGGCGTGGACGGTCCCGCGTCGAGGGTGGGCGGTCCGGGCGGCGTGGCCGGCCGGGTCTCGAGGGTGGTGCTCATGCTGCGGACTCCTCGTGGGTGTCGCCGGCGGACTCGGCCGCGCGGCCGGTGAGGGTGAGGAAGACGTCGTCGAGGCTCGGCAGGCGCACCCCGATCTCGGCGACGGTGATGCCGGCCCGGTCGAGCCGGTCGCCGGCCCGGTACAGCAGGGCCTGTTCGGCGGCCGGGGCGGTGATCTCGCCGGACGGGTCCACCGACGGCGCGGTGCCGGTCAGCTCGGCGACGATGGCGGTGGCCGCGGTGATGTCTCCCGTCTCGGACGGGCGCACGTGCAGACGGCTGCCGCCGACACGGGCCTTGAGCGTCGACGCCGTCCCGGAGGCGATCACCTTGCCGGAGTCGAGCACGACCAGGTCGTTGGCGAGCTGGTCGGCCTCCTCCAGGTACTGCGTGGTGAGCAGCACGGTGACGCCGTCCTCGGCCAGCTCCCGGACCGACTCCCACACCTCGTTGCGGTGCCGCGGGTCCAGGCCGGTCGTCGGCTCGTCGAGGAACAGCACGTCGGGGCGCCCGATCAGGCTGGCGGCCAGGTCGAGGCGACGGCGCATGCCGCCGGAGTAGGTGCGGACCCGGCGCTTCGCCGCGTCGCGCAGCCCGAACCGGTCGATCAGCTCGTCGGCGCGGGCGCGGGCGGTGCGCCGCGGCAGGTCGAGCAGCCGGGCGATCAGCACCAGGTTGTCGACGCCGGTCAGCGCCTCGTCGACGGCGGCGTACTGGCCGGTGAGGCCGATCCGCCTGCGGACCGCGCCCGGGTCGGTGGCGACGTCATGACCGAGCACGGTGGCCAGGCCGGAGTCGGCGCGCAGCAGGGTGGACAGCACCCGGACGGTCGTCGTCTTGCCGGAGCCGTTCGGGCCGAGCAGCCCGAGCACGGACCCGCGGCGGGCGGTGAACGAGACGCCGTCCAGGGCGCGGACGTCGCCGTAGATCTTGGTCAGGCCGTCGACCTCGATGATCGTGTCGTCACGGCCCACGGTGAAGGAGTTCATGACGGGAACTCTTGTCCCGGGCGCTGTCACGGCCCTGACCGCGCGCTGACACGGCCCGCACCGGACGCGGAAACGGGTGACCGGGTTCGCCGCCACCCCCCGTCACCGGCGGCGAACCCGTCACCCCCGTGCGACGACGCTCCCCAGCCCGTCGCACTTCCACGACGGTAGACCGCGCCGGCCCCGCACCGGATCGGTCGAATTACTGATGTTCCCTACGACTTCCGTCTTAGGCCCCGCCGCCTGACGACCAGAACTCAGCTCTCCGCGCGCTCGGCGGCGTCGAGCCACTCCAGCTCGATGGTCTCGCGCTCGGCGACGAGGTCCTTGAGCTCACGGCCGAGCTCCTGCAGCCGGGTCGGGTCGGTGGCCGCCTCGGCGAGCTGCGCGTGCAGCTTCTCCTCCTTGGCCGTGAGCGTCGTCATCCGCCGTTCCAGCCGGGAGGCCTCCTTGCGGGCCGCGCGCTGCTCGGCCGCGCTCGACGCCGAGCCCCGGCCGGCCGCCGTGGCCGTCGCGGCCGTGGAGCCCGCGTTCGCCGTCGGGTCCGAGGCCATCGACAGGCTGCCGCCGGTGACCCCGGCCGCGGCCCGCCGCGACATGTACTCCTCGATCCCGCCGGGCAGGTGCGTGATCCGCCCGTCGCCGAACAGGGCGACGACCGTGTCGCAGACCCGCTCGGTGAGGTACCGGTCGTGGCTGACCACGATCAGCGTGCCGGGCCAGCCGTCGAGCAGGTCCTCGAGGTTGGCCAGGGTGTCGACGTCCAGGTCGTTCGTCGGCTCGTCGAGGAGCAGGACGTTGGGCTCGTCCATCAGCAGCCGCGTCAGCTGCAGCCGGCGGCGCTCGCCACCGGAGAGCTGCCCGACCGGCGTCCACTGCCGTGCGGCCGGGAACCCGAGCCGCTCCAGCACCGACGACGCCGTCATCTCCTGCTTGCCGAACCGCACGTACTTGGCGACGGCCTCGGTCGCCTCCAGCACACGCATGTTCTTGGGCAGGTCGACGAGCTCCTGGGTGAGCTGCGCGAGCTTGACCGTGCTGCCCTGGACCCGGCGCCCGGAGTCGAGCTCCCGCTCCCCGGTCAGGGACCGCAGCAGGGTCGTCTTGCCGGAGCCGTTGACCCCGACGATGCCGACCCGGTCGCCCGGCCCGAGACGCCACGTGACGTCGTCGAGCAGGGTGCGGCCGCCGACCCGCACGGTCGCGTCCTCCAGCTCGAGCACGGTGCGCCCGAGCCGGTTCGTCGCGAAGCCCAGCAGCTCGACGGTGTTGCGCGGCGGCGGGACGTCGGCGATCAGCGCCTCGGCCGCCTCGATCCGGTACCGCGGCTTGGACGTGCGCGCGGGCGGGCCGCGGCGCAGCCAGGCCAGCTCCTTGCGCGCCATGTTCTGCCGGCGTGCCTCGGCGGCGTCGGCCTGACGGCTGCGCTCGGCACGGGCGTAGACCCAGTCCGCGTAGCCGCCCAGGTAGCTCTCCACCGCTCCGCCCGCGACCTCCCAGGTCCGCGTGCAGACGGTGTCGAGAAACCAGCGGTCGTGCGTGACGACGACGGTCGCACAGCGCCGCTCGGTGAGGTGCCGGGCCAGCCAGCTGATGCCCTCGACGTCGAGGTGGTTCGTCGGCTCGTCGAGGATCACCAGATCCAGCTCGCCGACCAAGGCACTGGCCAGGGCGATCCGGCGCTTCTCGCCGCCGGAGAGGCCCTCGGTGGGGCGCTCCAGGTCGGCGATGCCGAGGCCGTCGAGCACGTCGCGCACGCGGGCGTCGGCGGCCCACTCGTGGTCGGCGTCGTAGCCGGCGAGCACGACGTCGCGGATCCGGGACCCGGCCGGGAACGTGTCGCGCTGGGCCAGGTGCGCCATCCGCAGGCCGTTGACGCGGCTGACCCGGCCCGCCTCCGGTGCGCGCTCCCCGGTCAGGACGTCGAGCAGGGTCGACTTGCCGCCGCCGTTGAGGCCGACGACGCCGATCCGCTCGCCGCGGTCCACCCCGAGGGAGACGGCGTCGAGCAGCACCCGCGAGGCGTCACCGGGCACGTGCGCGGTGACCGACTCGAGGTTGAGCAGGTTCGTCCGGGCGGCCATCAGGCACGCACCGGGGGCCAGGCGCCGGAACCGTCGGCGCCACCGCGCCCGGACGGCGGTGAGCCGGGTGGGGGCGAGCCGGGCGGCGGTTCGGAGTCGTCGACGACGCGGGCGCCGCCGACCGGGCCCTGCGCGACGCGCACGGTCCGGCACACGCCGGCGCCGGCCAGCTCGGCGGCCACCTCGACGGTGGCGTCGGCGTCGGCGCAGAGGAACGCGCACGTCGGGCCGGAGCCGGACACCAGCCCGGCGAGTGCGCCCGCGTTCACCCCGGCGCGCAGCGTGCGGCGCAGGTCCGGGGCCATCGACACGGCGGCGGCCTGCAGGTCGTTGCCCAGGTTCAGCGCGAGCTGGCGCGGGTCTCCCCCGGCCAGCGCCTCGAGCACCGGCTCGACCGGACGCTCGACGGGCTCGGTGTCGCCGCGCAGCCGGTCCAGCTCGCCGAACACGGCCGGGGTGGACAGCCCGCCGCGGGCCAGCGCGATCACCCAGTGCAGGCGGTGCCGGGCCAGGACGGGGATGACCTGCTCGCCGCGCCCGGTGCCCAGCGCGGTGCCGCCGTGCAGGGCGAACGTGACATCGGAGCCGAGCTCGGCGGCCATCACGGACAGCTCCTCCCTGGACAGCTCCATGCGCCACAGGTTCGACAGCGCGACGAGTGCTCCGGCGGCGTCGGCGGACCCGCCGGCCATGCCGCCGGCGACCGGGATCCCCTTGCGCAGCACGACCCGGACGTCCGGTTCGCGGCCGGCCCGGGCGGCGAGCATCTCGACCGCGCGCCAGGCCAGGTTCGTGGCGTCGATCGGGACCTCGGCCACGCTGTCGCCGTGCACCTCGAGGGTGGGCGCCTCCGCGTGCTCGACCGAGACCTCGTCGAACAGGCTCACCGCGTGGAACACGGTGACCAGATCGTGGTAGCCGTCCTCACGGACCCCGCCGACGGCGAGATGGAGGTTGATCTTCGCGGGGACCCGGACGGTCACCGGACGTGGAACGGCGGACAGCACCGCTCAACCCTACGGGCAGCCCCGCCACCGACGCCGAGCACGGCCCGTCAACGGTGGGGCGGGTCACCGCGAGGGGTCATTCCGCGACGGCGGCGGTCTCCCGCCGGTCGGGCTCGCGGCGTGCGAGGAGGTGGCGTGGGGTGGCGAAGAAGACCACGGCCGCGAACCCGATCACCAGCACCGCGGCCGGCAGCAGCAGGGCCTGGGCCATCGCCGCGGCGAACGCGTCCCGGGCGGCGGGAGGCAGGGCGCCCCCCGTGCCCGGCTCCAGCGACCCGCCGGTGGTGCCCGCGGGCATCAGCGCCGCGAGCCGCGACTCCATCGCCACCGCGATCGCGGCGCTGCCGAGCACCGCCCCGATCTGGCGGGTGGTGTTGTAGACCCCGGAGCCGCCACCGGCCTGGTCCATCGGCAGGTTGCGGGTGGCACTGGTGCTGATCGGCGCCCACACGCAGGAGTTGGACACGCCGATCAGCGCGATCGGCAGCAGCAGGTGCCAGACCGGCGCGTCGGCCGTCATCGCCCAGGAGAGCCAGAACAGTCCGATCACGAACGTGCTCATCCCGAACCCGGCGATCCAGCGCGGGTGCACCCGGTCGGTGAGCCGCCCGGTGAACGGGGCCAGCGCGCCGGAGAGGATCGCCAGCGGCGCCAGCAGCAGCGCGGACTGGGTCGGGGTCATGCCGCGGACGGTCTGCGCGTAGAGGATCAGCGGGAAGCCCTGCGAGGTCACGGCGAACCCGACGGTGGTGATCGCGACGTTGGCCAGGCTGAAGTTGCGGTCCCGGAAGAGCGTCAGCGAGATCAGCGGCTCGCCGGGGTTGCGGGCCTGCCAGTAGACGAACCCGGCGAGCACGAGGAGCCCGGCGACGATCAGCGACCAGACCGAGATCGGTCCGGTGATCGTCCCCCAGTCGTAGCGCTGCCCCTCCTGGATGCCGAAGACCAGCAGGAACAGGCCCACCGCGGACAGCGCGACCCCGAGCAGGTCGAAGCTGCGGATCTTCGTCTCGAGAGCGGGCACCAGGCGCCAGGCCGCGACGAAGGCGACTACACCGACCGGGACGTTGACGATGAAGATCCATTCCCAGCCGAGCGAGTCGACCAGGACGCCGCCCAGGATCGGCCCGACCAGCGTCGCGACGCCGGCCACGGCACCCCAGAGGCTCATCGCGCGTCCGCGCTGGGCGGCCGGGAACGTCCGGGTGATCACGGCCATCGTCTGCGGCGTCATCATCGACGCGCCGAGGCCCTGCACGACCCGGGCCACGATCAGCATGCCGACGGTGTCGGTCAGCCCGCACCACAGCGACGCGAGCGTGAACACGGCCAGGCCCACGAGGTAGACCTGCTTGGGCCCGTACCGGTCGCCGAGCCGGCCGGTGATCAGCAGCGGGACGGCGAACGCGAGCAGGTAGGCGCTCGTCACCCAGATCACCGAGTTGACGTCGGCCTGCAGCGAGGACAGCAGCGCCGGCGTCGCGACGGTGACGATGGTGGCGTCGACCAGGATCATGAAGAACCCGATGACCAGCGCCCACAGCGCCGGCCAGGGGCTCGTCCCGTCCGCGCTGACCACCCGGGACCTCTCGGCCATCTCTCGTCCTCCTCGTCGGACCACCGGCGGTGCCGGTGCGGCGGATCCATCGTGCGCGCTGCGCGCGCGTCCCGCGCCCCGCCCTGCACCTCGGTGTCGATCGAGGCGTCGTGACGGCCGGTCGCGGGCTCAGGCCGGGCGGGCGGCGGCGATCGCCGCGAACCCGGCGATGTCGACGCGCTCGGCGCGGGTCATCGGGTCGATCCCCGCACTGCGCAGGGCGGTCTCGGCGGCCGCGGCGGACCCGGCCCAGCCGGCCAGCCCGGACCGCAGCGCCTTGCGGCGCTGCGCGAACGCGGCCTCGACGACGGCGAACACCTCCGCCTTCGGCACGTCCGACGGCGCCTCGCGGCGGGTGAACGCCAGCAGCCCGGAGTCGACGCCGGGGACCGGCCAGAACACCGCGCGCGGCACCGGTCCGGCCCGGCGGGCCGAGGCGTACCAGGCGAGCTTCGCGCTCGGCGCCCCGTACTCGCGCGACCCGGGCGGCGCGGCCATCCGGTCGGCCACCTCGGCCTGCACCATGACCAGCCCGGTGCGCAGGCCCGGCAGCTCGGCGAGCAGGTGCAGCAGCACCGGGACGGCGACGTTGTAGGGCAGGTTCGCGACGATCGCGGTGGGTCCGGCCGCCGGATCGTCGGCGGTGACGCCGAGCTGTTCGGCGGTGACCCGCAGCGCGTCCGCGGTGGTGATCCGCAGACGGTCGACCAGGGCCGGGGCGCGGTCGGCGACGGTGCCGGCGAGCGCACCGGAGAGCACCGGGTCGATCTCGACGGCGTGCACCCGCGCGGCGACGGGCAGCAGCGCCAGCGTCAGCGACCCGAGCCCGGGGCCGACCTCGAGCACCTCGTCGGTGTCGTCGACGCCGGCGGTGCGCACGATGCGGCGCACCGTGTTCGGATCGTGCACGAAGTTCTGGCCGAGCTTCTTGGTCGGCCGCAGGCCGAGCCGTTCGGCGAGCGCGCGGACCTCGACCGGGCCGAGCAACCGGGACTCCGGGTCGCCGGGTCCCGACGGGTGAGGTGCTGCGTTCACCCGTCCATCCTGGTCCGTCGTCCCGCCGCGGCCGCGAGCGGCCCCGGGCCGGCGGTCAGCTCAGGCCGAGCTTGGACGAGCAGGCCGGCCAGGCGCTGTAGCCGCCGCGGTCGTCCTTGACCTTGTTGGCGACCGCGATCTGCTCCTCGCGGCTGGCCTGGTCGGGCCGCGGCGCGAACTCGTCGCCGCCGTAGGCGTTCCAGGTCTGCGTGTCGAACTGCAGGCCGCCGTAGTAGCCGTTGCCCGAGTTGGTGGACCAGTCGCCGCCGGCCTCGCACTTGGACAGCTTGTCCCACACGGCACCGCCGGAGACGGCCGGAGCCGCCTTCTTGCCGGCGTCGTCGCCCGCCTCGGACGCCGGGGCGTCCTTCTTCTTCGTGCCGACCTTGACGACCTTCGGCTTGGCCGGGGTCGTCGCGCCGGCGCCGATGCGCTCGCGCGAGACCTCCTTGCCGCCGGCGTAGTTGACACGCCAGATCGTGCTGCGGGCACCCTCGGCACCCGGGTCGACGACGGTCTTCGTGCCCTCGGGCAGCGAGTCGTCCTCGACGACCTTCTCCGGGGCGGGCATCTTCTGCAGCTCGACGATCTGCTGGCCGTTCATCGGCGAGGCCGCCGCGGACTGCAGCGTGCCGGTGGCCGACGACGACACCGGGACGATGCTCATCGCGGCCTGGGGGGCGGCTGCGGCGAGCGGGGTCGAGCTGGCGGCCAGGTCGGCCTTCAGCGACGCGGTCTGCTCGGCGCCGGGGAGCTCCGGGGAGAGCACCGCGGCGGCGAGACCGCCGGTGGGCAGGGAGAACAGGGCGGCGGCCACGGCGGTCTTCCGCCCGGTGCGCGGGCGCTCCAGGCTGCGGTGCCGGCCGGTGTTCTCGAGTCCCGCCGGAGCGCCGCCCTGGGGGAAGGGGGTGGCGCCACCGTGCTGCCCGAAGGCATCGCGGGACGTACGACCAGTGCGCACGACGTGCTCGACCATGACATCCCGACGACTCGTCTGTCCGGGCAGGGGAGGAATATCGCAGCGACGACGACCGGTGCCTTGTGCTGGGGAGCGGACCGGTACGTCGTCGCCGCGAGAGCTGGGGAGCGTTCCCCACCCCGGCGGGTTCGAGGGCGAACGTTAGCCCACCGTGACCCGCGGGTTTGAGCCGCGACACGTTTCGCTCGGCGAGCGGACGATCTCCGACGACGAGCGTGAACTACCCACCGATCGGCGCAGTCCGGGTCGTCGAGCGGCTCAGGACAGGCCGAAAACCCGTTCGGCGTTGCGCTCGGTCACCTCGGCGACCCGTTCGGCCGAGTCGCCACGAACGGCCGCGATGCCCCGGACGGTCCACGGCAGGCAGTACGGCTCGTTCGCCCGTCCGCGGTGCGGGTGCGGCGTCAGGAACGGCGCGTCGGTCTCGACGAGGTACTGCGCGTCCGGGACGAGCCCGGCCGCCTCGCGCAGATCGGCCGCGTTCTTGAACGTGACCGGTCCGGCGAACGAGAGCACGTAGCCGGCGTCGGCGCACTCGCGCGCCATCGCGGCGTCGCCGGAGAAGCAGTGGAACACCACCGTCTCCGGCGGGCCCTCCTCGCGCAGGATGCGCAGCACGTCGGCGTGCGCCTCCCGGTCGTGGATCATCAGCGGCTTGCCGGTGCGCTTGGCCAGATCGATGTGCCAGCGGAAGCTCTCCTGCTGCTTCTCCGGCGGGCTGTGGTCCCAGTGGTAGTCGAGCCCGGTCTCCCCGACCGCCACCACCCGCGGGTCGCCCGCGAGCGCCTCGATCTCGGCGAACTCCTCCGCCGTGACGGCGGCGGTGCGCGTCGGGTGCAGCGCGACGGCGGCGAACACCCGGTCGTCCCAGTGCGCGGCCTGCACCGCCCACCGGGCCGACGCCAGGTCGTCGGCGATCGTGACCGCACGCGTCACACCCACCGCCTGCGCCCGGTCCATCGCCGCCGTGACGTCGTCCGCGGACTCGCACCCGCACGCGTCGAGGTGCGTGTGCGCGTCCACGGTCGTGGCGCCCAGCGGCTCCGGCGGCTCCGGACGTTCCCGGCGCCCGTGTGCGCTCACGAGGAGATCGGGGCCCACTCGGGACCGGTCTCGCCGAGCTTCGGGTCGAGCTTGCCGAAGATCGGGCTCGGCTTGGCCAGCGGGCGTCCGACCTCGATCGGCGTGGACTCCCAGCGGGCGGCCTCGCCGGCGTAGTCGCCGGTGAGCACCGGGTAGGACGGCCCGTCGCCGAGGTCGTCGACCTCCTGCAGCTGCGGCTGCGCGGCCCACACCCCGGTGTTGCCGAGTGCCTCGTGCACCTTCTGCGCGGCGTGCGGCAGGAACGGGGTGAGCAGCGTGTTCGCGTCCTGCACGACCTGCAGCGCGGTGTGCAGGATCGTGTCCCGGCGCTCCGGGTCGTCCTTGCGCTTCCACGGCTCCTGGTCGGAGAGGTACTTGTTCGCCGAGCCGATCACCCGCATCGCCTCGCCCAGCGCCTGCTTGAACCGGTTGCGTCCGAGCAGCTCGCCGACGGTGTCGAATCCGGCTCTCGACGTCGCCAGCATCGCCGCGTCGTCGTCGGTCGGGGCGGTCGGCGTCGGGATCGCACCGACGTTCTTGTGCGCCAGCGAGATCGACCGGTTGACGAGGTTGCCCCACTCGTTGGCCAGCTCGAAGTTCGTGCGGCGGACGAACTCGTCCCAGGTGAAGTCGGTGTCCTGGTTCTCCGGGCCGGCCGCCGAGATGAAGTAGCGCAGCGCGTCCGGGCCGAACTCGCGCAGGAAGTCTCCGACGTAGATCACGGTGCCGCGGGAGGTGGAGAACTTCGACCCGCTCATCGTCAGGTACTCCGAGGAGACGACCTCGCTGGGCAGGTTCAGCGTGCCGAACGGGCCGGGCTCCCCCCCGCGGTCGCCCGCGCCGTTCTGGCCGAGCAGGATCGACGGCCACATCACCGAGTGGAACGTGATGTTGTCCTTGCCCATGAAGTAGTAGGCCTGCGCGGCCGGGTCGGTCCACCAGGCCTTCCAGGCGTCCGGGTCCGGCGTGCGCCGCGCCCACTCGACCGACGCCGAGAGGTAGCCGATCACTGCATCGAACCAGACGTAGATCTTCTTCATCGACTGTTCGTTCCAGCCGTCCAGCGGCACCGGAACGCCCCAGTCGAGGTCACGCGTGATCGCCCGCGGCTTGAGGTTCTCGGCCAGGTTCGCGGAGAACCGCAGCACGTTCGGACGCCAGTCGGTGCGGGTGGACAGCCAGCTGCCCAGTGACTCGGAGAAGGCCGGCAGATCCAGGAAGAAGTGCTCGGTCTCGACGAACTTCGGCACCTCGCCGTTGATCTTCGAGCGGGGGTTCTTCAGGTCCGCCGGGTCCAGCTGGTTGCCGCAGTTGTCGCACTGGTCGCCGCGCGCGCCGTCGTAGCCGCAGATCGGGCAGGTGCCCTCGACGTAGCGGTCGGGCAGCGTGCGCCCGGTCGACGGGCTGATCGCGCCCATCTGCGTCTTCGGGACGACGTACCCGTTCTTGTACAGCGCCAGGAACATCTGCTGCACGACCTCGTAGTGGTTCGAGGTCGTGGTGCGGGTGAACAGGTCGTAGGACAGCCCGAGACCCTGCAGGTCCTGGGTGATCACGCCGTTGTACTTGTCCGCGAGCTGGCGCGGGGTGAGCCCCTCGGCGTCGGCCTGCACCTGGATCGGCGTGCCGTGCTCGTCGGTCCCGGAGACCATCAGCACCCGGTCCCCCGACATCCGCCGGTAGCGGGAGAAGACGTCGGAGGGCACACCGAAGCCGGATACGTGGCCGATGTGCCGTGGGCCGTTGGCGTAGGGCCACGCCACGGCGGTCAACACGGCAGAACTCATAGTCACCAGCGTATTGGCCGGGGGGAAGGCGATTGCGGGCGGTGCTGGGCGCCCGCCGTCACACCCACCCGGCACCGGGTCCACAGGACCCTCACAGCGACGACTGCCATCATCGAGGTGTGGACACACAGACCCGGGAGCGGGCTCGCACGGCGTTGCTCGACGCCGGCCTGCAGCTCTGGGCCGACGGTGGCTGGCCGGCCGTCACGCTCGCCCGGGCGGGCGCCGCGTCCGGGGTCCCCGTCGACGAGTTCGACGACGAGTTCCCCACCGACATCGACCTGACCTGCGGGATCTTCGACGAGATCATCGACGAGCGGAGCTCCGCGATGATCACCGCGATCGGTGACGCCGCACCCTCGATGGCTCAACGGCTGCGTGCCTGCCTGACGGCGATGGTCGACGACGTCGGCGCCGACCATCGCCGGGCCGTCGTGCTCTCCGAGCCGGTCGGCTGCCCGGAGCTGATCGCCCGCCGGCGCAGCGCGAACCGCGGGTTCGCCGGGATGGTCGCCAGCCACAACGTCGAGACCCGCGCCGAGCCCGAGGACCTGGTCGCGGCCGGGCACTTCTGCCTGGGCGGTCTCGGTGAGCTGGTCTTCGCGTGGCTGGACCCGGCGAGCCCCGTCGACCGGGACCTGGTGATCGACCACGGCGTCCGCCTGTTCGAGGCCTGCGTCCGGATCAAGTAGGCCTGCATCCGGGCCACATGGGGCCTTTCTCCGGACCACGTGGGGCAGAATGCGAGAACGGCCCGGCCGCGAGGCGACCGAGCCGTTCTCCACCCGAACTGACGCGCCGCTCCCACCACGAAGCGACGTGCTTAGGTTAGCCTGGCCTTCATCGCGAGCGCAAGGCCCGACGTCGGCCGGATCTCACGGGGGTCATCCGAGGGCGCGGTCGAGGTTGATCGCGGAGCTGATCAGGGACAGGTGCGTGAACGCCTGCGGGAAGTTGCCGAGCTGGTCGCCGGTCAGGCCGATCTCCTCGGCGTAGAGGCCCAGGTGGTTGCCGTAGGAGAACATCTTCTCCAGGGCGATCCGTGCGTGCTCCAGGCGTCCGGCGCGGGTCATCGCCTCCACGTTCCAGAACGAGCACATGGAGAACGTGCCCTCGCCGCCGTCGAGGCCGTCCGGGGAGTCCTCCACGTCGTAGCGGAACACCAGCGTGTCCACGACGAGGTCGGCGTTGATCGCGTCCAGGGTGGCCAGGAACCGCGGCTCGGTCGGCGAGCAGAACTTGACCATGGGCATGAGCAGCACCGACGCGTCGAGCGTGGTCGCGCCGTAGCGCTGCACGAACGACCCGACCTCGGGGTCCCAACCCCGTTCCATGATCTGGTCGTAGATCTCGTCGCGGCTCGTCGTCCAGGCCGCGACGTCGCCGGGCAGGCCGCGCTGGCGCGCCATCCGGATCATGCGTTCGATCGCGACCCAGCACATCAGCCGGGAGAACACGTGGTCCTGACGGCCGGCGCGCGTCTCCCAGATGCCCTCGTCGGGCTGGTCCCAGTTCTCGCGGACCCAGTCGACGATCACGGTCAGGTTCTGCCAGTCGTCGTGTGAGATCCCCGAGCCGTACTTGTTGTAGAGGTAGACCGAGTCGACGATCTCGCCGTAGATGTCGAGCTGCAGCTGGTCCGACGCGCCGTTGCCGCACAGCACCGGCCGCGACCCGCGATAGCCGTCGAGGTGGTCGAGCTCGACCTCGGCGGGGGTCTCGTCGCCGTCGATCGTGTACATGACGCGGAGCGGGCCCTGCTTGCCGTCGCCGGGACTCTCGAAGCGCTTCGTCATCCACGCGATGAACGCCCCGGCCTCCTCGGTGAACCCGAGCCGCAGCAGCGCGTACAACGTGAACGCCGCGTCGCGCATCCAGACGTAGCGGTAGTCCCAGTTCCGCTCGCCGCCGAGCTGCTCGGGCAGCGCCATCGTCGGTGACGCGATGACGGCCCCGGTCGGCTCGTGCGTGAGCATCTTCAGGGTCAGCGCGGAGCGGTGCACGCGTTCGCGCCAGCGCCCCTCGTACGTGGACCGCGACAGCCACCGCTGCCAGAACGCCACGGTTCCCTCGAACAGCTCCTCGGCCGCGGGCAGGTCGATCGTGTCCGCGTGCCCGGACCGGTCCCCCACCTCGAGCACGAACACCTCGGAGTCACCCTCGGCGAGGGTGAACTCGGCACCCGCCTGCGCGTCACCGGCCTCCAGCGTGACGGTGGAGACCAGGTCCAGGGCGACCGAGCCGCCGGTGAACCGCACCCCGCCGTCGGTGACCTCGACGTCCGGGCGCTCGCGGGCGTAGTCGGTGCGCGGGGCGATCTCGACGGCCATCCCGACCTCGCCGCGCACGCTCGTCACACGGCGGACCAGGCGCTGGCGGTGCCCCTCGTCGTGCGGGCGCAGGATCACCATGAAGTCCTGCACCTCGACGATGCCGTGGTCGGTGAGGAAACGCGTGATCAGGATGTTGGAGTCGGGGTAGTAGAACTGGTGCCGGGTCGCGACGTCGGACGTCGGCGCCAGTGACCAGTGACCGCCCTTCTCGGCGTCGAGCAGCGAGGCGAACACGCTGGGCGAGTCGAAGCGCGGGGCGCAGAACCAGTCGACGGTGCCGTTCGTGCCGACCAGGGCCGCCGAGCGCAGGTCGCCGATGATCCCGTGCTCGGCGATCGGGAGGTAACCGCCGGTGCCGGTCACTGGTCCTCCGGCACGCGCCAGCCGCGCTCACCGGGCAGGTCGAGTGCGGCCTGCGGACCCCACGAACCCTTCTCGTAGGTCTGCACCGGCGGCGGGTCGGCCAGCACCGGGTCGCACAGCTCCCAGAGCCGCTCCACCTCCTTCGTCGAGGTGAACAGCGTCGGGTCGCCCTTCATCACGTCGAGCAGCAGCCGCTCGTAGGCCTCCAGCGGCTCGGCGTCGGGGAACGAGTCGTGCAGGTCCAGGCACATCCGCCCGCGCCCGATCTTCATGTCCGGGCCGGGGACCTTCGCGCGGACGTCGAGCTCGGCGGTGGGGTCGTCGGAGAGCTCCAGCACCAGCTCCGACGGCGGGCCGGTGAGGCCACCGCCGTCGGGGAACATCTCCATCGCGGGCTCGGCGAACCCGATCGTCACGGTGCGCCGGGTGGCGCCCATCGACTTGCCGGTGCGCAGGTAGAACGGCACGCCGAACCAGCGCCAGTTGTCGACGTAGGTCTCGATCGCGACGAACGTCTCGACGTCGGAGTCGTCGGCGACGCCGTCCTCGTCGCGGTAGCCGTCGTACTGCCCGAACACCACCCGCGACGGGTCCAGCGCGCGGACCGAGCGGAACACCTTCTCCTTCTCCTCGTGCAGCTGCGCCGGGGTGATCTGCACCGGCGGCTCCAGGGCGACGAAGCCGAGGATCTGGAACAGGTGGGTGGAGATCATGTCCCGGAACGTGCCGGTGGACTCCATGAACGACGCCCGGCCCTCGATGCCGATCGACTCGGGCACGTCGATCTGCACGTAGCGGATGTTCTGCCGGTTCCAGATCGGCTCCAGCAGCCCGTTCGCGAACCGCAGGGCCAGGATGTTCTGCACCGACTCCTTGCCCAGGAAGTGGTCGATCCGGAAGATGTCCTGCTCCCGGTAGACCTCCTTGAGCCCGGCGTTGAGCTCCTTCGCCGACTCCAGGTCGGTGCCGAACGGCTTCTCCATCACCAGCCGCGACCGCTCGGCGATCCCGGTCTCGCCGAGCATGGTGACCATGCCGAGCATCGCGGTGGGCGGCACCGAGAGGTAGACGAGCCGGCGGGCGCCCTCGCCCAGCTCCTCCTCCGCGGCGCCGACGGCCTCGGCGAGGTCCTTGCCGTCCTCGGCGGAGGAGACGGTGAAGCTCAGCCGCGGGGCGAAATCGTCCCAGCCGCTGATGTCCTCGTCGTCCTGGAGAGCGTCGTGGATCTGCCGGCGGAACTCGTCGTCGGTACCCGGCGAGTGCCGCCCGGACCCGATCACCCGGAACTCCTCCGGCAGCAGGCCCGCGTTCTGCAGGTGCAGCAGGCCGGGGAACAGCTTGCGGCGGGCGAGGTCGCCGGTCGCGCCGAACAGGACGATGACGTGCGGGGGCAGCTGAGACTCCGGCTCCATATCGCGCGGCTTACCCGTTCCCGGGATCACGGAACCGCTCTGCCACCCGACGTCACATCGAGGGTTACCGTTGCATGTGTGAACGTCGACGTGACGCCCCTGCCGGGCATCGGAGTCCGCAAGGAGTTCCTGATGCGCAACGGCCGGCGCATCGGTGTCATCTCCCACCGCGACGGGCAGATCGAGCTGATCCTGTCCAAGGCCGACGACCCGGACGCGTGCGTCGCCGAGCTGCCGCTGACCACCGAGGAGGCGGCCGCGCTGGCCAACCTCCTGGGCGCGCCGCAGCTGGTCGCGCAGCTCAACGACGAGCACAAGGACCTGCCCGGCATCCACACCAAGCAGCTGCCGGTGAAGCACAACAGCCCGTTCGACGGGCGCACGCTGGGCGACACCGCCCTGCGCACCCGGACACAGGTGTCCGTGGTGGCTGTGATGCGGGCCGGACAGGCGCATCCCTCCCCCACCCCGGACTTCACGCTGACGGCAGGGGATCTGCTGGTCACGGTGGGGACCGCGGAGGGGCTGGAGAACGCCGCCAAGATCCTCGTCCACGGCTGACGCGTGGACCACACCGCACTCGAACTGATCGAGCTCGGCGCCGTCTTCTTCGGCCTGGGTCTGCTCGGACGCCTCGCCGGGAAGATCGGGCTCTCGCCGATCCCGCTCTACCTGATCGGCGGTCTCGCCTTCGGCTCCGGCGGGATCCTGCCGCTCGGGGACATCGGCGAGTTCACGTCGCTGGCCGGCGAGGTCGGCGTCGTTCTCCTGTTGTTGCTGCTCGGGCTGGAGTACTCGGCCGCCGAGCTGATCACCGGGCTGAAACGGTCGTGGACGTCCGGGATCCTGGACGCGGTGCTCAACGCCGCGCCGGGCGTCGCGGTCGCGCTGATCCTGGGCTGGGGCCCGGTCGGGGCGATGGTGCTCGGCGGCGTCACCTACATCTCCTCGTCCGGCATCGTCGCGAAGGTCCTCTCCGACCTGGGCCGCCTCGGTAACCGGGAGACGCCGGTGGTGCTGTCGATCCTGGTCTTCGAGGACCTGGTGATGGCGCTCTACCTGCCGATCCTCACCGCGCTGCTGGTCGGGGTGACGTTCTTCGGCGGGCTGGCGGCGGTCGGCATCTCGGTCGCGGTGATCTCGGTGGTGCTGCTGGTCGCGCTGCGCTACGGCCGCTTCGTCTCGGCGATCGTCGACTCCGAGGACCGCGAGGTGTTCCTGCTCAAGGTGCTCGGCGCGGCGTTGCTGGTCGCCGGGTTCGCCTCGGCGCTGCAGGTCTCGGCCGCGGTCGGGGCGTTCCTGCTCGGCATCGCGATCTCCGGGTCCACCGCGGAGAACGCGACGAAGCTGCTCGAGCCGCTGCGCGACCTGTTCGCCGCCGTGTTCTTCGTGGTGTTCGGGCTCAACACCGACCCGCGGGCGATCCCGCCGGTGATCGGCTGGGCGGTCGTGCTCGTCGTGTCGACGACGCTGACCAAGCTCGCGACGGGCTGGTGGGCCGCGCGTCAGGCCGGTATCGGGAACCTGGGCCGGGCCCGGGCCGGGGCGGCGCTCGTCGCCCGCGGGGAGTTCTCGATCGTCATCGCGGGGCTGGCCGTCAGCTACGCCGCGGTGCCCGACGAGCTCTCCGCCCTGGCCACGGCCTACGTCCTGCTGATGGCCGTCGTCGGCCCGATCGCCGCCCGCGTCGTGGAACCGGTGACCCGGGCCGTCCTCCGCCGCCCGGCCACCACCCCCGCCACGACCTGACGCCCGGCCCGCCGCACCCCGGCCGCTCACGGAGCTTTCGTTCGGTGCGGCCGCACGAAAGGACCACGAGTGCGCGGCGACGTGGGGCGGCGCCGGGCGGGTCGGCGCGGATCGGATCAGCCGGCCGCGAGGGTGGCGTTGTAGAGGTCGCGCTTCGGGACTCCGGCGCCGGTGGCGACCGCGGCGACGGCGTCCTTGAGGCGCTCGCCGTCGGAGACCCGTTCCTGGACGGCGGGGATCAGGGAGTCGATCGACGGGGCCTCGGCGACGTCGGCGCCGGCCAGCACGACCGTCACCTCGCCGCGCACCTCCTCCGCACCCGCCCACTCCGCGAGCTCGGCCAGCGTCCCGCGCCTGACCTGCTCGTAGCGCTTGGTCAGCTCCCGGCAGACCGCGGCGCGACGGTCGTCGCCCAGCACCTCGGCGGCCAGCGCCAGCAGGTCCGCGACCCGGCGCGGCGACTCGAAGAACACCACCGCGCGGGGCTCGCGGCGCAGGTCGTCGAGCCAGCGGCGTCGCTCGCCGGGCTTGCGCGGGGCGAAGCCCTCGAAGCAGAACCGCTCGCACGGCAGGCCGGAGAGCACCAGCGCCGTCGTCACCGCGGACGGTCCGGGCAGGCACGTCACCGGCAGGTCCTCGGCGGCGGCCGCGGCGACGAGCCGGTAGCCGGGGTCGGAGATGGCCGGCATCCCGGCGTCGGAGACGAGCAGCACCGTCGACCCGTTCCGTACGGCCTCGAGCAGCCCGGGCATCCGCTCGCCCTCGACGGCGTCGTAGTGGCTGACGACCTTGCCGGTGATCTCGACGTCCAGGGCGGAGGCGAGGTGGCGGAACCGGCGGGTGTCCTCGGCCGCGACCAGGTCGGCGGTCGCGATCAGCTCACGCAGGCGCGGTGAGGCGTCGCGCGCGTCACCCAGCGGTGTGGCCGCCAGGACCAGGGCACCGGGACGGGCGAGCGCGTCGGTCATCGGATCAGCCTACGATCGACCCTCGTGGCTGTTGGCACCCCGACCGGAGTCTCCGGCAGCAGGGTCGCCGGGCCCGCTGAGGAACCGGGCCTGACGCCGGTCGGCTCGCCGCCGCCGATGCGCCGCGCCGACCCGGGGCCGATGTCCCGGCTGGGCCGCCCACCGGCCGCCGACACGCTGCGCGGATGGCTCGTCACCGCCGGGGTCACGCTGCTCGCGGCCGTGCTGCGGCTGACGAACCTGGGCGAGCCGACCGACCGCGGCACCCCGATCTTCGACGAGAAGCACTACGTGCCGCAGGCCTGGCAGATGGTGCGCAACGGCGGGATCGAGGACAACCCGGCCTACGAGAAGATCGTGCACCCGCCGCTGGGCAAGCAGCTGATCGCGCTCGGCGAGGCGACGTTCGGCTACGACGGCGTCGGCTGGCGGATCGCGGCCGCGCTGGCCGGGGTGCTGTGCGTGCTCCTGGTCGTCCGCGCCGCCCGCCGGCTCACCCGGTCCACCGCACTCGGTGGCCTGGCCGGGCTGCTGCTGATCTGCGACGGCCTGTCCCACGTGCAGTCGCGGATGGGCATGCTCGACGTGTTCGCGGCGCTGTTCGTCGTGGCCGCGTTCTCGACGCTGCTCTGCGACCGCGACGACGTCCGCGCCCGGATGGCCCTGGTGGTGTCCCAGGACCGCGTCAACGAGCACGCGTTCGGCCCGCGCTGGGGCGTGCGCTGGTGGCGCCTGGCCACCGGCGTGCTGCTCGGGCTCGGCTGCGGGGTCAAGTGGGGCGGCGTCTACTACGTCGTCGCGTTCGGGATCCTGGCCGTGCTCTGGGACGTGTCGCTGCGCCGCCGCGCCGGGGTCGCGCGCCCGTGGGTGGGGACGGTCGTCCGGGACCTCGGACCCGCGCTGTGGGCGATGGCACTGGTGCCGGTCCTGGCCTACCTGAGCACCTGGTGGGCGTGGTTCGGCAGCGAGACCGGGATCGACCGGCACCAGGTCGGGCGCGAGATCGGCTCCGGCGGGATGTGGTCGTTCCTGCCGGATGCACTGCGCTCGCTCTGGTACTACCACGGTCAGGTGCTGGCCTTCCACGAAGGACTGACCACCCAGGTCGCCGGGCAGCACCCGTGGGAGTCGAAGCCGTGGACGTGGCCGATGGGGTTGCGCCCGATGCTCTACCAGTACGCCGACTCCGGGGTCCGCGGATGCGACTCCGGCGACTGCGTCAGCGCCGTGATGCTGATCGGCACGCCCGCGCTGTGGTGGGCGGCGATCCCGGTGCTGGCCTGGGGTCTGTGGCGGGCCGTCACGCGCGCGGACTGGCGCTGGGTCGCGGTGCTGGTCGGGTACGGCGCGGGCTTCCTGCCGTGGTTCCTCAACCTCGACCGCCAGATGTACTTCTTCTACATGATGCCGGTGGCGCCCTTCCTGGTGCTGGCGGCGGTGCTGGTGATGGGCCACATGCTGGGCGACGCGCACAGCTCGGAACGACGGCGGCGGATCGGACTGCTGCTCGTCTCCGGGTGGGTGACGCTGATCCTGCTCAACTTCATCTGGCTCTGGCCGATCCTCGGCGGCACCCCCATCACCGAGGCGCACTGGCAGGCCGAGCTCTGGCTGCCGTCCTGGCGATGATCGCGCGCCGGACCACCGTCCGCGCCACACTGTCTGCCGAGGGGGTGGCCGGAATCGGTACACACATGCGACAGGGACGCTCGTGACGACGCCGGACGCGGTCGTCGTCGGCGCGGGGCCGAACGGGCTGGCCGCGGCGATCACGCTCGCCCGCGACGGGCAGGCCGTCCGGGTCTACGAGGCCGCGCCGACGCCGGGTGGTGGCTGCCGCACGGCCGAGCTGACCGGCCCCGGCTACTCCCACGACGTCTGCTCCACGGTGCAGGCGCTCGCGGTCGTCTCGCCGTTCTTCCGCACGCTGGACCTGGAGTCGCTCGGGGTGCGGCTGCGCCGCCCGGAGGTCGTCTACGCGCACCCGCTCGACGGTGGTCGCGCCGGCGTGCTGCACGCCTCCGTCGAGGAGACCGCGGCCGGCCTGGACGAGGCGCACCCCGGGGACGGGAAGGCGTGGTCGCGGCTGCTCGGGCCGTTGGTCCGGAACAACGAGCAGCTGTGGCCCGACGCCCTCGGGTCGTTGCGCCGGATCCCACGGCACCCGGTGACGCTGGCCCGCTTCGGGCTGCCCGGCCTGCTCCCGGTGAGCACCCTGGCCCGGACGTTCGGCTCGGACGAGGCGCGCGGGCTGCTGGCCGGGGCGGGCGCGCACTCGATGCGCAAGCTCGAGGCCCCGCTGACGTCGGCGTTCGCGCTCGCGCTGATCGTCGCCGGGCACGTGGCCGAGTGGCCGGTCGTCGAGGGCGGCAGCGGGGTGCTGGTGGACGCGATGGTCGCCGAGCTGACCCGGCTCGGCGGCGAGGTCGTCTGCGACCACCCGGTGCGCAGCCTGCGCGACCTGCCCCCGGCCGCGACGACGCTGCTCGACGTCACCCCGTACCAGCTGCTCGACATCGCCGGCGACGACCTGCCGTCGGCCTACGCCGCGTCGCTGCGCGGCCACGACTACGGGCCCGGCGTCTTCAAGATCGACTACGCGCTGTCCGGCCCGGTGCCGTGGACGAACCCGGACTGCCGCCGGGCCGGGACCCTGCACCTGGGCGGCAGCCTGGACGAGCTCTCCCTCAGCGAGGCCGAGGTCGAGGCCGGCCGGCACCCGGACGCGCCCTACGTGCTCGTCGTGCAGGGCACGGTCATGGACCCGACGCGCGCCCCCGCCGGTCACCACACGCTGTGGGCCTACTGCCACGTGCCGAACGGCTCCGACCGGGACATGACGGCCGAGATCGAGCGGCAGATCGAGCGGTCCGCCCCCGGCTTCCGCGACCTGGTCGTCGCCCGTGCCACCCGGACCGCCACCGAGTATCACCGGTACAACGAGAACAACGTCGGTGGTGCCATCAACGGCGGCCTGGCCTCGTTGTTCGGCACCCTTCTGGGGCCGGTGCCGCAGTGGTCGCGCTACGCGACACCGATCGACGGCGTGTACCTCTGCTCGGCCGCGACCCCGCCCGGCGGCGGTGTGCACGGCATGTCCGGGTACCTGGCCGCGTCCGAGGCGATCCGGGCACGGCGCCGATCCGGGCGCCGGGCCCTGGCCCGGTAGAGACCCGTCAGCCGATCACGACGTTGGTGCCGAAGACGCCGGCCGGGTCGACGCGCTGCTTGATCTCCAGCAGGCGCGCCCGGTCGTCGTCGGACCACAGGGCACCGACCCGGTCCGCCGACGCCTGCCCGAGCAGGTTCACCAGCCCGCGGGTCGACCACGGCGCCAGCGCGTCGACCAGCGACGCCGCCCGCGCCGGGACCTGCACCGCCGCGTCCGGACCGGCGGTCACGCCGAGGCAGTAGACGGAGAACGCCGCGTCCCGGCCGGACACCGCGTTCGGCACCTCCGGGCGGCGGGCGATCGCGCCGCCGAGCAGCCGCAGCTCGACGAGCACCAGCGGGCTCGACGACTCCGGGCCGGCCTCGGCGAGGATCGCGTCGACGGCCTCGGCGGGCAGCTCGGCCAGCGCGGCGCCGCGGTCCCAGACCGGCATCGGGTCGGTCGGGTCCATGTGCACGGCGTCGATCGCCGGGTAGGGCATCTCGTCGACGAGGTCCATCACCGGCTCGGCGACGGCGCGCATCGGGGCGAGCAGCGCGGCGCCGTCGGTGGCCGACCCGAGGTGGGTGAAACGCAGGTGCGCGACGAACCGGCCCTGCAGCGGCGGGGGCAGGTTCGGGTCCGGCGGCAGCGCCAGGAGCGCGACCGACGTCGTCGCGTCCTCGGGCAGCGTCGGCGCCCACTCCCGCCAGGCGTGCAGGACCGCCGGCGCGGACTCGCCCGCGAAGAAGATCCCGCCGCCGTAGAAGCGGGTGACCGGCATCAGGGCGAACTCGATCGAGGTGACGATCCCGAGGTTGCCTTTGCCGCCACGCACGGCCCAGAACAGGTCCGGGTCGCTCTGGGCGTCGACGTCACGGATCTCGCCGTCGGCGGTGACGATCGTCAGCGCGGTGACGTGGTCGGCGGCGAAGCCGTAGCGCCGCGCCATCGGGCCGAGCCCGCCGCCGGTGGTGTAGCCGACGACGCCGACCCCCGACGCCGAGCCGTTGAGCGGGGCCAGCCCGTGCGGGGCGGCGGCGTCGATCACCTCCCGCCAGCGCACCCCCGCCCCGACGCGGGCGGTGCGGGCGTCCGGGTCGATCGTCAGCGCCGTCATCCGGCGGGTGGAGACGAGCACGGTCCCGTTGAGGTCGCCGAGCAGCCCGTGCCCGGTGGCCTGCACCGCGATCCGGCGGCCGGTCGCGGCGGCGTGGCGGACCGCGGCGGCGACGTCGGCGGCACAGGTCGCCCCGACGACGACGGCCGGCGACGGCAGGTAGGCGGCGTTGAAGCCGGAGACCTCCTCGGCGTATCCGGGGTCGGTGGGCTCGAGCACCGGCCCGGCGACGGCGGCGGTGAGGGCGGCGAGCGCGGGGACGAAGGTGGTCATCGGTCTCTCCCTGGTGTGGTTCGTACTGATGGGAGGAACAGTGCTCCGCAGGATCGCGCGAACCCATCCCAGCGATCTGGGGAACACGCCCCCCACATTCCTGGGGGGACGTTCTGACCTGCGGTTTCGCGTCACCGATACCCAGAACTGGGGATGGCCCGCCGGTACCGGGGGCGATCAGAATCGAGGCCATGCCCCTGATGCCCGCCGAACGCGCCCGGGCCCAGCTGAGCGGTCTGGCCGCCGCGGGCCTGGACGCCCCGGTGTTCGCCGCCGGCGCGATCGAGATCCTGCGTGCCGCGCTGCCGTTCTCGGCCGCCTGCCTGGCCACGACCGACCCGGCCACGGAGCTGATCACGAGCACCGTGAAGTGGCAGCTCACCGACGAGAACGACGAGGAGTGGGCCCACCAGGAGTACGAGGTCGAGCAGTACAACTCGATCGACGTGGCCCGCCGCCCGGGCGGGGTGACGACCGCGACCCAGGAGACCGGCGGCGACCTGGCCTCGCTGCGACGCTTCAGCGAGTTCTTCGTCCCCCGCTACGGCTTCGGCGACGAGCTGCGCGCGACGTCGACGGTCGACGGCGCCGTCTGGGGCTTCGTGGCGCTGTTCCGGGACGGGCCGAACGCCGCGTTCACCCCGGCCGAGCTGGAGTTCGCCTCCTCGGTGAGCTCGCTGTTCGGGCGCGGCCTGCGCAGCGGGCTGGTCGCCGGTGCCGTCGCCGGCGACGGTGCCGCGGACGGGCCGGCCGTGATCGTCGTCGACTCCGCGGGCGAGATCGTGCAGGCCGGGATCGGCGCCGCGGCCCGCGTCGAGGACCTGGGCGGTCCCCCGCTCGGCACCGGCCCGCTGCCCTTCGCCCTGGTCGCCCTCGTCGGCGCCGGACGCCGCTACGCCGCCGGACGCCTCGGCACCCTGCCCCGTACCCGGCTGCGCGCCCGGTCCGGGCAGTGGGTGGTGGCGCACGCGTCACCGTTGACCTCGCGCGACGGCCACTCCACCGACGTCGTGCTGACGATCGAGGAGGCCCGGCCGCCGGAGATCGTGCCGCTGGTGGTGGCCGCGTTCGGGCTCACCCCGCGCGAGCAGGAGGTCGTGCGGCTGGTGCTGCAGGGATCCGACACCGCCGAGATCGCGCGGACGCTGCACCTGTCGCGCTACACCGTGCAGGACCACCTCAAGTCGGTGTTCGACAAGGTCGGGGTGCGCAGCCGCCGCGAGCTCACCGCCCGGGTGTTCTTCGACCAGTACGCCCCGCGGCTGGCCGCCGGATCCGGCGTGGCGCCGTCCGGGTGGTTCGCCCCGGCCGTCTGAGGTCCGGCGCACATCACGGATCCGCGGGAACCGGGACCTCGGACCCGACGACTACTCTGGGGTGACCATGGCTGAGACCGTCCCGAACGCTCCCGCTCCCCGGGCCCGGCTGCGCGCCTCCCGGGCCGTGACGCTCACCGTCCTGACCACCCTCGCGCTGCTGCTGGGCAGCGCCCCGGCGTTCGCGCACACCGAGCTCGAGAGCAGCACCCCGGCCGCGAACGCCGCCCTGCCGACGGCCCCGTCGACGGTCGCGCTGACGTTCAGCGAGGAGATCTCGCCGGACCTGTCCACGATCACCGTGACCGGCCCGGACGGGAAGCGCTACGAGAACGGCGAGCCCACCGCCTCCGGAGCGACGCTGAACCTCCCGCTGCGCCCGCTCGGCCCGGCCGGCGCCTACAAGATCGACTACAGGGTCGTGTCCGAGGACGGGCACCCGGTCTCCGGCGCCGTCCCGTTCTCGCTGACGGCCCCCGGCCCCGGCGCGTCCGCCGCCGCCACTCCCGCGGCGGCCCCCTCGACCTCCGCGCCCGCCGCGTCGAGCGCGCCCGAGCCCTCGAACACGGCCGCGACCTCGGCCGACTCCGGCAGCCCGGTGTGGCCGTGGATCGTCGGCGCCGTGATCGTCGTGCTGGCCGGCGCCGGCCTGGCCCTGCGGCGCCGCAAGGCATGAGCTCCGGGGCGGTCGGCCGCACGGCCGATCGCCCGGCCGACCGGCCCGCCGACACCGCGGTCGCCGCCGGATGGGTCGCGGTCGCGCTGGGCGCCGGTGTCGTCGCGGCCGGCCTGACCGGCGGGCTGAGCTCCGGTGCGTCGGCCGCGATCGGTGCCGCCGTCACCCGGGTCGGGATGGACGTCGCCGGGGTCCTCTGCGTGGGTGCCGCGCTGCTCGGGCTGCTGATGCCGCGCCGCCTCGCCGGAGGGAACAGCGGCCCGCCCGGCGGCGACACGGGGCCGGGCGGGGCGTCCCCGGGCCTCGCCGGACGTCTCGGGCCCATCTCGGACCGGGTCCTGCTCGTCGCCGCCGGGGTGTGGCTGGGGCTGAGCGGCCTCGACCTCGTCTCCCGTGCGGCCCTGATCGCCGGCCGTCCGATCGGTGAGACCGGGACCGACGACCTGACGGCGTTCCTGTTCGGTCCCGCGGCCGGGACCGGGCTGCTCGTCACCGCGGTCGCCGCCGCAGCGGTCCTGGTGGGGGCGGCGGCCCGCACCGGGGCACCCGAGCGCCCGATCCCCCCGCCCGCGGTGCTCCTGGTCGTGGCGCTGGCCGGGCTCGTGGGACCGGCCGCGACCGGGCACGCCGCCGCGGCCCCGGCCTCCGCCCCCGGAGGAGTCGCGCTCGCGACCGCGGCGGTGTCCCTGCACGTCGTCGCGGCCGCGCTCTGGGTGGGCGGGCTCGGTGCGATGCTGCTGGTGGCGGGACGGACGGAGCTCCTCGACGCTGCCCTCCCCCGCTGGTCCCGCCTGGCTGGCTGGTGCCTGGGGGTGGTCGCCGTGTCCGGGGTGGTGTCGGCGACGACCCGCATCGGGTCCTGGGCCGAGCTGGTGACGACCGCCTACGGCGCCCTCGTCCTGGTGAAGGTCGCATGCCTGGTGCTGGCCGGCCTGCTGGGCGGGGCCGCGCGGGCCCGCCTGCGCGCGGGGCGGACCCCGGTCCTGCGCTGGGCCGGGATGGAGATCCTGGTGATGGCCGTCGCGGTCGGCGTCGCGGCGACGTTGACGCAGACGGCCTGACGACCGGTCCGGACCGGTCCCGTCCCGTCCCGTCGGAGGTCCCGGGAGGAGTCCTCCCGGGCCCCGCACCCCGGAACGACGTCACCCCGGGCCGCGGGAGGCGGACCGGGGTGACGGAGTGTGAGAGTGGAGCTGAGGGGAATCGAACCCCTGACCTTCTCGATGCGAACGAGACGCGCTACCAATTGCGCCACAGCCCCAAGGGCCCGCCTCGTCAGGCGGACCAGAGAACCATATCAGGGCCTACTCACCGGCCGCGCGGCGGTGCTCGATGATCGGCTCCGGGGTGCTGAAGTCGGGTGCCGGGACCAGGTCGAGCTGCTCCTCGTCGTCCACGTCGACCAGGGAGGTGCCGGCCGGGATCGGCGGCGGCGGGGCCGCGACCAGGCGCGGGAGAGTCGACTCCGGCTCGTCACCGCCGGTGCCGCAGGTGGTGCGGCGGCGGGCGGGCAGGACGCCGATCGGCTCGCCGGTGCCGCGGATCCGGGACGGCTCGCCGTCGTCGGCGGTCCAGTCGTGGTCCTCGTCCTCGACGTCGGTGTCCTCGGACCCGCCGTCGGCGCCGGCCGCGTCGCGGGACCGGCCGGTGTCGTGGGAACCGGCGTCCGGGGATCGTGCGTCGTCGTCCTGCTCGGAGCGTCCGGCCTCGCGGCCGCGGCGGGCCCAGTCGTCGAGCTCCGGGTCGTCGGCGGCGGCGCTGCGGCGGGTCCCGGCCAGGCGGGCGGCGCGGCGGTCGCGGATCGTCTCCTCGATCCGGACCTGGCGGCGCAGGTAGGTCAGGTAGCCGGCCAGGCCCGCGCCGAGCACGCCGGTCGCCCACCAGAACAGGCCCGAGACCAGCAGCGCGGCCGCCGCCGAGGCGAGCAGCAGCACCAGGAGACCGAGGACGACACGCTGGCGGAACGCGTACTTGGCGTGCGCGGCGACGGCGGCGGCCTCCGGGTCGAACCCACCGCGACCGGGCCGGTAGCGGGCCGGTGGACGCTCCCACTGCCGGTCGTCCTCGGCGTGCAGGTCGTCGCCGTGCAGGTCGTCGGCGTCGGGGTCGTCTACGTCCGGGTCGTCGGTGCCCAGGTCGTCGGCGCGGGAGTCGTCGACGTCGGAGTCATCGGCACGAAGGTCGTCCGCGTCCCGGTCGTCGGCCCGGAGGTCGTCGGCGCGCCGGCGGTCGGTGACGGAGTCCTCGTCGTCGGACGCGGTGTGGGGGTCGTACCGGACCGCGCGGACGTCGTCGGCGTCACGGGTGCGGCGTTCGTCGTCGAGGTGGTCGTCGCGCTCGTCGTCGAGGTCCAGCTCGTCGTCGAGCTCGCGCTCGAGGGCGTCGGCGGTGTCGTGGTCGCGGGGCGACGGGACGTCGTCGCGGCGCTCGACCAGCTCACCCACCGTCGTCGTACGTCGGTCGTCGAGCCGTTCCATCACGCCCACCTCCGGGAATCGATGCCGCATGGGCCGCTCCAGCACCCGGCCGGAGAGCAGGGCCGGACTGAGCCGGGCCACTTCCTGCTGGCGTCGTGCGACAGCCGGGACCAGGATCAGAAGCCACAGGACGACCAACCCGACGAAGATCACTGAGCTGGGCATGGCTGCCTCCTCCCCGACCGGCGCAGTCCACCCGTGACTCCGGCCCCGACTCCGCAGTCACTCGCGTATCACCGTAACCAGCGAGCAACCCCGTCCCCGGCCGCGACGCGCCGTCATCACCCGGACAGATCGTGATTCACCCGGGACCGATGTTGCGTCTGTGACTCGTGTGAGGTTACGTCCTGATCACGGAAAGTACTCGAAGCCGTGACGGTCGGTGAGAACGGTCGAATCAGACCCAGGACGCGCGACGCTCCCGGACCAGCCGCCCGACGAGACCACCGGCCGGTGTCTCCTCGGCGGTGATCGCGAAGCTGTGGTGGTCGCGCCAGTCCCCGTCGACGTCGAGGTAGCGCCGCAGCACGCCCTCGTGGCGGAAGCCGAGCTTGGCGAGTACCCGCAGGCTGGCCACGTTCTCCGGGCGGACGGTCGCCTCGATCCGGTGCAGCCGCGCCGCGCCGAAACAGTGGTCGACGACCAGCGCCACGGCCGCCGTCGTCACCCCCTGCCCCGCCAGGCGGCTGTCGCACCAGTAGCCGACGTAGGCCGAGAGCAGCGGCTCGCGCACGATGTTGCCGATCATCACGTGCCCGGCGAACCGGCCGTCGACGGTGATCGCGAACGGCAGCGTCGTGCCGCGCCGGGCCGCCGTCCGCAGCAGGTACCAGCGCCCGGGCCACTCGACGCTCGCGTTGCGCCGCGCCCAGCCGCCGTAGGGCGTCGGCTCCCAGGGCGTCAGGTAGGCCTCGTCGCGCAGCCGGATCGACGACCAGGCGCCGGCGTCGGTCAGGCGGACCGGTCGCAGGCCGACCTCGCCCGCGGCGACACGGAGGGGCCCGGGCCGGGCGGGCCATCCGGGGTGCCCGCCGAGCGGCTCGGCGACGGGTGGGGGCATGCGGGGACTCGCTCGGCGTTCGCTACGGCTCAGCTGCGACCGCGCGGGAGGAGCTCGACCTGCTCGCCCACCGTCAGCTCGGTGACCGCCTCCGGCACGATGGCCAGCGCGTTCACCTCGGCCAGGACCGCCAGCAGGTGCGTCCCGGACGCGCCCAGCGGCTGGGCCAGGTAGCCGCCGCCGGTCTCCTCGCGCAGCAGCCGGGACGGCACGTAGGACCGCCGCCCGGGCGGCGAGATCAGCGGCGACGTCAGCCGCGCCCCGATCGCGCGCTTGTAGGGCTCCAGGCCGAGCGCGAGACGGATCAGCGGCCGGGTGAACACCTCGAACAGGATCAGCGCGGTCGCCGGGTGCGACGGGAACAGGAACACCGGCACGGCTTCGGAGCCGAGCCGGCCGTAGGCCTGGGCCGAACCCGGGTGCATGGCCACCCGGGTGTCGTCGATCCCGCCGAGGTCGGCCAGACCGGCCTTGGCCTCGGCGCCCGCCGCGCCGCCCGCGGCGCCGCAGACGACCACGATCTCGCTGGCCGGCAGCAGGTCCTCCACCGCGCCGCGGATCTCGCCCGCGTTGCCGCCGACGGTGCGCGAACGGTTGGTCTCCGCGCCGGCCTCGCGTGCGGCGGCGGTCAGCGCGTGCGAGCAGACGTCGGCCACCTGCCCGGCCGACGCCGAGCGCGACACCTCGACCAGCTCGTCGCCGACCGAGATCACCGACACCCGCGGGCGCGGGTGCACCAGCAGCTTGTCCCGCCCGGCCGCGGCCAGCATCGCGACCTGCACGGCCCCGACGGTGTCGCCGTCGCGGACCGCGACGTCACCGGGCTGCACGTCCTCGCCGACCCGGCGGACGAACCCGGCCGAGGGCACGCCGCGGTGCACCTGCAGGCGGGCGGAGCCGCCGTCGGTCCAGCCGACCGGCGCGACGGCGTCGGCCAGCGTCGGCAGCGGCGCCCCGGCCGCGACCCGCACGGCCTGCCCGGGCTGCAGCCGCAGCGGCTGCCGGGACCCGGCGGCGATCTCACCGACCACCGGCACGGTCGCGGGCTGGGTCTCGCTCGCCCCGGCGACGTCGACGCTGCGCACGGCGTAGCCGTCGATCGCGGCCTGGTCGAACACCGGGAGCGGACGCGCCGCGACGACCTCCTCGGCGCTGCGCAGCCCCTGGGCGTCGGAGATCGCGACCCGGACGGGGGCCGGGCGCACCGCGGAGTCCAGGATCCGCGAGAGCTGCTCGTCGACCGTGCGCACCTGCTAGCCCTTCAGCCGGTCTTCGAGCCAGGTCCGCAGGTCGTCGCCGTACTCCGGGTTCTGCAACGCGAAGTCGACGTACGCCCGCACGAACCCGCCCGGGTTGCCCAGGTCGTGGCGCCCGCCGCGGTGCACGACCACGTGCACCGGGTGGCCCTCGGAGATCAGCAGCGCCACGGCGTCGGTGAGCTGCAGCTCGCCGCCGGCGCCGGGGGTGATCCGGTCCAGGGCGTCGAAGATCGCCCGGTCCAGCAGGTAGCGCCCGGCCGCGGCGAACGTCGACGGCGCGTCGGCGGCGGCGGGCTTCTCCACCATCCCGTGCACCTGCTTGACGTCGTCGTCGTCGGTGTCGCTGACGTCGAACACGCCGTAGGCCGAGATCTGCTCGCGCGGGATGTCGAACGCGCACAGCACACTGCCGCCGAACCGGTTCCGGACCTCCGACATCCGTTCCAGGACGCCGGCCGGGAGCACGAGGTCGTCCGGGAGGAGGACGGCGATCGCCTCCTCGTCGTCGGCCAGCGCCGGCCCGGCCTGGGCGACGGCGTGCCCGAGGCCCTTGGCCTCGTACTGGTAGACCGAGTCGACCTCGAGCAGGCCGGGCGCGCGGCGGACCTTCTCCAGCAGCGCCTCCTTGCCCCGGGCCTCCAGGGTCTTCTCCAGTTCGGCGTCGGAGCGGAAGTACTCCGCGACCGACTCCTTCCCTGGTGAGGTGACGATCAGCAGCCGCCGGGCACCGGCCTGTGCGGCCTCGGCGGCGACGATCTCGATCCCCGGCGTGTCGACGACCGGGAGGAGTTCCTTGGGGACCGCCTTGGTCGTCGGCAGGAACCGGGTGCCCAGACCTGCGGCGGGCACGACGGCGGTGCGGAAGGCGGCGCGAGACGAGGACTGCGCGGTCATGGTCGGCGAGCCTATCTGCGCGGCTAGCGTGGAGGCGTGACGGCTCGCGAGGACTCACCCGCTCGATCTGCGCCGGACGCCCTCCGGGAGGACAAGCGTGCGCTGCGACGACGCCTCCTCGACGCCCGGAAGGCCCGTTCCGACGACGACCGCGCGGCCGCGACCGCGGCCCTGACCCGGCACGTGCTGGCCCTGGCCGAGGGCGTCGACGGCCCGGTCTGCTGCTACCTGCCGGTCGGCCCGGAGCCCGGAGCGGCCGGATCCGGGACCTCGACGGTGGCCGACGCGCTGCTCGCGGCCGGGCACGAGGTGCTCGCCCCGGTGGTCCCGGCGGAGCCCGGCCCGCTGGACTGGACCCGCTACGAAGGAGCGGACTCGCTGGTCACGGGCCCGCTGGGGGTGCGCGAGCCCGGCGGGGAGCGGCTCGGTGTCGAGGCGATCACCCGCGCCGGGCTGGTGCTCGTCCCGGCACTGGCCGTCGACGGGCGGGGCCGGCGGATCGGGCGCGGCGGCGGCTACTACGACCGGACGCTGCCGGCCGTGCCGGCGTCGACGCCCCTGGCCGTGCTGCTGCACGACGACGAGCTGATCGACCACGTTCCGGCCGGGGACCTCGACGTCACCGTGGCGCAGGTCATACTCCCCACGCGCGGTGCGGTTGCGGTGCGGAACAACCACTGACCCGACGGGGTTATGCTGGCACTCGCATCAGCGGAGTGCCAGGTTAGACGTTCCGGAGGAAGTTGTGCCGACCTACCAGTACGCATGCACGGCGTGTGACCACCGATTTGAGGCGGTCCAGGCATTCTCCGACGATGCGCTCACCGTGTGCCCGAACTGCGAGGGCAAGCTCCGCAAGGTCTTCTCCTCGGTCGGCATCGTGTTCAAGGGCAGCGGCTTCTACCGCACCGACAGCCGCGCGGGCGCGGTGAACGGCGGCGGGTCCTCGGACTCCAAGTCCTCGGACTCGAAGTCGGACTCGTCGAGCAGCTCCTCGTCCTCGGACTCCGGCTCGTCGTCGGGATCGTCCTCGGACTCGAAGTCCTCCTCCGGATCGTCGACGTCGGGCTCGGGATCCTCGTCCGGGTCGGGTTCGTCCTCGTCCGGATCCTCCTCCAGCTCCCCGGCCGCCGCCTCGTCCTGAGCGGCTTCCGGCCCGGGTTGTCCACAACCTGACGGCGCTGTCCACAGGTTCATGATCGGGCCGTCCGGGCACGTCCCGCCGCCCTACCGTCGAGGGACATCGACGGGTGGAGGCGGCACATGGGCGACGACGATCGGCGCGGACGACGGGATCGCGCGGCTCTGGCCGCCCGCCCCTGGCACCGGCTCCTGGCCGTCCTGCGCGGGCCGGGCTGGGCCCGGGTCGCCCTCCTGAGACGGGTCGGTGCCGGCCTGCTCGCCGCACTCGCCGTCGTGCTGGCGGTCGCCCCGGACGGCTCCGCCGACGAGGCCCCGGTGCTCGTCACCGCGCACGACCTGGCGCCCGGCTCGACGATCCGGGCCGAGGACCTGACCGTCCGCACCTGGCCGTCGGCGCTGGTCCCGGCCGGTGCGCTGCGGTCACCCGCCGACGCGCAGGGCCGGGTCGCGGCCGGTGCGGTACGCGCCGGTGAACCGCTGACCGACCTGCGGCTCGTCGGCGTCGAGCTGACCGCGCGGGCGGGCGGCCCGGACGCGGCGGCGGTCCCGCTGCGCCCGGCGGACCCGGCCGTGGCCGCGCTGCTCGCGCCGGGCACGGTCGTCGACGTGGTGGCGCCGGGGCCCGGAGGCTCCGGCGCCTCGGCCGAACAGGCGGGTGCCCGGGTGATCGCCGGGCCGGCCACGGTCCTCACCGTCCTGCCGGCCCAGAACCAGGGCACCGGACGCTCCGGCACCGGGCCGTTGGTCCTGGTCGCTCTCCCCCGCGACGCCGCCACGGCGGTCGCGGCCGCGTCGCTGGCGGGTGAGATCGCCGTGACGCTGCGCTAGAGAACGCCCGGCCGCGGAGCCGGAACAGGGGATCAGCCGCCGTGGTGCGGGGGGCGGTTCTCGCGGAGCCAGCGGTCGGCGTCGGGGTCCTCGCGCTCGGCCGAGGAGCCGGCGTCGCCGCGCTCGTCGCCGGTCGTCCGCACCTCGTCGCCGAAGACCTCGGCGATCCGGCGCCGCACCTCGTCCGACAAATCGCTCATGGCTCCATGGTGCCGTGTCCGCACAACGGGGGTGCGAAGTGGAACGATGGGTGTCACACACCGCACGCCGTTGCGGGACGACCACCGAGGGAGGGATCCGCGATGGGATTCTTGGACAAGGCGCGCGAGGCAGCCGAGAACGCGATCGAGAAGGCCGCTCCGCACATCGAGAAGGCCAAGGAGAAGGCCGGACCCGCGCTGGAGCAGGCCAAGGAGAAGGCGGCGCCCTACGTGGGCAAGGCCGCCGAGCAGGTCGACAAGGCCACCGGGGGCAAGTACACCGAGCAGATCGGCAACGCCAAGGGCAAGGTCGAGGAGGCGCTCGGGAACTCCGGCACGTCGACCACCTCGACCCCGCCGCCGGCGCCGGGTGTCGGGACGCCGGACACGGTGTCGAACAAGGGACCGGTCTCGGCGGTGCCGCCGTCGCCGCCCGGCGGTGACGTGCTGTCCCCGCAGGACCGCCGCCCTGCCGACTCCACCACCCCGCCGAGCCCGGTCTCGGCCGTGCCGCCGCCCCCGCCCGGTGGCGACCGGCCGTCGGCGCAGGACCCGAAGCCGGACGGGCCGGCGACCCGGCCGGGTCAGATCCCGGCCGTCCCGCCGCCCCCGGCCGACGGCGACAAGTAGTCACCACACACGAGACGGGCCCGGCGGTGGATCTCCACCGCCGGGCCCGTCCGCGTTGCAGGTGGGTCAGGCGTCGAGGCCGGACAGCTCCGCGATCACATGCGGCACCAGCGGGGTCAGCGTGGCCATGCCGTCGCGCACGGCGGCCCGCGACGGCGCCAGGTTGACCACCAGCGTGCTGCCGGAGACACCGACCAGACCGCGGGACAGGCCCGCGTCCACCGCGCCCGCGGCGAGACCGGACGCGCGCAGCGCCTCGGAGATGCCGGGGATCGGGCGGTCCAGGACGCCGGACGTCGCGTCCGGGGTGACGTCGCGCGGGGACACGCCGGTGCCGCCGACCGTCACCACGAGGTCGACGCCGCCGATCACGGCGGTGTTCAGCGCACTGCGGATCGCGACCACCTCGCCCGGGGCGGACACGACGCCGTCGACGAGGAAGTTCGCCTCCTCGAGCAGCTCGGTGACGAGCGGCCCGGTCTGGTCGGAACGCTCTCCCCCGCTGACCCGGTCGTCGACGATGACCACGAGTGCCCGGCCGATCTGAGGTCCCGCCATCTCCATGGTCACCAGACTAACGCCGGTGGTGACCGGGCTCGTCGGACACCCGCTCGCAGGAACAGGCCGTGCCGGCGCAAGGAGGGGGATCCTGCGCCGACACGACCCGTCGACACCCGTCCGGCGGGGCACCACCGGACCGGGCCGCCTCTACACCATCACGCCGGTGTTTCACGCGTCAACGAAACGCGACCGCAACCACCCGGACACTCCGGGTGAACGGCGACCCAAGTCGACCACACCGCGTCCCCGGCGGCCGGCGGGGACGCTCCCGCCGGGCCGCCGGGAGCTCAGTCCGTGCCGAGAACCACTGGGACAGTACGGTCGGCGAGCTGCAGCTCCACCGTGGAACCCGGCGCCTGCGACCGCACCGCGGCCTGCAGTTCGGTACCGGTGGTGATCCGCTGATCACCCAGACGCACGACGAGGTCGCCGGGCTTGAGGCCGGCCTTCTCGGCGGCGCCACCCGGTGCGACGGTGCGCAGGCGGGCCCCGGTCTGCTGCGGGTCGTCGGTGACCTCGACGCCGAGGACGGCGTGGGTGGCCCGCCCGCCGGTGCGCAGCTGGTCGGCGACACGCTTCGCCTGGTTGATGGGGATCGAGAACCCGACACCGATCGATCCCCCGCCGGCGCCGCCGGTCGTGGCGATCGCCGAGTTGATCCCGACGACCCGGCCCTGCATGTCCACCAGCGGGCCGCCGGAGTTGCCGGGGTTGATCGACGCGTCGGTCTGCAGCGCGCTGAGCACGGTGGCCGAGCTCGCCCCGGTGGCGGCCCCGCCCTCCCCGCCGACGCTGACCGCGCGGTCGAGCGCGGAGATGATGCCGGTGGTGACCGAGCCGCCGAGGCCGAGCGGCGAGCCGAACGCGGTGACCTGCTGGCCGACCCGGACGCCCTCGGAGTTGCCCAGCTCGATCGGGGTCAGGCCGGGCAGGTTGTCCGCCTTGACGACGGCGAGGTCGGACTGCGGATCCCGGCCGATGATCCGCATCGGGGTCGTGCGGCCGTCCTGGAAGATCGCGCGCAGGGTGCCGCCGGACGCCGCGGGCTCGACGACGTGGTTGTTGGTCAGCACGAGGCCGTCGTCGCTCACGACCATCCCGGAGCCCTCGCCCTGCTCGCCACGCGAGAGCGCACCGCCCTCGACGCGCAGCTGCACGACGCTCGGCAGCACCTTCTGGGCGACCTGCTCGATCTGCGTCATCGGCAGGTCGGAGTCGGCCGCGGGCAGCGGGCCGCTGAGGACGCCGCCGTCGCCGGAGCCGGTCGAGGTCGCGACCTCCGCGCCGATCGCGCCGCCGACGCAGCCCGCGACCAGCGCGAGCGCGATCCCGGCCGCGACCAGCCGACCGGTGCGTCCACGGCCGGACGGCGGGGGCGGGCCACCGGCCCAGCCGGGCTGGGCCTGTCCGGGCGGGTACGGGCCGTACGGGGGCTGCCCGCCGGTCGCGTAGGGGGTCTGCGCGTACTGGCCGCCCGGGTACTGGCCACTCGGGTACTGGCCACCGGGGTACTGACCTGCTGCGTACTGCGCCGTGCCGTAGGACCCGGCCGCGTACTGACCCGTCCCGGCCCCGTACTGACCCGCGCCGTACCCGGCCTCCCCGCCGTAGGAACCGGCCTGCCCCTGGGCGTAGGGGTTCTGGGGGTACTGCGCGTACTGCCCCTGCCCGTAGGAGCCCTGAGGGGCCTGCCCGAGACCGGGCTGGTCCGGGCTCGCGTACGCGGCCTCCGGCGACGCGGGGTGCGCGGACGCATCCGTCCCCCGGTCCGCGGCCGCACCGGCCGCCGTCACGCCGTCCGACGTCGCGCCGTCCCACGTCGCACCGGCCGAGGACGCGCCCGCCGAGGTCGCGCCGTTCCGCGCATCGGCCGTCGACGGCTCGGGCCCCGCCGCACCGGGCGTTCCGGTGCCGGACGCGCCGGCGCCCGAGGTGACGGCACCGGCCGTCTCCGCGCCGGACGTCCCGTTCGTCGACGACGCCCCGGAAGCGTCGGCGGACGTCTGCTCCCCGGGCCGGGCCCACGGGTTCCCGCCGGAGGACGTCCCGGCCCCGTCGCGCTCACCGGCGGACGTCGTCGCGTCCGTCGTGCGGGCGGCCTCCTCGACGGACGGCGTCGTGCCGGTCTCCCGGCCGTTCTCGCCGTCGCCGTGCGGGGTGTCCTGGGCCATGCATCCACCGTCCGTCGTCACCTGCGCGGGCCCCGTGCACTCACCCGCACCGTCCAGGCTATGGGCTGGGGTCGGGTTCCGGCGGTCGACCCGGGAGACGCAGCGCGAGCAGTGCCCCGCCCTCCGGTGCCTGTCCGGCCCACACCGCTCCCCCGTGCCGGGCCGCGGCCTGCGCCACGATCGACAGGCCGAGGCCGGAGCCGGGCATCGTCCGGGAGGTGTCGGCCCGGTAGAAGCGGTCGAACACGTGCGGCAGGTCCTCGGGCGCGATCCCGGCCCCGGAGTCGGCCACCTCGATCACCATCGAGGCGTCCGGCATCGGGATCATCGACACCCGGACCCGGCCACCGGGCGGGCTCCACTTGGCGGCGTTGTCGAGCAGGTTCAGCACCGCGCGCTCCAGGGCGGTGGAGTCGCCGTCGATCGTCCAGCGGTGCAGCGTGACGTCGAACGTCGTGTCCCCGGCCCGGCGCCGGACCCGGGCCAGCGCCCGTTCCACGATCTCGCCCAGCTCCAGGGCCTCGGTGGTGACCATCGGCGCGTCGTCACGCGCCAGCTCGACCAGGTCCCCGACCAGGTGCGAGAGCTCCTCGACCTGCGCACGGACGTCGATCAGCAGTTCCTGGCGGTCCTCGGGCGGCAGCGACGGGGCGTCCGGCGCGTCGGCCGCGGCGAGCAGCTCCAGGTTCGTGCGCAGCGACGTCAGCGGCGTCCGCAGCTCGTGCCCGGCGTCGGCGACCAGGCGCCGCTGCTGCTCGCGGGACGCGGCGAGCGCGCCGAGCATCGCGTTGAAGCTCTGGGTCAGCCGGGCCAGCTCGTCGGATCCGCTGATCGGGATCGGACGCAGGTCCCCGGTGGTCGCGACGCGCTCGGTCGCCGCGGTCAGCCGCTGCACCGGGCGCAGGCCGGTGCGCGCCACAGCGAACCCGGCCAGCGCGGCCAGGATCACCCCGCCCAGCCCGACCAGCGGTAACGCCGTCCCGAGTCGGGACACGACCTTGGTCACGCTGTCGAGCTGCTGGGCGATCACCAGTGCCCGACCGGGACCGGCCTGCACCGCGACGACCCGGTAGGGCACACGGCCCAGCGACGCCGTGCGGATGGACTCGCTCAGACGGCCCTGGGCCACGGCGAGCTCGTCGTCGCCGACCGGGGGCCGCGACGTCTCGTCGGCGGCGGCGGCCAGACCGGAGGAGTAGACGAGCGCGATGTGCAGGTCGGCCGCACCGAGCACGGTCGGCGGGATCGTGGCCAGCAGCTGCGGGCTGGCCAGCTCGCTCTGCGCGGCCGCGGTCGCCCGCTGGTAGAGCGTCTCGTCCAGGGTGCTGGAGAGGTTCTGCCGGACGACGAGGAACGCCGCGGCCGAGACCAGGAGCACCATCGCCGCCGCGACCAGCGCGGCCAGCACCCCGATCCGGGCGCGCAGCGTGAACCGCTCCCGGCTGCCGCCCGAGGTCCTCGGCGGAGCGGGCTCGGCCCGGGTGTCGACATCGGTCACGGCGGCGACTCCCGCAGCACGTAGCCGACCCCGCGCACGGTGTGGATCAGCCGGGGTTCGCCGTCGGCCTCGGTCTTGCGCCGCAGGTACCCGACGTAGACCTCGAGCGCGTTACCGCTGGTCGGGAAGTCGTAGCCCCAGACCTGCTCCAGGATCTGACCGCGGGTCAGCACCCGCCGCGGGTAGGCCAGGAGCAGCTCGAGCAGCGAGAACTCGGTGCGCGTCAACGAGATCGCGCGGTCGCCGCGGCGGACGTCGCGGGTGTCCGGGTCCAGCGAGAGGTCCGCGAACTCCAGCGCCTTGGTCCGCCCGGCCGCCGCGTCGGCGATCTCCTCCGGCGTCCGGCGGCGCAGCAGCGCACGCAGCCGGGCCAGCAGCTCCTCCAGCGCGAACGGCTTCGGGAGGTAGTCGTCGGCGCCGGCGTCGAGGCCCGCCACCCGGTCGGAGACGGCGTCGCGCGCGGTGAGCACGAGGATCGGCAGGGCGTCACCGGCGCTGCGCAGCCGCCGGCACACCTCCAGGCCGTCCAGGCGCGGCATCATCACGTCCAGGACGAGGGCGTCAGGGCGCGAGTCGACCATCATGTCCAGCGCCGCCTGACCGTCCTCGGCGAGCTCGACCTGGTAGCCGTTGAAGGCGAGAGACCGGCGGAGCGAATCCCGCACGGCCTTGTCGTCGTCGACGACCAGAATGCGCATGTCCGCCAGTCTCTACCCCGACCCTGAGAGCCTCCTGAGCACCCACTGTGATCCGACCCGTGCGCGGAAATTGCCGCCGGAGCAGCGATAACCGCGCACGACCGGGGTCAGGACGCCTTGTAGGCCGCCGCCATGTCGTCGCCGCCGTGCCCGCGCTCGGACGCGCGGCGCAGGCGCGCCCGCACGGCCTCGGCCACGTCGAGCTTCAGGTCCGCGCCCTCCCCCGCGTCGACGATCAGCCCGGCGTCCTTGGCCGCGTTGTCGACGGTGAAGTTCGGCGTGTAGTCCTCGCCCAGGATCGCCGTCGACTTGGCCTGCAGGTAGGGCAGGTCGAGCGGGCCGCCGGCGACGGCGTCGAGGAACGCCTGCGGGTCGACGCCCAGTCCCTGGGCCAGCGAGATCGTCTCGCCGGTCGCGGCGGTCACAGCCAGCACCCAGCTGTTCGCGACGATCTTGAGACGGCTGGCGGCGGCGCCGTCGGCGGTGTCGGCGACCCAGACCGTCTTCTGTCCGACGGCGTCGAGCACCGGGTCGACGGTGGCGCGCGCGTCCGGCGAACCGGCCACGAACATCGTCAGGTTCCCGGTCTCGGCGGGCTGGCGCGTGCCCAGCACCGGCGCGTCGAGGAACGTCAGGCCGTGCTCCTGCGCGATCGGCAGCAGCCCGCTCAGCGGCTCGACGCCGACGGTCGTGGTCTGCAGCCAGACCTGGCCCTTCGCGAGCCCGCCGGCGGCCTTGTCCATGACGGCGCGGACGTCGTCGGCGTTGCCCAGCATCGTCACGATCACGTCGGCACCGCGGACGGCCTCGGCGGGGTCCTGCGAGGCGGTCGCCCCGGCGTCGACGAGCGGTTGCGCCTTCTCCGGGCTGCGGTTCCAGACCCGCAACGACAGGCCCGCGGCCAGGATGTTGTGTCCCATCCCGGCGCCCATGATCCCGGTTCCCAGCAGTGCCACGGTCGGTGCGGTCATGGGCGTCACGTTAGGACGGTGCCCGCCGGCGCGCGCGTCCTGCTTGACTGGTCGGCGTGGGCGACAGGGGGACCGACGGGTTCGAGTACTCGAACCTCACCGGACGCCCACCGGGCCGCATCATCAGCGCCGCCGGGCGGGTGTTCCGCGGGATCCGGAAGGTGCAGGCCCAGGTCGAGCCGTACGCGCACGAGTGGGAGCAGCACAACCGGGCGGCACTGGCCCGGTCCGGGCCGTTGTGGGTGGCGCTCGGCGACTCGATGGCCCAGGGCATCGGGGCCAGCGTGCCGTGGCGGGGCTGGGTCGGGCAGCTGGCGCTGGAGATCCCGCAGTACCGGCTGGTCAACCTCTCGCTCAGCGGCGGCCGGGTCGTCGACGTGCTCCGGACCCAGCTCCCGGCACTGGAGGCGCTCCCCGCGCCGCCCGACCTGGTGACGTGTCTCATCGGCTCGAACGACCTGATGAACCCCAAGCACCGCGCGAACGCCGCGTCCGGGATGGCGGAGATGCTGGAGCGGCTGCCGGTGGGCACGGTCGTCGGCAACCAGCCCGGGACGTTCGACGCCGCACTGGAGATCAACGCCCTGATCGACGACGCCGTCGCCCGCCGCGGCCTGGTGCTCGCCGACCTGCGTGACCCGCGGACCCGGCACTGGCGCGGCAAGCTCTCCCCCGACCGCTTCCATCCCAACGACCGCGGCTACGCCGGCATCGCCGCGGTGTTCTCCGAGGCCCTGGCCCGCCGCTGAACGCCCGTGATCGCCACTGTTTGCGACCGGGGGTCGTCCGGATGAGTGATGCCGCAATCACTCCGCAATCAAGTAACTACTGATAGTCACCCATCATCCTCGTCACTCGTTGCTCACATATGCGACATGTGAGTGGAATGTCCCGGTTGACGGAGGCCGTCGCCCCCGGCGGCGCTCCCGCTCCGGGAGTCGTGGGCAGCCCGGGCGTGAACATCGCCGTGTTCGGGGTCGTCGTCGCGGTCACCCTGATCGTGGTGGTCCGGGTCGGCCGGACGAACCGGACGGCGGCCGACTACTACACCGGCGGCCAGTCGTTCACCGGGCCGCAGAACGGCGTGGCGATCGCGGGCGACTACCTCTCCGCCGCCTCGTTCCTCGGCGTCGCCGGCCTGACGGCGCAGTTCGGCTACGACGGCTTCATGCTCTCGGTCGGGGCGCTGGTGACGTGGCTCGTCGCCCTGCTGCTGGTCGCGGAGCTGCTGCGCAACGTCGGCCGCTACACGATGGGTGACGTCCTGGCGTACCGCACGCGACAGCGCCCGGTCCGTGCTGCGGCGGCGGTGTCGACGATGGTCGTGACGTTCTTCTATCTGTTCACCCAGCTCGTCGGGGCCGGTGGCCTGATCGCCCTGCTGCTGCAGATCCCGAACAGCGACAAGACGAGCCAGAGCATGGTGATCGCGGTCTGCGGCCTGCTGATGATCTTCTACGTGCTGGTCGGCGGCATGAAGGGGACGACCTGGGTCCAGATCATCAAGGCGATCCTGCTCGTGTTCAGCACCCTGGTCCTCGCGGTCTGGGTGATGGGCCGCTACGGGTTCGACTTCTCGGCGCTGCTCGGCGACGTGGTCCGCAACAACCGTCAGGGCGAGGCGATGCTGGCGCCCGGTCTGCAGAACCCGACGACCACCTCGAAGCTCGAGTACCTCTCGCAGACCATCGCACTGGTGCTCGGCACGGCTGCGCTCCCGCACATCCTGATGCGCTTCTACACCGTGCCGTCGTCGGGCGAGGCGCGCCGGTCGGTGCAATGGGCGATCTGGATCATCGGCGGCTTCTACCTGCTGCTGATCGTGGTCGGGTTCGGTGCGAGCGCACTGGTCGGGTCGGACACGATCGCCGCGGCCCCCGGTCAGTCGAACGCCGCGGCGCCGCTGCTGGCCTACCGCCTCGGCGGGGAGCTGATGCTGGGGATCGTCGCCGCCGTCGCGTTCGCCACGATCCTGGCCGTGGTGGCGGGTCTGACGATCACCGCCTCCGCCTCGTTCGCCCACGACGTCTACGCGAACATCATCAAGCGCGGACGGGCCGACCCCGCCCGGGAGCTGCAGGTGGCCCGCGCCACCGCGGTCGCGATCAGCATCGCCGGGATCGGCGGCGCGATCGTGGCCAACGGCCAGAACGTCGGCCTGCTGGTGATCCTGGCGTTCGCCGTCGCCGCGTCGGCGAACCTGCCGACGATCCTCTACTCGCTGTTCTGGAAGCGTTTCAACACCACCGGCGCGCTGTGCAGCATCTACGGCGGGATCGCGACCAGCGTGGGCCTGATCCTGTTCTCCCCCGCGGTGTCGGGCACTCCGAAGTCGATGCTCCCGTCGGCGGACTTCGCGGTCTTCCCGCTGTCCAACCCCGGACTCGTGTCGATCCCGGCGTCGTTCCTGCTCGGAGTGATCGGCACCTTCCTCGGCCGGCCCGACGACGACACCGACCGGCGCTCCGCGGAGATGGAGGTCCGGGCCCTGACCGGGGCGAAGCCGGTGCCGCGACCGGCGCCCCCGCACCGCGCGGAGACACCCGTCTTCACCGCGACCCCCCAGCCGGCCGGTGCCACGCCGTCTCCCGCGGCCCACACCGGCCCGACCCGTCACGAGGCACCCCGCCCGCGGCCCGCCACCCCGCAGCCCGGTCCCCTGCAGCCCGGTCCCCTGCAGCCCGGCACGCCGCCGCGCCCGATATCCGGCCGTCAGGCCGCCGAGGACCCGGTCACCCTTCCGGTCCGGACGGTCCGCCACCGCAGCGGCGAGGACCGTCCGGCGTTCCGCCCGGACAGGAGGCACTGACCCGGCCCGGCCCCGACGTGGCCCGTCCGCCGCGGGCACGTCCGCCATTCCGGGTGAACGTCCGGCGAACGGGTCCACAACCGGAGGTGAACCGGTTCCCCCGAGGCCGACAAGCGCCTACGAATCGGGCGTCCCCGCCGTCCGAATTCGACGGATATCGCAGTTCCTGATCCGATCATCACATTCTCCGGTGTCCTGGAGCACAGTTCGCACTCCTTCCCCCGGTGCTAGTTTCGATCGCGTAAGAAAACGATTACCGACGGCCTCCCGTACGACCTCGTCGTCGGCGCCGGAGAAGGGGAGGCACCTGATGTCGACCGCCCACGACACGTCGGCCCGCCGTGACCCGTCGATCACCGCGGGACACGACGGCACCGCTCCCCGGACCCCCTACCTGATCCTCGACCTGGCCGCGGTCCGCGCCCGCTACCGGCTGCTGAGCTCGCTCGTCCCCGGTGCGCGGATCCACTACGCGGTGAAGGCCAACCCGGCACCGCAGGTGATCGCGACCCTGGTCCGTGCCGGCTCGTGCTTCGACGTGGCGAGCCGCCCGGAGATCGAGCTCTGCCTGTCGGCCGGCGCGCGGGCCGAGGACATCTCCTACGGCAGCACCGTCAAGAAATGCTCCGACATCGCGTTCGCGCACGAGAACGGCGTGCGCCGATTCGCGTTCGACAGCCTCGCGGAACTGCACAAGATCGCCGAATATGCGCCCGGTGCCGACGTCTTCGGGCGCCTGCGTTCCGACGGGCAGGGCTCGGTGTTCCCGCTCGACGGCAAGTTCGGCAGCCCGGCCGGGCTCGTCGCCGACCTGCTCGTCGAGGCGCGCCGGCTCGGCCTGAACCCGGTCGGGGTGTCGTTCCACGTCGGCTCCCAGCAGCTCGACCCGTACGCGTGGGGTCCCAGCATCGCCTCGACGGCGGAGATCTTCGACAAGGTCGCCGCGGCGGGGATCCGGCTCGGCGTGATCAACCTCGGGGGCGGCCTCCCGGGCACCTACGGCCCGGAGGTCCCGCCGCTGGCGGAGTACGGCCGGGCCATCGACGAGTGCCTGGAGCGTGCGTTCGGCGCCAACCGGCCCGAGGTCATGATCGAGCCGGGCCGGTCGATGGTCGCCGACGCCGGCACCCTGCACAGCGAGGTCGTGCTCGTGTCCCGCCGCGACGGGTCGGCCGGGGCGCGGTGGGTCTACCTCGACGTCGGACGGTTCGGCGGGCTCGCCGAGACCGAGGGCGAGCTGATCCACTACCCGATGCGAACCGCCCACGACGGCGAGCCGTCCGCCCCCGTCGTCCTCGCCGGGCCGACCTGCGACAGCGCCGACGTGCTCTACCGCCACCACCCCTACCTGCTGCCGGAGAGCCTGCGGGCCGGCGACCGGGTCCAGCTTCTGTGCACCGGCGCCTACACGGTGAGCTACTCCTCGGTCGGGTTCAACGGTTTCGGGCCGCTGACCTGCCGGTGCGTGGACTCCCCCGACGCGGCCGGGGCCTGAGCCGATGCTGCTCGGGGTCGCCCTCGCCCTGCTGGCCGCGGTCGGGTTCGGTCTGGCCGGGGTGTTCGAGGGCGCAGCGGCGCAACGGTCGCCGGGCGGCGTCGCGGTGTTCGGTCAGTGGCGGTTCCTGCTCGGCCTGGCCCTCGACGGCGTCGGGTTCGTGGCGCAGATGCTGGCGTTGCGGCGACTGCCGTTGTTCGTGGTGCAGCCGGCGATGGCGGCCTCGCTGGCGGTGACGGCCGTCGTCGCCTGGCGGTTCCTGGGTGCCCGGCTGCGGGGTCGTGACGTCGCCGCCGTGGCCGCGGTCTGCGTCGGACTGGCCCTCACCGCGGCCGGGGCGGCCCCGGCCGCGGACGACGCCGGGTCGCCGGGCGTCCGGATCGGCCTGGTGGTCGCCCTGGTCATGCTCGCCGCCGGTGGCGCGTGCGCCGCACGGGCGAACCGCTCGTCGGTCATGGCGCTGGTCGCGGGTCTGCTGTTCGGGCTGATGGCGATGGGCAACCGGGTCGTCGACCGGTTCCACCCCGCGACCGCGGTCACCGACCCGGCCGCGTGGGTCGTCGTCGCCTCGGCCGTCGCGGCGCTGTGGCTCTACACCGCGGCGATGCGCGACGGGCGGATCACCTCGGCGACCGCGGTGATGGTGCTGGGCGAGACGGTGCCGCCGACGGTGGCCGGCGTGCTGTTCTTCGGCGACCGGCCGGTGCCGGGGATGGTGCCGGCGGCCGTAGCCGGAGTGACCCTGGCCGTGCTGGGGTCACTCCGGCTGGCGCACGTCGGTCCCTCAGACGGTGCTGCCGACGAGCTCGTGGGCGTCGGCCCGGTCCCGGCGGTCCGACCGTCCCGCGACGATCGCGATCCCCAGCCCGGCGACGGCCAGCCCGGCCGCGACGAGGTTCGGCGAGGCGTAACCCAGACCGGCGCTGATCACGACGCCGCCGAGCGCCGCACCGAGCGCGTTGGCGACGTTGAACGCGGCCTGGTTGGCACCCGAGGCCAGGTTCGGCGCGTCGCCGGCGCCGCTGATGATGCGTAGCTGCACCGCCGGGACCAGCATGAACGTGCTCACGGCGAACGCGAACATGACCACGATCGCGGTGACCGGGTTCTCCAGGGCCGGGATGAACAGCAGCGCGAGGACGATGTCCGCGATGAGCGCCCCGTAGATCGTCGGCATCGTCGCGTGGTCGGCCAGGCGCGCGCCGACGAGGTTGCCGACGGTCATGCCGATCCCGAACAGCGCCAGCATCAGCGTCACCGCGGTCGGGGTGAAGCCGGCGACCTCGGTCAGCATCGGCGTGATGTAGCTGTAGGTGGAGAACAGCACCGCCCCGCCCACGGTGGCGATCAGCAGCGCCATCCACACCGGGCGTCGTCCCAGCGCCCGCAGCTCCTGGCCCAGGCGCACCGGGGCCGACCGGACGTCCGGCACCGCGGCCGCGACGCTGACCGCCGCGACCGCGCCGATCAGCCCGACCACGCCGAAGACCCAGCGCCACCCGAGCTGCTGGCCGAGCAACGTCGACACCGGCACGCCGGCGACGTTGGCCAGCGTGAGCCCGGCGAACATCTTCGCCATCGCCCGCGCCCGGAACTCCGGGGAGACGAGGTTGCCGGCGACGACCGCGCCGATGCCGAAGAACGCACCGTGCGGCAGGCCGGACAGGAACCGGGCCACCAGGACCCAGTCGTAGGTCGGCGCGATCGCCGAGACCACGTTGAACAGCGCGTACGCCGCCATCAGCGCGATCAGGACGGCCTTGCGCCGGAAGCGGTTCGAGGCCGCGATCAACAGCGGGGCACCGACGACGACGCCGATCGCGTAGGCCGAGATCAGCGCTCCGGCGTCGGGGATGTCGACCGCCAGGCCACCGGCGACGTCGGGCAGCAGCCCCATGATGACGAACTCACCGGTGCCGATGGCGAACGCGCCGACCGCCAGGGCGGCGAGCGCAAGCGGTGTACGAGTACGAATGAGCGCGGCGCGCATCGTTCCCCCTTAGGTCTTTGAAAGTGGTAACGACGTCTTCGGCGCGACCTTTCACGCTACGACTGTGGTCGCGGGGCTTCCAGCTCACGCGCTGTCCGTTCGATCACCTGTGATCCGGTGCCCATCGGGAATGCCGTTCGGGCGCCGGAGCTGGGACCCTGGCGCGATGGCGACGACCGAGCGGATCCCGCGCAAGATCTACGAACGCGAGCTTCTCCGCCTGCAGGGCGAGCTCGTCCAGCTGCAGGAGTGGGTCAAGGCGAGCGGGGCGCGGGTCGTCGTCGTGTTCGAGGGACGTGACGCCGCCGGCAAGGGCGGCGTGATCAAGCGGATCACCGAGCACCTCAACCCCCGCGTCGCGCGCATCGTCGCGCTGCCGGCGCCGACCGAGCGGGAGCGGACGCAGTGGTACTTCCAGCGCTACGTCGACCAGCTGCCCGCGGCCGGTGAGATCGTCCTGATGGACCGCAGCTGGTACAACCGCGCCGGCGTCGAGCGGGTGATGGGGTTCTGCACCGAGCCGGAGTACCGGCGGTTCTTGCGGCAGTGCCCGGCGTTCGAGGACATGCTGATCGAGGACGGGATCCACCTGGTCAAGTTCTGGTTCTCGGTCAGCGACACCGAGCAGGCCAAGCGCTTCCGGGAGCGCGCGGAGAACCCGCTCAAGCAGTGGAAGCTCTCCCCGATGGACCTCGAGTCGATCAGCCGCTGGGATGCCTACTCCAAGGCCAAGGACGACATGCTCGTCCACACCGACACCGACCGGGCGCCGTGGACGATCGTCGAGTCCGACGACAAGCGCCGCGCCCGGATCAACGCCATCCACCACCTGCTGACGACGATCCCGTGGGAGCCGGTCCCCCGCCCGGAGCTCGTCTTCCCCGAGCGCCCGAAGGACCGCGGCACCTACACCCGCCCGCCCCGGGAGATCGACCACGCCGTGCCCGACCACGCCGCGACACTGTTGGACTGAGCGTCTCGTGACGGGACCCGATCGCCCGGTCGTCGCGTGGATGCTCGGCGCCCTCGTCGTGACGTTCGTGGTGACGCGGGTCGTCACGCGCCTCATCCGCGCCGGCCGCGGGCCGTTCCGCGACATGAGCGTCGGCGGGGTGCACCTACACCATCAAGTGTTCGGGATCTTCCTGCTGCTCGGGACCGGTGCGGTCGAGATCGCCTACCGGCCGGGCCCTCCCTGGCAGGAGGTGGTGGCCGTCCTGTTCGGCGTCGGCGCGGCGCTCACCCTGGACGAGTTCGCCCTCTGGCTCCGCCTCGACGACGTCTACTGGAGCCCCGAGGGACGGCGCTCGGTCGACGCGGTGCTGCTCGCCGTCGTGGTCGGGTTGATGCTGCTGCTCGGCTTCTCCCCCTTCGACGACGACTCCGGTGACGGCGCGGCCGTCGCCTCCGTCGTGGCGTCGGTGAACGTGCTCTTCGCGCTGGTGGCACTGCTCAAGGGACGCACGGTCCTCGGGGTGACGGGGCTGTTCGTGCCGATCCTGTCGATCGTCGCGGCGCTGCGGCTCGCCCGTCCGGAGTCGTTCTGGGGCAAGCGGTTCTACCCGGCGGGGTCGAGGAAGCGGGAACGCTCCGAGCACCGCTTCCCGCCGGGACGACGCCAGCGGTGGGACCCGGTCGTCGACCTCTTCGCCGGGCGCTCCCAGCCCGCCGAGCAGGACGCGCCGAAGCCCTGACCCGACGTGGGCGGGACCCTCGGGGGCCCGGGTACGCTGCGCTCGCGCCCTCGTAGCTCAGGGGATAGAGCACCGCTCTCCTAAAGCGGGTGCCGCAGGTTCGAATCCTGCCGGGGGCACCACCACCTGACCAGCGGAAACGCTGTTCGCAGGTGCGAACGGATTCGCCGCGTGGAACGGATCGTGGAACGAATCCGCTCTACGCTCCCCTGCATGCCCCCGCGAAAGCGCAGGTCACGCGGCCACATCGAGGAGCTACCGAGCGGCTCTTTCCGCGCGGTCGTGTTCGCCGGCCTGGACCCACTGACCGGCCGTGAGCGACGGATCCGCGAGACCGCGCGGACGCACGCCGAGGCGACGAAGCTGCTCACCAAGCTCCAGCGCCAGGTCGACGAGAACAAGCAGCCCAAGTCCTCAATCACCGTCGGCCAGGCCGTCGCCCAGTGGCTGGAGGTCGCGGACCTCCAGACCACGACCCGCGAGCGGTACGACGACCTGATCCGCCTCTACGTGCTGCCGACCTTCGGCACGCTCCAGGCCGGCAAGCTCGACGCCGAGCTGCTGGAGCGCTTCTACGCCCGCCTGCAGAAGTGCCGGGACCTATGCACTGGTAGGTCTCGGAATCACGTCTGCCGCCCGCTCAGCGCGAGCACGACCCGCAAGGTGCACTACATCCTCCGCGCCGCCCTGGACCGCGCCGTCCGGTGGCGCCACCTCGGCGTCAACCCGGCCACGCTGGCCGAGCCGCCGGCGCCGAGGGCCTGGCCGGGCTCGCGGTGCGGGACCTGCACGAGGTCGTGTGTAAGGCCGAGCCGGATCCTCCGAGCGCGGCCGAGGCCGCCGCGATCCTCAACGAGTCGTGGCGCGACCCGGAGTGGGGTCTACTGCTCTGGCTGACAATGCTCGTCGGACCACGTCGCGGCGAGATTTCCGCGCTGCGCTGGCGACATGTCGACCTCGATCGCGCGACCATCTAGGTCGAGCGGAACAACACTCAGACACGGGCCGGAGTCACCGAGAAAAGCACCAAGACCGGTCACAAGCGGCGAGTAGCTCTGGATCCCCACACCGTCGATCTTCTCCGCGCGCAGAGCGACCTCTGGCACCAGTGCAGCGAGGACCTGGGCGTCGAGTTCACGGCGGAGGGATTCGTCTTCTCGCCGTCTCCCGACGGGGTCACTCCGTATGCGCCGCGCGCCATCAGTCAGCGCTACCGCAGGCTCGCACTTCGCCTGAACCTCCGAAGCACACGCCTCCACTCGTTGCGGCACTACTCAGCGACCGAACTGGTTGCCGCTGGCGTCGACATCCGTACTGTCGCCGGCCGGCTCGGGCACGGGAGCGGAGGGGCTACGACGCTGCGGGTGTATGCCGCATGGGTCGAGGAGGCTGATTGCCGTGCCGCCACGACCATGGCGACCGTTCTGCCACGACCTGTGCCCTCACGACGCCGGTCAGGGCCGTACGAAAACATCGCTGCGTCGCTCCGGGAGGCAATCCGCTCCGGACGGCTCGCGCCGGGCGAGCAACTCCCAACGATGGCCGAGCTGGCCGTGGCCAATTCGTGCGCGGTCGGGACAGCTCATCGTGCCGTGGCGCTAATCCGCGAGGAGGGCCTCATCGATGTCGCCCGAGGACGGCGGGCCGTCGTCCTTCCGACACCGCCGCGAGCCGACCTGTAAGTGCGGGATCGCGAGGCCTACGGGCACAGGATCGCGTTCGACCCGAGCACGGATAGTGTGTTCAGATTCTCCACTCCTTGATCAATATCCTGCTTTCCGAGCCGCCTCGAGATGCGCAAGTACCTCACTGATACTGCCTAGGAGAGTGAAGTATGGCATACGGACAATCCGACACATCTCATCCACTTTAATGGTGAACAAATCCAAGGGCCTTACAGCTAGCGTGAATAGCTAGGATGCCTGCTGGGCAGGCCGGCCCCTAGAAATCGAATGCTTAGCACTAGCCCGGGATATCCACCCGTCAGCCGTAGTTAATCTGCGGTCGCATTGGTGGCGGGTGGGCCTGGAGATGGGAAAGGTAAGGGTGGTTTGCGCTTCCGTGTCACTCAGCACAAATCTAGCCGCTGGCCTAGATCTTTCCGTCCGACCTAGCTGCGGAGCTCTGCTACTAAATTTACTGGCCGACCAAGATCACTACAGCGCTTGCGACAACAGTTAGGCCTCCACATCCGCTTGGCAGCGGCTTCGTGTGGCTCTATCCGTCAGCACAAAATGCGTAAGTCAGTTTGATATCCCACAGCGGACGAGCTTGTCGCCGTCCCTCCATGCCGAGTTCGTCGGAACTAGAGCGAAAACTCGTGAACGCTGTGCTTCGGGGCTCACTTCCCCTCCGAGATAGTCTGAGACTATTGCAGGACACTCCCGACTCGCGATCTGCTGCCAATCATTCGCTGAGGGCTCCGATATGTCCGACCCAGAGAGATCCACAGTCCCAGCTTGCTCAAAGTTGTGCGGCTCATTGCAGTCAGTCATGCGCGCATCTGAAGTATCAGCCTTCGACCAGACAATACAGACCCCAGGGTCGGAGGGGAGAGATGAAGAGACGATCTGTGACGCGCTGAATCCAACTGTTAGACCCGACGTCAATGCTCGGTCGAGGACCGAAGCCGCAACCATTACGATCGCGCCAAGTGCAATTGCAAACACCACTCTACGCGACGACAAGTGAATCGAATTAGGTCGATAGCGAACTTTAGAGCGCTTGAACCGTGACTGAGCTGAAGGCTGTCCACCTCGCGCCATGCTGCAGATAAGAGCCTGATACCACGCTCCAGAGGCGGGTCCAATAGGTTGGCGGTCGAGCGGACTCCGGCTCATAGTGCCAAGCAGCCTCTTAAGCATCTTAGGCATCACCGCCTCGTGCTTGTTTCTCGCGCGCAATGGCTGGGACGTCCTGTTCGGAACGGGGGTCCGTCGGCAGTGGTACGCCGTCCGACGGGATCTGCTGCAGGAGCCGCTCCAAGATCAGCGTTCCGGCTAAGCCGACCGCCATCGCGATCCAAGGACTAGAGACGAGACCCGACGTCGCAGCCGTGATGGCTACAGAAACCCCAATAAATAGGCGCAGAACAGCGCCTAACCCGTAGATGAAGCGAGTCGGCTTTGAGGGTCGACCCTTAGGATGACGAGCTCTGCCACTGCTCCACGGTAACGAGTGGGTAGTCCTGACGGCGCGATACAGATCGTTTGCCTCGATCAGGCAGCATCCCAAGAATGCCCAAAGACCTGCCTGCCACCACGGCACTACGCGATCTTAGCCACAGACGTCGGATTTCGCCAGATGAACCTCGAGGAGGATCCGCCTGTCCTGCGTCTGCTCCCGCCATCGACGTAGATCGCGGCGCGACGTGCATCGAGAGGTCAAGGGGAGTGCGCTGGCCGCTGGCCCGGGCGTGTCTCGGTATATAATAGCTACTGCCCTCGCCGGCGGGCTGGTCTCCGCGATGGGGGAGGCGGGTGCCGCGGGCAGAGCCCCAGCCCCCCCCCCGAAATTAACGGCGAACGATGCCCGACAGCGCCGATTGACCGCCTACGTTTTTGGCCGTCCTCGCAGCTCGGGGCAGGCAACGGCAGACATCTACGCCCGACAAATGGGGTGAATCTTGGTTCCGGGGGTTGGTGGTTCGCGCTGGCCGGGTTGCCAAGTACCGGGATCCAGGCTAAGTGACCGGTGCTCTCTCGGGCGTAGCAATGGAAAATAGCTCGGTCACGTCGGTGACACCAGTTCCAGACAGCACCCTGTGAAGGTCCACGTTTAGTCCCGCCGGCACTACTTCAGTGCCCCGCTCGAAGGACGCGGGTAATCCAGTGATCGCTCCGACAGCGTCGCAGCCGTACCGGGCAGCAAGCTTCCGCTCGGCCTTGACCACCTGCCGGAAGGTCGCGCGCAGCACCAACAGCGGCACCGCGCCGCCAGAGATGTGGTCAAGGACCCGTCGGCGGCTGCCGTGCCCGAATTTGACCAGCGAACCAACCCCGGCGGGGTCGTCGAACGCGACCAGATAGAGCAACTGCGGCGACTCCGCGCGGGCGCGGTGGGTACGTGATCCCGGCGTTGGTGGGCACACCGCGCACTCGACGGCCCGCATGCTCTGCACCGTTCCGCACGCGTCGTGACGACCCCATACACCGTGGGAACTACGGCGACCGGAGTGCCCGCCCCACGGCAAGCCCGCGATATCCGCGGCCAGAACGGACCAGCCCGGCCGTTCATGCATGAGCAGCTCGTCCTGGACGGTGTTGTACATGATCAGGCCGTGGGCATCGACGTCATCAATCCACTCATTCGCACCGACACCGTAGATGTCGCGAAGTTTCTGCCTCTCCTCGTCTGTGGTGATCATGGACTCGAAGATCATGCCGTACGCCTCGGCGATCGACGGATCGGTCCGCTCGTCTAGACACACATGACACCGGGTCAACCAGCCGGGTCGGCACGCACGGGTGGCTTCGCAGGAGCGGCACTCCCAGATTTGGATGCTCTGCCCGTTCGGCCGGTCTTCGATCAGCTTCATCTGATCGATGACGAGGTCAGCGCACGGACGGCAGCTGTTCATCCACGCTACTGCCAGTACCCCGCCGGATTGGCCCCGCGGCACCCCGAGGGACACCCCGCAATTTGCACAGGTCTTCGTCTTCTGACCGCTCGACGCCACAGCCGTTTTGCCCATCGCGTACCCCCGTTCGACGTATCTGGCAATGTACGGTTCGCGGTGGATCAAGGTGGCGTTACCGACCGCTCGGGTGGCTCGTGAAGTGACCCCCGTCAGCCGGACACCTCGTGCTGTGTCGTGAGATGTCGTTCGTAGGCGGCGGGGCTCAAGTTGCCCAGTCGGGAGTGACGGCGCAACGGGTTGTAGAAGCCTTCGAGGAACGAGAACACCTCCATCTCCATCTCATGGCGGGTCGGCCAGGCCCGGCGATAGACCAGCTCCTCCTTGAGCGTGGCGAAGAAGCTTTCGGCCATCGCGTTGTCGAACGCGTCTCCGACGCTGCCCATCGAGGCGATCACCCCGCAGGTGCGCAGCGCCCGCCCGAAATCGATCGAGGTGTACTGGGTCCCGTGATCGCTGTGGTGGAGCAGGCCCGCGGCCGGACGGCGTTGATGCAAGGCCATCCCGACGGCGTCGAGGACCAGCTCACGGCGCAGGTGATCAGCCATCGCCCAGCCCACGACCCGGCGGCTGCACGCGTCAACGACCACGGCCAGATAGAGGAAGCCCTCCCAGGTCCGTAGGTAGGTGATGTCGGCGACCCATAGCCGGTCCGGGGCCTGGGCGTGGAATTGGCGCTGGACCAGGTCCGGAGCCACTGACCCGGCGCCCACGCGTGAGCGCTTCTTGCCGTGACGGCGGCGGTGGATGCCCTCGATCCCGGCCACTGTCATCAGCCGGGCAACCCTCTTGCGGTTCCAGCAGTGGCCGCGATCGACGATCTCGGCAGTGAGCCGGCGCGCGCCGTAGGTGCGGCGGTGCTCGTGCCAGGCGGTGTGCAGCTGGTCGGCGTCGTAGGCGTCAGCGAAGTCATCGTCGCTGATCAGCGGTCTGCCGCGGCGCATCCAGTCGTAGAACGCCGACGAGCTCACGCTCAGGACCCGGCACAGGAGACGGACGGGATAGGTGGTCTTCTCCGCGGCGATGAATCCGTAGATCGTCTCTCGGGTCACCGGTCTGTCTCCCGGGCGAAGAAGACCGCGGCTTTTCGCAGAACCTCCTTCTCCAGCTCGAGCTCGGCGACCCGGCGCCGCAACCGGGCTAGCTCGGCCCGCTCTTCTCCGGTCACCGCGGCCGGCCCGTCGCGGCGTTCCCGGCGCAGCGACTCGACCCAGTTGCGCAGGGTCTCGTGGTTCACCCCGAGCTCGCGGGCCACTTCCCGGATTGAACGGCCGCCGTCCAGCGCCAGCTGAGCGGCGTTGCGTCGGAACTCTTCGGGATACTTACTTCGACGCCCCATCGCGCGTCCTCCTGCTCGGCTACTGCCAAGTCTGGAGGTGTCCGGCCAACGGGGGTCACTTCACGCCTGGGCCCCGGTCGCGACAAACGAGCGCACGCGTTGAGCCGTTGCAGGCACCGCCCGCGGTCGCGGGTCTACGCCGCGGGTCAGATCTGCATCGTCGAGACATCAGGTGTTGTCTGTGGTCGTCCAGTGGGTCGTCGGTCGATCGTCACGCGAGCCGGTCTGACAGAATTGGCGAGCCAGAGCGAGGCCTGAACGACGGGGAGTTACATGGTCGCGGGATACAACGGAGGGCTCGAACTCACCTGGACGAACAAGGACAAGGCCCTACTGTCCACGGGAGACGGAAAGTACGACTACACGTTCGTCGATCGCGCTGACTACCGTGTCTCTGAGGTACGCCTCATGCACGAGATCGAGCGCGTCGAAGCGGACAGTCCTCAAGCCCAGCCGGCTGGCCTGCCCGAACCAACAACCGACAACCTTCTTATCACCGGCGATGCAATGCACGCCCTGGACGTCCTAGCCAAGGTGCCGGAGTACTCGGAGCGTTACCTAGACAACGTCAAGCTGGTGTACATCGACCCCCCGTTCAATACTGGGCAGGCGTTCACCAACTACGACGACAATGTTGAGCACTCCGTTTGGCTAACCATGCTTCGCGACCGAATAAGGCAGATTAAGCCACTTCTGTCCGACGACGGTTCAGTCTGGGTCCACCTGGACGACGCCGAGGTGCATCGTTGCCGGTCGGTACTCGACGAGGAGTTCGGCGCCGAGAACTTTGTTGCCGAAGTAGTGTGGCAAAAGGTCACGTCACCCCGTAATGACACCACCGGGATCTCAGTCTCGCACGACAGCCTGCTCGTGTACCGCAAGACCGATCGCTGGTTCCCGAATCGAATGAAGCGGCTCGCCTCGTCAAACACTTCGCGCTATAGATCCCGAGACGGCGATCCAGTTGCCTGGCGCGATGGCGACGCCACGGCCGGGAAAGCAGCGACCAACCATCCGATGGTGTACGCCATTCAGCATCCGACCACGGGTGGCCTAATGTACCCGACGCGCGGACGATGCTGGGGCAAGGCGCAAACCTGGTTCCTCGACCAGATGAATGAGTACGCAAAATATGAACTGCGCGACATCGGAGACGAGAATCGCCGAGCCAGTATCTGCGGTACCAGTCCAGAACTTGTGAAGGCGGCCGTACCGGCCATCATGCTCGCCGAGCCCCTAGAAGATGCAGCCCAATCGGCACGGGCACGCCATTCGACTGGCCCATGGCCGGAACTCGTCTTCCTAGACCTGGACAAGGAGAACATCCAGCGCAAGAAACACTTGACGGACGACGGGCGCGTTCCAGAAACCCTGTGGTTTGCAGCCGACGTGGGGGGCTCTCTACGGGGCAAGAACCAAGTGACCGACCTCTTCCCAGATCGTCACGCTTTCGCTACTCCGAAGCCAGAGGAACTGCTTCAGCGAATCATTCACATAGGCTCGAATCCTGGCGATATCGTGCTTGACTGCTACGGGGGATCTGGAACGACATCAGCGGTCGCCCAGAAGATGGGGCGACGCTGGGTAACATCAGAACTGATCCCCGCGACGGTGGCTACCTATACAAAGCCGCGCTTAAAGCGTGTAGTTGAGGGCCGTGACCCGGGCGGGGTTACGACATCAGCAGAACGTGTTGCGAACGGGGATCTACCTCCCGGCATGACCCCCGACGAGGCGCAGGAATTTAACCGTCTATTAAGAAAAGTCGGAAAGGTTGCCGATGTTGACGAAACCGCACTGAGAGCGCTTCGCCACGCAACCAAGACCGAGTCTGAGACTACGACGTTATGGCACGGTGGAGGCGGCTTTACGCATCTCGAAGTTCGGCCCTCGATGTTCGAAAGCATCGCTGGAATAGTGGTACTCGCCGAGTGGGCAACTCAAGGTGATTTGACGAGGGCGATGTGCGCCCAGCTAGGGGTTCGGTACCTGCCCGACGGGATCTTCGCGGCCAGACGTGGACAGGTGCGCTACGTAGTTATCGACGGCCTTGTCGGCAACAGCACCATTTCAGCGATTCTCGATCAGCTTCCTGAGAAGCAGATCGTTGAGGTGTGGGCGACTCAGATTGATCCCGACGCGGAGAAAGAGCTCCGAATTGGTCGTATAGGCTCCCGTCTTACGAAGATCCCAGAGGCCGTACTGGATACGTACCGGCGGCATGCGGCAAAGACCTCGCCGTTTAATCGCCCAACTCCAGCACAGGAAGGCCCTAGCACATGAGCGACGTTCAAATCAACGAAGAGCTGCTCTCCGAGATCGGGCATAGTCTCGAGCTGCGGGTGCCGAACGCTCAAGCTATCGAAAGCGTTGCAACGATGACTTCGATGCATTTCGATGTCGACAAGAAAGCCGCGCCGTTCGAGTGCATCGTTGATTCGGCCACGGGAGTCGGCAAGACCTACGTCATGGCAGGGATTATCGACTACTTCGCAGGTCTGGAGACACCCGCTCGCAATTTTCTGCTCCTTGCGCCGGGCCGTACAATTCGCGACAAGAGCATCAAGAACTTCAGCCGGGGCCACAGAAAGTCTCTTACTGAGGCGATGAGTTCCGAGCCGTTCGTCATCACGGCCGATAATTTTAGAAGCCCTGCCACGCGCAAGGTCATGGAGGACAACGGTAGGACGAAGCTGTTCGTATTCACAGTGCAGGCCTTGACCACGAAGACGGGCGAAGGACGTGCCACGCACGAGTACCAGGAGTGGCTCGGCGGTTCTCTTTTCGATTGGCTTGGCGGCCTCGATGACCTGGTGATCCTCGCCGACGAGCACCACTGCTACCGCGGTCCTGCATTCTCCAAGACGATTAGCGACTTGCTCCCTGAACTCGTCGTTGGGCTCACAGCCACACCTGCCCTGAAAGATGATGACCTAGTCGTATATCGGTACCCGCTCGCTCGTGCCATCAAGGACGAGCTCGTCAAAACGCCAGTTCTTGTCGCACGCAAGGATGACCGAAACGACGACACCACCAAGCTCCTCGACGGGGTCACGCTGCTCAGATACAAACAGCGGCTGGCGCACGCACGGTGCGACGAAGAAGGCATCCCCCGTATCAACCCGGTCATGCTAGTCATCGCTCAAGACACAGCCGAAGCCGACCGCTTCCAGAAGCTGCTGGACAGCGAGTCGTTCGACAACGGAGCTTGGATCGGTCGCACGCTTCTTGTGCACTCCAACTTGAAAGGCAATGACAAGGAAGCCGCTCTGACCGCACTAGAGGACGTCGAGGATCCGCAGTCCCCCGTTCGCATTATCATCAGCGTCGGCATGTTAAAAGAGGGGTGGGACGTCAAGAACGTCTACGTTATCGCGTCCATGCGAGCGAGCGCCTCCTCCGTGCTGACTGAGCAGACCCTGGGACGGGGCATGCGACTGCCGTTCGGCGAGTATACGGGTGTTGAGATGCTCGACACTGTTGAGGTACTTGCGCATGAGCGCTACGAGGCGTTACTCGCCAAGCGGCAGGCGCTCAATGAAAAGTTTATCGACCATGTGGTTCTCGCCGAAATCCGCCGCACTGCTGAGGGCAACCTCGTCGCCCGCAAGAAGATTATCGATGGGGGTGGCGAGGTCATCCCCGCAGGCGGCGCGCCCGACCGGCCGACATCCGACGAGACCTCCGGTGCAACACCTCAGCCGGGGCCGGCTGATAACGGTGTCGGCCACACCGACCCCCCTACCGCAGGTGGAATCGTTGATATCGAAGACTTACTTGGGAAGGCTAAGGACGCCGCCGACGAGACCGAGTCTAAGCCGAAGAAACACTACCCGATCTTAGGCCGCGTCGACATTGCGATTCCGTACACAGAAAAGGTCGCCTCCAAGGCCATAGTGTCGCTCAACCAAGTGCACGACGACGCTCCATTCACCGCTCTCGGCAGGGCCCTCGCGACAGAAGCGGACAACGAATTGCGCCGGACATTGTTGAAGCCCGATGAGCGCGGCCGTATACGCGGCGTCCAAGCCGAAGCGAACGTCGAGGCTTTATCCCTCGATATCCCTCTAGATGCGTCGCGCCAGGGCCTCCTGAAGGCGATCATGCGCGTACCCAGCGTCCGGCCCGAGATCGGAGAGACGCGGGTAGCACAGCGTCTCGCGGACCTGGTGGTTGAAGGTATGGGCCCCGACGCGCATAAGCACTTGTCAGCTTTCGGCGAGAGGGCGGCTCGTAGGCTTGCCAGCCTGGTGACCGACCAGCTAAAGGCGGTCGCTAGCCAAGATGTCGTATTCTCCGACGAGGTGCGGTTTCAGCCGCTTAGTAAAGAGCGCGTGACCACGAAGGAGCATTTGGCCGGTCATTCCGAACCGCACTCAAAGTCGATTGCGTTCGACGGCTGGAAGAAGTGTCTCTACGAGTACGCATGGTTTGACACCTCGCCAGAATACAAGGCTGCACAGGCACTCGATGAGGCGCCAAATGTCGTAGTGTGGGCGCGCCTTCACATCAACGACCTGCCTATTACATGGACTCAGGAAGGTCGCGAATACAATCCAGATCTCGTCGCCGTCGAAGAGATCGATGGGGAACGCAGCTCCTGGCTCATTGAGACAAAAATGAATAAAGAAGCCCAAGCTACCGACGTCCGAGCTAAGGCGAGGGCAGCCAAGACGTGGGCCAATACTGTGAACAACAGCGGTAAGGTTGACGGCAAATGGCACTATATTCTGCTGACCGAAGACGACGTCAATGATGCCGGTCTCGACTGGGAACAGATGAAGGCGTTTGGCACACGTTAGTGCATTATGGGGCCGCCGTGCCCACACCCCGGGTCTGTGCGGCATCTCGTCGACCTGGCGCAGCCCCCGCGCGGCGTCCCGGGCGCAGCCGACCATGCCAACCGCAGTCCAGCTTGCCATGCCTGCGCCCGGGCCGTCGTGTGGTAGCCCTCAGGGAGGTCGTCGGGATCCGCACCCACTCCCCCCATTCCCGGAGACCAGCCGCCCGGCGAGAGCATGCCGTTGACCGGCTGCGGTCAACTGTTCATCACGGCGGCAAGACCCACCAGAGCTGTTCCGAAGGTTGCGAGCCACATAGAGATTTGAAGCCTACGGTGTTTCTGCCAAGCAATCTTGCTCATCACCACAATATTTCGCGTCACTACCGGTACAGGATCTTCTTCCACCAGAACTTTTTGAAGATCTTTGGGGTCCCAGTGCATAAGGTGACCAAAGTAGATGTAGTTGCGTTCCCATTCGCTAGCGACTTTGGTCGACCGAAGCCGCGGCGCAACCACGGTTATGACAAAAAGCACGGCAGTGAGCAAGAGGGCCGTACCCACCCAGAATAGTCCTAGTTCCCAACCGGTCAACATGTTCAGCCTTCGCCCAGCGCCGGTAAGCGTAATACTGCCCGCAAGTGCCGCCGATTCGACTGCGAGCGCAAAAGAGGACTTTGCGTCAACCTTGCCTGTCCAGTCAACGATGGATGTATGGATACGCCAGGCGGTCTCCTGAGAGTCGGGATTCACAATGGCCGCCGCCAGCTAGATCCGTAGTACGTCACCTGATTAGACCCATAGGTGGTCGTCCCCATACTGGTCCACATATTCTCGCCGTTAGTGCTGATCTTGGCGCCCTTGTTCAAGTTGTTGTAGACCGTGGACGTAATATTCATTCGCTTGCCGCCTCGGACCTCGCTGAGCTTGGCAGCAATGTTGGGCGCTCGCCCAATGGATACGAGATCGTTATTCCCGCGCACGCCCCCACGCACGATCATGGCCTCACCACTGTCGATTCCAACGCCGTGAGTCATCACCCAGTTGAAGTCGGTCCACTTTGCCTTTAGGGCAGGATTGATCACTTCATCAAGCACCCAGTTCAGTTTGAGTCCGGCGGCCGCCGCACTCGAATTCTTTGCGTCTCCGATGAAGATCGCCATAACTCGGTCGCCGTCGAACGAGCGGATATGGCCATCTTCTGCCTTCAGGATGCGAGTAGCTGCATTGAGGTACGTTCGCATCACTTTGGCGACTGCCCAGTTCTTGTAGCCCTGTGCCAGACCAGTAGAGTCAGCCATGTCAGCATAGAGGTAGGTTGCGTCAAGCAACTTCGCCCCGTTTGTTAGAGTCACGTCCTCCGTCTTGGGAACAACAGTGGCGTTCTGTGTGTTCCACTCAGCAGACAACACGTCGTTGATGCCATTGGTGATGTCTTCCTTGAGCCCCATGCAAACCCCTCGCCAAGTCGGTGTTGCCGGGACCGTAGCCGCTGGGTCCGACAATCTTCGACGATCAGGGCCTGCCTGCGTCACGAGCGCGCCCAGTGAGTAGAGCGAACGGCTGCCGTACTGGGCGGCACCAGGGGCAGCCGTGCGCCGCGCGAGGAGCAGCCGCAGGACGCACGCCTCACGCAGCGCTTGCGGCTGCATTGCGGACAGCGCCGCACGGCGCCGGAGGCGCTGCCTTGATCAAGGAATGCACTGTCTAGCCACAGCGCGTCGGCTCCGCCGTGGAACGCGTCGTGGGACGAACCACGGGTCTCGACGGCGCGACAGAGACCCGCTCAGCGAACCAGAGGACCACGGAGCCCCGTGTGGCACACCGCGGATGAACCGGTCTTCCGGCCTCCTAAAGCGGGTGCCGCAGGTTCGAATCCTGCCGGGGGCACCACCATCTGACCAGCGGAAACGTTGTCCACGGCGTCGACGACGCGGTGCCGCGGACGGGCGTAGTAGTCCTCAGAACCGTCCCCGGACCCGCAGGGCCGCGTCGACCAGACGCGCCGGCGTCACACGGTCGTCCGGCGACGACGGAGCGAACCGGCGGACGATCGTCGCGTCACGGGTGACGGCGTCGCCGCCCATCTGACGGGTGTCCTCGACCGGGCGCGGGAGCGGATGTCCACGCAACCGCCGTCGTGCGTAGTAGAGCAGCGTCCCGGGTGAGTACACCGCCAGGATCGGAGCCCGCCGGAAGCCGAGCAGCCGGTAGACGTCGCGGTGCTCGTCGGAGAGCACCGGCCCGCGCAGGCCGAGATGCCCGGCCAGAGCGGCGAGGGCCTCGGGCGGGCTGAACCCGACGGTGACCATGCCGATCCCGGTGCCGTCGAGCCGTTCCTGCACCTGGACCAGGTGCTCCTGGCACGGCAGTCAGAAGCGGTGCCTGATCAGTGTCAGCACCTCGACACCGCGACGGTCGCCGAGGTCGACGACCGCGCCGGTGACGGCGTCGGGCAGCCGGATCCCGGTTGTACTCAGGTCGGTGGCGGTCTCACGCACGGATGTGCTCGCTCTCGTCGGGGTCGAGGGTCGCCGGCGGGCCGTCGTGCTCGGCGGGCAGGACCGTGCAGGCGTCGGGCGGCAGGTGCACGGTGACGGTGTCGCCCGGGCCGGCCGGGTGGTCCGGCGGCAGCGTCACGGTCAGCGCGACCCTGTGGGGCAGACGCACGACGACGGTCCGGTGGGTGCCACGGAACCGGGTCTCGACGACCGAGCCGGCGACGAGGTTCGCGGACGGGCCGGACCCGGGAGATCCCGGCCCGTCCGGCCGCGCGTCGCCGGACACCAGCCGCAACGACTCGGGCCGCACGACCAGGACCCCGGGACCTGGCGAGGCCCCCGCGGCCACCCGCAGCGATCCGAGTGCGCAGCGGAACACGCCGTCGTCGAAGGTGCCGGGGATCTCGTTGGTGACACCGAAGAACCGGGCGGCGGCCAGGGACGGCGGCCGGGTGTAGAACGCGGCCGGGTCGGCGTGCGCCTGCAGCCGGCCGTCGAGCAGCAGCGCGATCGAGTCGGCGAGGTCGACCGCCTCCTGCTGGTCGTGGGTGACGAACACGGTGGTCATCGCGAGCTCGCGCTGCACCCGCGCCACCAGCTCGCGCATCCGGACCCGCAGGTCCGCGTCGAGCTGGGAGAACGGCTCGTCGAGCAGCAGCACCTGCGGGTCCAGCACCAGCGCCCTGGCCAGGGCGACCCGCTGTTCCTGGCCACCGGAGAGCTCGCCGGGGCGGCGGGCGGCCAGGTCGGGCAGCCCGACCAGGTCGAGGGCCTCCCGGACCCGGTGCCGCCGGTCCCGCGCGGCGACGCCGCGCATGCGCAGCCCGAAACCGACGTTGTCACCGACCGACAGATGCCCGAACAGCAACGCCTTCTGGAAGACCAGCCCGACCGGTCGTCGCTCGGCCGGGACGCCCAGCACCGACGCGCCGCCGACCGTGACGTCCCCGGCGTCCGGCGCGAGCAGCCCGGCGACCACCCGGAGCAGGGTCGACTTGCCGCAGCCCGACGGCCCGAGCAGGGCGGTCAGTGATCCGGCGGGCACGGTGAGGTCGACGTCGTCGAGCACAGGGGCGTCGCGGCCGTACCCGGCACGCAGCGCGCGCAGCTCCAGCGCGGGCGCGCTCACGGCCGCACCATGGCGGCCGGGCCCAGGTCCCGGGATATCGGGCCGGCCCCGGCGAGACGGCGGGCGGTGAACCCGACCAGGAGCAACGGCGGCAGTGCCAGCGCCAGCGACAGCGCGGCCGCGGCCGGGAGGTCGCCCGATCCGATCGCCGCGAACAGCACCAGCGGCAGCGTGCGCACGGTTCCGCCGCCGATCAGCAGCGTGAGGATGTACTCGCTCCAGGAGATCAGGAACGTGAACAGGGCCGCGACGGCGGCCGCGGGTGCCACCGCCGGCGCCACGACGTGCCGGGTGCGCTGCCACGGCCCGGCGCCGAGCATCCGGGCCTGGTCCTCGGCGTCGGGGTCGAGCCGGGCGAACGCCGCCGCCATCACCAGGCTCGCGTAGGGCACGGCCGGGACCAGCTGCACCAGCACCACCCCTGCGACGGTGTCGGCGAGCCCGTAGCGGACGAAGAACACCTGGATGCCCAGCGTGGTGGCCAGCGCGGGCACCACGACCGGCGCCACGAGCACCGCCGCCACGATCCCTCGGCCGCGGAACCGGTGCCCACCCAGCGCGCGCCCGGCCGCCGTTCCGGCTGCGGTGGCGAGCACCGCGACCACGATCCCGACCAGCATTGACGTCACCGCCGCCTCGACGACGGCGGGGGTGGCGAGCAACCGGGCACCGCGCGCGGAGGGCTCGGGCAGCAGCGCCGGGTAGCCGTACCCGCCGGCCACGGCCCAGGCCAGCAGCGGCACGAACGGGGCGAGCAGACCCAGCACGAGCACCCCCGGACCCACGGCGCGCCTCACCGGGACAGCCGCCGGGTCAGGGCGACGTAGGCCGCCACGCACGCACCGGTGAGGAGCGCGGTGACCAGCGCGAGCGCCATCGCGAGCGGCCGGGCGGCCAGGTCGGGGTCGCGGAACTGCTCGTAGGCGAGCACCGGCAGCGTCGCCGGGAACGGGCGCCCGAGCAGGAACGGCACCTCGTAGCTGCCGACCGTGAACGCGAACACCAGCACCGACGCGGCGCCCACCGCGGGCGCGACGGCCGGGAGCACCACGTGCCGGACCCGCTGCCACCGGTTCGCGCCGAGCACCCGGGCGGCATCGGTGAGCGCCGCGACCCGCCCCGACAGCGCGGCCAGCACGACGACGGCCACGAACGGCGCCTCCTTCCACAGGTACGACGCGACGATCCCCCAGCCGAACGCGTCCTGGGTCAGCGCCGGGAACCCGGCCGGCTCAGCGATCAGACCGGCCGCGTGGGCGAGCCGCGACACCGTCCCGCTCTGCGACAGCAGCAGCGTCACGGCCAGCGCGGCGACGATGTGCGGCACCGGCAGTGTCACCTGCAGCAACGCCGCGAACCCGCGCCGGGTGCGTCCCAGCGACGCCACGAGCAGCGCCGCCGCGGTCCCGAGCACGGCCGCACCGGCGGTCGACACCAGCCCGACCCGCACCGTCAGCCCCACCGAGGCGCGCACCGCCGGGTCGGCGGCGAGCTCCCGGTAGGCGTCGAACCCGAGCGGTGCCGGCGGCAGGAACGGCCGGTGGCCGAGGCTCTGCGCGAGCGCCTGCAGGAGCCCGCCCCCGAACAGCAGCACGACGACGGCCAGCGCGGGTGTGAGCAGGAGCGCGATCCGCAGGCCGCGCGGGATCCGGGTGATCACCGCTGCAGCACGTTCGCGATCCAGCCGTCGTCGACGGCCGACGCGGTGCCCGCGTCGAGCTCGGGCAGGGTCCGCGCCCCGAGCTGCTCCGGCGCCAGCACCGACGGGCCGCGGTCGACCGCGGCGAAGCGGGCGCGGGTGGCCGGGTCGAGCCGGGCCGGGTCGATCGCCGGGTAGAGCCCGGCGTCGGTGTAGGCGCGCAGCTGTGTCTGCGGGTCCTGGAGCAGGTTCGCCAGGACGAGCGCGGCCGCCTTGTGCGGGGCATTCGCCGGGATCGCGACGTTGCTGACGTTGCCGATGTTGCCGACGTCGGGCACCGCCTCGCGGGTGGTCGGCGGGTAGACGCCGTCGGTCACCTTCTGCGCGACCGTACCGGCGCCGTAGGTGTAGTAGGCCGAGATCTCCCCGCTCGCGAACAGCTGCTCGACGGCGGTCTGGCTGGTCGGGTAGGTCTGCCCACCCCTCCAGAGCGCGGGTTCGAGCGCGTTGAGCCGCGCGTGCAGCCGGTCGGCGACCGGGCCCGGCCCGCCCGCGACGCCCTGCGGCCCGCCCGCGGTGTCGTAGAGGAACGTGCGCACCACCATCGAACCGGTGAAGTCGGGCGGCGCCGGGTAGGTGAACCGGCCCGGGTTCGCCCGGGCCCACGCCTCGAGTGCGGTCAGCGACGCCACGTCGGCCGGGGCGAGCCGGGCGCTGTCGTAGACCAGGGCGGAGTCGGCCCGCTGCCAGGCGGCCGCGCACCCGTCGACGGGGGTACCGAAGTCCGTCGCGACCTCCGGGTCGGCGAGGTCGACCGCGCGGGAGTTGGGCAGCGCAGCCGGGTAGCCGCAGTACCAGAGCCCGGCCTGCACGCCGGTGGCGAAGTTCTCGCCGTTGATCCAGATCGCGTCGACGCCGCCCTCGGCGCGGCCGGCCTGGGTCTCGGTGAGCACCTTGTTCAGCGCGTCGGCGGTGTCGGCGACCGGGACCGCGTTCAGGGTGACGCCCTGCTCGGCCAGCCGCGGCGCGACGTAGCCGGAGACGAACCGGTTCACCGCGTCGTCGCCGCCGTAGAGGTAGAAGTTCAGGGTCTGCCCGCGCGCCGCGGTCTGCACCGCCGACCAGTCGGCGGGGTCCGGGTCCGGGGGCCGGGACGGGGACGGCGCGCCGCAGGCGGACGCCAGCGCGACGACTGTGATCATCAGCGCGAGGGCCGTGGACGTGCGGCGGGACGGCACAGGTGGTCTCCCGTGAGACGGTCGGCGCGGGCAGGTGATCCGGTCGGGTCCGCACAGCATCCCCCGGAGCGGGCAGTATCGCGACGGACGCCCGGCGGATCGGTGGGGCGACCACTCCCGCTCGCAGCGGGACCGACGACGGGAGCAGGTGGGCGGGTGCGCGGACGGCGGTGGGTGCGGCCGGTCCTCCTGCTGGTGCTCGTCGCGGCCGGCGGGGTGGCGGTACTGCTGCTCGGAGTACCGACGCTCGACCAGATCCGCGAACGGGTGGACGGGGCCGGGTGGGCCGGACCGCTGGTGTTCGCGGCGCTCTACGCGGGCCTGTCCCTGGTACCGGCGCCGGTCGGTGTCCTCAGCATCGGTGCCGGTGTGCTGTTCGGGCTGCCGGTGGGCCTGGCCGCCGCGCTCGCCGGCGCCCTGGCGGGCGCGCTGGGGGCGTTCGGCCTGGCCCGCGGGATGGGCAGGGCCGCCGTGGCCGACGTCGGAGGGGAACGCCTGGGCCGTCTCGACGCGCTGTTGCGACGGCGCGGGCTGCTCGCCGTGGTCGGCGTGCGGCTGGTCCCGCTGCTGCCGTTCACCGCGCTGAACTACGCGTGCGGGCTGACCGCGGTGCGGCTGCGCGACTACGCCGCCGGGACGGTGCTCGGGATCCTCCCCGGCGCCACCGCGTACGTGGCGATCGGGGCCTACGGCGCCTCGCCGGGGTCGGTCCCGTTCCTGCTCGGCGTGGGCGGGCTGGTGGTGCTCTCGGTCGGCGGGCTCGTCGTCGCGCGCCGCCGCCGGGCGGCGGGGACCTGATGTTCGACGCGATGCTGCGCCGGCGGCTCGACGCCCCGCTCGCCCGCGCGGCCGGTCTGGTGGACCGGAGCTGGGTCACCCCGGACCGGATCACCGCGGCCGGGCTGGTGCTCGGGCTGGGGAGCGCCGCGACGGCCGCGGCCGCCTGGTGGGCGGTGTCGCTCGCGCTGTGGCTGGTCTCCCGGCTCGCCGACGGCCTGGACGGCCCGCTGGCCCGGCGCCGGCGTGCGGTCGGCCGGGGGGACGCCGGTGCCGGCGGTTTCTTCGACATCACCGCGGACTTCGCCGTCTACGGGGCCACCGTGGTCGGGGTGGGCATCGGTTCCGGCGGCCCGCTGTGGCCGTTCCTGCTGGTCCTGCTGGCGTACTACGTCAACGGCACCGCGTTCCTGGCGTTCTCCTCGATCGCCGAGCGCAGTGGCCGCACCCTCGACGACGGCCGGTCGCTGTCGTTCCTCGGCGGACTCACCGAGGGCGCGGAGACGATCGCGGTGCACGCGCTGTGGCTGGTGCTGCCGTTCTGGTCCGGCGAGATCGCGCTGGTCTGGGCGGTGCTGGTCGGGATCACCGCGGTGCAGCGGATGGTCGCGGGTCACCGGGCCCTGCGTTAGCGGCTGCGTTAGCGGCGGCGGGACACCCAGAGCCGGCGGCCCCGCATCACGAGCCGCACCGCGGCCCGGACCGGACCTCGGCCCAGCTGCGTGCGGACGTCGGCGATCGCGGCGTTCCACGGCGCGTCGCCGTGGGTCGGGTAGGGGTGCATGGTCCCGGCGAGGTCCCGGGTGCGAAGGCCGTGCCGGACGGCGAGGGTCAGCTCGGCCAGCACCTCTCCCGCGCGGGGTCCGACCACGACGGCTCCGGCGACCCGGCCGCGCCGGTCGACGACCAGCCGGGCGAACCCCGTGGTGTCGCCGTCGGTCACGGCGCGGTCCACCTCGTCGTGGTCACGGGTCTGCACGGTGGTGCCCTTCGCTCCGGGCGCCGCCCCGACGGAGGCGACCTCCGGGGCGGTGAACGTCACCCGCGGCACCACCGTCTCGGCACGGCGGCGCAGGCCCAGCACGGCGTTGGTCGCCGCCGTGGAGCCGTGCACGCCCGCGACGTGGGTGAACCGCGGGTGCGCGGTGACGTCGCCGGCCGCCCAGATCCGCGGGTTCGTCGTGCGCAGCTGCTCGTCGACGCGGACGCACCCCTGCTCGTCTAGTGCCACCCCGGCGGACGCGAGGTCCAGCGCCGCGGTGTCCGGGCGGCGTCCGAACGCGGCGAGCACCCGGCCCGCGGCGAGCCGCTCGCCGCCGTCGAGCAGCACCCGGGCCGTGGCGCCGGAGCCTTCCACCGCGCTCACCGCGCGGCCGGTGTGCACCTCGACGCCGTCGGCGCGCAGGGCGGCGGCGAGCACCCGGGAGGCGTCGGGATCCTCGCCCGGCAGCAGCCGCGGCGCGGCCTCGACGAGGCTCACCGCCACCCCGAGCCGGGCCAGCGCCTGAGCCAGCTCGCACCCCACCGAGCCGGCGCCCAGGACCACCAAGCGGTCCGGCAGCTCGGTGAGCGCGTCCCACACGGTGTCGGTGGTCAGAGGGTCGGCGTCGGCCAGGCCGGGGATGCCCGGCAGCAGCGGGGACGACCCGGTGGCGATCAGTGCCCGGCGGAACCGGACCGGCTCGCCGTCGACCGTCGCGGTGTCCGGCCCGGTCAGCCGGGCCGTGGCGCGGCGGACGGTGACCCCGGCCGCCGCGAGCGACTCGGCGGAGTCGACCGGTTCGATCGTCCGTCGGGCGTGGTCGACGTGGGCGCGGACGGCGGCGAGGTCAATCCGCACGCCGTCCACGTGCACACCGAGCCGGGCCGCCGCGCGGGCGTCGGCGGCGGCGGACGCGGCCGCGAGCAGGGCCTTGCTGGGCACGCAGCCCGTCCAGAGGCAGTCCCCGCCGGTGCGTGCGGCCTCCACCAGCAGCACCGAGGCCCCGAACGAGGCCGCGGTCCGCGCGCCGACCAGCCCGGCGCTGCCGCCGCCCACGACGAGCAGGTCCGGTACCCGGCTCATCGGCGCGACCGGACGTCGACCAGGGGCAGCAACGTCCGCAGCCGCGCGTTCTCCCCGGGGTCGAGGACCGCGTGCTGCACGCAGGCGGGCACCAGCGTCCCGCTCTCCGGGTGGGCCATCGCGTAGTGACAGGCCGCGAGCCGTTCCTGCACGCCGCGCACGTCAGGATCCTCGCTGACCTCGCCACGGGAGGTCAGCTCCCACGCCGGGGCCACCTCGTCGGCGTCCATGAAGCGGTGCATCACGAACGTCACCGGCCGTGGACGGTGCCGTAGGAGGTTCCGCACGCCGGCCCGCCGTACCGCGCGCGCCGCCCACCCGGCGGCGACCGCCACGAGCGACGGCCGGCCCAGCGCCAGCCGCAGCAATCGCGCGGCGACCACGACCGGCGGGGTGCCGCCGAACCCGATGCCCGCGCAGTGGGTCAGGAACGCGTCGCGGACGGCCAGGTCACGGGCATCGTCGCCGTCCAGGGCGGGATACCAGTGATCGCCGAGATAGAAGCCGTAGGCGGTGCGGTTGCAGCGCAGGTCCCCGTTCTGCACGACCCGGTGGTCCAGCCGCGTGCCGGCGCCGCGCTCGATCTGCGCCCAGACCGCGTCCGCGCCGACGTCCTCGCCGCGGTACCCGTCCCGCCAGCGGCGGTCGTCGCCGACGAAGGCCGCCGGCTGGAAGGACAGCATCCCGAACCCCATCCGTCCCACCTCGGCCACCACCTCGGCGACCTGCCCGACGTTCGCGGGTGTGACGGTCATCGTGTGCGCCAGGAACGAGCGCACCCCGTGCTCGCGGCGCAGCCGGTCGAACCGCTCGACGAACCGGCGCCGGTACGGATGCAGCGACGCCTCGTCCGGCGGGCGCGGGATGCCGCGACGACCGAACATCTGCGAGTCGAAGTGCCCGGCGAACGACACCCGGCGCAGCCGGCGCCGCCCCTCCGGCCCGCGCACCAGCCGGGGCAGGTAGTCGTCGTCGAGGTCGCCGTGGCTCATGCTCATCGGCTCCCGGCCGTGCTCGCGCATGATCGCCAACGCCGCGGCGTGGTCGTCCGGTGCCAGCAACGTGACCTCACCGCCGATCAGCTGGGCGTGCGCCCGCGGCCCGCGCAGGCGCCGCAGCAGCGCCATCTGGGCGGTCACCTCGCGACGGGTGTGCGCACCGTCGGTACGCACCCGGTTCGCGTCCCGGGAGTGGTAGCAGGGGGTGCAGGCCAGGTCGCACGCCGGGAAGACGCCGTGCGTTCCCTCGCAGCCGGTCCCGAACCGGCCCAGCACCTGGGCCGGGGTCCGGGCGGAGACGGGCAGCTCGGCCCACCTCCGGGCCAGCGCCGCGTCGGTCTCGGGGTCACGCGGGCGGGTGCGGCGCTCCCAGGCACGAATCCGGTCCCGGGCACGGGCGGCGAAGGGCACGGGCGCTCCTGATGTCGACGGTCGGGCCGGCGACCCGGCTTCCGATGATGGACCGCCGGCCGGGACGTCGCGCGGTCGGACACCCGCCCCGTCGCGGACGTCGTCGGCCGACGGACGCGGATCAGCCGTTCGGCAGCTCGCCGTCGAACAGGTCGGTCCGGACGGCGAAGAACTGCCCCGTGACGCGCTCGGTACCGGTGACCACGTTCGCTCCCGGCGGAAGCACCGGATCGGCCTGCTCGTGGACGAGCACGTATCGACCGGTCGCGAGCAGCTCGTCGCGGACCGGTCGGAGGTCGAAGATCAGGTCCGGTTCCGGCGTCCCGCAGCGGGTGGGCGAGGCCATCCAGTCCCGGTAGGACAGGTGTGCGCCGATCGGGGTGTGGGCCGTGAACGCGTCGCACGGGGCGAGCTCGTTGCCGGCGAGACGGTTCGTGTCGATGTAGCGGAGACGGTCGGGGTCGTCGAGGGCGAGGTAGCGCATCACCATCCCGGCCTGCCCTCCCCCGACCAGCACGGGGCGGCCGAGCTTCGCCCGCAACCGGTCGATCTCGGCGGACACCACGGGGATGAACGCGGCGTCGCGCAGGTGCACCCGGTTGCGGCGCTCCACCCACGGCGGGTCGAGACCGGCGGGCGCGCCGGGCACGACGAGGTCGGGTGCCCAGGCCGGCTGCCCCGCCGAGTCGTACAGCGTGGTCTGCGCCAGGCCGAGCCCCTGGGCTGCGATCAGCACCACCGCGAGCACGGCCCCGGCCCGGCGGCCGTACCGCTCGGCGGCCCGCGTGAATCCGACGCCGGCGAGCAGCCCGAGCACGGCGACGGACGGGACGAACAGCCGTCCGGCCATCATCAGGTCCCCGCCCGAGAACACCGCCGCCGCCACCCCGGCCAGAGCGAACGCCCACAGCACCGGTTCGACGGCCGGACGGCGGCCGCGCAGCAGGAACGCGCCCACGACGGCCACCGCGATGACGACCAGCATGAACGGCGGCAGGAGCCACCGGTCGGCGTAGGTCAGCCCACGCTGGGCCGCCTCGAGCATCGGCCCGCCGGTCTTCGCCACGACCGGCTGCGGGACCGGGTACCCCGTCCAGCCCCACCGGACCAGCGCGACCGCGACGCCGACGGCCGCCGCCACGGCGACCAGCACCGCGACCCGCCGGACGGCGTCCGGCCGCCGCCACAGGAGGACCCCCGTACCGATCAGGCCGGCGACGAGCACGAGCCCGGCCTCGGGGCGGACGAGCGTCTGGGCGAGCACCACGACGGCGAACGCCACCAGCACACCCGTATCGATGCCCCGCTCCAGTGCGCGCACCGTCACGAGACCGGCCAGGAGCAGGACGAACGCGGCGAGGGACGTCTCCAGCCCGCCGAAGGACCAGTGGACGAGATAGGCCCCGGTACCGACGATCAGGGAGCTCGGCACCGCCGACCCCGGGTGCATCCGCTCCGCGAGCACGGCGGCGAGCACCGTCGTCGCGGCGCCGAACAGCACCCCGACGACCAGCCCGACGACCGGGACCGGCAACGACGTCACGACCGTGACCAGGGCCAGTACGAGCACGTGGAGCAGGCTCGACGACTGCTCGACCGGGTCTCCGTTGTAGTTCGCGATCGCCCCGGTCGCGAGCAGCCGGTCCACCACGCCGAAGGTGATGTAGGAGTCGTCGAGTCCGGCCGGGCCGAACAGCAGCAGGCCGGCACCGACGAGCAGCGCGGGACCCGCCGCCACCATGGCCGGTACCACCACCCGGCCCCGAACTTGCGACTCGATCACGCGAACAGCCTAGAAGCGTCCGACCAGGACGAACCCGACGGGGAGGCCCCGATCGGGCTGCCGGTGGTGGACGAGCGCCCGCCGGTGGTGTCGGCCCCGGATCGCGGTCAGGGGCGCAGACGCTCGGCGATGCGGCCGGCCGCCTGCTCGCCGCTGCGGACGGCGCCCTCGACCCACGGCGCGGTCATGTGGTCACCGGCCAGGTCGACGTTGCCGGCGGGAAGGACCTCGCGGGCGGCCGCGAGACGGCGGATCGTGCCGGGCCCGAACGTGGGCGTGTAGGGCTGGTGGCGCATCACCACCCGTTCGGTGATCTGTCCGACGACCTCGGGGTGGTACTTCTCGACGTCGGACTGCAGGCGGTCGGCCAGCTCGTCGTCGTCGATCGACTCGGCGCGGGCCCGCCGGGCGGCGGTGACCAGCAGGAGCCCTCCCTGCTCGGCCCAGCTGTTCGCGAGGTAGATGCCGCCCATCGTGGACTCGCCGACCTCCGGGTCGGTCACGACCTCCATGCCGACCGGACGTCCCTGGGCCGACAGCGTCACCGCCTCGCGTGTGCGCAGGTAGGCGTAGTCGATGCGGGAGTACCCGATCGTCAGGTGCTCGGCGACGGCGGGCGGGGCCTGCGTCCAGATCCGGGCGGTCACGTCGGCCGGGCAGGCCAGGACCGCCCTGCGCGCGGCGATCTGCTCGCCGCGTGCGTGCACCACGACGCCGTCCCCGGTGTCCTCGACGTGCTCGACCGGCGTGCCGTGACGGATGTCGAGCCCGTCCGCGAGCGCGGTGACCAGCCGGTCCGCGCCGCCGTCGATCTCGCGCAGCTCACCGGTGAACACGTGCAGCTGCAGGGCGAGCATCGCCGCGGAGAGCCGGTCGCTCGGGACGCCCCAGAGGAACTCGTGCGGCGCGGCGGTGAACCACCGTCCTGCGGTGTCGGTGAGCCCGTCGGTGACCGCCCGGGTGTCGCGGCGGGCGAACGAGACGAGGTCGCCGAGGTCCTTCGGCCTCGACGCCAGGATCGGCCCGGCGGCACGCAGGACGGACGCCTTGTCCCCGACCGACAGGGCCGAGGTGCGCAGCGGGCCGGGGACCGAGCCGTAGTCGACGTGGTGCCACTCGCCCTTGCGGCGCAGCCCGGTGTGGAAGCCGGTGGGGACGGCGACGGTGTCGCCGTCCAGGCCGGTCTCGCGCAGCAGGCGGGCCATCGCCCGGTAGCCGCGGGTGTGGAAGATCCCGCCGTGCTCCAGGCGCAGACCCGGCCGGCGCTCGGTGCGGATCCGCCCGCCGGTGTGCCCGTCGGACTCCAGCACGACGACGGACAGACCGCGCGCACGGAGACGACGCGCGGCGACCACCCCCGCCATCCCGGCGCCCACCACAACCACGTCGATGTCGGTCATGCGCGGAGACGCTAGGCCGGATCGCCGGCCGATCCCTCCCGCCCAGGGGGTGATCGTCTACCCCGATCTGGGCTCCGGCCCCGCCGCGAGGGTCTGGGCCCCGATGACGGACAGGAGCTGCAGCTTCTCGTGGGTCTCGCTGCCCGGCGCGGCGGTGTAGACGAACAGCAGGTGCGACTGCTGCGGGTCGACGAGCGTCTGACAGTGCAGCTCCAGCCGCCCGACCTCGGGGTGCACGAGTCGCTTGACGTCGTGCGGGTGCAGTCCGATCTCGTGCTCGTCCCACAGCGCGCGGAACTCGGCGCTGCCGTCGAGCAGGAGGTCGGCCAGGTGCGCCGCGCGGGAGCCGGGCCCGCGCAGCGTGACGAGTCCCCGCAGTCCCGAGGCGTAGAGCCGGGAGAGGAACGCGTGCTCCTCCGGCGCGTAGAGCTCCCGCGTGGACGGGTCGGCGAACCACCGGTAGCCGCGGCTGCGCGACGGGCCGGTGTAACCGGTGGTGTCGCCGGTCAGGGCGACGCCCAGCGGGCTCTGCCGCAGCGTCTCCCCCAGCTCGGTGACGATCTCGGCCGGGGTGTCGGCGAGGCGGTCGAGGATGCGGAGCAGGCCGGGGCCGATGTGCTCGCTCGCCGAGTCGCGGAGCGGCGGGTGCTGTCCGGCGAGGCGGAACAGATGGTCGCGCTCGTCGAGGGAGAGGTGCAGGCCCTGGGCGATCGAGGCCAGCATCTGCTCCGACGGGTGCGGGCCGCGTTCGCGTTCGAGCCGGGCGTAGTAGTCGGCCGACATGTGGCAGAGCGCCGCGATCTCCTCGCGGCGGAGCCCGGCGGTCCGGCGGCGGCGCCCGCGCGGGAGGCCGACGTCCTCGGGCTGCATCGACTCCCGCCGTCGTCGCAGGAACTCGGCCAGACCACTGCGATCGATCACGCTGTCTCCTCCGGTTCCCGACGCCGCCTCCTTCCTACCGCGGCGGTGTGCAGCCGAGCGACGGATCGCCGATCCGCCCCTTCACCCGCCGTGAGCCACGGATCGGGAGGCCGTGGATGCCGGTCCGCGGACCGGCCAGTGTCGGGGGCACACCGAAGCCTCAGGAGGACCCGTGCCACGCACACCCACCATCACCGTCCCCGATCTCACCGGGCGGCGCGCCGTCGTCACCGGGGCGAGCGACGGGGTCGGTCTCGGTATCGCCACCCGGCTCGCCGCCGCCGGGGCCGAGGTGGTCCTGCCCGTCCGCAACCCGCGCAAGGGCGAGGATGCGCTCGCCCACATCCGCCGGCACACTCCCGGCGCCGACGTGTCGCTGCGCGAGCTCGACCTGTCCTCACTGCGGTCGGTCGCGGCACTCGGCGAGACGCTGCTCGGCGAGGACCGGCCGATCCACATCCTGGTCAACAACGCCGGTGTGATGACGCCGCCGGACCGGCAGAGCACCGCCGACGGTTTCGAGCTGCAGTTCGGGACGAACCACCTCGGGCACTTCGCCCTGGTGGCGCACCTGCTGCCGGCGCTGCGGTCCGGGCGGGCCCGGGTGACCTCGCAGGTCAGCGTCGCGGCGAGCAGCGGCGCGGTCCACTGGGACGACCCGAACTGGGAACGCTCCTACGACGGCATGCGCGCCTACCGCCAGTCGAAGATCGCGTTCGGGCTGTTCGGTCTCGAGCTCGACCGGCGCAGCCGGGCGCAGGGCTGGGGCATCTCGAGCAACCTGTCCCACCCCGGGGTCGCCCCGACGAACCTGCTCGCCGCGCGGAGCGATCTGGGCCGCTCCCGCCAGACCCTGGGCCGGCGGGTCATCGGCGCCCTGTCGCGCCACGGCATCCTGGTCGGGACGGCCGAGACCGCGGGTTTCCCCGCCCTCCTCGCCGCGACGTCCCCCGACGCCGGCGGCGCCCGGCTCTACGGCCCGAGCGGTCCCGGGCACGTCGGCGGTCCTCCCGCGGAGCAGACCCTCTACTCCCCGCTGCGGTCCTCCGACGACGCCCGGCGCATCTGGCGCCTGTCCGAGGAGCTGACCGCGATGTCCTTCTCCGACGTGTGAGGGCCGCCGGTCTCAGTGACGTTCGCACTCCGGGTCGATGAGCGGGTGCTCCGCCGCGCCCACCCGGTAGGCGGCGTTGCCCAGGACCGAGCAGACACAGCCCTGCTCACGCGCCCGGTTGCTACCGGGCGGCAGTGCCTCGTCACGCGCCGGGTGGGCGTGCTCGAGCTGCTGCCCGGCCGGGTCGAACCAGTCGACGTCGCTCTCCTCCGCCGACGCCGGCGATCTGTCGTCAGCCATGGTTGCGGGTCCCCTCCGATCGGCTGCCCGGACCGGTCGTCCGCTCGTGCCGGCGCCGATCGCAGTGGCGGCGCCACCAGATCGTGAGCTCGGCCTCCGGGTCGGTCGTCCGCCGGAGGGCGTCGGCGGCGATCACGTCGTGGATCGCGGCGGCATCACCCACGTTCACTGCACACACCCCGTGCTCCGGAAGCCGGGCCGGCACCGGCGCGGCTCCATGGTCGACTGATACTGAAGGGTACTGAGTACCCGATGGTATCGAAGTGGCAGAGGCCCTGTACCCGGCCGAGGAACGCGGCCGGCATCGGCAGGTCGACCCCGGGGATCTCGGCTCCCCGCGGGCGCCTCGCCGGACGATCTGGCCGGCGACCACCGGGCGCGCCTCGACCGGCTCCACGACGCGCTGCGCGGCGGTGTCGCCCCTCCGCGTGAGGGCGACGGTGGACGAATTCGCGGTCGCCGGTGCATATCCGGATCCGTGAGGGGTATCGGCTAGGAATCGCGTTCCGGCGAGCCCGTCGTCGCCCTGTCGCGGGCCGGTCGCGATTCTTCCGACAAAGGAGTCCAGTCGATGGTGGACGATCAGAACGGCCTCGCCGTGCGTCAGGTGACCAATGTGCACTCGAACTGGAGTGCGCAGGGTGAGGGGACCGACGGAAAGTTCTCGTTCCAGTTGATCCTCGACGACGGCGCCCAGGAGGCGATCATCCGCCCGGTGGCCGACGACAGCTTCGTCGTCCTGCAGTTGCTGGCCCTGACCAGCACGGTGTTCTTCGACACCGTGAACCGCGTGCTCATCTTCGGGCGCGTCGAGTTCACCCCACCCGCCGCCCGCAGCTGACCACAGAACCCGATCGGGAGATTCTCATGACGAGCACGGAACAGAGTTCGATCGGCATCCGCCAGGTCACCGATCTGCACGCGAACTGGAGCGAGCAGGGGGACGGCGAGCCGGGCAAGTTCTCCTTTCAGCTGATTCTCGACGACGGCGCGGAAGAGGCGTTGATCCGTCCGTCGGCGGAGGCGGCCAAGGTACTGATCGTCGAATTCCTGGCGGGCAAGAGCTTCTACTGGGACACCCAGCGCGAGGTCCTGCTGCTGCGCGGGCTGAAGTAGCCCGTGACCGGCACCGAACCGGCGATCGCCGTCCGGCAGGTCTCGCAGCTGCACGCGCACTGGCGCGACAACGGCGACGGCGTCCCGGGCACGTTCGCGCTCTCGATCCTCCTCGACGACGGTGCGCTGGAGGTCGTGGGCATCGCCCACCCGCGCGACATCCAGGCCCTGATCCCGCTGCTCGCCGTCGTCGGCGGGTCGGCGTTCCTCGACCTCGAGCGCGGGGTCGTCACGATCAGCGGGGTCTCGTTGCCGGTCCGCCGGCTCTGACCCCGTACGACGGGCCCGGTCCCCACACGACCGGGCCCGTCAGCGGAACCGGGTGAGCACGTCGTCCAGCTCGTGGACGCGCAGCAGCCGCATCCCGAGCACTGCCAGCACCAGGGCCAGGGCCGACCCCGCGAGCAGGTCCAGCCACGCCTGACCCAGGGGCGGGATCCCGAGCAGCCGGTCGGCGCCGGTCATGGCGAGCAGCGCCAGCACCGCCCCGGCGACCGACGCGACGCCGGTCCGCCACGACGTCCGGACCACCCGGACGGTGTCGAGCCGGCCGAGCCGGACGCTCAGCCACACCGCGCCGACGACGGCCCCGACGACGAACCCGGCGGCGTTCACCGCGGCGAGCCCGAGCACGACCCGCTCAGGCGGCAGGACCGCCGGGACGGCCAGCAGCAACGGCACCTTGACCACCGTCATCACGACCATGACGAACGTCGGGGTGCGGGCGTCGGCCAGGGCGTAGAACACCCGCAGCTGCAGCATCACCACGGCCAGCGGCAGCAGCCCGAACGCCGACACCGCGAGCGTCTGGCCGAGCAGCGCGGCTCCGTCTCCCCCGGACCGGCCGACCGAGAACAGGGCCGTGCCCAGTGCGGGTCCGAACACCGTCAGCACGGCGCTGATCGGGAGCAGGGCGACCGCGGACAGGCGGCTGCCGAGCGAGAGGTCGGCGACGACCCGGTCGGTCCGGCCGTCCGCCGCGGCGGCACTCATCCGCGGCATCAGCACGGTGAGCAGCGAGACCCCGAGGATGCCGTAGGGGACCTGGATGAGCAGCCAGGCGTTGGCGTAGATCGCGATCGCGGCGTCGTCGGCGGCCGAGGCGACCCGGTTGGTGACCGCGAGCGCGACCTGGCTGATCAGCACGTACCCCACGACCCACGCGGCCAGCCCGCCGAACGCCGTGAGCCGCCGGTCCCAGCCCCACCGCCAGCACCAACGGAACCCGGTGCGGCGCAGGGCCGGGACGATCGCGGCGGCCTGCACGACGATGCCCAGCGTCGTCCCGATCCCCAGCACCAGCAGCTGGGCGGTGCTGATCCCGGACGGCGGCGCGGGAAGGAGCCAGTACACGCCCAGCGCGGCGAGGACGACGACGTTGTTGAGCACCGGCGCCCACGCCGCCGGACCGAACACACCGCGGGCGTTGAGCATCGCCCCGAACACCGCGCCCATCCCGTAGAAGAAGATCTCGGGCAGCAGCAGGTAGGCGAACGCGACGGCGAGACGGGCGCCGGCCGGGTCGTCGGAGGTCAGCTAGAGCCCGACGAGCCACGGCGCGGCGGCCGTCGCGAGCACCGTCGCCACCCCGAGCCCGACCGCGGCGACGGACAGCAGACGGTGGGCGAAGGCCTCGCCGTCGTCGCCGTCCTCGCGTGCGGCGCGGACCAGGACCGGCACCACCACCGACGTCAGGACCCCGCCGAGCAGGAGCTGGTAGATGCTGGTGGGCAGGGTGTTCGCCACCGTGTAGGAGCTGTTGACCAGGCCGAGCCCGATCGTCGCGACGATCGCGAGCGTCCGGACGAATCCGGTCGCGCGGCTGACCAGGGTCGCGACCGCGACCGACCCTCCGGCCCGGAGCAGGGTGGAGTCGGCCGGGTCAGCCGCACGCGGGCACATCGCCGGCGTCCTCCCGGTCCAGCACCGCGGCGCGCAGGGCGACGCGGTCGTCGAACCACCGGACGTCGCCGCCGGTGACCAGCGTCTGGTCGGCGCCGCGTCCGACCACGACCACGACGTCACCGGGCCCGGTCTCGGCCACCGCGACGGCGATCGCCTCGGCCCGGTCGGCGCACTCGACCACCTGCGCGCCGCGGACCGCGCGGGCGCCGTCGGCCACCGCGCGTCGCAGCATCGCCGGGTCGTCGCCGTGGGGGCTCTCGTCGGTGACCACGACGACGTCGGCGCGCTCGGCCACACACCGGCCCAGCGCCGCCCGCTTTCCAGGATCGCGCTGCCCGGTCGCCCCCATCACCACGACCAGGCGGCCCGCGGTGAGCGAGCGGAGGAACGGCAGCAGGCGCCGGTGCCCGCCGGTGTTGTGCGCGAAGTCGACGAGCGCCAGGTACGGCTGCCCGGCATCGACCCGCTCCAGGCGCCCCGGCAGGGCGGGGAACGTCCCGATCCCGGCCAGGACGTCGTCGACGTCGAGGCCGGTCGAGACGAGCGCGGCGACCGCGGCCAGGGCGTTGGACGCCTGGTGCGGGCCGAGCAGGGCGAGCGAGACCTCGCGGTCGACGCCGGGCCCGGTCAGCCGGAACGCGGTGCCGGTGACGGTCGCGCGGACGTCGCGGGCCCGCCAGTCGGCCGCCCCGCCCTCCCCGGACACCGTGACCACGGGACACCGGGTGGTCCGCGCGAGACGCCGCCCGAACGCGTCGTCGACGCCGACGACCGCGAGCTCGCAGCGCTCCGGGGTGAACAGCGCGGCCTTGGCCGCGTAGTAGCCGTCGAGGTCGCCGTGCAGGTCGAGGTGGTCGGGGCTGAGGTTGGTGAACACCGCGGTGCGGAACCGGACGCCGGTGACGCGGTCCAGGGCGATCCCGTGGCTGGAGACCTCCAGCGCGACGTCGGTGGCCCCCGCGGCCCGGCACCCCGCGAGGAAGGCCTGCAGGTCCGGGGCCTCGGCCGTGGTGCGCTCGGCGGGGCGTCCCAGGTCCGGGGCCCGGACCTCGAGCGTGCTGGCCAGCCCGGTGCGCCGTCCGGCCGCGGCGAGACCGGCCGCGATCAGGTGGGTCGTGCTGGTCTTGCCGTTCGTGCCGGTCACCCCGTGCACGGCCAGGGCCCGTGACGGGTGCCCGTGCAGCCAGGCCGCAAGCGGGCCCAGCACCCGTCGCGGGTCGGGGACAACGATGCAGGGCAGCTCGGGCGAGGCGCGGTCGCTGAGCATGACCCCCGCCCCCGCCCCCGCCCGCGCGGCCGCACCGGCGTAGGCAGCGCCGTGGCAGTGCCCGCCCGGTAGCCCGGCGAACAGGTCGCCGGGGCGGACCGCTCCGCTGTCGAGCGTCACCCCGCCGACGACACCCGCCATGGCACCGGCACGGCCCGCCGCCCCGGCGACCAGCCGCACCGACGGCTCGAGGTCGCGGAGGAAGGCGAGCACCTCGGGCACGGCCCGGGGATGCGGCACGGCATGACCTCGATTCCGGACGGCGGCCAGGACAGTTCTGGGCCGGCGTCGGGTTCCGGGACGCCCGCTCCGACCACCGACGGGGACCGTCGACGGGCGGTGAGGCTGCACAGCGTGACCGCCGCCGAGGAACCGCGCAAATCGCGCGCGTCTCCCGACCGGGTTTCCGCGCGCCCGCGCCGGGCATGCTGCCGCCGTCGGAGTCCCCCGGCATCGAGCCCGGAGGAGACCCACCGTGCGGATCGTCATCACCGGAGCCAGCGGCAACGTCGGCACCGCCCTGCTGCGGCGGCTGAGCGGACACGGGCACGAGCTGCTCGGGGTGTGCCGCCGCCCGCCGGGTGACGCCGGGCCCTACGCCGGCGTCGGCTGGACCTCGCTCGACCTCGCGGGACGGGGCGTCCTCGACGCGTTGCGCCCGGTCGTGCGAGGCGCGGACGCCGTCGTGCACCTGGCCTGGGGGTTCCAGCCCTCGCGCGACGTGAACTACCTCGACCGGCTCGGCGTCGGCGGCACCCGTGCGGTGATCGAGGCCGTGCAGGCCGAGGGCGTCCCGCACCTGGTGCACATGTCCTCGGTCGGCGCGTACTCCCCCGGCGGACAGGAGCGGGTCGCCGAGGCGTGGCCCACCGAGGGCATCGACTCGCTGCCCTACAGCCGCGAGAAGGTCGCCGCCGAACGCCTGCTCGACGACCACGAGCGCCGCCGGCCCGACGGCACCGCGGTCGCGCGGATGCGTCCCGGGCTGATCGTGCAGCGCGACGCCGGGAGCGCGCTGCTGCGCTACGGGGTCCCGGCGCTGCTGCCGTCCGCGCTGCTGCGCCACGTCCCCGTGCTGCCGCTGGACGAGGACCTCGTCGTGCCGATCGTGCACACCGACGACGTCGCCGACGCGTTCGCCCGCGTCCTCGACCAGCGCGCGACCGGTGCGTTCAACCTGGCCGCCGACCCGCCCGTCACCCGGGACCTGATCGCCGAGGTCCTCGGCGCCCGCCCGGTGCACGTGCCGAAGGCGGCCCTGCGGGCCGCCGCCGACCTGGCGTGGCGTGCCGGGCTCCAGCCGCTCGACCCGGGCTGGATCGACCTGGCGTTCGCGATCCCGCTGATGGACTGCACCCGCGCCCGCACCGAGCTGGGCTGGGCGCCCACGGTGGACGCCCGCGCCGCGCTCACCCAGGTCGTCGAGGGCATGGCCGACGGCGCGTCCACCTCCAGCCCCGCGCTGCGGCCGCGCACCGTTTTCGCCGAGGTCTCGGCGCTGCTGCGCCGCGGCAACATCGCCACCCGGACCCTGCCCTGACCGTCCTGCCCTTCTCGACACCGCCACCACCACGAACCGAGGACGAGATGACCGAGTCGCTCTCCGAGAACCCCACCACCCCCGCCGACGTCCGCCGTCTCGGCGGCTGGGCGGTCGGCCGCAGCGAGGGTGAGGACTTCGCCGTCGGCCGGCGCTGCCGTCACCAGCTCGCCGATCTCAGCGACGGCCACGTCGACGCCGACGGCTGCCTGGTCTGCCCGTGGCACGGTGCCCGCTACGACGTCACCGACGGCGTGATGGTCGAGGGCCCGCGGGGCCTGTTCGGCTACCACGGCCACATCCCCGGTTACGACATGCTGGTCCGCGCCTACGCCCGGTTCCTGCCGCTGGCCGTCGGGCGGGTCCTGCGCCGTGGCGGCCGGATCACCGTCGAGTAGGAGCTCCGGCACGGCGTCAGACGACGCCGACCGCCCCGGTCGCGACGGCGAACGCGATCCACGCGAGCGAGGCCAGGGCGACCCTGGTCGGTCCGGAACGACGTCGCCGCGCGGGATGCGCTCTACGTCGTTCTCGCGCGCCGGATCGGGGCGACGCTGCTGACCACCGATCTCACGCCGGCCCGAGCAGTCCCCGACCGTCGCACTCGTACCCGATCGGGACGTGTGACCGGTCAACCGGCCCCGCCTCGGGCGAGGAACGGCTCCACCACCGTCATCAGGTCCGGGCGGCGCACGACCTCCATGTGCGTACACCCCGGCAGGACGGCCAGGCGGGCGTCCGGGAGGAGGGCGTGGATCTCCGCCGCGTGCTCGATCCGGACGAAGTCGGTGTCGCCGATGACGAGCAGGACCGGGCCGGTGATCGAGCGCAGCTCGTCGTCGGACCACCCCCGGAAGTCCGAGACCAGCGGCTGGGCCTTCTCCAGGAACGGGAAGAAGCCCTCCGGGTCGGGGGCCACGGCGGCGTAGGCGGCCTGCATCTGCTCGAAGTCGTCGGCGGTGGGCAGGCGCGGTGAGTCCTGGGCCGGGTCCTGGATCTCGGGGTGGTAGCCGTCGGGGCGGAAGTGCACGGCCGCCAGCACCAGACGTCCGACCCGCTCCGGGTACCGCACCGCGACCTCCGTCGCGACGAGCCCGCCGAGGCTGAAACCGAACACGTCGGCGCGCTCGATGCCGAGGTGGTCCAGGAGCGCGACCACGTCGGAGGCCAGCAGGTCGAGCTGCAGCGGCCGGTCGATGTCGGCGGTGTGGCCGTGGCCCTGCAACTCCACCCCGATCACCTGCCGGCGCTCGGCGAGGGCGGGCAGGATCGCCGCGAACGAGAGGTCGAACGTGAGGACCCCGCCGTGCAGCAGGACCAGCGGCCGCCCGGTCCCGTGCACCTCGTAGTACATCTGCAGGCCGTTGACGGCGGCGTACGCGCCCTGGGTCGTGGCGGTCACTGTGGTCTCCTCGTCGCTCGGGTGGTGCACGGTGGACCGGCGGGCCGCGCACAACTCATCGGTCACCCGTCACTTCGAGCGCTTCGTCGTCGTCGACCGGGACGTCGTGGTCTTCTTCGCCGACGTCGTCGCGGGGGCCTTCGAGCTGCTCGTCGCCGGTCGCGGGGCCACGGTCGTCCGGGCACCCGGCTTCGGCGTCCGGTGAGCCTTCGCCGAGGAGATGTGCCCGCCGTCGTCGGCGTCGAGGTCCGAGCCGTAGACCCACAGCGGGCCCGACGCCGCGGCCGGCGCGCCCGCCGGCGGGCAGGACTCGTCGGGGACGCGGACGTAGTCGTCGCCGTCGGACTCGACGACGGCGCAGACCACCTCCTCCGACGCGTCGCCGCAGGCCGCGAGCGGGGCCATCAGGGCGAACGCGGCGAGCGGGGCGACGATCAGGGTGCGGGTACGCATGGTGGGTGCTCCTCGGGGTCGGGTCGCCCCGGTTCCCGGCCACCGTGGCCGGACCCGATCTGACGACGACGCCGATCGTGGAACCACCCACATGCAGCCGACTTGCACCGCCGCTTGCGACGCCCGATCTCGGGCGACCGGCTCGGCGGGGGACCAGCGGGCCCGCGGCGCGGGTGACTCGTTCGGGGTGTGTCGTTGTCGGTCCGGGACATGGATGCCCGCCGGTGGGGTAACCACGCCCATGAGCCAGGGAGACAAGACCGCAGCGAACCCGACCGAGACCACCGAGTCCTCCGAGACCGGCGCGGCCGACCCGGAGAGCGGGCGCGTGCCCACCGCTCAGAGCAACACCGCCGTGGACGTCAGCCCGGACACCGACGGTGTCCACATGTCCGAGGAGGTCGTCGACACCGAGCACGACGACGACCGCTCCGAGGGCTGATCCGGTTCGGGCACCTCCCCGACGACGAAGCCCCGCCGTCGGCACCCGGCACGGGCGTCGACAGCGGGGCTTCGTCCGTGGAGTGTCAGCTGGTGCCGCACTCGCCCTTCGGCTGGTCCTCGTGCGGGTGCTCGCCCTTCGGCCCGTCGTGCTTCGGCGCGTCGCCCTCGGGGTGATCACCCTCGGCGGGTCCACCCTTGCCGTGGTCACCCTTCGCGTGGTCACCCTTCGGGTGCTCGTCGTGGCCCCACTCTCCGGGGTGCTCGCCCTCGGGCGGCTCGCAGTTCGGCGGCTCGCCCGGCGTCGGCGGTGTGACGGGTGCCGTCCGCTCGAAGTTGTAGGTGGTCGTCCCGACCTGCAGCAGATCCACGGCGGAGATCAGGCCGCCGTTACCGCTCCCCTGATTGATCCCGGCGGAGAGCGCGGTGATGCCGGGGTTGGCCGCGATGATCTCGGCCAGCGTCTTCAGCCCGTTGTTGTCGCACCGCGTCTGGTTGGCCTCGAAGCCACCGATCTGGCGGGTGCTGCAGAACAGACCGGCGCCGGTGTCGTACCTGTTCCAGGTTCCCGCCGTCTGGTTCGCATTCGCGCCGGTCTGATAGACGGGCTCGAAGGTCAGGGTCGAGAAATCGCCCGTCTCGAGAGTCGCACCGTTCTTGTCCACCGGGATCTGGAACGACGGGAACTGCACGGGATTGCCCGTCGACGAGACGTCACGCTTGGCGTAGTAGCTGCTGGACGTGAACTTCGCCAGAGGACCGGCCTGCTCCGTCGTGAAGAACGTGATCTTGTCGTCACCGGTCGGAGTGGTCAGCCTCAGAGCGTCCGTGCCGCCGAGCGGAGGCGCCCCCAGCGCGTCGGTGAACTCCCGCGCACCGCCGATGCGATCGTCCGTCCCGGCGAAACCGTGCAGGTCGGTCGGGGTGACGTAGGTCTGCCCGGGCACCGGGAGGGGCAACGACGGGATCGGCACCGGCAGGGACGGAACGGCAGGTGCGGCGGAGGCGGCGGACCAGCCCCCGACGCCCAGGACCAGGACCGCGGCGCCGACGGCGGCCACACGTCCCGCCCGTGATCTCGTCGCCGTGCTCATCCTGTCGTGTACACCCATCCGATTCCCTCCACATGATCACAACGCCGGACAATCGCGCTCTGTGATCGATGCAACGAGCACCCGCACGGTCGAGTTACTCGAAAAAGGAGATCGACTACGACAAGTTCGGGAAAAGACGGGAATGCAACCCGATCGAGTGATGATCGACATTCACGAACCGCAGGTCAGCGCAACGGGTAGGTCCGCACCCAGTCGACCTCGTACCTCGCCGGCTGCATGTTGCCGCCGAAGAAGTTGTCCAGCTGGATCGTCAGGTGCCCGCTCGGCATGTCCTGGATCGCGCGGCGTCCGCCCTGGGCGCCACCGGAGTAGCTGAACCACTGCTTGCCGTCGATGAAGCCACGCACATGGTCCGGGGTCCACTCGAACGCGACGTTGTGCCACTCGGTCAGCGGGGCGCCGCAGTTCTTCTCCTTCGCGAAGATCTGCTGCGTCGGGCCGGGGCTGTGCGGGTAGTGGATGAAGCTCTCGGCGCAGGGCTCTCCGGGTGCACCGTTCTCCAGGAAGTCGTACTCGCCGTCCTGCGGCCACCGGTCCGACTCCGGCCAGATGATCAGCAGCGGGTGGTACTGGCGGCCGTTGTTCCTCCCCGTGGCCTCGGAGCGGACGCGAGCCTCCCAGCGGCCGTACTTCTGGTTCGTCCGGCTCGCGATCCAGCCGGTGTCGCCGTTCGCGGCGCCGGTCTGCACCAGCTTCGAACCGTCCACACGGGACTTGCTGGCGCAGCGCCCGCCGTTGCCGGCGTGCCCGGCCCAGCACTCACCGGCCTGGCTCCACCTGGCCGGGTCGGGAGCGCCGGTGTAGTTGAACTCGTCGCTTCCCGCGCCGGGCGCACCCCACCCGAAGCGCTTCGCCGCCTCGGTCTGCGTCGCGGGCGGCTTCGGCGGGACCGGAGGCTTCGGGGCCGGCGGGGTCGGCGGCTTCGGATCGGCGGGCTGGTCGGGTGCCGGTTCGGCGGCGGGTTCGCCGGCGGCGGGCTCGGTGGCGGCGGGCTCGGGCGTGACCGGCTTCGGAGTGCTCGACTTCGGGGTGCCCGACCGGGGCGCGGCCGGCTTCGGATCGGCGACCGGCGCGGGGACGGGCGGGTCGCCCGCGCGCATCGGGCCGATCTTCGCTTCCGGGTCCGCCGGCTCGACGGCCGGCGGCGTGGGCGAGCGGGTCGGCTCGACCGGCTCGTCGTCCTCGGGCGCTGCAGCGAACGGGGCGACGGCCGCACCCGGAGCGGTGGACGCGAGAGGCGACGCAGCGTCATCGGCATACGCCGGCGCCGGCCCGCTCCCGGCCAGTGACATCACCCCGGTCGTGAGCATCGCGACTCCGGTGACAACTATGCGTCGTGCAACAGTGCGTGACATGGCCGCTCGACCGCCTCGTTCGCGTGAACCACTGGGACACGAGCGACGCTACGTACGGATGTGACTACTGAGGTAGGAGCGCCCACCGTTGGTGGTGGGGTTTAACCCCGTCGTGAGGCAACCTCCCGCGAGACGTCACGTCGAGCGACGACGGACGACCCGGTCCAGCGTTGCGCCGGCCCGACGGGGGTCGACACTCACCAGGTGTCGACGAACGGCCGCACGGCCGGGGCGTGCGCCCCCACCGGCGCGGGCGGGAACGACGAGGCGATCCAGCGACGGGTGTCGGCCGGGTCGATGACGTCGTCGATCTCGAAGACCTGCGCGGTGGACAGGGCCTTGCCCTTCTCGTACTCCGCGGCCAGGAGCTTGTCGAACAGCGCCTGGCGCTCCTCGGGGTCCTCGACCGCCTCGAGCTCCTTGCGATAACCCAGCCGGACGGCACCCTCCAGGCCCATCCCGCCGAGCTCGCCGGTCGGCCAGGACACCGCGAACGCCGCGGCCTTGAGGTCCCCGCCGCACATGCTCTGCCCGCCCAGGCCGTAGCACTTGCGGGTGATGACGAGCCCGATCGGCACCGACAGGTTCGCCCCGACGACGAACATCCGGCTGAAGTGCCGCACCGTCGCCCGCGCCTCGGACTCGGGCCCGACCATGAAGCCGGGGGTGTCGCACAGCGACACGACCGGGAGCCCGAACGCGTCGCAGAGCTGCAGGAACCGGGCGGCCTTGTCGGCGGAGTCGGCGTCGATCGCGCCGCCGAGGTGCGTCGGGTCGTTCGCGATCAGCCCCATCGGGCGGCCCTCGACCCGGATCAGCGCGGTGATCATCCCGGCGCCGAAGGCGCGTCGCAGCTCCAGCACCGAGCCGTCGTCGGCGAGGCCGTGCACGGCGGCGCGCATGTCGTAGACGCGGACCCGGTTCTCGGGGACGACGTGGCGCAGCGCGCGCGGGTCGGGTGCGGTCCAGTCCTCGACCGTGCCCTGGAAGTAGCTCAGGTACGCCCGTGCGACGCGGGTGGCCTCGGCCTCGTCGGGCACCAGGACGTCGACGACGCCGTTGCCGACCTGCACCGACATCGGCCCGACCTCGTCCGGGGTGACGTCGCCGAGCCCGCCGCCGGCGATCATCGCGGGCCCGCCCATGCCGAGGTTCGCGCCCTCGACGGCGATGATCACGTCGCACATCCCGGCGAGCGCGGCGTTGCCGGCGAAGCACCGCCCGGCCACCACCCCGACGAGCGGCACCGACCCGGAGAGCTTCGCGAACAGCTCGAACGCCGGCACGTCCAGCATCGAGGCCCAGCTGCCGTCGGTGTCACCGGGGCGCCCGCCGCCGCCCTCGGCGTAGACGACGACCGGCAGCCGTCGCCGTCGCGCGAGCTCGAAGATCCGGTCCTTCTTCTTGTGGTTGGTGAAGCCCTGGGTGCCGGCGAGCACGGTGTAGTCGTAGGCGACGACGACGGCGCGCGCGTTCTCACTCCCGACCAGCCCCGCGTTGACCGTCGCCGTGCCGGCGAGCATCCCGTCCGCGGGCGTGCGCTCGACCAGGTCGTCGAGGGAGCGGCGCTGGCGCTGCGCGGCGATGGCCAGGGCGCCGTACTCGACGAACGTGCCGTCGTCGCAGAGGTCGTCGACGTTCTCCCGCGCGGTACGCAGGCCGGTGCGGCGACGTTTCTCCACGGCGTCGGCGCGGTGGTCGTCGAGGCCCCGGGCGTGCCGGTCGAGGACCTCGGCGAGGTCGGGACGCAGGTGGTCGAGGTCGACCTCGGCGACGGCCACGGCGTCGTCGGCGGCGCCGTCGGCCGGGTCGAGGACGACGAGGACGTCCCCGGCGGCGACGGTCTCCCCCGCCGCGACCCCGAGCGCCCGCACGGTCCCCGCGACCGGCGCGGCGACGACGTGCTCCATCTTCATCGCCTCGAGCACCAGCAGCGTCGCGCCGGCCCGGACCTCCTCGCCCGGCGCCACCTCGACGGTGACGACGGTGCCGGGCAGCTCGGCGCGCAGCGCGGCGGCGTCCTCCGGGACGTCCGGTGCGGGCCGCTCCGCACCGTCGGGAGCGGCGACCGGCGCCGTATCGACCCAGCGGTGCGGGCGGGTGGTGGCGAGGATCTCGGCGAGGTGGTCGTCGAGGAAGTCGGTGGTGAGCTCCCCCGCCACGAACGCCGGGTGCGTGACGATCCCGGCCAGCACGTCGAGGTTCGTCCCGACGCCCTCGATCCGGGTCCCGGCCAGGGCGCGGGTCGCGCGGGCGGCGAGCGCCGGCAGGTCGGCCGAGCGGTCATGGACGATCAGCTTGGCCAGCAGCGGGTCGTAGCGCAGGCTCGTCCGGTACCCGGGGTAGCCGGCGCCGTCGACCCGGACCCCGCGACCGGACGGCATCGCGTAGGCGGTCAGGGTCCCGGCCGACGGGGTGGTCGTCCCGTCCGGGTTCGTCGTCTCGCAGGTGATCCGCAGCTGCATCGCGGAGCCCGACGGCTTCGGGAACGGGCCCAGCTCGGCCACCGTCGCACCGGCCGCGAGGCGCAGCCCGGTGGCCACGAGGTCGATCCCGGTGACCTCCTCGGTGATCGTGTGCTCGACCTGGATCCTGGGGTTGACCTCCAGGAACGCGATTCTCTCCCCATTGACGAGAAACTCGACGGTGCCGAGCCCGGCGTAGCGCACCGACTCCCCCAGCCGCACCGCCGCAGCCAGCAGCTCGCTGCGGACGGACCCGGGCAGGCCCGGTGCCGGGGCGATCTCGACGATCTTCTGGTGCCGTCGCTGGACCGAGCAGTCCCGCTCGCCGAGCGCGACGACCGCGCCGGTGCCGTCGCCAACAATCTGCACCTCGACGTGCCGGGCGCCGAGGAGCAGCTCCTCGGCGAACACCCGGTCGTCGCCGAACGCGGCACGGGCCTCGGAGGCGCACCGGGCGTGCGCCGCGGCCAGGTCGGCCGGATCGGTGACCCGTCGCATCCCGCGTCCGCCGCCGCCGGCGATCGCCTTGAGCATCACCGCACCCGGGCCGGGGAGGGTCGTGCGGAACGCCTCGGCGCCGTCGGCGTCGACCGGACCGTCGGTGCCGGCGAGCACCGGGAGGCCTGCGTCGCGGGCGAGTGCGCGGGCGCGGGTCTTGTCACCGAACGCGTCGAGGATCTCCGGCGGCGGGCCGACGAACGTCACGCCCTGCTCGGCGCAGGCCCGGGCGAACGCGGCGTTCTCGCTGAGGAACCCGTAGCCGGGATGGACGGCGTCGGCGCCGGACCCGACGGCGGCGCGCAGGACGTCGTCGACGTCGAGGTAGGCGGCGGGTCCGGATCCGGCCAGCGCGACGGCGGTGTCCGCGGCGGCGACGTGCGGGGCGTCGGCGTCGTCGGTGGCGAACACCGCGACGGTGGGTATGCCGAGGTCGGCGGCGGTCTGGGCGACCCGGACGGCGATCTCGCCCCGGTTGGCGATCAGGATGCGGGAGAACACCTGGTCAGGACCCTGTGCGCCGCTGCGGCGCCCTCGCTGCCATGGTCCGCATCCTTCGTCGCACCGGCACCCGGTGTCAACGACCGGCGATGATCGGCGGCCGGGTCCCGATCGACGCCGCCGGTGGCCACGATCGGGACCGCTCCGGTGATCACCGGAGCGCAACCGATCGACGTGAGCCGGTGTTGGGACCCACCATGACCGACCTACCCGACCTGGACTGGGCCGACGTCCGCGAGCAGCTCGACGGCGCGGGCGTGGCGATCACCCCGCCGATCCTGACCCCGGAGCAGTGCGCGGAGACGACCGCGCTGTTCGACGACGACGCGCGGTTCCGGAACACCGTCGTGATGGCGCGGCACTCCTACGGCATCGGCAGCTACCGCTACTTCGCCGACCCGCTCCCGCCGCTGGTCCAGACGTTGCGCGAGCAGGTCTACCCGCACCTGGCGCGGGTCGCGAACGGCTGGGCGGAGATCCTCGGCGAGCGCACGTTCCCGGACACGCTCGACGAGTTCCTGGCCGAGTGCGCCGACGCGGGCCAGCACAAGCCGACCCCGCTGGTGCTGCGCTACGGCCCGACCGGCTTCAACTGCCTGCACCAGGACGTCTACGGCGACCTGGTCTTCCCGCTGCAGTTCCTGGTCATGCTGGGCCGCCCGGACGACGATTTCACCGGCGGCGAGAGCGTGTTCGTCGAGCAACGGCCGCGCATGCAGTCCCGTCCGATGGTGCTGCGCCCGCAGCAGGGCCAGGCGGTCGTGTTCCCGGTCCGGCAGCGCCCGCGCAAGGGCTCGCGTGGGTACCACCGGGTGCAGATGCGCCACGGGGTGAGCGAGGTGCACACCGGCGAGCGCAACGTCCTCGGCGTCATCTTCCACAACGCGCGCTGAACCCAGCCCTACACCGGCGGAGCCAGTACCGGGTTGTTCTCGCTCGCCGCGCGCTCGCCCGGGGAGGTGTCCGGGACGAACAGCCGCCAGTCGCCGCTGACCATCGTCGGGTGGTCGATGATCGACGCGCCGTCGGCGTAGTAGGTCGAGCCGAGCACCATGCGCTGCCGCGTGGTGCGGTTCGCGCCGGCGGTGTGGAAGCACAGCGTCGAGTGGAAGCTGACGTCGCCGGCCGCGAACGGCTCCTCGACGACCTCCACCCCGGCGTCGCGGAACGTCTCGGCGACCCGGCGGTCGTAGGACGTGCCGTGCTTGTCGAACGCCACGTCGGCGACCAGCTTGTAGGCCTGCATGCCGCGGGCGAACGTCAACGGGCCCATCGCGGACGGCACCGGCTGCAGCGGCATCCAGGTGGAGATCACGTCGGTCGAGTCCAGTGGGAAGTGGTGGGCGTCGTAGTGCCACGGCGTGCGGCCGGTCCCGGGCTCCTTGCACAGCGCGCTGTCGTGGTAGAGCCGCAGGTCACGGGCACCGAGCAGGTCCGAGCAGATCCCGCCGACCCGCGGGGACAGCACCGCGGCGCACACCAGCGGGTCCTCCCGCCACATCATCTCCCGGCTGCGCAGCCCCTCTCCCTCGCCACCCTCGCCGAGCAGGCGGGCCAGCCGCCGTCGCAGCACCTCGGCCGCTCCGGGCGAGAGCACGCCGGGCAGCCGGACGAAGCCGTCCTGCGCGAACGCGTCGATCATCTCGTCCGTCACCGGGTAGGCCCGCCCCAGCTCGGCGACGACCTCGTCGTCGGTGGGCAGCGGGCCGGGGTCGTGCGCCTCCGGTTCGACGAGCGGGGAGGTGTCGGGCCCGGAGTCGGCCAGCGACATGTACCAGTCCCACCACCCGGAGTTGTCGCCGTCCCAGGCGGTGCCGACGTCCTCGGCCGGGCCCGCTCCGGTCGCATCGGACAGGTACGGGTTCGGCGGGGAGGTCCGCACGCTCAGGCCTCCCAGGTCAGGACGTGGACGTCCTGGGTGAAGCGGTAGCCCCCGGGTTCGCGGCAGCCGGCCAGGTACTCGCCCAGCGGGCCGTCGGACTCCATCGTCTCCAGCGAGACCGAGTCGTCGAACGCGCACCGCTGCAGGAAGCCCTCGACGACGTCGCGGCTCGGGCTGGACACGGTGTAGCGCAGCATCCCCACCGACGGCGTGACACCGGCCGCCACCAGCGACTCGGCGACCTGCTCGGCGCTGGTGAACGGCGTGCTCGTCGGGGAGTACGCGGCGCGGAACAGCTCGGCGAACCGCAGGTAGTGCGACGTCGTCGTGGCCTGCACGACCGCACCGAACCCACCGGGACGCACCGCCTCGACCATCCGGGCGACGCCGGCGTCGAGCTCGGCGGGCGGGATCGCGTAGAGGGCGTGGGTCGCCCAGGCGACGTCGTAGTCACCGTGGGAGGGGTCGAGGTCCTGCAGCCGGACCTCGTGCTCGGCGGCGGCGACGAACGGCGGGCCGAGCACCGAGCGGGCCTCGGAGATCGAGAACGCCGACGGGTCCAGGAGATCGACCTCGACGGTCGTCCCGGCCAGGGCGTCGTCCAGCCCGCGGCGCATCAGCTCGGCGGGGAACTTGCCACTACCGCACGCCACGTCGAGGGCGCGGACCCGGCCGTCACGCGCGACCCGGCGCAGGTCGGCGGCCCAGTTGCGGGCGGCCACCATCTGCCGGTAGTCCTCCGACGCCAGCGCGTAGAAGGACTCCATCCCGGCCCGGCCCTCCTCGGCCCAGTGGGCGAGGCTGCGCTGGAACGTGTCGGGCCGATCGGCGTCGGGGCGTCCGGTCTCGGATTGTTCGGTCGTACTCACGCGCGGTCACTCCCGGTCTGCTGGTCGTCGTTCCCTGAGCGGGTACGCCACCGTGGTCCGGGGTGGAGTCGCCTGGTCGTGCCTGTGATTCACCGTTGCACGCCGGTCATCGCGCGGCAATTCGGTCCGTGCGCCGGTCGGAGCCCCGTCGCAGCCGGTCAGACGGTCGGGAAGTGGATGAACTCCAGGGCGATGCCGTCCGGGTCGGAGAACTCCAGCGTCGCGTAGGTCGTCGGCTCGGTGCGGTCGGTGACGCCGTCATGGGCGACACCGAGCGTGTCCAGCCAGGCCGCCCAGCCGTCCAGCGTGGCGCGGTCCGCGACGCCGAACGCGAGGTGGTCCAGCGCGTTGCGGGCGCGGTCCGGCGCGCTCCCGGTCACGTCGTGGTGCAGCTCGATCATCACCCCGGTCGCGGTGTCGAGCAGCAGCGCCGCCTTGCCGTCGCCGGAGTCGTCGCCGTGGTGCGGGAACGTCACCGGCAGCCGCTGCAGGCCGAGCACCCGCTGGTACCAGGTCGCGCTGGTCTCCACGTCGGACACGATGGCCGAGACGTGGTGGAAGCCGGTGACCGCCGGCCGTTCGATGCCCGAGCCCATCGGCGCCCTTCTCGTCCTGGTGACGGCCGCCGGAAGCCGTGCGGGGAGCGCCGGCGTCGGCCGATGCGTAGTCAATCACCTCGGCCGGGTGCGGCGCCTCACCTGCCGCCGTCCGGGCGTGCCCCTCTTCCCCGGTCGGCGGTCACCGCGGCGGCAGGCGGGCGTGCACGTCGTCGCCGTCCGTGCTCAGGTCGGCGCCGAGGGTCCGCAGCAGCCCGACCGCGGCGGAGTTGCCGCCCGTCGTCTCCGCGACCAGCGCGCGGCCACCCGCCCGCGCGCCCAGCAGGTGCACCACCTGCGCGCCGATCCCCCGGCCCCGCCACTGCCGGACCAGCCAGATCCCCATCTCGACGCCGCCGTCGACGGGCTCCAGCCGGGCCGCTCCCGCCGCCCGCCCGTCGACGAGCACGACGAACGTGCGCTCGACCGGCGTCTCCGTGTCCAGCGAGCGCCGGCGGTGGAAGGCCCGGAACTCCGCGCGCTGCGCCGCGGTCCAGTCCTCCTCGCCGGGCAGGGGCGCCATCACCTCGGCCGGCTCCGCGCCGTCGACGGCCGCGGCGAGCAGATCGGGCAGGGCGGACTCGTCGAGATCGGCGAGGGCGACGTCCGGGGCCACCGAGGCACGATGGCTCCGGCAACGGGGCCCTGGCGACGGGGATTCCGGGATGGCACTGTCGCCCGGGTGAGTGCTGCGGTCGGAGAGATCCCGGAGTCGATGCGGTGCAGTGTGCTGCGCGCCGCCGGTGAGCTGGAGGTGCAGCAGCGCGCGGTCCCCCGGCCCGCGCCCCGCGAGGTGCTGGTCCGCGTCGGTGCGGTCGGGACCTGCGGGTCGGACGTGCACTACTTCACCCACGGACGGATCGGGCGGTTCGTCGTGCGTGAGCCGCTGGTCCTCGGGCACGAGCCGTCCGGGCGGATCGTCGCCGTCGGGACCGGGGTCGACGCCTCCCGGATCGGGCAGCGGGTGTCGATCGAGCCGGGTGTGCCGTGCCGTCGCTGCCGGTACTGCCACCGCGGCGAGTACAACCTCTGCCCGGACATCGCGTTCTTCGCCACCCCGCCCTTCGACGGCGCGTTCAGCGAGTACGTGACGATCGCCGACGACTTCGCCCACCCCGTCCCGGACTCCGTCTCCGACGACGCCGCGGCGCTGCTGGAACCGCTCTCGGTCGCGATCTGGGCGAACCGCAAGGCCGGTACCGGGCTCGGCTCCCGGGTGCTCGTCGCCGGTGCCGGGCCGATCGGGCTACTGGTCGCGCAGGTGGCACGGGTGCAGGGGGCCGCGCAGGTCGTCGTCACCGACCTCGACGCCGGGCGCCGGGCGACCGCCCTGGACAACGGCGCGACCGACGTCCTCGACCCGCGGGACGGCGACCCGGCCGCCCGCGGAGTGGACGTCGACGTGTTCGTCGACTGCTCCGGCGCGCCGCCCGCGGTGACCGCCGGGATCGGCGCCGTCCGGGCCGGGGGCACGGTGGTGCTGGTCGGGATGGGCGCCGACGAGATGACGCTGCCGGTGTCGTCGCTGCAGTCCCGTGAGATCACGCTGACCGGGACGTTCCGCTACGCCGAGACCTGGCCGACGGCGGTACAGCTCGCCGCGTCCGGGGCGGTGGACCTCGACCGTCTGGTCACCGCGCACGTCGACCTCGACCACGTCGCCGACGCCCTGTCCCCGGACCCCGCCGCGGCGCACGTCAAGATCGTCGTCAGGCCCTGACGCGGGGGTCGCGAACCAGGACGAGCGCCGCGTGACGGTTCACGGTCGGCCCGGTGGTGAGGGTCGGTCCCAGCGGAGGCTCCGGGTCGTGGACGGCGGCGGGTGGGCCGTGGAGCTCGCTCGCCTCGTCCAGGCCGCGGAGGGCGGACCGGCCGGGAACCGGCTCGTCACCGTGGACGGGTTCTCCGGGGCCGGGAAGTCGACGCTGGCCGCACGGCTGGCCCAGGTCCTCGACGCCCCGTTGCTCACGCTCGAGGAGATCTACCCCGGATGGGACGGTCTCGCCGTGTCCCCTGCACTCGCCCGGCGGTGGATCGGGGACCCGCTCGCCGGCGGCTCGACGCTGCGGTGGTGCACCTGGGACTGGGACCGTGACGCCCCCGGCCCGTGGCGCTCCCTGGACCCGGCGCCAGCCGTCGTCCTGGAGGGCTGCGGTGCCGGAGCCCGGGTCCTGACGCCGGTGACGAGCCTGTCCGTCTGGGTCGACACCTCCGCCGAGCAGCGGGAACGACGCCTGCACGCGCGCGAGGACTGGGCCGGGTACGCCCCGTTCCGGGCCCGCTGGTCGGAGCAGGAGCGGGCCCTCGCCGCGACGGAGCACTCCCCCGAGCGCGCCGACGTGGTGCTCGACAACACCGCCGTGCCGATCTGAGACGGGACGCCAGGTCCCGTCCCGTCTCACCGCAGCCCGCACGTCCGCCCGCATCGCGAGCCGGTGGCGCGGGCCGTGCCGCTCCCCGTGCCGCGCGCTCGCCGTCGTGACGCGCTCGCGGCCGCGCGCGCGACGCGAAGACGGGCGCGCCGGGAAAGACGGAACGCGCGGGGGCGGCGAGAACGTCGCCAGGTGATCGATCGTCATGGTCGACCCCGGACCACCGGCGGTCCGGGGTTGACCGCAGTGATCGATCTCCGTGGTCATGTCCGGGCCGCGTGTGGCCCGGACATGACCACAGGTGTCGATCACGAATCGGGCGTCGGGCCGTCGGGCCGTCGGGCCGTCGGGCCGTCGGGCCGTCGGGCCGTCGGGCCGTCGGGCCGTCGGGCCGTCGGGAACACGATCGGGAACCGTTCCGCCGACCGGGCCGTGGAGCCGGGGCGGTCGATGCCAGGATCCCGGCCGTGACGACCGTCGTCCGGCCCCGTCCGCGGGTCACCTCCCTGCACGTGTTCTGCGCCGTGCTGCTGGCCGCCGTCCTGGCCCGCCCACTGATCACCGACGCCTTCGACGCGCCCGCCCTGCGCACGGCCGCGACGGTGTTCGTGGCCGTCTGCCTGCAGGCGTTGCCCTTCCTGGTGCTCGGGGTGCTGCTGTCCGGGCTGATCGCCGGGTTTGTCTCGCCGGTGGTGCTGCGCAGAGTGCTGCCGGCCCGGACCGCGGCCGCGGTGCCGGTCGCCGGTGCCGCCGCGATGGTGCTGCCGGGCTGCGAGTGCGCGTCGGTACCGGTGGCGCGGCGGCTGATCGGACAGGGTGCGCCCGAGGCGGCGGCGTTGACGTTCCTGCTCGCCGCGCCCGCGGTGAACCCGGTGGTGCTGGTCGCGACGGCGACGGCGTTCCCGGACGCGCCGGAGATGGTCGGGGCGCGGTTCCTCGGCTCGATCGTCACCGCCTGCGCGATGGGATGGCTCTGGCAGCGGGCCGGGCGGTCCGAGTGGATCACCCGGCGGCTCGCCCCCACGGTGGATGGGATCGGACGCGGCCGCTGGGCCGTGGTGGCCGAGACGGCGCGGGCGGACCTCGTCGCGGCCGGGGCGTTCCTCGTCGTCGGTGCGCTGGCCGCGGCAACGATGCGGGTGCTGGTGCCGCCGGAGTGGCTCGACGCGCTGGCCGGGCGGATCCTTCTGGGGATCGCGGCGATGGCGGTGCTGGCCGTCGTGCTGTCGTTGTGCAGCGAGGCCGACGCGTTCGTCGCGTCCTCGCTGTCGATGCTCCCGCTGCTGCCCCGGCTGGTGTTCCTCGTCGTCGGACCTGCCGTCGACCTGAAGCTGGTCGCGCTGCAGGCCGGGACGTTCGGGCGGGCGTTCGCGGTCCGGTTCGCGCCGGTGACGTTCGTCGTCGCCGTGGCGGCCGCGGTCGGCGCCAGCCTGCTGGTGTTCGGCGGCGTCCGATGAGGCGCGACACCCAGCACGCCCTGCTCCTGCTGCTCGGCGCGGTGCTGCTGCGCGTCTGCGCCGACGACACGGTGCTGCGCTACGTCCGTCCGGGACACCGCTGGCTGCTGATCGCGGCCGGGGTGGTGGCCGTCGGATTGGCCGTCGCCGGCGGGGTGCGGGACTTCCTCGGGCGCACACCGACCGGGCACGGCGACCACGACCACGACCGCTCGCACGCCCCGTGGCTGCTGCTCCTGCCGGTGCTGGTGATCGCGCTCGTCGCACCACCCGCACTCGGCGCCGACGCGGTGAACCGGACGAGCGGGGGCACCGTCCGCAGCGGCGACCTCTACCCGCCGCTCCCCGGCGGGACGCTCGCCCTCGGACTCGGCGAGACGGTCGACCGCGCCGTCTGGGACGAGCAGCGCTCGGTCGCCGGGCGCGAGGTCGTCGTCACCGGGTTCCTCGCGAGGCGGCACGGCGACACCGTCCTGGCCCGGATGCGGATCAGCTGCTGCGCCGCCGACGCCCGCCCGTCGATGCTGCGCCTGCGCGGCACCGAGGAGCAGGTCCCCGACTCCGGGGAGCGCTGGCTGCGGGTCCGGGGGACGGTCGTCCCCGGGACCGGCAACGCCGCCGACCGCTACGTCCCGGACCTCACGGTCTCCGAGGTCACACCGGTCCCGGCGCCGTCCGACCCGTACGAGAGCTAGGAACGCGACAAGGACCCGGCCACCCCCCGTCGGAGGCCGGGTCCTGGTCGCGCGGGGCTCCTACGGCGTCGCGCGCCGCACCATCAGGAACCCGCCGGCGGCGGCGAGCACGACCAGCACCAGCGGATAGACCCCGACCAGGGCCAGGTCCGGCGTCGCGGAGAAGAACTCGCCGACCGAGCCCCACCACTGCTGCCAGGTGATCAGCACGGCCAGTCCCCCCAGGACCAGCGTCGAGCCGATCGCGGCGGTGTACACCCCGATCTGCCCCCACCGGCGGAACACGGTCCCGGCCAGCAGGCCCAGGAACCCCAGGGCCAGCAGCGGCACGGTGTAGACCACGACCTGCAGCACCGGGTTGCTCTGCACCAGGAACGGGACCCCGAAGAAGTTCAGGTCCATCCCCCAGCCACCGGTCGCCCGCTCGATCGCGAGCGCGACCGTCAGCAGCACCCCGTGCATCAGCGACTCCATCACCACGACCAGGGACACGCCGAGATAGAAGTGCCGGCGGGTGAGCCCGAGGCTGAGCGCGAACGGGAACGTCTGGGTCATGGTCTGGATGTAGGCCGCGGCCATCGAGATGTAGAGCGCCGCGAGAGCCCCGGTGTACTCGGGCCCGGTCTCGCCGACGTTGGACCGGACCAGGACGAAGATCAGCAGGTTGATCAGGAACGCGGCCCCGACCACCAGCCACGGCATCCCCAGCCGCACCTTCGCGTCCACGACGTTGAGCCGGGCCGCGGTCACCACACGGTTGTTCATGACAGCACCTTCCGGTTCGTGGACCCGGCGACGGCCAGGTCGGCGTCGGCCCCGCCGACGTTGTGCTGGGTGGTCCGGACGACGAGCTGCTGCAGCGAGACCGGCTCGAACTCGATCCCCTGCGCGCTGAGCCCGGGTTCGGGCGCGACGCCGGACAGGGTGACCCGCAGGAACCCGCCCAGCCGCTCGCGGTGCAGCTCGGTGTGCCCGGCCGCGAACGACTCGACGGCCTGCGCGGGCCCGGTCACCGTGACCGCCCGGCCGCGCAGCACCTCGGCGTCCTCGTCGATCAGGATGCGGCCCTGGTCGATCAGGACGACGTGCTCGATCAGGTCCGACACCTCGTCGATCAGGTGCGTGGACAGCACGACCGTGCGCGGGTGCTCGGCGTAGTCGGCGAGCAGCCGGTCGTAGAACATCTGCCGGGCGACGGCGTCGAGGCCGAGGTAGGGCTCGTCGAAGAACGTCAGCGGGGCGCGCGAGGCCAGACCGATGATCACGCCGACCGCGGAGAGCTGACCCCGGGAGAGCTTCTTGATCGCCCGCTTGCGCGGGACGGCGAACTCCTCCATCAGCGAGTCGGCGAACGCGGCGTCCCAGTTCGGGTAGACCATCGCGGCGGCCGCCATCGCGTGGTGCGGGCGGAAGTTGTCCGGGTACTTCAGCGCCTCCCGGATGAAGCAGGTACGGCTCAGCACGCCGGCGTTCTCGTAAGGCTCCTCGCCGAAGACCGAGATCTCCCCGGACGTCGCGAAGTTCTGCGCGGTCAGCAGCTGCATCATCGTGGTCTTGCCGGCGCCGTTGCGGCCGAGCAGCCCGTGGATCGTGTTCTCCCGCAGCGCGACGCTCACGTCGTCCAGCGCGGTGAAGCTCCCGTAGCGCTTGGTGACGCCACGCATCTCGACGACTGCGTCGGTGCTCGTTGCGCCTGCGCTTCCCTCGGTCATTCCTCGTCCCCCCAGACGTCGATCATCTTCTTGAGCTGCTCCGGGTCGATGCCGAGCTTCCCGGCCTCGGTGACCAGCGGAGCGATGTACTGCCGGCCGAACTCCTCCCGGCGGCTCTCCAGCAGCCGGGTCCGTGCCCCCTCCGCCACGAACATCCCGATCCCCCGTCTCTTGTAGAGCACCCCGTCGGCCACCAGCTGGTTCACGCCCTTGGCTGCGGTGGCGGGGTTGATGCGATGGAAAGCGGCCAGCTCGTTGGTCGAGGGCACCTGCGACTCCTCGGGATAGGTCCCGTCGACGACCGAGGTCGAGATCTGCTCGGCGATCTGGAGGAAGAGCGGGCGCCCGTCGTCCTTCATGGCGACCGCCTCGCCCGGTCCCAGTCTGTTGGTTCATTACTCATGTAACTAACCATGGAACCAAGGAACCCCCCTGTCAAGTCCCTTCATCTATCGTTATTGACTTATATAAGTTGTTTCTTAAGATAGGAAGGTGCACGCGTTCGACGTCCTCGGCGACCCGGTACGGCGGCGGATCCTGGAGCTGCTGGCCACCGGCGAGCGGAGCTCGGGCGACGTCGTCGGCGTGATCTCGGACGAGTTCGGGATCTCTCAGCCGGCCGTCTCGCAGCATCTGAAAGTACTGCGCGACAACGGCTTCGCCACCGTCCGACCGGAGGGGACGCGGCGCATCTACGCCGTCGACCCGAGCGGGCCGGCCGTCGCCGAGGACTGGCTCGCGGGCCTGCGCGGGTTCTGGTCGCAGCGCCTCGACGCGCTCGGCACGGAGCTCGCCCGGGGCCGCCGGAACGCACCCGGCACGTCACCGAGGGGAGACCGGAAATGATCGACATCATCGCCGAGCTGGACGAGGTGCGCCGCCGCGTGCACGCGGGAGAGCGGGGCGACCAGGTCGCCGTACGGCTCGAGCGGACCTACTCCGCCGGAGTCGAGGACGTCTGGGACGCCCTCACCGACCCGGAGCGGCTCGCCCGCTGGTTCCTCCCCGTCAGCGGCGATCTGGAGGTGGGCGGGAGGTTCGCCACCGAGGGCAACGCCGACGGCGAGATCCTGCGGTGCGACCGGCCGTCGACGCTGGTGCTCACCTGGGGCGGACCGGAGAGCGTGGTGACCGTCGAGCTGGCGGCCCCCGACGCGGACTCGACCGTGCTGACACTGGACCACTCCGTGGCGGCCACGCTGGTGCCCGACTCGGGCGGCGCCCTGTACGTCGGCCCCGGCTGGGACGACGCGTTCCTCGCCCTCGGGCTACACCTGCGCGGGACCGACCTCGGCGACCCGGCGGAGTTCCAGAACTCCCCGGAGGTCCTGTCCTACAACCAGGGCGTGGTCCAGGCCTGGGAGGCGACGCTGCGGGAGTCCGGGATGGCCACCGAGGAGCAGACCCAGGACGCGCTCGTGGTCGCCACCGCCCAGTTCACCGCGCTCCCGTGATCACGACACCCGACGGCGAGGTCACGCGCGAGCCCGACGGCCGCGCCACCCTCCGGTTCCGCCGCGAGTTCCCGGACCCGCCGGAGCAGGTCTGGCCCGCCCTGACCGAGTCCGACCGGCTGGCCCGCTGGTACGGCTCGTTCACCGGCGACGCCCGCCCCGGCGGCACCGTGGCGATCACGATGACCAGTGCCGAGGACTCCGGTGGCCCGCCGGAACCGGCGCGGATCGTGGACTGCGTCCCTCCCCACCGGCTGGAGGTCGCGATCGGGGCCGACGTCCCCTGGGAGATCGTCGTGACGCTGGAGGCCGGTCCCTCCGGCGGCACCGTCCTGCACTTCCACCAGACGCTGCCGCCGGGACTCCCCTCGTCCGACGCCGGGCCGGGCTGGCACTGGTATCTCGACCGGTTCGGCGCGAGCCTGGCCGGCGCGGAGTTCCCGGACTGGGATGACTACTACCCGGCGCTGGCGCCCCGCTACTCCTGAGCCGGTATTTCGGTGCCCGCCGAACGGTCGCGGGCCTACCGTCGCGGCCATGACGACAGGACTGCGGGTGGCTCTCGCCGCCGGGGTGACGGTGACGGCGTGGGCCTCGGCGTTCGTCGCGATCCGCGCGGTGGGGCCGGTGTTCGGGGCCGGGCCACTGGCGCTGGGACGGCTGCTGGTCGGCGGGCTCGCCCTGACCGTCGCGGTGCTGCCCCGGCGGGCGTGGGTCCGCCCGACGCGGCGCGAGTGGCTGCTGCTGGCGGTCTGCGGGGTGAGCTGGTTCGGCGTCTACAACGTCGCCCTCAACGCCGCGGAGGCCCAGCTCGACGCCGGGACCGCGGCCATGCTGGTCAACATCGGCCCGATCCTGATCGCGCTCTCCGCCGGTGCGCTGCTCGGTGAGGGGTTCCCGAAGCCGCTGCTCCTCGGGGCGGGGATCGGGTTCGCCGGCGCGGTCCTGATCGGGTTCTCGACGGCCGGCGCCGGCTCGCGCTTCGACCTCACCGGCGCGGCACTGTGCGTCCTGGCCGCGGTGACCTGGACGATCGGGGTACTCACCCAGAAGCCGGTCCTGCGACGGCTCCCGGCGCTGCAGGTCACCCAGATCGCGTGCGTGATCGGCGCGGTGGCCTGCCTGCCGTGGGCCGGCGGTCTCGTCGACGCGCTCGGCTCCGCCCCCGCCCCGGCCGTCGCCGGGATGGTCTATCTCGGGCTGATCCCGACCGCGCTCGCGTTCGGGACGTGGGCCTACGCCCTGTCCCGGATGGACGCCGGACGCCTGGGGATCACGACGTACCTGGTCCCGACCCTGACCGTCCTGATGGCCTGGCCGCTGCTCGGGGAGCTGCCGCCGGCGCTCGCGCTGCTGGGCGGGGTGTGCGCGCTGACCGGGGTGGCGCTGTCGCGGTGGCGCAGCCGACCGGCCACCGCGTCCCCGGCCGGACCGGACGTCGCACACCCGGATCCCGCTCCGCAGCGGGGGCGTGGACGGACCGGCGGCGGGCCGGACGTGACGGTGCCCGGCCCGCACTCCCCGGAGCGCCGGTCGTGACCCCGTCCGTCGGGCCGGTCGCTCCGGAGTCACTGGCCGAGCTCGCGGGGCTGCTGGCCGACCGCACACGGGCCGCGTTCTGCCTGGCCCTGATCGACGGCAGGGCCTGGACCGCCGGCGAGCTGGCCCGGCACGCCGGTGTCGCGCCGTCGACGGCCAGCGAGCACCTGGACCGCCTGGTCGCGTCCGGCCTGCTGGCGACGGAGAAGCAGGGCCGGCACCGCTACCTGCGCCTGGCCGACGCCCGCGCCGCCGGGCTGATCGAGTCCCTGGCCGAGGCCTCGGGCGCGGAGCCCTCCCGGCCGGACGGCCTGCGCGCGGTCCGGGCCGCCGGACGCCTCGCCGCCGCCCGCACCTGCTATGACCACTTCGCCGGGACGCTCGGCGTCGGCCTGCACGACGCGCTGGTCGAACGGGGCATGGTCAACACCGAGGACGGCCTCGCCCTGACCGCCGACGGACGCCGTTTCCTCGCCGACCTCACCGGCGATCCGCTCGACGGCCCCTCCCGCCGCCCGCTGCTGCGCAGCTGCCTGGACTGGACCGAACGACGCCACCATCTCGCCGGCCGGGTCGGCGCGGCGCTGTGCACGACCATGTTCGAACGGTCGTGGGTCACCCGCGGCCGGGACCGACGCTCGGTCGTGGTCACCGCCACCGGCATGCGCGAACTCCAGGACCGGCTGGGCCTCGAACTGCCCGCGGCCTGAGCTCGGCCTTCGTGTCGGGTACCGACGGTGCCGTTTCGGACACGGCCGGCAGCTGTGGGTCGCGCTTCTCGAGAGCGCGTGCCTGATCGTCATGTGTCGCCGTAGCCGGGCACGCGCCACGCGGGTGCCGTGTACGTGTGTCCGGTCGGTGTCGTCGTCCTGACGCCGTCAGGGCTCTTCTCGACTTTCCATCCGGATGTCTCGCGGAGGTGGTTGTGGAACTCGCAGACACCTCTGCCGTTGTCGAACTCCGTCTGCCCATCGTCTGCAGATCTATGGATATGGTCGATATGTCGGATCGGGGCATCGCAGTAGGGCTCGCTGCACCGATACCCGTCGCGGGCTCGGATCCATTCGGCGAGCACTCCGGTGAACAGGCGTTGCCGGGAGTCGCCGCCGATCACGATGCCCGCCCGGGTCAGCAGCCGGCGCAAAGTCTTACGGCCGGAACTGGTGGCGAGGACGTCGAGCGGGACCGGGCCGTGACCGGGGATGTGCGCGGGGAGCGGGGAGTCGGGGTCGATCAGCGCCTCGACTGGGACCACGACCTGGACCTCGACGGCGACGTCGGGCGCGGTGGCCTGTCCCGTGACGCGCTCGACCAGCGTGTCGGCCATGATCTGTCCCCGCCCACGGGTCACCGGCTCCGGGCTGACCGCGGCCTCGTTGACCGCCTTCGCCAGCGCGGCGTAGCAGGCCACGCCCTGTTCCAACGGAAGGTGCGCGATCAGGTCGGTCATCCCGTCCGGCGCCGGGCGCAGCGAGACACGCCGCTCCTGACGAGCGGCGCGACTGCGCGCCGTGAACTTCTCCGGCGCCACCTCGGCGGCGATCGCCTGTGCCAGGGTCCGGATCCGCCCCACGCCCATGTGGACGATGTCGTGCGCGGCAATGCGCCGGTCGACCTCCGCCCGCTCGTCCGCGTCGAGACCACTCGTGGCCGCGGTGATCGTCGCCGTCTTGTAGGCGCTGATCTCCCCTGCGGTGAACAAGGCGAGGACGTGGTCGTGCCCGTTGCGCAGGTCCCGCGCCATCCGCATCCGCTTCCCGCCCTCGATCGGCGAGACCCGGCACGCGAGGGCGATCTGCCCGGCGACACTGCGTTCGAGCCTCTCCGGGTCCACCACCCCGGCATCGACCCGCGAGGCCACATGACGACGGGCGAACGCATGGATCGCCGCCGACTGCAACGCCGCGACCCGATGTTGCAGCGATTCCAGCTGCGCGATCCGGTCGACGAGCTCGACCTCCGGGCGTGACCCGAGCAGTGGATCGGGGTCGGATTCGTCGAGGAGCCGCAGGAGCGTCAGATCGACGAGCTCGAATGTGGGCGCGACGGGTTCCGGGCGAGTGCCCGGAACGGAGAAGTCGGCGACCGCGGTCATGCCAACCATTCTATTCGAACATCTGATCGAAGAACAGAAACTGTTAGCGATCGCGAATCCGAGTTCTTCTCGCCGGCACTACAGCTCCGGCGATCGTCGGCCCGGCCACCCCTCCAGGAGCGCCGCGATCTCCGGCCGTCCCAGATGCGCCGCGCAGTCGGCGGGGGTGGCCTCGAACCGCTTGTCGCGGACACCGGCGTCCGCACCGCGGTCGAGCAACAGCCGCACCAGATCCGGGACGTCGGCCGACACCGCGGCGCGCAGGGCCGTCTCCGACGCCCCCTCGACCGGTACGTCGGCGCGACCGAGCGCGTCGATGGCGAACCCCAGGTCGAGCAACAGGCGCACCGCCTCCACCCGGCCCTGCCCGGCCGCCCACACCACGAGCCCGGGACGGTCACGGCGGACCCGCTCCCCCGCCGTCGACGCGCGCGCCGCCGCCTCGTCACCGCGCATGACCGCGGCGACGAACTCCTCGGACGGGTCCAGCTCCGGCGGGGCGGCACCGGCGGCGCGCAGCATCCCGACCACCTCGGTCGCGCCCTGCAGCGCGGCCACCGCGATCGGCGCGCGGCCGTCGTCGAACGGGGTGTCGACGTCGACGCCGTGGGCGAGGAGCAGAGCGACCCGCTCGTGTTGGTCGTGTTGGAGCGCCCACCGGATCGCCGGCGCGGACGGCCCGCTCCAGACGTCGGGCCTGCTTGCGCAGGGCGTTCAGGTCGGGGTTCTCGGGTAGGTGTCCGGTCGGCATCGCGACCTCCTTCCGCACGCCCGATGTCCGCGTTCTCGGGCCGGAAAGAGGTGGGCCGGAACTGCTCCTGCGGTGGTGACCGGATGGACTGAGCCCTTCCCGCGGACCGGAGGCGCTCCGCGCGCCTGTACGCCGATGCCAGCGCGGGCCCGGCCGCTGCGGAACAGACGACGAAGGCCCCGCCGGCAGGAGCCGGCGGGGCCTGGTCGTACGGCGCGAGCAGTTACTCGGTCGGGTCCTGCGGACGACCGGCGTCCGGCCGTCCGGCCAGCTCGCGACGCTCGGTGCGCGCCTCGAGCTCGCGCTCGTGCTCCTCCTGCCGGGCGCGGCCGAGGCGGACGGTCTCGTCGCTCGGGTCCGGCTTGAGCAGCGATCCGGACACCGGCGACCCCGCCGACCCCAGCTGGTTCATCCGCTTGGGCACCGGGGCGCCCTGGTACTCCAGCTCGCGCGGGTGACCGTGCGAGTCCAGCCCGGCCAGCGGCTGGTGGACCTCGATGAACTCGCCGTTCGGCAGCCTGCGGATGATGCCGGTCTCGATGCCGTGCGAGAGCACGTCACGGTCGGACTTCTGCAGGCTCAGGCAGGCCCGGTAGCTCAGCCAGTAGACGATCGGCGGCACGGCGAGCAGCAGGATCCGGCCCGCCCACGTGGTCGCGTTCAGCGACAGCTTGCCGTAGTAGGCGATCCAGTCGTTGAAGCTCGACGCCACCAGCACCAGGTAGAACGCGATACCCATCGCGCCCAGCGAGGTGCGGACCGGCACGTCGCGGGGACGCTGCAGCAGGTTGTGCAGCGCGTCGTCGCCGGTGAACCGTCGCTCGATGTACGGGTAGGCACCGGCGATCACGAACAGGACCGGCAGGAACGCCGCGGTCGGCAGGAACACCGACGGGATCGTGTACTCGCCGAACAGGTAGAACTCCCACGGCGGGAAGATCCGCGCCATGCCGTCGGACCACATCATGTAGAAGTCCGGCTGCGAGCCCGCCGAGATGTGCGCGGCGTCGTAGGGGCCCATGTTCCAGATCGGGTTGATCTGCAGCAGGCCGCCCATGATCATCGTGACGCCCAGCGTGACGGCGAAGAACGCGCCGCCCTTGGCGGCGAACATCGGCAGGATCCGCACCCCGACGACGTTGTCCTCCTTGCGCCCCGGACCGGGGAACTGGGTGTGCTTCTGGTACCAGACCAGGCCCACGTGCACGGCGATCAGCGCGAGCAGGATCCCCGGGAAGATCAGCACGTGGATGATGTAGAGCCGCGGGATGATCTCGGTGCCGGGGAACTCGCCGCCGAACAGGGCCCAGTGGACCCAGGTGCCGGCGACCGGGACGGAGAGCGTGATGCCCGAGGCGATCCGCAGGCCCGTGCCGGAGAGCAGGTCGTCGGGCAGCGAATAGCCGGTGAAGCCCTCGAACGTGCCGACGAGGATCAGCACGACGCCGATGACCCAGTTCGCCTCACGCGGCTTGCGGAAGGCGCCGGTGAAGTACGTGCGGAACATGTGCACGAACATCGCGGCCAGGAACAGCAGCGCGGACCAGTGGTGGACCTGCCGCAGGAACAGCCCGCCCCGGTACTCGAACGAGATCTGCAGGGTGGACTCGTAGGCCCGCGAGACGGTGACGCCGCGCAGGTTGTCGTAGGGCCCGTTGTAGACGACCTCGGCCATCGACGGGTCGTAGAACAGCGCCAGGAACGTGCCCGTCGCCAGCAGGATGATGAAGCTGTACAGCGCGACCTCACCGAGCATGAACGACCAGTGCGTCGGGAAGACCTTGTTGAACTGCTTCCGCATTCCCGCGGCCGGGTGGTAGCGCTGGTCGAGCTGGTCGGCGGCGGCTCCCGCGCGCGCCTCGAGTGACGGTGACGATGCTGATGCAGTTGCCGGGCTCATGATGTGCCCCCTCGCGCTCCGACGAGCAGACCACGAACCCGGAGTTCGCGACCTGCTGACCGAAATATCCTTCTACTTCTCGTAGAAGTCAAGCGGACCCAGGTCGGGCCCTCGTTTCCGGTCACCGTCGTCCAGTGTGCGGCCGCGCGGCCGCGAGCGCGCGCCATACCCCCAGGCACCCGAGGAAAACCAGGAGCCCGTGGGCGATGCGCAGCCACGGCGGGCCGAAGAACTGCGGGACGTAGAGCGCGAGGCCGACCGCGAGCGGCACCCCGGCCCAGAACGCGAACCGGCCGCTGCGGGCCAGCGCGACCGCCGTCAGCACCGCGCCGGCGCCGATCCCGAGCAACCCGGCCGCGAACGTCAGCACCGCCGGCAGGGCGTAGTGCAGGTCGTCGGCCATCGCGAGCAGGCCGGGGTCGCGGCGCCGGAGCGACCACTGCCCGATCACGTGCAGCCCGAACACCTCGGCGCCGTAGTAGGGCAGCGTCAGCCCCACCCCGCCACCGGTCACGACCAGCGCGGCGAACCCGGTGCGTTCGGCGCGGGTGTCACGCACCGAGGCCCAGACCGCCCCGGTACCGGCCACCAGCAGCACGAACCCCGCGACGGCGAGCAGGTGCGCCGCCGTCCAGGCGGGCGAGGCCCAGCCCGCGGCGGAGTCCGGGTAGGGCCGCAGCGCCGGGTAGACGGCCAGCGCCACCCCGGCGACGGCGAGTGCCCCCGCGCCCCACCCCACCCGCGCCCCGGTGACGGCCCCGGCCGCCGTCGTCGTCGTACCCATCCGACCCACCCCGATCTCGACTTGCGCTCCGCTGTCGGAGCAATGCTCTCCCCGGGAGAGCATTGCTCCGACAGCAAGAGCGTTGCTCTCTTCTCGAAATGATGCTCTAGAGTGTCCGGCGTGAACGCACCACGGACCGCCCGCGCCCGGGCCCGCGCCGAGCTGACCCGCGAGATCGTCGACGCCGCCCGGCGCCAGCTCGCCGAGGTCGGTGCCGCCGGCCTGTCGCTGCGCGCGGTCTCCCGCGAGCTGGGGATGGTCTCCTCGGCGCTGCACCGCTACTTCCCCACCCGCGACGACCTGCTCACCGCGCTGATCACCGAGGGCTACGACGCGCTCGGCGACGCCGTGCAGGCCGCCGACGCCGCGGCGCCGAGTGACGACTTCCCCGCCCGCTGGCTGGCCGTCGCGACGGCGATCCGGACCTGGGCCCTGGCGCACCCGCACGAGTACGCGCTGATCTACGGCTCGCCGGTGCCCGGCTACAGCGCACCGCAGGACACCGTGCCCTCCGCCGAGCGGACGGTGACGACGCTGGTCTCGATCCTGGCCGCGGCGCACGCCGCCGGACGTCTGGAGTCCACCACCGACCCCGTCCCCGCCCCGCTCGACGCCGACGTCACCCGGGCCCGCGACGCGCTGGGGGTGGACCTGCCGGACGACGCCCTGCTGCGCGGGGTGACGGCGTGGACCGCGCTGTTCGGGCACGTCACGTTCGAGCTGTTCGGCCAGTTCGAGAACGTGCTCTACGAGCGGGACGCCCTGTTCGCCCGGGCCGCCGCCGAGCTCGGCCGCTACGTCGGGCTGCGCTCGTAGGGCGCGCTACTCCGGCCCGAACCGGTCCCGGATCGCCCGCGGGAGCCGGCGGCGCACCGGCGCGAGCCGGTCGCGCCACTCGTCGGGCCAGCCCTGCTCGCAGCGCACCACCAGCGCGCACGCGACCACCACCAGGACGACCGCCAGCAGGACGTCGCCGAACACCCCGATGCCGCCGCGCCCCGACCCCAGCGCGGCGACGGCGGTCCCGACCGGCGGCAGCCACGACCGGGTACCGGTGACGACGACGAACACCAGCCCGGTCAGCAGCCCCCAGCCCAGGCTCCGGATCACCGGGCGGGCGCAGAGAAGGCCCACCGCGACCCCGCTCAGCCCGCAGGCCAGGTGACCGAACAGCCCGTCGAGCAGGAGCCCGGGAGTGGCCGTGGCGAACGCCGCGACCAGTCCCCACAGCACTGCCAGCACCGACAGCGCGACGACCCCGGCCGCTCCGGCCAGCGCGACCCCGGCGACGACCGGTCCCCCGCCCCCGGCCGCGGTCACCGTGACCGTGCGCGCGACGTCGTCCTCGGTCCCGGCCAGCGAGTGGGTCAGCCACGCCCCGACCGGGTAGAGCAGCAGCGCCGACGCCGCCCACGGCTCCGGGAGCGGGCCCGGGTCCCCGCCGAACAGGACGGCGAGCGCGACGCCGAACAGCAGCGCCGGGACCAGGAACCGCTGCGACCGTGCGATGTCCTCCCCGAGCATCCGCGCCACGGCCACCGCCGCCGCGGCGCGCGCCCGGTTCACGCCTGCTCCCGGACGACGTCGTGGACCGAGCAGCCCGCGGCCAGCGCGGCGGCCAGCCAGGCGTCGCTGTGCCGGGACGCGAGCAGGACCACCAGCCGTCCCGGCGCCATCTCCTCCACCCGCGCCGGGGGCAGCCGGTCGAGGACCGCGCGCGGGTCGCCCGGGCACCGCACCTCGACACGCACCCGGACCCGCGACGCCGTCGGTCCCGGTCCGCGGTCGAGGCGGCCGTCCGGGCCGAGCCGGCGGACCTGCGCCCCGGGCAGCGTCTCGGCGGTACCGGTGTGGTCGGTGAGCAGCATCCGGACACGGACATCCGCGAGCCGGTCGTCCAGCGCGGCGATCGCGTCGGCGTCCAGGCCGGACCACGGCTCGTCCAGCACGAGCAGGCCGGCACCGCAGCTCAACGCCTGCGCCAGGCCGACCTTCTGGGTGTTGCCCTTCGACAGCGCGGCCATCGGCTCGTCGTCGGCGCCGGTGAAGCCGAGCTCGGCCAGCACCTCCTCGGCGGTCGCCGCCGCGTCGTCGGCCGGGACCCCGCGGATCGCGGCGAGGTGGCGCAGGTAGCGGCGGGCGGGCAGGCGCAGCAGCGCCGGGAAGCGGTCCGGCAGATACCCGACGACGTCCGGACGCCCGTCGACCCGGCCGGTGGTCGGCGTCTCGCAGCCGGCCGCGATCCGCAGCAGGGTGGACTTGCCGCTGCCGTTGGGTCCGTGCAGGACGGACGGGACACCCGGCTCCAGGACCAGGTCGACCCCGGTGAGGACCGGGCTGCCGGGACGGTAGGACTTGCCGACGTCGACGAGGCGCATCGCCCGTCTCCTCCCGCCGGCCCGTTCTCCGTGAAGATCAGGCTGCCACACCGCGCGGGCGTGGAGATCGGCTGGTCGAACAAAGGATCAGCAGGTAAGCGCAGGGTGACCGGATTCGTACGCTCTGCGTCGGATGTCAGGCGCGGCTGTCGGCCGCGGCGTTGCGGCTGCGCACGCGACGCACGACGAGCCAGCCGATCGCGACCACGGCCACCACGAGGACGGCGGTGCTGATCGGGCCCATGTACTGCTCGATCACCTCCCAGCGGTCCCCGAGGAACCAGCCGAGCCCCACGAACAACGCGTTCCACACCGCACTCCCGAGCGCGCTGAGCGCGGTGAACCGCACCAGCGGCATGCCGGAGATCCCGGCTGGGATGGACACCAGGCTGCGCACCAGCGGGACGCAACGTCCGAACAGGACGATCGGTCCGCCGTGCCGGTCGAACAGCGCGCGGCCGCGGTCGAGGTCCTTCTGGCTGGAGAGCAGGAACCAGCGGTGCCCGGCCAGGCGGTGCACGCGTTCGTAGCCGAGCCAGGCGCCGAGCGCGTAGAGCACCAGCGCGCCGGCCACCGCGCCGATCGTGGCGGCGGCCCAGACGGCGATCGGGTTCATCACGCCGACCTGCGCCCGGAAGCCGCCCAGGGGCAGGATCACCTCGGACGGGATGGGCGGGACCACGTTCTCCAGGAAGATCAGCAGCCCGATCCCGGCCGCGCCGAGACGGTCCACGACCGCGAACACCCACTCCGTCACGGCATCCATGGTGCCCGGACGCGGGCAGTGACGCCCGGATCGTCCGAATCTGCGGGATGGATCACGATCGGGAACTCGTCCCGTCGCAGGTCACGCGTCCGACACGCCGAGCAGTCCGGCCGACCGGCGTGTCCCGGCGCCGACACGCTGAGTCAGGACGGGCGGAACTGGATGCGCTCGATCTTCTCGCTGAACGGCGCGAACAGCTCGGCGCGGATCCGGTTGTGCTCGGCGTCGGCGTCGTAGACCTTGTAGGCCTGCTCGTCGTCGAGGTCGACGGTGATCACGTAGTGCGCGTTGCCCTCGCGCAGGCCCAGGTCCAGCCCGGCCACCAGCCGCAGCTCGACGCCGTCGACGCGCAGGTCGCGCAACGCCTGCAGACCCGGCTCGATCTCCGACGGGTCGACGCCGTCCTTCAGCCGTCCGACCACCACGTTGCGGATCACGTCCACGTCCTCCTCGCTCGCGCGCGGTGCCGACGATCGGCACCCTCGTCGCAACCTATGCGACGACAGTGCCGCTCGTCGGACACACGACACCCCCGCCGGGGCTCCGGCGGGGGTGTCGGGATCGTGCGTGCGGAGAGGGTCAGGCCGCGGCGGTGGCCGACTCGCCCTGGGCGGCCCGCGTACGCAGGCTGTCCGGGACGGCGAAGCGGTCGCCGTACTTCTTGGCGAACTCGTCGGCGCGGGCGACGAAGCCCGCCGGTCCACCGGGGTAGCCCTCGATGAACTGCAGCACCCCGCCGGTCCAGGCCGGGAAGCCGATGCCGAAGATCGAGCCGATGTTGGCGTCCGGCACCGTCGTCAGCACGCCCTCGTCGACGCACTTGACGGTCTCGAGCGACTCCACGAACAGCATCCGCTCGGAGAGCTCGTGCAGGTCCACGTCGTGGTTGGTCGCGCCGAACTCGGTGCGCAGGCCCGGCCACAGGCGGGTGCGCTTGCCGTCGGCGTACTCGTAGAACCCGCCGCCGGTGCTCTTGCCCTTGCGGTCGAACTCGTCGACGAGCCGGTCGATGACCGCGTCCGAGGGGTGTCCGGCCCAGGTGCCGCCGGCCGCCTCGGTCGCCGCCTTCGACTCCTCGCGGATCTTGCGCGGCAGCGTGAGCGTGAGCTCGTCCATCAGCTGCAGCACCGGGGCCGGGTAGCCGGCCTGCGAGGACGCCTGCTCGATCGTCTGCGGGTCGATGCCCTCGGCCAGCATCGCGACGCCCTCGTTGATGAAGGTGCCGATGACGCGGCTGGTGAAGAAGCCGCGGCTGTCGTTGACGACGATCGGGGTCTTCTTGATCCCCAGGGTGAGGTCGAACGCCTTGGCCAGGGCCGCGTCGTTCGTGCGCTCACCGCGGATGATCTCGACCAGCGGCATCTTGTCCACCGGCGAGAAGAAGTGCAGGCCGATGAAGTCGTCCGGGCGGTCGACGCCCTTCGCGAGCTCGGTGATCGGCAGCGTCGAGGTGTTCGAGCACAGCAGGGCGTCGGAGTTGACGACCTTGGCCGCCTCCGCGAACACCTCCTGCTTGAGCTTGACCGACTCGAACACGGCCTCGATCACGACGTCGCAGCCGGCGAGGTCGGCGTAGTCCGCCGTCGCGGTGATCCGCCCGAGCAGGGCGTCACCCTTCTCCTGCGTGGTCTTGCCGCGCTTGACGCCCTTGGCGACCAGGTTCTCGGAGTAGGCCTTCCCCTTGTCGGCGGCCTCCTGCGAGACGTCCTTGAGCACGACGTCCCAGCCGGACAGCGCGCAGACGTAGGCGATGCCCGCGCCCATCATCCCGGCGCCGAGCACCGCGACCTTGGTGGGCGCCCACTTGTCGTGGCCGTCCGGGCGGGACTTGCCGCCGTTGATCGCCTGCAGGTCGAAGAAGAACGCCTTGGTCATGTTCTTCGAGACCTGGCCGCAGACGAGCTCGGCGAAGTAGCGGCCCTCGATGCGCAGCGCGGTGTCGAAGTCCACCTGGGACCCCTCGACGGCCGCGGCGAGGATGTTGCGCGGGGCCGGCATCGGCGCGCCCTTGAGCTGCTTGCGCAGGTTCGCCGGGAACGCGGGCAGGATCGAGGCCAGCGACGGGTTCGACGGCGTTCCGCCGGGGATCTTGTACTTCGGCTGGTCCCAGGGCTGCGACGCCTCCGGGTTGGCCGCGATCCAGGCCTTCGCCTTCTCGAGCATCTCCTCCGGGGTGGAGGCGAGCTCGTCGACGATCCCCAGCTCGACGGCCTTCTCCGGCTTGTGCCGCTGGCCCTGCGCGAGGACGTTCATGAAGCCGTTGGCGATGCCCAGCATGCGGGTGATGCGGGTGACGCCGCCGCCACCGGGCAGCAGGCCCAGGGTGACCTCGGGCAGGCCGTAGATGACGCCCTTGGCGTCGAGCCCGATCCGGTGGTGACAGGCCAGGCCGATCTCCAGGCCGCCGCCGAGCGCGGTGCCGTTCATGGCCGCGACGACGGGCTTGCCCAGCGTCTCCAGCTTGCGCAGCTGGGCCTTGACCTCGGTGACGTTCTCGAACACGGCGGGCGCGTCGTCCGGCCCGGCCGAGGACAGCGACGTCAGGTCGCCGCCGGCGAAGAACGTCTTCTTCGCCGAGGTGATGATGACGCCGGAGATGTCGTCCTTGGCGGCGACGAGCGCGTCGACGACCTCGCCCATCGCCTCCTTGTAGCGGTCGTTCATGGTGTTGGCGCTGCGGCCGGGGTCGTCGAGGGTGACGATCGCGATGCCGTCGGAGCCCTTCTCCCAGCGGACGGCCTTCTGCTCACTCACTGTGGTACTCAGTCCTTCCGGGGGATTCAGGAGACGCGCTCGATGACGGCGGCGATGCCCATGCCGCCACCGACGCACAGCGTGGCCAGGCCGTAGCGCAGGTCGCGGCGCTCCAGCTCGTCGAGCAGGGTGCCGGTGATCATCGCGCCGGTCGCGCCGAGCGGGTGGCCCATCGCGATCGCGCCGCCGTTGACGTTGGTCTTCTCGTGCGAGATCCCCATGTCGCGCATGAAGCGCAGGGCGACCGCGGCGAACGCCTCGTTGATCTCGAACAGGTCGATGTCGTCGACGGTCAGGCCGGCCTTGGCCAGGGCCTTCTTCGACGCCGGCGCGGGGCCGGTGAGCATGATCGTCGGGTCGGCACCGGACAGCGCGGTGGACACGATCCGCCCGCGCGGGGTCATCCCGGCGGCCTTGCCGGCACGCTCGGTGCCGATCAGGGTGAGCGCGGCGCCGTCCACGATGCCGGAGGAGTTACCGGCGTGGTGGACGTGGTCGATCTTCTCGACCCAGTGGTACTTCTGCAGGGCCACGGCGTCGAAGCCGCCCTGCTCGCCCATCATCTCGAACGACGGCTTGAGGCCGGACAGGCTCTCCAGCGTGGCGCCCGCGCGGATGAACTCGTCGTGGTCGAGCACGGTCATGCCGTTGCGGTCCTTGACCGGGACGACCGACTTGGAGAAGTAGCCGTTGGCCCACGCCTTGGCCGCACGCGCCTGGGACTCGACGGCGAACGTGTCGACGTCCTCGCGGCTCCAACCCTCGAGCGTGGCGATCAGGTCGGCGCCGATGCCCTGCGGCACGAATCCGGTCTGGTAGGAGGTGTCCGGGTCCATCGCCCACGCGCCGCCGTCGGAGCCCATCGGCACGCGCGACATCGCCTCGACGCCGCCGGCCAGGACCAGCTCCTCCATCCCGGAGCGGACCTTCTGCGCGGCGGTGTTCACGGCCTCCAGGCCGGACGCGCAGAAGCGGTTGAGCTGCACGCCCGCGACGGTGTCCGGCAGGCCGGCGGCGATCGCGGCGGTCTTGGCGATGTCGCCGCCCTGGTCGCCGATCGGGGACACGACGCCGAGGACGAGGTCGTCGATCGTGGCCGGGTCGAGCTCCGGGAACCGCGACGTCAGCTCGTCGATCAGCCCGATGACCAGGGAGACCGGCTTGACCTCGTGCAGCGAACCGGAGGCCTTGCCCCGGCCGCGAGGTGTGCGGATCGCGTCGTAGATGTACGCCTCGGGGATCTCGCTCATGCGAACCTCTCGTCTGCTCCTGCGTGGATACGGCCCGCAGGCACGCGCGACCGTTGCTACGCCTCGAGGTTCTTTATAACAGCAGCACTGTCACATAGGTCAAGGACCGGCCGTCCGTGGGGTGACGGGACACACGATCGGCGGTGGCGGCGACGATCTCCCCGGCCGGCGGCTCACAGGTCGGCGAGGAACTCCACCATCGCCGCGTTGAACTCGTCGGGCCGGTCGATGTTCGCCGCGTGCCCGCAGTCCTCCAGGACGACGGCGCGGCCCTGCGGGTGGCCGTGGACGGCGGCCGCGGCGTGCTCGCACGGCCAGAGCTGGCTCTCGCGCCCGGCCGTCATGAGGACGGGCACCTCCGTGCGGGCGACGACGTCGCGCCAGTCCTGCTGGGCGTGGTCGCGCAGCAGGGGCACGGTCTCCGGAGCCGGCGCCCGGAACGCGGTCGCCTGCGGTCCGAGGCGCTCCGCGAGACGCCCCATGGACGCGGCCGCCCGCTCCATCGGCAGGCCCCGGCCCGTCGGCGGCACCCCGTCGGCGAAGAACGTTCCGGCGTTGGTGTCGTCGAACCCGTAGTAGCCGTGCGGCCAGTCCGGGCCGTTGAGCATCCTGGGGGTCTGGTCGACGCTGACGATGCCGCGGACGCCGTCGGTGCCGAACAGGTCGGTGTGGGCCCAGATCGTGCTCGCGCCCATCGAGCCGCCGACCAGGACGGCGTCGCGCAGGTCCAGCGCGACGAGCACGTCGTGCAGGTCCTTGCCGTGACGGGCCATCCGCTGCCCGAACGCCGGCGACTCGGACTGCCCGTGCGAGCGCCGGTCCACGCACACCGTCCGGTACCCGGCGGCGGTCAGGGCGTCCACCTGGAACACCCAGCTCGTCGACGGCGCGCCGAACCCCGCGACGAGGACGACGGCCGGACCGGACCCCTCGTCGTCGACGTGCAGTGCCACGTGGTCGCTCGTCATCACCGTTCCCATGGACCTCATCCTGGCCCGTCGAGGAGCTGGCCCGCCGGGCCGGACGCAGTACTCTCGCCGTCGTGCAGATCCTGCGGGCCGCCGGGCACTTCGCCGTTCCCGAGGGGGAACCGAACCAGTACCGCGAGCACCTGCGTACCGCGGACCTGTCGGTCGGGACGTACTGCATCCCGGTCGGCGGCAAGGACGGGCAGGAGCCGCACACCGAGGACGAGATCTACGTCGTGGTGCGCGGGCGGGCCAAGCTGGTCTCCGAGACGGCCGAGGCCGGCGCAGACGGAACGAGGATCAGCACCGAGTACGAGATCGGGCCCGGATCCGTCGTGCATCTCCCCGCCCGCGAGGTCCACCACTTCACCGAGGTCACCGAGGACCTGTCGATCGTGGTGGTGTTCGCCCCGGCGGAGCGCTCCCGGGGTCTCGACCGGGACCGCGACGCATATTACAGCGACACTGTCATATGGGCCGCCGAATGACGTAGCCTTCCGGCCATGGCTGCGCCGACCACCCCCGACGGGGACCTCCTGACGGTCGACCAGCTCGCCGAGCGCACCGGCGTCTCGGTCCGCACGATCCGCTTCTACGCCGGGAAGGGTCTGCTCCCGGCGCCGCGGATGCGCGGCCGGACCGGTCTCTACGACACCACCCACCGCGCTCGACTCGAGCTGATCGGCGAGCTCTCCGCGCTGGGGTTCACCCTGGCCGCGATCGAGCGGCAGCTGGAGCGCGTCCCGCACGAGGCGGGCCCGGAGGAGCTGTCCCTGCAGCTCGCGCTGCTCACCCCGTGGGCGCCCGAGGCACCCGACGACGTCGACCGCGCCGGCCTGCACCGCCGCGCCGGCCGCACCCTGGACGACGACGGCGTCCGCGCGCTGGAGGCGCTCGGCTCCCTGACCGCGCTCGACGGCGACCGGTACCGCCTGCACGGCCCCACGGCGCTGGCCAGCGGCCTCGACACGCTCGACGCCGGGCTCTCGCCGGAGGTGTGGAGCCGCGCGTCCGACATCATCGAACGGCACACCACGGCGCTCGCCGAGGACCTGATGACGCTGTTCCAGGACGAGATACTGCAGCCGTACCGCGACCGCGGACGACCGGCGCACGAGCGGCAGAAGATCGCCGCGGTGATGGCCCGGCTCAAGCCGGTCACCGTGCACGGCGTCGTCACCGCGTTCGGACGGGCGGTGAACCGGAGCATCCGCGACCGGGTCGCCCACCGCGGTGATCCGGCGTCCTGAGCCGTTCCGCCCTATCCTCGCCCGATGGCCCAGCCCTCCGCCGACGGCGCGTTCGAGTTCCCGGTCCGCGTGCGCTACCACGAGGTCGACGCCCAGGGCGTCGTGTTCAACGCCTGGTACCTCGCGTGGTTCGACGAGGCGATGACCGAGTTCCTGGAGCACCGCGAGCTGTCCTACCGGACGATGCTCGACGCCGGCTACGACGTGCAGCTCGTGCACTCCGAACTGGACTGGCGCGGCGGCGTCGGCTGGGGCGACGACACCGTCGTCGCGGTGTCCACGGCGACGATCGGCCGCACCAGCTTCGCACTGGACTTCCAGGTCCGGGTCGAGGGGGAGAACGGCCGCGAGGTCACCTGCGACGCCCGCACCGTCTACGTCGTGATCGCCGTCGACGGCTCCGGCAAGCAGGAGATCCCGCAGCTCATCCGGAACGCCCTCGGTGAGCCGAGGCCGCTCCTGCCGTTCAAGGAGTAGGGGTCACCCTCCCCCGGACCTCACCGAGGGAGAAGCGGGTGCCGTCGGCGCGCGGGGCGGTCGCGGTGAACACGACCTCGTCGCCGTCGGACAGGTAGGTCCGGGTCGCTCCGCCGGAGAGGTGGATCGGCTCCGACCCGCCCCAGGACAGCTCCAGCAACGAGCCGAACTGCTCCCGGGCCGGGCCGGAGATCGTGCCGGAGCCGAGCAGATCCCCGGCGCGCAGTCCCGCGCCGTTGGAGGTCAGGTGCGTGACGAGCTGCGCGGGCGTCCAGTAGAGGTCGCGGGCGGGCGGGGTGGACACGTGGTCGCCGGCCAGGTGCACGCCCAGCTCCACGTCGAGCCCGCGGTCGGCGGCGCCGCTCAGGTACGGCAGCGGTTCCGGGTCGCGGGCGGGAGGGTCGGTCCAGGCCCCGGCCAGCTCGTCGAGCGGGGTCACCCACGCCGAGATCGACGTCGCGAACGACTTGCCCAGGTGCGGGCCGAGCGGGCGGGTCTCCCAGCCCTGGATGTCGCGGGCGGACCAGTCGTTGAGCAGCACCACGCCGAACACGTGGTCCAGCGCGGTGTCCATCCCGACCGGGCCCGGCACCGTGTCGCCGAGGACGAGACCCAGCTCGGCCTCGACGTCGAGGGTGCGGGTCGGGCCGTGGTCGCCACGGCCGCGCTGCCCGGACGGGCGCACGACCGGGGTCCCGCTGACCCGCACCGTCCCGGCCCGCCCGTGGTAGCCGACGGGCAGGTGCTTCCAGTTCGGCGCGAGCGGCTCGGAGTCCGGCCGGAAGATCAGCCCGGCGTTCCGCGCGTGCTGCTCGCAGGCGTAGAAGTCGACGTAGTCGGCCACCGAGAACGGCAGCACCGGCGTCAGTCCCTCGGCGGGCAGCCGGTAGGGGGCGAGCCGCTCCGGGTCGGCCAGCCACCCGGTGAGCCACTCCCACACCTCGCGCCAGACCGGGCGCCCGGCGGCCAGCAGGGCGTCCAGGTTCGGGGCGGTGAGCAGCTCCGGGTGCGGTCCGCGCTGCGCGGTCGCGAGCGACCCGACGTCGAGGACCCCGTCATCGACCGGCGCGGCGATCCGGGAGTGCCCGGGCCGTCCCGCACCGGCCACGGCTCCGAGCGCGACCCCCATCGGGGGCGAGGTGTCCGGCGACATGCCCGCACCGTACCGACCACCCTCAGGGCAGGACGACATCGAACGTGTAGGTGTGCACGCCCTCCGGGGACCGGTCGATCTGCATCTCACCGCGCAGTCCGTCGAGGTCGCCGGTGCCGGATCCGGGCACGACCGTGACGCTCATCGAGCCGCCGGTGCTGTCCCCCGCCGCCGCGTGCATGAGGACGAACGTGCCACGGCGACCGTCCACGGTGGCCTCCACCCGCTCGATCCCGACGTAGGCCGCGGCACCGGAGGGCAGCAGCACCTGCAGCAGGTCCGCGACGCCCGTCCCGGTCAGGCCGCCGGTGAACTCCTTGGTGTTGCGCACCCGCACGTAGCGCTCGGCGCCACCGTCGGCGGGGATCTCGGCGTAGGGGTCCTCGTCCCATGTCGGCAGCGTGAACCCGCCGGTGAGGAGCGTCGTGTCTGTCATGACGGGAGGATGGCCGACCCCGGCCGGGGCGCGCTTGAACTTTCGCGACGCGCGAGGCCACATCGATGACCGGTTCGCCGCCCTGACCGCGCACTCGGGGCAGGGCGTGAACCGGTCGGCGACCGGCTCTGGGACGATCGACCTGGTGGAACCGAACCGGGACTGTCACCGTGGGCAACACATGTCACAGTCGCCATAAGCGCACATATCCCGGTCACGACGAGCGGAGCATGAGGACATGGCACAGCACGTACGCGGCGTCGTCGCGAAGTCGAAGGGCGCACCCGTCACGGTCGAGACGATCGTGATCCCGGACCCCGGGCCCGGTGAGGCCGTGGTGAAGATCGAGGCCTGCGGGGTCTGTCACACCGACCTCTCCTACCGGGAGGGCGGGATCAACGACGAGTTCCCGTTCCTGCTCGGACACGAGGCCGCAGGTCGCGTCGAGTCGATCGGCGAGGGCGTCGTCGATCTCGAGGTGGGCGACTACGTCGTCCTCAACTGGCGGGCCGTCTGCGGCGTCTGCCGGGCCTGCAAGAAGGGCAAGCCCCAGTACTGCTTCGACACCCACAACGCGAAGCAGCCGATGACCCTGGAGGACGGCACCGAGCTCTCGCCCGCCCTGGGCATCGGCGCGTTCGTCGAGAAGACCCTGGTCGCGGCCGGGCAGTGCACCAAGGTCAACCCGGAGGCCCCCGCCAAGGTGGCCGGGCTGCTCGGCTGCGGCGTGATGGCCGGGCTGGGTGCCGCGGTGAACACCGGCCAGGTCGGACGCGGCGACTCGATCGCCGTGATCGGTTGCGGCGGCGTCGGCGACGCGGCCATCGCCGGGGCGAAGCTGGCCGGCGCCACCACGATCATCGCGGTGGACACCGACCCGAAGAAGCTCGAGTGGGCCCAGGAGTTCGGCGCCAACCACACGGTGAACCCCAAGGAGGAGGACACCGTCGAGGCGATCCGCAGCTACACCGACGGCAACGGCGCCGACGTCGTCATCGACGCCGTGGGCCACCCGGAGACCTACAAGCAGGCGTTCTACGCCCGCGACCTGGCCGGCACCGTCGTCCTGGTCGGCGTGCCCTACCCGGACATGATGTCCCCGGAGATCCCGCTGATCGACTACTTCGGACGCGGCGGCGCACTGAAGTCGGCCTGGTACGGCGACTGCCTGCCCAGCCGCGACTTCCCGATGTACGTCGACCTGTACCTGCAGGGCACGTTCCCGCTCGACAAGTTCGTCACAGAGGAGACCACATTGGACGGCGTCGAAGCAGCATTCGACAAGATGCACAAGGGCGAGGTCCTGCGTTCGGTGGTGATCTTCTGATGGCCGGTCCCATCGACCACGTCACCACGTCCGGGACGTTCAACCTCGACGGCGGCAGCTTCGACGTCGACAACAACGTCTGGATCGTCGGCAACGACTCCGAGGTCTTCGTGATCGACGCCGCGCACGACGCGGACGCGATCGCCCAGGCGGTCGGAGACCGCACGGTGAAGGCGATCGTCTGCACGCACGCGCACGACGACCACGTCAACCAGGCCCCGGCGCTGGCGGACCGCTTCTCCGCGCCGATCTGGCTGAACCCGGCCGAGAAGGTCCTCTGGGACATGACCTGGCCGGACCGTCAGCCCGACGCCGAGCTGCACGACGGTGACGTCCTCTCCGCCGGCGGCGTCGACCTGCGGGTGCTGCAGACGCCGGGCCACTCGCCCGGATCGTCCTGCCTGTACTCGCCGGAGCTGAAGGTCGTGTTCTCCGGCGACACCCTGTTCCAGGGCGGCCCCGGCGCGACCGGGCGCTCGTACTCGTCGTTCGACACGATCATCGAGTCGATCCGCACCACGCTGCTCACGCTGCCCGGCGACACCCAGGTGCGCACCGGGCACGGCGACTCGACGAAGATCGGCGACGAGTCCCCGCACCTCGAGGAGTGGATCAAGAACGGCTCGTAGCCGCTCACGCTCCACCCGGGCCCGGTACCGCACGCGCGGTGCCGGGCCCGTCGCGTTCCCCGGCACCGACCGATGCCGGCCCTGAGTAGCACATCAAGTGCTACATTGTCGTTCGTGGAGCCTGCCGAGCACGAAGAGCGCATCGGGATCCGCGAGCTGCGCCAGCACGCCTCGCGGTACGTCGCGCTGGCCAAGGCGGGCAAGCGGGTACCGGTGACCGACCGCGGCAAGCTCGTCGCCTACCTCGTTCCGGCCGAGGAGCCCGACTCGGTCCTGGACCGGCTGGAGGCTGCGGGGCAGCTGCGCCGTGGAGCCGGGAAGCTGACGGACCTGGGGCCGGTCCCGCCGCGCCCGGACGGGGCCCCGTCGTTGTCCGACACCCTCCGCGAGATGCGCGACGAGGAACGCTGGTGATCTATCTCGACACCTCGGCGTTCCTGAAACTGGTGTGGGAGGAGGAGGGCTCGGTCGAGCTCCTCGACCGGGTCGGCCACCGCACCGATGTCGGGTCGAGCGCACTGCTCGCCGTGGAGGCGCGACGAGGTGCTGCACGCAGTGATCCCACGACGATCCCCCGGGTGGATCTGCTCCTCTCGCGACTCACGCTGGTCGCGATCGGCGATGCGGTCGTCGAGTCGGCGAGCAGGCTACCGGCCCGGACGTTGCGCTCCCTCGACGCGATTCATCTGGCGACCGCCCTCCTGCTGGGCACGGACCTTCAGGAGTTCGTCACCTACGACACGCGTCTCGCCGACGCGGCGACGGCGCAGGGGATCCGCACCGTCGTCTCACCCGGGATCGCCTGAACGCCGCCGGACCACCGGTGTGAGGACGAGCAGGAACACCGCCGAGACGCCGAAGGCGGCGGCGAAGCCGAACGGCTCGGCGATCGCGCCGAGGCCGCTCGCCCCGAGCCCGGTGCCGGCGTCGTAGGCGACGTTCCAGGCTGCGCTGGCGGTGCCGTAGCGCTGCGGTCCGGCCGCGGCGAACAGGGCGACCATGGCGTCGTTCTGCACCAGTCCGAACCCCGTCCCGACGACGGTCGCACCCGCCACGAGCAGCACGCTCCCGCCGCCGGAGAGCACGACCAGCGCCATCCCGGCCGCGGCGAGCACCGTCCCGACCGGCAGCAGCGCACCGGCCCGCCCGCGCCGGTCGGTGATCTCCCCGGCCACCCCGCGTCCGGCCAGCGCGCCCAGTGCGGTGAGGAACAGCGCCAGCGGCACCGCGACCGTCGCACCGGGGGCCAGCAGCGGCCCGAACGTGATGATCCCGCCCTGCGCGGTGGAGCAGGCGAGCATCGCCAGCACCGGCGCGGCGGAAAGAGTCCTGCCCGGGACGGACGGGCGGGCGACCCGGGCGGGCGCCCGGCCGGTCCCCGGCCCGCGCACGAACAGCACGACGACCGCCGCCGACACCGGCCCGACACCGGCCGCGACGAAGACCCCGGCGAACCCGAGGACGTCCGCGACGGCCACCCCCGCCGGCAGGAAGACCAGCTGCGGCAGCCCCACCGCGTAGCCGAACCAGGCCGAGGCCCGCCCGTGCTCCGACGGGTCGACGAGCTCGGCGACCAGCGCGCTCCCGGCGACGGTGAGCAGCCCGAACCCGACCCCGCGCACCACCGAGACCGCCAGCACCGGGCCGAGGTCCGCGGACAGGGCCAGCAACGGTGCGGGCGCGCCGAGCAGCACCATCCCCGAGCACAGGACCACCCGGTGCCCGACCCGGCGCAACAGCGCCGGCACCCCGAGCTGGGTGGCCACCGTGACGGCCATCAGCACCCCGGTGCTCAGCCCCGCGCCGAACTCACCGGCCCCGCCGCGCGAGACCCACAGCGGGACGACCGGGAGCAGCAGCGCGTAGCCGCCGAAGCCGAGCGCGGTGGCGAGCAGCAGAAACCGGAACGGCCGCCCCCTCACCGCCCGTCCCCGCCGCCCCGCACCCGTCCACGATACGAAGCGGGCGGTCAGCCCCCGGTCTTCGGGTAGGCCTTCTCCAGCTGCGGGACGATCCCGTCCAGCGCGCTCGGGAGGCTCAGCACGCTGTTCCAGGCGAACGCCAGCTCCGTGGCGCCCTCGATGTAGACGGTGTGCCCGGCCCGGGTCGCGTTCAGCCGTTGCACGAGCGGGTTCGCGGCGATCGTCGCCCTCCCGCCGGGGGTGAAGGAGATCTGGTCCCAGACCAGCAGGTCCTGGTCGAGTTCGGTGGCCCTCTCGAAGCTGAGCTCGGCGTAGAAGCTGGTGCCCGACAGCTCGTCGTAGCGCGGCGGCACGACGAAGCCGAGGCTGGTGAAGAACCGCGAGCGCGGGTCCTGGGAGGCGAAGACGCTCAGCTGGTTCGCCCCGTACGTGGCCACCGCGACGGTCTTCCCCGCGAACTGCGGGTTCGCGTCCCTGACCGCGGCGAACCTCGCGTCCAGGTCGGTGATCAGCTGCTCGGCCCGGTCGGAGCGGCCCAGCGCGGTCCCGATCGTGCGCGTCGCGTCCTGCCAGGGCAGGCCGTAGTCGTTGAAGCCCTTCGGGATGCCGACGGTCGGGGCGATCTTCGACAGCAGGGCGTAGGACTCCTGGGTGAGGTCGGAGTAGGTGCCCAGGATCAGGTCGGGACGCAGCGCGGCGACCTTCTCCGGATCGATCGTGTCCATGTTCAGGATCGCCGGGTTCGCGTTCACCGCCTGCGCCGCCTGCTTCGCCCAGGGGTAGACGACCTCGTTCTCCGGGCCGTACCAGTAGCGGACACCGACCGGTGCGACGCCGAGGGCGAGGACGAAGTCGTGCTCCTGGTAGCCGACCGTCACGACCCGCGTGGGCGCGCGCTCGATCGTCGTCGTCCCGAACTTGTGCTCGATCGTCGCGGGGAAGCCGGCGCCGGCGGCGGCCCCGCCGGACGTCTCGTCACCACCCCCGCATCCGGTCAGCAGCACACCGCCTGCCGCGAGCGACCCGAGCAGCACCTGACGTCGTGTGAACCGTTCCACCAGTGATCATCCCTTTCCCGATCTTGTTCGGGATGATGTTAGGGAAGGCTCACCTCGTTGGCGAGGACTGGCTGGTCACGGTTCGACCCACCGCCGCACCGGACGCCGCGACGCCGGCGGTGGGCAGCCCGTAGACGCGCGCGGCGGTGCCGCCGAGCACCGCACGACGGACGTCGGTGTCGAGCTCGGGGTACCGCCCGCGGAGCTGGTCGGGATAGCGGAAGGTCGCGAGCTCGCGCACGAGACGGCCCGGGCGCACGAGCGGGTACCCGCTGCCGAACATCAGGCGGTCCGGGCCGAACGCGGCGAGCAGGTCGCCCAGGGCCGCGCCGGCCGCCAGCGGGGCCCGGCGCATCGCGACCAGCAGCTCGGTGAGCAGCACGTGGACGTTGGGCAGGCGCGCCATCCGGCAGAGCACCGCGGTCGGCAACGACCCCGCGCCGAGCACGAACCGCACCCGCGGCAGCGCGGCGGCGAGCTCGCTGAGCTCGGTCGCGTCGTAGCCCCCGGCCGGCAGCGGACCGCTGTTGCGCGCCCGGACCGGGAGTGCGGACCCGGCACGCACCGGTTCCGCCCAGCTCGGCCAGCGCGGCCGCGGCAACGACGTCCCCTGCTCGACGACGCCGGCGAACGCCCAGTCCGGAGCGCCCGGAACCGGGTGGGCCAGCGGCCCGACGCCGACGTGCACCACGCCGGCCCCGGCCTGCTCGGCCCGGGACAGGACGCGCCGCAGCCACGCCGCCCCCAGCGGGGTGCGGGCCTCCGGCCGCCGGGCCGGGACGATGGTCAGCCCGCGCAGCCCGTCCCGCCGCACCTGGGCGGCCACCCCGCGCACCTTCGAACGGTCCCCGCCCGGGTCCAGCTCACCACTGAGCACGAACCGTCCGGGCCACTCCTGAGCCAGCTCCGCGTGCCAGGCGAGCGGGGCGAGACCGAGCACGAACAGGTCCGAGAACCCGGCCGGCTGCAGCACGGCCCGGTCGACCCCGGCGTCGAGGACGTCGGCGTGCAGGGACCGGTCGGTCACCTGGTCGAACGCGTCCACCGACAGCGGGCGCGGCGAGTGGTCCAGGGTCCGGTGCCGGTGGTGCAGGTCGGCCAGGAACTGCTCCCCGGCCGGCCCGGCCTGGTTGTGGGGGCGGCCGTCCCAGGCGTGCACCTGCGCGTCGACGACGAGGTACTGCTCTCCGTCCCCGACGTACACCACGTCTCCTCCGTACCTCCTCGGACGTGCACCCCGCCACGCCGGTGGCGGGCGGGGTGCACGGTCTGACCGATCAGTCCTACCAGGACATCTACCCCATCGACGGCCCGAGGCCCATCGACTGCGGGGTGCTCGAGTCCGGGCTGGGCTGCGGGATGCCCTCGTCCAGCGGGCCGTACTCGGTCATCAGCGCCTTGTTCCAGGGCGTGACCTCCTCGGCCACCAGCGAGTTGGTGGTCAGGATCAGACCCGCCACCGAGGCGCCGTTCTGCAGCGCGGAGCGCACGACCCGGAGCGGGTCGATGATCCCCATCTCGAGCATGTTGCCGAACCGGCCCTCGAGGGCGTCGAAGCCCTCGTCGACGGTGAGGTCGCGGACCTGCTTCACGACGTCGACGCCCTCGTACCCGGCGTTCGTCGCGATCAGGAACGCCGGCGCGGACAGCGCGGCCCGGACGATCTCGACACCGGTGCGGTAGTCACCGGTGACCTCCAGGGTGTCCAGCGCGGCCTCGGCGTGCAGCAGCGCCGAGCCACCGCCGGCGACGATGCCCTCGGCCATCGCGGCACGGGTGGCCTGCAGCGAGTCGTCGACGCGGTGCCGGACCTCCTTGAGCTCCGCGTTCGTCGGCGCCCCGACCTCGATGATCGCGGCCTTGCCGGACAGGCGGGCGATCCGGTCGTTGAGCCAGTCCTCGTCGGTGCCGATGCTCGCGCGGTTCATCTCTGCACGGAGCTGGGAGAGCCGGCGCTCCTTGCGCTCCGGCTCGCCGTGCCCGCCGATGATCGCGGTGTGCTCGTTGGTCGCGCGGACCTGGTTCGCCCGGCCGAGGTGCTCGATGCCGACCTGCTCCAGCGAGAACGACGACGCCTTCGACAGCACCTGCCCGCCGCACAGCGCGGCCATGTCCTCGAGGAGGTGCACGCGCTTCTCACCGAAGCCGGGGGCCTGGATGGCGGTGACCTTCAGGTGCCCGTTCACGTGGTTGTGCACGAGCATCTGCAGCGCCGTGCCCTCCACCTTCTCGGCCACGATGACCAGCGGGCGGGGCTCGCGCATGATCTTCTCGAGCATCGGCATCAGAGCGCGGACGTCGGTGATCTTCTCGGCGCAGAACAGCAGGTACGGGTCGTCCAGGATCGCCATCATCGAGCCCGGGTCGGTGACCAGGTACGGCGAGACGTAGCCGTTCTCGAACTCGAAGTCCTCGACGAAGTTGACGGTCAGGCCCAGGGTCGGCCCGTCGTCGACGGTGATCACGCCGTCGTCGCCGACGGTGTGCAGCGTCTGCGCGACGACCCGTCCGATCGAGTCGTCGTCGTTGGCCGAGATCGCGGCGACGCGCGAGAGCGCCTCGACGTCGTTCACCGGGTGCGCGACAGTGGAGAGGTGCTCGACGATCCGCCCGACGGCGACGTCGATGCCGCGCTTGACCAGCACCGGGTTCCCACCGGAGGTGATCGCCTTCATGCCCTCGCGGACGATGGCCTGCGCCATGACGGTCGCGGTGGTCGTGCCGTCACCGACGATGTCGTTCGTCTTGACGGCGGCTTCCTTGAGGATCTGCGCGCCCATGTTCTCGAACGGGTCGCGCAGGTAGATCTCCCGGGCGATCGTCACACCGTCGTTGGTGACCTCCGGCGTGCCGGTGATCTTCTCGAGGATCACGTTGCGGCCCTTGGGTCCCAGTGTGGACTTCACCGCCTCGGCGAGCTGGTCGACACCGGCGGTGAGACGGTCCCGGGCTTCCTGCCCGAACTTGAGTTCCTTGGCCACGATGACCCTCCTGAAGTGCGTGCGCGGGGTTGTAAAGCGAGGGGCGGTAGAAGCTTTTCGTACGAAAGGGGAATCGGCGCCGGAGCCGGCGAGGAATGGACGACGAATCGGCGCCGAACAGCCGGATCGCCGGTCCGCGGGTTGAGCGCGGACCGGCGACCGGCTACCTGAACGGAACGGTCAGCTGACCGTCGGGGGAAGCATGTCGCCGATGTACTCGGCCGCTTCCTCCATGTTGCCGAACATCACGGTCCGGTCGTCCATGTGCACCATCTTGCCGTAGTGCGTGGACATGTTCTCCTCGAACTCGGCGGCGTCGTAGAAGTCCTCCTCCTCGCCGAGAGCCTCGGAGATGTCGGCGTAGACGAAGTCCATCCGGCCGACGCAGTCGACGCGGATCATCGAGGGGAGCTCGGTGATCTCGACGTTCTCCTGGCGGTTCATGACCTCGGCGACGACGGAACCGATCTGGTTGTTCATCAAGGTGACGCCGCACTTACCGGATGCGGTGCTGTCGGCCTTGAACGGGCTCTCGGAAGTCTTGAAACTGGTCACTGGTTGAGCTCCTTCGGGGTCTCGAGGCCGAGGTCGTTCAGAATTCCGACGAAACGGTTCTTCGCCCGGTCGAGGCTGTCCTCGAAACGCGGCGGCTTGGCGTCCGGAAGGGACCAGATGGGCTGCAGGGTGCGGGCGGCCTCGAGGACCTGGGGCACCCACTTGGACAGCCAGCCCTGGAAGAGCTCCTTGTTGTGGTCGGCGAACTCGCGGTCCTGGACCAGCGGTCCGAAGCAGACCTGCGTCCAGCGCAGGTCGCGCTGGGCGAAGTCGTACTCCGCGGCACCCATCACGGTCGGGGTGACGAAGTCGCCGTTGCCGGCGGCGGCCTGCATGACCAGGTTCGAGCGGAACAGCTCACCGATCAGCGGCTCGAAGATGACGTTGGCGGCGAAGATGGACTCGCCCCAGTCGTCGTCGATGGCCGTCAGTGCCTCGGTGACCTTGCGGACGCCCTGCCACTCCGGGTCCTCGTTCCACGCCGTGAGGTGCGCGGTGCCGTCGAAGCCCTCGATCTCCTCGGTCAGCGTGAGGTTGTAGAGCGCCAGGTCCTGGGCGAACCGGATCTTGTGCATGCTGTTCACCGCGAAGGCGGTGTTGTGCATGTTGGTCGGTCCGGAGCGCTGCACGGCGGCGAAGACGTAGAGGCCGAGGATGTGCTCGATGTGCATCCACGCGCCGACGTTGCGCTCGACGAACTGCTGCCAGTTCGGGGTCCAGTTCTCGAACGCCTTCGCGCTACGGGCGTTCTCGATGTTCTGGTTGACCTGCCGGACAACGTTGGCGTTGTACCGGTAGAAGGTGAGCTCCCACTCCTCGTTGGGGTCGCGGAACTCGTGCCAGCCGTGGGCGGGCCACTCGTAGCCCTTGCCGCCGGAGCCGGGGTAGCGCTCGGGCTCGGGCAGGTCCACGCCCCAGGCCTTGAGCTTGGTCCAGTGCAGCGGATAGCCGGCGTCACCGTTGGCGAAGCCGTAGATCCAGCCCTGCGAGAGGTAGTGCCGGGGGTCCGGCTGGACGTCGACCGTCACGTCCTCGTAGTGGGTCTGCTTCCGCTTCGCCGGCTTGTAGTAGTTGTACCGACGGGCGCTGGCTCCGGAGTCGGGGAATGTCTGAGCGCCGGCTTCCGCGTCGGTGAAGACGGGCCTCGGGACATTTCTCTCGGGCCGTTCCGTGGTGGTCATGTACCGTCCTCGCCCTCTGGTTCACCGGTCGTGGTGAACTTGTCGTAGAAGATGTTGTGCTCGGAGACCCCGAGCTGGGTCAGGGTCGCGATCGCCGCGTCGACCATCGGCGGCGGACCGCAGACGTACGCATCTGCTCCCTTCAGGTCGCCCTCCTGTGCGCGCAGCACCTCCGTAATCAATCCGGTCTCCCCCTGCCATTCGCCGTCCGCGTCGCCGGGATCGGAGATGGCCGGGATGTACCGGAAGTCCTTGAGCTGTCCACCGAGCTCGGCGATCTCCTTCTCGAAACAGAGATCCCTCGACGCGCGGCCGCCGTAGTAGAACGTCGCCTTGCGCTCGACACCGCGTTCGGCCATGGATCGCAGGAGCCCGAGCACCGGAGCCATGCCGGCGCCACCACCCACGAACACGAGCCTCGATGTGCGGTTCTCGCGCAGCGTGAACGTCCCGAACGGCGCTTCGACCTCGAGGCGGTCGCCGATGGCGACCTTCTCGTTGAGGAACTCGGAGAACAGGCCGTCGGGGTAGATCTTGATGACGAACTCGAAGAGCCCGTCACGGTTCGGCGTGTTGGCCATCGAGAACGAGCGGGTCTCCTCGGTGCCAGGAATCTTGAAGTCCATGTACTGGCCGGGGAAGAACTTGATCTCGCTCGGCTCGACGAGCTTCACCACCAGGTGTCGCATGTCGTGCGTGACGGACTCGTTGGAGACGACCTCGACCGTGCCCGTGGTCAGTGGCAACCCGGACCGGATGATCTCCTCGTCGTAGTTGAGCAGCTCGATCGTCAGGTCCTCGTAGGCGTGCGCCCGGCAGAGGAGGGTCGACCCCTCCTCCTTCTCGTAGTCGGGCAGGGCGAACGTCGAGTAGGAGTCGTACTCGATGTCCTCGCCCTCGAGCACGAAGGACTTGCAGGCCGCGCACTGACCTTCCTTGCAGCCGTGCATGAGCTGCACGCCTTGCTCGGCCGCGGCCCGAAGGATGTTCTGGTCCTCGTCGACCTCGATCTCGATGCCAACGGGCTCGAATCGAACGACGTGTTTTTCACCCAACGGGGAGGCACCTCTCGGATTTTGAGAAACCGGACAAATCGGGCTATCTGAGCGGAATTTGGGCAGGCGGGGGTGACCCGACCGGGGGATGACCCCCCGGTCGGGTCTGCAGGGAGAGGGGCTCCGTCAGGAACCGTCCGTGGCGGAGCTGGGCTCCGTCATCGGGTGGGTCCCGTCAGGAGACCCCCTCCCCTCGCCTGACCCGCGCTCAGGCGTTCGTCGGTGCCGGACGTCCGGCCGGACCCTGCTTGTTGTAGTCCGCGATGAACGCAGCGCGGCCGGCCTCGTCGAGCTCGTTGAGGACGACGTTCGGGCTGCCGAGCGGAGGACAACGACGCATGTGGTCGAGCGTCCACATCTTCTTCGGGTCGAGGTTCAGGTGCGGCTGCGCCGTCATCGTCTTCCCGTCGTCGCGCACGAAGCCCATGTCGGAGACGACGTCGGCCCAGTTCCAGCCGTGGTAGAGCGTCTCCCACTCGCGCTTGCCGACCAGACGACCCATGTTCGGGGTCTCGCGACCCTGGTAGGTCGGCTGGAAGGCCTCCACGTCGGTCCAGCGGCAGACCTCGTGGCAGTAGGTGCGGATCGAGTTGTCCTCGAACGTGTGCGTGACCATGTCCTCACGCACCAGGCAGGGAACCATGCAGGTCCAGCAGCGCGAGGGGTACACGTAGTCGACGTCCTCGAAGACGATCGGGTTGTGCCCGTTCGGCGTGGCCAGCCGGTTGTAGTTCTCCCACCACTTGCCGTACTTGTCGTACCAGCCCGGGTACTTGTACTCGAACCACTCGAAGTCCTCGTCGGTCATGCCGTCGATGCGCCAGTAGTTGGCGAGCCAACCGGTGGCGAAGAACTGCGCGACCTCGTGGACGTAGCCCTTGTTCCAGATCTGGTTCCACGACTCCTCGATGAGGTCGTGGGGGATCACAAGGCCGTACTTCTCGAGCGGGACGAGGTAGGCACGGTAGTAGTCGTCGTAGATCCAGCGACGCCACATCTCGGCGTAGGACTCGCGGTCCTTACGACGGTCCTTCGTGCCGTACTCGATGAAGGTACCGATCGCGGCGTCCACGACGCGGTGGTTGTTCCACCACGCGTAGCGGAGGTCGCGCTCGAGCAGCTGACGGTTGTCCTCGTCCGACAGCGCCATCAGCAGCGTGGCGTAGCCGTTCGAGATGTGCCGCGACTCGTCGGACTGGACCGAGTGGAACACCGTCGGCAGCAGGTAGTCACCGTTGGCCGCCGCCTCGGCCGGCATGGCCACGAACAGGGTGTTCGTGAACGCCGTCTCGGCGACGATCGTCAGGTAGATCGACGCAGCGGTGATCGCGTCACCGGTGATGAACCCCTCGGCGAACTGACGGCCGATGGTGCCGCAGTAGTCGCTGTGGAAGTTCCGGAGGCTGTTGTTGAAGCCCGCCGGGTCGATGTAGTTGTTCATGTACACGCGCTTCAGGTTCTGCTGGATCGTCGAGTGGCGAACCTCGTCGATCATCTGAATCGCCTGGCCGTTGTGCAGCTCCGGGTTCGGAACGACCGAGAACAGCATCGGCATCGAGCGCGCGGCCGAGACCTCCGGCAACGGGATGATGCTCAGGAACAGCTTCTGCCACTCCAGCCAGCGCTCCTGCACCTGGCGGAACATGTTCCCGCGGATCGCGCCGTCGGTGGCACCGAAGACGCGGTGGTCCTTCTCCTCCTGCATGGGGAAGTAGGACCGGAGAACCTGCTTGAGCGGGTCCTTCTTCGCAGCCTTGCGGAAGGTGTAGTCGGTTCCGTACTTCATGTACGGCTCGTGGTACTGCGGCTCCCAGGAAAGCTCCTGGATCTTCTGATGAGCCTTTGCCAAGCTCTGCCGACTCACGTCGTCTCCTCACGGTGGTGGGTGTGGTCGGATCTTTGCGGTCCGCCCCGGTCGAACGTGGTGCGTGAACGGAGGTCCGTCCTCGACCCCGCGGGCCGCCGGCGTCCTGTTGCCGGCGGGAGCCTCGGTGGCCCTCCGTCACATCGCCCGACCGCCGGACCCTGGAGCGAGCGCGGGCGCCCCGGGTTGTTGATCGAACGCGGGTCCTCCGGCACTTCGGCTGCGAGTGCGTTCCCCGCGGCTTCGGTGCCGGTCTCTCCCGTGCTGCGAATCACACATCGCTGGCCGGGCGGCTGCGGTCTCATTATGAGACGCTGCCCGATCTTCGCTGCTGGTGATCTCTGTCGCGTGCCAGTACCGTCGATGAGGACACCCGGCTGCCGCGCAATTGCGGACCACAGCTGCTCCGAGGAGGGCAACCGGTTGGTCCCACCACCCGAGGACGCGTTCCACCACCACCCGCAGTCGAGCTCGGACGCCGAGCACGACGCGAGCCTCGTCGCGCCCTCGTCCGCCGCCGCGGAGAGGATCGCCCTGGCCAGGGACGCTTTTCTGGACGACGAGGCGGTCAGCCCCGGCACCGTCCGCGGCCCGATTCTCGCCTCCTGGATCCGCTCGCGACAGCTCGCCGTGGCGCCCGACCACCTCGAGCTCCCGCACGAGCACGACGCCGAACCGGACACCCCGTTGCTGCGGGCGGCCCGGCCGATCGTCTCCGAGCTGGCCGACCAGTTCACGACCGAACCCGTCAGCGTCATCCTCTGCGACGCCGACGGCGTCGTCCTGGAACGCCGGACGGGTGACTCGGCGCTGCACCAGCACCTCAACCGCGTGTGGCTGGCCCCGGGCTTCTCCTACGCGGAGCGCTACGTGGGCACCAACGGCATCGGCACCGCACTCGAGGGCCGGCGCGCCACCGAGGTGTTCGGCCACGAGCACTACGTGGAGCACCTGGAGGACCTGGCCTGCGCCGGCGCGCCGATCCGGCACCCGGTGACCGGGAAGGTCCTCGGCGTCATCGACCTGACCTGCTGGCGACGGGAGGCGAACGCGATGATGGTCGCGACGGCGTCGACGATGGCCCGCCGCATCGAGGAGACGCTGCTCGAGCAGTCCGGCCGTCGCGAGCTGACCCTGCTGCACGACTACCTGTCCGCGGCCCAGCGCAGCAGCGGTGCCGTGTTCGCCGTCAGCGACGACCTGGTGATGATGAACGACCGGGCCCGCGAGCTGATCGACCCCGCCGACCAGGTCCCGCTGCTGGCCGACGCCACCGAGGCGTTGCGCTCCGGACGCAGCCGGCAGCTCCTCGTCGACCTGCCCAGCGGCGCGACGGCACGGGTGCACTGCCGTCCGAGCTGGACCGAGGGCGGCTGCTCCGGTGGCGTCCTGCAGGTCAAGCTGACCTCGCGGGAGCCGGCGCCGACGCGCTCGTCGCTGCCGACCATCACCACCGCGCTGCCGGCCGCCGTCGGGTCGGGGGCGCTCTGGGCGAAGTGCTGCCAGGCCGTCGACCGGCTGTTCCGCACCAACGAGTGGCTGGTGCTGGAGGGCGAGGCCGGCTCCGGACGGACGACGCTGGCCCGCGCCACCCACCAGATGCACTCCCCCGCCGGTCACGTCCGGGTGCTCGACGCCGCCGACTACGGCCCGCGCTGGCTCGCCGACGTCGTCGAGGAGCTCTCCACCGGCGGCGGGACGCTCGTGCTGCAGCGGGTGGACCTGCTGTCCGCGGGCGCGGCCCAGTCTCTGACCGACGCGCTGGAGGACGTGCGCGAGTCCACCGACCCGGAACGGCCGTGGGTCGTGGCGACCCGCGGTCCGGCCCCGGACTCGCGGCCGGACCCGCCGGAGCTGACCGAGCTGCTCGGGTCCTTCCCGCGCACGATCGAGGTGCCGCCGCTGCGTCACCACATCGAGGACGTCGCGGAGCTGGTCCCGTACCTGCTGCAGCGGCTCACCCGGGGCGCGGACCTGCGATGTTCGCCGGAGGCCATGCGGGTGCTGATGCGCAACCGGTGGCCGGGCAACGTCGACCAGCTCTACCAGGTGCTGCGCAAGGTGGTGGCCCGCCGGCGGACCGGGACGATCCGCCCGGACGACCTCCCTCCTGAGACGCGCGCGATCACGCGCCGGGTGCTCACGCCGCTGGAGGCGATCGAGTGCGACGCGATCGTGGACGCGCTCCTCGACGCGGACGGCAACAAGGCCGAGGCGGCGCGCCGTCTTGGCATGTCCCGGGCGACGATCTACCGCAAGATCCGGGGCTACGGGATCTCGATGCCGTCGGCGCAGGACTCGGGCTGAGCGCGCCGGGACCCTCTCCCTGGGCGGACCGGGAGTTCCCCGCCGACCCGTATCCGGGGACCCGGCCGCCGGCGTCGTTCGTCCACCTCGACGGGCTGAGCCACGCGCTGCTGCCGGACCGGGGACAGCCGTCGGGATGGCGGGTGGACGGGGCCGGTGACCTGGACGGATGGCTGGTCGCGCACGGTGCGGCGCCGATGGCCGGGCGGGTCCCCGTGCTGACCTACGGGTCCAACCGGAACCCGTCGAAGATCAGCTGGATGCGCGCCGAGCGGGGGCTGACCGGCCCCGTCGTCGTGCTGCGGTGTGCGACGTCCGGTCTGGCCGCGACGTGGGCGGCGGGCCTGCGGGTCGTCGACGACCAGCGTCCCGCCGTGCTCGCGGCCGCACCCGGGCGCGACGAGCGCCACGCCGTCTGGATGGCCGCCCCGGAGCAGTTCGCCGCCCTGGACCGGGTGGAGGGACGGGCCGCCGATCCCCCGCGCTACCGGCTCGCCCGCCTGCGTACCGGCACCGTCGCGACCGAGGACGGTGCCGTCGTCGACCTGCCGTACGCCTACCTGGGCCGGGACGCGATCCGCCGGCCGCTGCTCGTCGACGGGGCACCGGTGTTCTGCGACGACGTCGCGCAGGACGAGGCGCGACACCTGCGTGGACAGCCGGCGCCCGACGACGGGCTGGACGCCGACACCGTCGCCGGGACACCGCACCCGGACGCCTGGCCGGCGCGGGTCTTCGTCTACGGCCTGCTCATGCCGGGCCAGCCGTCGTGGCACCACCTCGCGCCGCACGCGACCGGCACCCCGCGGCCCGCGACACTGCCGGGCACGGTGTCCGACACCGGTTCCGGCTACCCGGCCCTGTCGCTCGGCGACGGCCCGGGCGTACCGGGACACGTCGTCGAGCTGAGCGACCCGGTCGCCGCGTTCCCCGGGCTCGACGCCTACGAGGGCCCGGAGTACACCCGGATCCGGGTCGCGCTCCCGGACGGCACGGTCTGCTGGACCTACCTGTGGACGGCCGACCGGCACGGTCACATCGGGCTGCCCCGGGGCTGGCCGCCGCGCTGAGACGCCCCCGGAACGTCACCGGGCCCGTCCCTCGAGGGAACGGGCCCGGCGTGAACGGGTCGGTCGGGTCAGGAGGCCGCCGCCTTGGCCGCCTTCGCGGACTCGAACTCGGCAAGACCCGGGATGTCCCGTCCCTTGAGCGACATGCCCTTGGTCTCGATCACGAAGATCAGCGCGACCATGCCGACCGCCGACGCGATCATCATCGAGTAGGCGGGCCAGAGGTTGTCCCCGGTCGCCCCGATGAGCGCATCGTTGATCAACGGGGCCGTACCGCCGAACGCGGCCGTCGCCACGTTGTAGGAGATCGCCATGCCGGCGAACCGCACGTGCGCCGGGAACATCGCGGGGAACGTCGCCGAGATCGTTCCCAGCTGCAGGACGTAGACGAGCCCGAGCACGGTGAACCCGACGATCGCCCAGCCCACACCCTGCGCCATCAGCAGATACATCGGGATGGCCAGGACGAAGATGCCGATCAGCGAGATCCACCAGCACGGTTTCCGCCCGATCCGGTCGGACAGTGAACCGGCCAGCGGTATGAAGACCATCATCACGACCTGTCCGACCGTGGCGAGTGTGTCGGTCTCGGCCGAGGACAGTCCGATCGTGTTCTGCAGGTACGTCGGCATGTACGTCAGCAACGTGTAGTTCGTGACGTTCAATGCGATGACCAGGCCGAACAGCGCGAGGATCGGCTTCCAGAACACGACCAGGAGGTTCTTCAGAGCGCCGGTGGCCGCCTCCTCCTTCTCGCCGGTGGCCTCGAGCTCGCGGAACACCGGGGTGTCCTCGAGCTTCGTCCGGATGTAGAGACCGATCAGAGCCAGCGGCAGCGCCAGCATGAACGGGATCCGCCAGCCGTAGTCCTCCATGGCCTGGTCTCCGAGCGCGGTCTGCAGACCGAACACGACCAGCACGGCCAGGGTCAGCCCGGCGAGCGTGCCGAACTCCAGGAAGCTGCCCCAGAAACCGCGCTTCCTGTCGGGGGCGTACTCGGCCATGAACGTCGCGGCGCCGCCGTACTCACCGCCGGTGGAGAAGCCCTGCACGACGCGCAGGAGGATGAGCAGGATCGGCGCCCAGATGCCGATCGTCGCGAAGGACGGCAGCACGCCCAGCAGGAACGTGGCGACACCCATCAGGATGATCGTCAGCGACAGGACCTTCTGCCGGCCGATCCGGTCACCCAGCGGGCCCCAGACGATGCCGCCCAGCGGGCGCAGCACGAACGAGACCGCGAGACCTAGAAGCGTTCCCAGCGTGCCGAATTCACCCGGGAAGAAGTTGGCCGTGATCTCGGTCGTCAGATAGGCGTAGACGCCGTAGTCGAACCATTCGGTGGCGTTACCGATGGCGGACGCCGCCACTGCTCTACGCAGTACCGACGGCGGTGCATCCCCCTCGGAGCCGGTCGTTCCCTCGCCTGCCGGGACCGATGTCATTCGCCAAACCCCCTGTTTCAGAATTGCAATGACGCGACAACGATCGCAATCCGTAACGCGATCGACATATCCCCGGATATGCGGTGGAGAGAGCCTACAAGCCGAAATTGACCCCCGCCACCCCTCCTGACCGGCTGCGACGCAGATCTTCCGGAGTGACAGCGGTGTAGCCTGCGCCACATGTTGGCGATCGGGGGGTTGGCCAAGCGGTTCGGTGCGGTGCAGGCGTTGGACGGTGTCACGTTCGACGTCCGGCCGGGCGAGCTGTTCGGATTCGTCGGGGGCAACGGGGCGGGCAAGACGACCACGATGCGGATCGTGCTCGGCGTGCTCGCGTCCGACTCCGGGACGGTGAGCTGGCAGGGGCGTCCGATCGACGCCGACGTGCGCCGGCGGATCGGGTACATGCCCGAGGAGCGCGGGCTCTATCCGAAGATGAAGGTCGGCGAGCAGCTCGACTACCTCGCCCGCCTGCACGGCATGGACGCCGCCACCGCGCGGAACGCGGTGGAGCGCTGGACCGCCCGCGTCGGCGTCGAGGCCCGGCGCGAGGACGAGGTGCAGAAGCTCTCGCTCGGTAACCAGCAGCGCGTCCAGCTGTGCGCGGCGCTGGTACACGACCCGGACGTCCTGGTGCTCGACGAGCCGTTCTCCGGCCTCGACCCGACCGCGGTGGAGACGATGAGCGGCGTGCTGCGGGAGAAGGCCGACGCCGGCACGCCGGTGATCTTCTCCAGCCACCAGCTGGAGCTCGTCGAGCGGCTCTGCGACCGGGTCGGGATCATCTCCGGCGGGCGGATGGTCGCCGTCGGCACCGTCGACGAGCTGCGCACCGGCGACGTCACGCGCTACGACGTCGTGGGGCCACCGGCCGGTTGGACGGACGCGCTGCCGGGGGTGACCGTGCTCGATTCCCGGCAGGATCGCGCCGGTCTGCGCACCCGCGTCGAGCTCGGCGGGGCCACCGACGACCAGGCGTTGCTGCACGCGGCGACGGCCGCCGGTCCGGTGCGGGAGTTCTCCCCGTACCGGCCGCCGCTGACCGAGCTCTACCGCGACGTCGTCGCCGACGAGGCGACACCGCAGAGTTCCGAGACCGTCGGCATCACCGGAGGGAACGCACGATGACCACATCCCTCGGCGCACGCGAGACGATCACCCTGGTCGCCCGGCGCGAGATCCGGACGCAGCTGCGCTCGCGCTCGTTCGTCTACGGTCTACTGATCATCATCGCGATCTTCGCCATGTACGGGCTGATCTTCGCGTTCATCGGCAGCCAGGGCTCCAGCGCCACGCTCGGGGTGACGCCCCAGGCCCGCCCGGCCGTCGCGGCGGTGCAGGAAGCCGCCCGGTCCGACGGCTTCGACCTGACGACCGTCGACGTGACACCGGCCGCCGGAACCGAGCAGGTGCGCTCCGGCGACCTGGACGCCCTGCTCACCGGCGGCCCGGGATCCTACGAGCTCGTCGGGCGGGACAGCATCGACTCCGACGTGTCACGGCTGGTCACCCAGACCGTCCGGGCGCAGGCCCTCGACCAGGCACTGCGGGCGGCGGGAACCGACCCGGCCGCTCTCGCGCAGGCCTCCACCGTGCGCAGCCAGACCCTGGAGCCGGAGGATCCGCTGCAGGGGCAACGGCTCGGGATCGCGATCGCGGTCGCGGTGCTGCTGTTCTTCTCGCTGAGCAACTACGGCGGCGCGGTCGCCCAAGGCGTGGTCGAGGAGAAGTCCAGCCGGGTCGTCGAGCTGCTCCTGTCCACGATCAAGCCGCTGCACCTGCTGGCCGGCAAGGTCATCGGGCTGGGCCTGGTCGGCCTGTTGCAGCTGCTGATCCTCGGAGCCATCGCCACCACCGGCGCGCTGGCGTTCGGAGTGATCTCGGTGCCCACCACGGTGATCGCCGCGCTGGGGCAGGCGGTGCTCTGGTACCTGCTGGGCTTCTTCCTGTTCGCCACGCTCTACGCCTCGGCGGGCGCGCTGGTGTCACGCCAGGAGGAGCTGCAGTCGGCGATCACGCCGCTCGCGTTCCTGGTGATGATCCCGTTCGTGGTGACGGTCAGCGTGCTGCCCAACGACCCGCGCAACCCGTTGGTCACCGTGCTGTCGTTCATCCCGTTCTTCGCCCCGACCACCATGCCGGCACGGGTCGCGCTGGGGGTCGCGCCGTGGTGGCAGGTCCTCGTCGCCGCCCTGCTCACGCTGGCAGCGATCGTGGGGATGGTGTGGCTCAGCGCGCGGATCTACCAGAACTCGGTGCTGCGTACGGGGGCGAAGGTGAGCTGGCGCGAGGGGCTCACCGGCGCCCGCTCGTGAGCCTCACCGCCGGGCGTTCTTGACCTTCTCGTAGCGTGCGAGGGACTCCTGACGCTCGGCCTTGTGGTCGACCATCGGCTCCGGGTAGCCGTCCGGGATCCCGTCGGGGAGCTTCCAGGGCTGGTGCACGGCCTTGCCCTTCACCCCGGCGAGCTCGGGCACCCAGCGGCGCACGTAGTCGCCGTCGGGGTCGAAGCGCTCCCCCTGGGTGATCGGGTTGAAGATCCGGAAGTAGGGCGAGGCGTCGGTGCCGCTCCCGGCCGTCCACTGCCATCCGTGCTGGTTCGACGCCAGGTCGCCGTCGACGAGAAGCTGCATGAAGTGCCGTGCGCCCCACCACCACGGCAGGTGCAGGTCCTTGGTCAGGAACGACGCGACGATCATCCGCAGCCGGTTGTGCATCCACGCCTCGGCGCGGAGCTGGCGCATGCCGGCGTCGACGATCGGGAAGCCGGTGCGCCCTTCCTGCCAGGCCGCGAACGCCTCGTCCGCCTCCGGCCCGGTCTCGTTGGGCAGGGCGTCGAACTTCTTGTCGTAGTTCTCCCGCGCGGAGTCCGGACGCTGGTAGAGCACGTCGGCGTAGAACTCCCGCCAGGCGATCTCGGTGCGGTAGGTGCCGGCGCCGTCGGACTTCATCGACGCGGTGTCGGCCAGGATCGTCCGCGGGTGGATGCAGCCGTACTTCAGGTACGGCGACATCCCGGACGTGCCCTGGGCCGCGGGGAGGTCGCGCCGGTCGCGGTAGCCGTCCACGCCGCCGTCGAGGAACTCCTTCCACAGGGCGAGCGCCGCGGACTCCCCCGGCTCGGGCAGCTGCGACTCGCACGTCTCGTCGTCGGGGATCTTCACCGCCCGCGGACCGCCGTCCTTGTCCGACGGGTCCATCCACGTGACCGTGGAGGCGTCGGTGTCGGCCGGGGCGCGCCAGCCGTGGTCGGCCCAGGCGCGGCTGAACGGGGTGAACACCTTGAACGGGTCGCCGCTGCCGTTCTTCACGCGGTCCGGCGCGACGGCGTAGGGCGAGCCGGTCCGCACCAGCTCGGCGTCGACGTCGGCGAGGGCCTTCTCGACGTTCTCGTCCCGCTCGCGGCCGTAGGGGCCGTAGTCGGCGGCGATGTGCACGGTGGCGGCACCCACCGCCTTCGCGATGCGCGGGACGACGTCGGCCGGGTCGCCGTGGACGACCAGCAGCTTCCCGCCGAGCGCGGAGTCGAGCTCGCGCAGGGCGCCGTAGAGGAAGTTCTTCCGCGCCGCGCCGGAGGGAGTCAGCAAGGCCGGGTCCAGCACGAACAGGGCCAGGGACCGGTCGGCGGCGTCGGCCGCGGACAGGAACGTGGGCTGATCGTGGACCCGGAGATCACGCCGGAACCAGACGACGGCGGTGGAGGTGGCCATCCGCCGACGCTATCGGCGCCCCACCCACCCCGCCCGCCGGCCTCGACCCGGTTCAGCGAACGGCACCCCCGGCCGGAACCGGGGCGAACGAACGGCACCCTCGTCGGAAAGGTTCCGACGAGGGTGCCGTTGGCTATGTCGAGACGGAGCTCAGCGCTTGTCCAGCGAGACGTAGTTGCGCTCGGCGGAGCCGGTGTAGAGCTGACGCGGGCGACCGATCTTGTTCTGCGGGTCGTCCATCATCTCGCGCCAGTGCGCGATCCAGCCGGGAAGGCGGCCGAGCGCGAACAGCACGGTGAACATCTTCACCGGGAAGCCCATCGCCCGGTAGATCACGCCGGTGTAGAAGTCGACGTTCGGGTACAGCTTGCGCTCGACGAAGTAGTCGTCGGCGAGAGCCTTCTCCTCGAGCGTCATGGCGATGTCGAGCAGCGGGTCGTTGACCCCGAGCTTCTTGAGGATCGTCTCGGCCTGCTGCTTGACGATCTTCGCGCGCGGGTCGTAGTTCTTGTAGACCCGGTGCCCGAAGCCCATCAGGCGGGCGCCGTCCTCGCGGTTCTTGACCCGGTTGACGAACGACTCGACGTTGCCGTCCTCCTGGTCGCGGATCTGCGTGAGCATCTCCAGGACCGCCTGGTTGGCGCCGCCGTGCAGCGGGCCGAACAGGGCGTTGACGCCGGCCGAGATCGAGGCGAACAGGTTGGCCTGGCTGGAGCCGACGAGCCGCACCGTCGAGGTCGAGCAGTTCTGCTCGTGGTCGGCGTGCAGGATCAACAGCGTGTCCAGGGCCTTGGCCATGTCCTGGTCGAGCTCGTAGGGCTCGGCCGGGAACCCGAACGTCATCTGCAGGAAGTTCTCCACCAGCGACAGCGAGTTGTCCGGGTAGAGGAACGGCTGGCCGACCGACTTCTTGTACGCGTACGCCGCGATCGTGAAGACCTTGGCCATCAGGCGGACCGTCGAGAGCTCGACGGCGTCCTCGTCGTGCGGGTCCAGGCTGTCCTGGTAGAAGGTCGACAGCGCGCTGACCGCGGACGACAGCACCGGCATCGGGTGCGCGTCGCGCGGGAAGCCGTCGAAGAACCGCTTGAGGTCCTCATGCAGCAGGGTGTGCCGGCTGATCCGGTTCGTGAACGAGGCGAGCTGGTCCTTGCTGGGCAGCTCGCCGTAGATGAGCAGGTAGCTGACCTCGAGGTAGGAGGAGTTGCCGGCCAGCTCGTCGATCGGGTAGCCGCGGTAACGCAGGATGCCGGCGTCACCGTCGATGTAGGTGATGGCCGAGGAGCAGGCCGCGGTGCTGGTGAAACCGGGGTCGTAGGTCACCAGGCCGGTCTTGCCGAGCAGCTTGCTCACGTCGACGGCCTGTGCACCCTCGGTAGGGGTGTGCACGGTCGTCTCGAACTCGCCGCCGTCGTACTGGAGAACCGCGGAGTCGGCGGCCTTCTCGTCGGACATGTGGAGGTTCCCTCTCACAGCTGGGGATCGTCTGCTTCGCAGGACACGCTAGTCCGCTCGACGGAATCCGCAGAACGCAGCGATCAGTGTCACCGGCGCCGCCCCTCGTCCGGAGGTCGTCGCAGCACGGCCACGCCGCGCGCCGGCAGGGCGACGCCGTCCGCGGTCGCACGGCCGTGCAGGACGTCGCCGTCGAGCGTGACCTCGACCGGGGCGTCGGTGCGGTTGACGAGGAACCGGTACGGCCCCCGCACCACCAGCTCCACCGACCCGGCGACGGCGGCGGGCAGCTCCGGCCCGACACCGGGTGGGAGCAGGGCGGTGACCAGCGACGACAGCCCGTCGCGGCCGAGCTGCGTCGACACCCAGGTGGCCGCACCGGCCCCCACGCGGCGACGGGTGACCGCCGGTCGTCCCTGCTGCTCGCCGCTCGCGTAGGACGCCAGGACCTCGACGCCGGGCCCGACGGCGTCGATCCGGTCGGTCCAGACCGCCCCGGGCCCGAAGGCGTCCAGCTCGACGGTCTCGCCCTCGGCCAGCGGCGCGAACTCGTCGATCCGGATCCCGAGCAGGTCGCGCAGCGCACCCGGGTAGCCGCCGAGGTACACGTGGGCGCGGGAGTCGGCGACCCCCGAGAAGTACGTCGCGACCAGGTGCCCGCCGCCCTCCACCCATCCGGCGAGCCGGCGGGCGTCGGGGAGGTCGAGGACGTGCAGCATCGGGGCGACGGCCAGGCGGTGGCCGGCCAGGTCGGCGCCGGCGGGCAGGACGTCGACGCGCACGCCGGCGTCGAGGAACGCCCGGTACCAGGCCAGCGCCTCACGCCGGTACTCCAGCCGCGAGCTGGGCAGGAAGTCCTGGCGGGTCGCCCACCAGGACGGCCAGTCGAACAGCAGGGCGACCGGGGCCGGCGTCCGCGGCGTCCCGGCGACCGGGGCCAGACGGCGCAGCGTCGCGCCCAGCTCGGTGACCGTGCGGAAGACCGTCGACTCCGCCCCGGCGTGCGGCAGCATCGCCGAGTGGAACCGCTCGGCCCCGGCCGCGGACTGGCGCCACTGGAAGAAGCAGATCGCGTCAGCACCGTGCGCGAGGTGGGTCAGCGAGTCCCGCTCCAGCTCGCCGTCGCGCTTGGCGTGGTTGACCGGCTGCCAGTTCACCGCGCTCGTGGAGTGCTCCATCAGCCACCACGGCCGTCCGCCGGCCAGACCGCCGGTGAGGTTGGCGGAGAACGACAGCTCGTCGCGCCCGAGCGGTTCGGGGTGCACATAGTGGTCGTTGGAGACGATGTCGACCTCACCGGCCCAGGACGCGTAGTCCATCGCACGGGTGTTGTCCATGACCATGAAGTTCGTGGTCACCGGGACGTCCGGGGTGATCGAGCGCAGCAGGTCCCGCTCGGCTCGCAGGTGGTCGCGCAGGGCGTCGGAGGAGAACCGGGCGAAGTCCAGGGACTGGCCCGGGTTCGGCGCGGTGCCCGGTGCGGTCCGCCGGGGCGGCAGGATCTCGTCCCAGTCGCGGTAGCCCTGCGACCAGAACGCGGTGCCCCAGGCCTCGTTCAGGGTCGCGAGGTCGCCGTGGCGCTCGCGCAGCCAGACGCGGAAGGCCGCGGCGGCGTCGTCGGAGTAGTCGTGCACGTTGTGGCAGCCCAGCTCGTTGTTCACGTGCCATGCGACGAGCGCGGGATGGTCGCCGTAGCGCCGGGCGAGGCGCTCGACCAGTGCGAGCGCGTGCCGGCGGAACACCGGCGAGGTGGGACGCCAGTGCTGGCGCCCGCCCGGGGAGATCGTCCGGCCGTCGGCGTCGACCGGGAGGATCTCCGGGTGCGCGGTGGTCAGCCAGGCCGGCGGGGACGCGGTCGCGGTGGCCAGGTCGACGGCGATCCCGCCGTCGTGCAGCAGGTCCATCACCTCGTCGAGCCAGGCGAGGTCCCACTCCTCCGGGCCGGGTTGCAGGCGGGTCCAGGAGAAGACGCCGACCGTCGCGATCGTGACGCCGGCCCGTCGCATCAGCTCGACGTCGTCGCGCCAGACCTCCCGCGGCCACTGCTCGGGGTTGTAGTCGGCGCCGTACTCGATCCGGGTGCCGGGCGGGATCCCGCGCAGCCATCGCGGGCTCATGCGCCCGGCCCCGGGGCGCGGTAGCGCAGGAACTCCGGGAAGCGGGCGACCACCAGCAGCGTCACGACGACGACGGCGACACCACCGATCGTCGCGGTCAGGCCGGGCCCGATCGCGGCCGCGGACGGTCCGTGCCACAGGTCGGCCAGCCGCGGGCCCCCGGCCACGACGACGATGAACACGCCCTGCATCCGCCCGCGCATCTCGTCGGTGGCGACGGTCTGCAGCATCGACGACCGGTAGACCGAGCTCACCAGGTCCCCGGCACCGGCCAGGGCCAGCGCGAACACGGCCAGCCACAGCGAGCCGACGAGCCCGAAGATCGCCACCCCGACGCCCCACACGCAGACCGCGGCGACGACGGCGACGCCCTGACGTTCCACGCGCTGCAGCCAGCCCGACAGCACCCCGCCGGCGACCATCCCGAGCGGGATCGCCGCGAACAGCAGGCCGAGCGCGAAGCCGCCGCCGGGCGGGTCGCCGAACACGGTCTGCGAGATCTCCGGGAACACCACCCGCGGCATCCCGAAGCCCATCGCGACGACGTCGATCAGGAACGACACCAGCAGGATCTTGTGCAGCCCGACGTAGCGGAAGCCGTCGAACACCGCCCGGAGCCCGACCGTCGACCGCGCCCCGGACGCGTCGCGGGTCGCGGGCATCGGCGGCAGCCGCCACGTCGCCCACAGCGTCGCCAGCAGGAACACGGCGTCGACCAGGTACAGCGTCGACAGCCCGACGACCGGGATCAGGACCCCGGCCAGCAACGGGCCGATCACGGCGCCGAGCTGCACGACCGTCATGTTCAGCGCGTTCGCGGCGGGCAGCTGGTCGGCCGGGAGCAGCCGCGGGATCACCGCGCTGCGGGTCGGCTGGTTCATCGCCAGCATCGCCGTCTGGAACGCGAACAGGACCAGGACCAGCCAGACGTTGCCGACCCCGGACGCCGAGACCACCCACAGCGCCAGCGACGTGACCGCGATGCCCGAGCCGGTGAACAGCAGCATCACCCGCCGGTCGACCGCGTCCGCGATCGCGCCGCCCCAGAGCCCGAACACCACGAGCGGGACCAGGCCGAACAGGCCCGTCAGCCCGACGTAGGCCGACGAGCCGGTCATCGCGTAGATCTGCGTCGGCACCGCGACGACCGAGAGCTGCGCGCCGATCACGGTGATCACGCCGGCCGTCCACAGACGCCGGTAGGCCGGCGTCCGCAGCGGTGTGGTGTCGGCGAACGCGCCACGGATCGCGCCGGTCAGGCGCGACGTCACCCCTCCGCCGGCGGTCGGGCGGGTCACCGGTTCGTCGCCGCCCGGGCCGGGGACCGGCTGGGTGGGACCGTTCGGGTCAGAGCTGCTCACGCCGACCACAGTTACACGACGCAAGCCCGACGCCCACGGAGTTCTGCACCACTGCCCCTCAGGGGGCCAGTCGCCGCACCTGCCAGGCGTCGTCGCGGCCCAGCTCGAAACGGAGCCGGTCGTGCATCCGGTCGTGGCGGCCCTGCCAGAACTCGACCTGCCACGGCACGATCCGCCAGCCGCCCCAGTGCGGGGGCCGCGGAATCTCCTCGACGTCGGCGAAGCGCTGCGTGACGGTGCTCAGCGCGTCGTCGAGCACGGTGCGCCGGGCGACCACGGTCGACTGCGCCGAGGCCCAGGCACCCAGCTGCGACCCGCGCGGGCGCTCGGCCCAGTAGGCGTCGGACTCGGCGTCGCTGCAACGCTCCACCCGGCCCATGACCTGGACCTGGCGCTGCATGGCGAACCACGGGAACGTCACCGACGCGACCCGGGTCAGGTTCAGGTCGCGGCTCTTGTGCGAGGTGTAGTTCGTGTAGAGGACGACACCGCGCTCGTCGAGGCCCTTGCAGAGCACCGTGCGCGAGGACGGGACGCCGTGCTCGTCCGCGGTGGCCAGCACCATCGCGTTCGGCTCGGCGACCCCGTACTCCCGGGCGGCGTCCATCCAGGCGGCGAGCTGCTCGTGCCAGGTCGGCGCCAGGTCCTCGACGTCGAAGGGGCGGCTCTCGTAGTCGATCCGCATCCGGGGCAGGGACCGTTCCAGCGTGCTGTCCGACATCGGCGTCTCCTCACGGGGTACCGCCGCGACGGTAGGTGCCCGCGGCGGCGCACGCACCCCGCCGATCGGGGGCCGCATCACCGCATCGGGTGACATCGGAGCAGCTCGTGACGGAGGACACGGCCTGCCGCGTTGCTCGCGCGGTGCCGCCCGGAGGAAGGTGGCGCTGGTTCGGCGCCCGTGCACAGCGGACGTCCGGACCCCGGCACCGTCGTCGGCCGCGGCACCCGCGTCCACCGGTCGCCAGTCAGACCGGACCGAGCCGAAGGAGACCCGGTGTCCGCAGAAACCTCGACCACACAGACCGAGGTACCCCCGCCGCCGCCCGGCTTCAAGTCGGGCCTCGAGGGCCACGTCGCGTTCCGCACCGAGATCGCCGAACCGGACAAGGACGGCGGCGCGCTGCGCTACCGCGGCGTCGACATCGAGGACCTGGCCGGCAAGGTCACGTTCGGCAACGTGTGGGCCCTGCTCGTCGACGGCCGTTTCGGCCACGGCCTGCCGCCCGCCGAGCCGTTCCCGCTGCCGGTGCACACCGGTGACGTCCGGGTCGACGTGCAGGCCGCGCTGGCCATGCTCGCCCCGTACTGGGGCTACCGCCCGCTGCTCGACATCGATCAGGCCGAGGCCCGCGAGAACCTCGCCCGCGCCTCGGTGATGGCGCTGTCCTACGTCGCGCAGTCCGCGCGCGGGATCGGCGTCCCGGCCGTGCCGCAGTCCCGGATCGACGAGTGCTCGACGATCACCGAGCGCTTCATGACGCGCTGGCGCGGCGAGCCCGACCCGGCGCACGTCAAGGCCGTCGACGCCTACTGGGTCTCGGCCGCCGAGCACGGCATGAACGCCTCCACCTTCACCGCACGCGTGATCGCCTCCACCGGCGCCGACGTCGCGGCCTCGCTGTCCGGCGCGATCGGCGCGATGTCCGGCCCCCTGCACGGCGGCGCGCCGGCCCGGGTGCTGCCGATGATCGACGAGACCGAGCGCACCGGGGACGCGGACTCGCTGGTCCGCGGCATCCTGGACCGCAAGGAGAAGCTGATGGGTTTCGGGCACCGGGTCTACCGGGCCGAGGACCCGCGCGCCCGCGTGCTGCGCCGTACCTGCCAGGAGCTCGACGCGCCGCGCTTCGAGGTGGCCGCCGCGCTGGAGAAGGCCGCGCTGACGATCCTGCGGGAGCGCCGTCCGGACCACCCGATCGAGACCAACGTCGAGTTCTGGGCCGCGGTCATCCTGGACTTCGCGAAGGTCCCGCCGCACATGATGCCGGCGATGTTCACCAGCGCCCGGACCGCGGGCTGGTCGGCGCACATCATGGAGCAGAAGCGGGAGAACAAGCTGGTCCGCCCGTCCGCGCAGTACATCGGACCGGGCCCGCGTTCGCCGCAGGACGTCGAGGGCTGGGACCTGGTCGGCACCCCCTGACCCGACGCCGTACGCGGGAGGCCCCTCCGGACACGGTCCGGAGGGGCCTCCCGTCGTCTCAGGCCGTGACGTTCCAGTGCGGCGGCTCCACGCCGGCGACCGGGGCCGGGGCGGAGACCAGGTACGGGTTGCGCAGGGAGCCGAGCACGAGCGTCCGGCGCTTCGGACCGGCGAAGGCCAGCGACGACACCTGGCCGAGCGGGGAGAACCCGCCGCGCCCGCCGATGTGCGCGGCGCGCATCCGCCCGGACAGCCAGGCCTCCTCCACGCCCTCGACGTGCCCGCGGTCGGCGGTGTTCAGCCAGGTCTCCTTCGTGCCGTCGGGGAGGACCCGGATCACCCGGTTGGAGACGACGCACGCCTCCCAGACCCCGCCGTCGACGTCGAGCGCGAGGCCGTCCGGGAACTCGCCGGGCCCGAACTCGGCGAGGACCTCCTTGGGCCCGGGCTCGCCGGACTCCGAGAGCGGGAAGCGGGAGAGCCGCTTGGTGAACGTCTCGTTCACGTAGAGCCAGCGTCCGTCCGGGGACGGGAGGCACTCGTTGGTGTAGCCCAGCCCGTCGGCGACGATCCGCGGGCCGCGGCCGTCGTCGAACACCACGAAGCCGCTCTTCGCGTCCGCGGTGAAGTCGGTGTCGCGCGGGTGCACCGTGGTGGACACGGTGATCCACAGGCGCCCCCGGTGGTCCCGGGTGACGTGGTTGGTCGGGGGCAGTGCGACGCCGTCGACCTCGCGCAGCTCCGGCGTCAGCTGCCCGTCGCGCTGCAGCCGGAACACCCCGCCCTCCCGCTCACCCTGCCCGAGGTGGGCGATCAGGAACGAGCCGTCGGCCTCCAGCGCGATCCCGTTCGGGTGCAGCCCGTCGGGCAGGTCGGCCGTCGTACCGAGGTAGCGGGTCTGGCCGCCGTCGGGGCGGATGTGGCTGACGCCGCCGTCGGCGTTGCTGGTGTAGAGGTCCCCGGCCGCCGTGGCCAAGACGGACTCGGGCCGATTGAGATCGCTCCCGATGCGCTTCAGGTCGTCGGCGGTCACCGTCACGGTCACTCCTCGTCGGTCGTCGGCGATCACTAGAGGTACCCGCTCCGGCGGCCCGCGTCTACGCCCCCGGTGTCCCGGCCTGTGCGGCGAGCTCCTGTGCGAAGCCCTCGGTCCGCATCCGGCGGTCCAGGTAGATCAGACCGGTCACCCCGGCGACGATCGGCATCGAGACGGTGCCGACGATCCACGACCCGATCCCGAGGATGACGAAGTAGGTCCCGAACGCCGCCAGGGACGGCACCTCCCCCGGAGAGGCGGAGATCGCCGACGTCATCGTCCCGGCGCCGAGCAGGCTGGTCGGGATGCTGACCAGGACGCTGAACGCCACCACGACGAGGACGCCCAGCAGCAGGATCCCGAACGTGCGCCACCATGCGCCGCGCACCAGGGCCCGCGACCGCGCCAGCGCCGTGCCGACCCCGCCCCCCTCCACGACCAGGGCCGGCGGCGCGAGCATGAGCGTCACCGCGATCCAGAACCACGCGGCGTAGGCGGCGATCCCGACCAGGACGGCGGCGAGGATCGCGAGCCCGGAGCCGTCGCCGGCGACGCCGATCAGCACCGCCAGTGAGATCCCGACGCCGACCACCACGAGTCCGAGCACGGTGATCACGAGGTAGAGCCCCAGCATCGACGGGACCCTGCGGAGCCCCTCCCTCAGCGCCTGCCCGAACGGCACCGTCCGGCCGAGCACGGCCGGGACCAGCACGCCGTAGAGCATCGACAGCACGAGCGGGTACAGCACGAGCGAGAGCACCACGACGAGGCCGATGGTCCAGAGGAACTCGGCCAGGAAAGCCGCGCCCAGGGCGTCGGCCGAGGCACCGTTCTCCGCCGCGTTGACCAACCCGACGATCCGGAACTGCAGCAGCAGCTGGGCCGCCACCAGCACCAGCATCACCACCGCCGACGGGACGAGCGTGACCACCCAGTGCGAGCGGATGTAGCGCAGCGCGCCGGTCAGCATGTCCGGTCCGCTCAACGGGGCCAGCGGCACGATGCCGGGCCGCGGGGCCTGCCACGGGGGCACGGAGCCGGGCGGTTGTCCCCAACCTGGCTGTTGTCCCCAGGCCCCCTGTGGATATCCGCCCGGTTGTGGATGGCCGCCTGCCTGTGGGTAGCCGCCGGGCTGGGGGTGTCCGGGCTGGGGCGGGCCCGGGTACGGGTACGGGGTCCCATATCCCGGTTGCGGGTACGGCGGGTGCCCCTGCTGCGGGTAGGGCGGGTACCGGCCGGGCCGGTCCTCCGGACCCGGCTCCTCGCCCGATCCCTGCTGGTCCCCCGGTCGGTCGGGTGTGTCGGTCATGTCAGCCCCCCGGCTGCTCTGCTGGTGATCGGCATCCTGGCAGTCCCGCGGGGGACGGTGGGACACGATTCGCCAACGAGTCGGGAGGCCTCGCGGCCTCAGCGCACCTCCAGCACCCCCTCGGCGAGGAACGTGTCGTCGGAGAAGCGGTACCGCCCGGGCGGGGCGTCGACCACGACGCGGACCGAGCTCCCCGGCGCGATGCGGACGTGCACGTCCAGCTCGTCGATGTCGAACGTCGCCCCGACGAGCGGGTCGGTGTTGGTGACCGCGATCGCGACCGGGCCGGGCTCCGCGGTGAGGACGGCGGGGGTCATCACCCGTCCGGCCCGGTCGGTGAACAGTCCCCACCCCGTCCGTTCCCGGGCCACCCGCAGGTCACCGGGCCGGGTCTGGTCGACGGCCGGAGTCAGGTAGAGCGTGCTGCCCACCAGGACCGCGAGCACCGTGACGATCAGGAACGCCTGCCGGATCGCGAGCAGGGCGAGCCCGACCAGCATCGCGAGACCGACGACGACCAGCGACGGGAACCCGACGAAGCGACCCACCGCCTGCAGGGCGGCGGTCGCGACGAGCATCGCGCCGGCGCAGAACATCAGCAGCCCACGCCAGGTCCCGGAGGTGGTGGTGATCGGACTGGTCCAGCTGTCGGCGAGCATCGTCGGCCCCGTCCCGTCGCGGTGGGCGTGCGGGACCGAGTCGACCCCGGGGACCGTCCCGGGCGCATCGGACCGGTGTCCCGGATCGACCGGGACACTCACCCGATGACGGGCGCCGGGCGCGGGGTCTTCCGGATCGCGATCGAGAGGCCCGCGGCCACCACGCACAGCACCGCCCCGCCGAACCAGGCGGCGTCGTAGCTGCCCAGCGCGTCGCGCACCAGCCCGGCGACCAGGGCCGCGAACGCCGCACCGAGCTGGTGCGAGGCGAAGATCCAGCCGAACACCATCGGCGCGGACGGCCCGAAGACCTCCCGGCACAGCGCCAGGGTCGGCGGGACGGTCGCCACCCAGTCCAGGCCGTAGAAGATGACGAAGGCGAACATGCTGGCGTTGAGGTCCGAGCCGAACAGCGGCGGGAGCAGCGCCAGCGAGACCGCGCGCAGTCCGTAGTAGACGGCCAGCAGGATCCGCGGGTCGTAGCGGTCGGTCAGCCACCCGGACGCGACCGTCCCGACCAGGTCGAAGATCCCGACGACGGCGAGCAGGCTCGCGGCCGTCGTCGCCGGCATGCCGTGGTCGTGCGCGGCCGGGACGAAGTGCGACTGGATCAGCCCGGCCGTCGTCGCGCCGCAGACGAAGAACCCGCCGACGAGCAGCCAGAACGTGCGCACCCGGAGCGCGGAGCCCAGCGCCCGGACCGCCATCACCGCGACCCCGCTGCGGGGCGGGGCGGCGACGACGTCCTCGGCGGTGCCCCCGTAGGGCAGCACCCCGACGTCGGACGGGCGGTCGCGCAGCATCAGCAGCACCACCGGGACGACGAGGAGCGCCGCGGCGGAGATCGTGAGCGCGGCCGGGCGCCAGCCGTCGGTCGTGACGATCGCGGCGATCACCGGGAGGAAGATCAGCTGCCCGGTCGCGGTCGCCGCGGTGAGGATCCCGGAGACCAGACCGCGCCGGGCGACGAACCAGCGCCCGACGACGGTCGCCACCAGCGCCATCGCCATCGACCCGGTGCCGAGGCCGACGACGACGCCCCACAGCAGGACGAGCTGCCAGACCGACGTCATGAACACGGTGAGCCCGCTGCCGACCGCGACCATCACGAGCGCGCCGCTCACCACCCGTCGCACACCGAAGCGCTCCATCAGCGCGGCCGCGAACGGCGCGGTCAGCCCGAACAGGGCCAGGTTGACCGACAGCGCGAACGAGATCGCCCCGATCGACCAGCCGAACTCCGCGTTCAACGGCTCGACCATCACCCCCGGCGTCGACCGGAACCCGGCCGCGCCGAGCAGCGCGAGGAACGTCGCGCCCGCCGCCCACCACGCCGGGTGGATCCGCCGGCGGCGGGCGGGCACGTCGGCGGGCGCGGGGTCACGGAGGTCGCTCACCCGGCTCACTGTTCTCCCCCGCGTCACCGCAGGGAAGTGGCCGGACGGCCGATATATGTCAAGATTCAGCCATGGCCGACGACCGGACACGTGCCCATCGGGTCGCCGTGCTGGCCTCGCCGGAGGTCATCGCGTTCGAGCTCGCCATCCCGGGCCGGATCCTCGGCGGTGCCCTGGACGACGACGGACGCGCGCTCTACGACGTGCGGGTGGCCTCGCTCGACGGTGGACCGGTCCGGACCTCCGACGGCTGGGCGGTGCAGCCCGAGCACGGCCCGGAGGCGTTCACCGACGCCGGCACCCTGGTCGTGCCCGCGTCCCGCGGCACCGCGACGATCCGCGACGGCGAGCCGGATCCCGCGGTCGCCGCGCTGCTGCGCGACGCGAACGGACGGGCCCGGGTGATGTCGATCTGCACCGGGGCGTTCGCCCTCGCCGCGGCCGGCCTTCTCGACGGGCGCCCGGCCACCACGCACTGGCTGTTCACCAACCGCTTCCGGCGACTGTTCCCGCAGGTCCGGCTGAACCCCGACGTGCTGTTCGTGGACGACGGCGACGTCCTCACCTCGGCCGGCAACGCAGCCGGTATCGACCTGTGCCTGCACCTGATCCGCCGTGACCACGGGGCCGAGGTGGCCGCGTCGGTGGCGCGGCGCAACGTCGTCGCGCCATGGCGGGAGGGCGGGCAGTCGCAGTTCGTGGAGCGCCCGGTCCCGCACGAGGAGGGCCCGGGGACCGCGGCCGCGCGCGCCTGGGCGTTGCAGAACCTCGACCGGCCCCTGACCCTGGCGGAGCTGGCCGAAGGGGCGTCGATGAGCGAGCGCACGTTCACCCGCCGGTTCCGTGCCGAGACCGGGCTCAGCCCGTCGCGCTGGCTCGCCGCACGACGGGTCGAGCTGGCACGACGGCTGCTGGAGACCACCGATCTCCCCGTGGACCGGCTCGCCGCCCGGGCGGGGTTCGGCAGCCCGGCGTCGATGCGGATGCACCTGGGCGCCGAGATCGGGATGTCGCCGCTGGCCTATCGGCGCGCGCACCGGGCCCCGGCGGACGGCTGATCCCGTCTGTGCTCCCGCGCACCGCGCGGGTGGCGGCGCGGATGCGGGCTGCAACACTGGAGGCCGTGACCTCGATCCCCACCGATCTGAAGATCCCCGCCGATCTCCTGCCGTCGGACGGCCGCTTCGGCTGCGGACCGTCCAAGGTCCGCCCCGAGCAGCTGGCCGCCCTGGCCGCCTCCGGTTCGTCGCTGCTGGGCACCTCGCACCGGCAGAAGCCGGTGAAGTCGCTGGTCGGGCGTGTCCGCTCCGGTCTGTCCGAGCTGTTCTCGCTGCCCGACGGCTACGAGGTCGTGCTGGGCAACGGCGGTTCGACGGCGTTCTGGGACGCCGCCGCCTTCGGTCTCGTCCGCGAGCGCTCGCTGCACCTGACCTACGGCGAGTTCTCCGCCAAGTTCGCCGAGAGCACGAAGGGTGCGCCGTTCCTGGCCGACCCGATCGTGGTCTCCGCGGACGCCGGCAGCGCGCCGGAGCCGGCCACGGACCCCTCGGCCGACGTCCTGGCCTGGGCGCACAACGAGACCTCGACCGGCGTCTCGGTGCCGGTCGTCCGGCCCGAGGGCGCGACCGCGGACCAGCTCGTCACGATCGACGCGACGTCCGGCGCGGGCGGCCTCCCGGTCGACCTGAACCAGGCCGACGTCTACTACTTCGCCCCGCAGAAGGGCTTCGCCTCCGACGGCGGCCTGTGGATCGCGCTGATGAGCCCGGCCGCGCTGGAGCGCGTCGCCGAGCTGGGCGCCTCCGACCGCTGGATCCCGCCGTTCCTGTCGCTGACCACCGCGGTGGACAACTCCGGCAAGGACCAGACCTACAACACCCCGGCGGTGGCCACCCTGTTCCTGCTCGCCGAGCAGGTCGACTGGATGAACGGCCTGGGCGGGCTCGACGGCTGCGTGGCACGCACCCGCGACTCCTCGGACCGGCTCTACGGCTGGGCCGACAAGAGCACCTTCGCCACGCCGTTCGTCTCCGAGCCGGCGCACCGCAGCCAGGTGGTCGGCACCATCGACTTCGACGACGCGGTGGACGCCGCCGCGATCGCGAAGGTCCTCCGCGCGAATGGCGTCGTGGACACCGAGCCGTACCGCAAGCTGGGCCGCAACCAGCTGCGGGTCGGGATGTTCCCGGCCGTCGAGCCGGACGACGTCTCGGCGCTGATCTCCTGCATCGACTGGGTGGTCGAGCAGCTGGGCTGAGCCCTTCACCGACACACGGCCGGGTCATCCTTCGGGAGGCCCGGCCGTCGTGTGTCCAGGGAACCCCTGGTCAACCCGCTGTAGTCACATCAGCCACATGAACCCCAACTGCCCCAGATCTGACGCGACGTGCAATTCTGCGTACGTTCCGTGAGAACAGTGACACCCCGGATCCGGTGACCGTCGTCGACCAGGCAAATCCCGCGTCGGCGCGCCTCACCCGATGCCGGGGTCCGGCCATCTACCGTCACCCGGACGGGGACGAAAGCGGGAGGGCAGATCGATGCGCGCGTTGCGGGTCGTCGGGGTGACCGGGGACGGTGCCGTCGTCCTCGAGGACCCGGGCCGTCGCGAGCGCTACACCGTGCAGGCCGACGAGCAGCTGCGCGCTGCCGCCCGGGGTGACGTGACCCGGCTCGGCCAGATCGCGATCGAGTTGGAGAGTCAGTTGCGCCCACGGGAGATCCAGGCACGCATCCGGGGCGGTGCCTCGGTCGAGCAGGTCGCCGCAGCCGCCGGGGTGCCGGTCCAGAAGATCGAGCGGTTCGCCTACCCGGTGCTGCTGGAACGCTCCCGCACCGCGGAGCTCGCCCAGGGCGCCCACCCGCAGCGCACCGACGGCCCCGACGTCCGGACGCTCGGAGAGACCGTCGCCTACACGTTCGGCCTGCGCGGGCAGGACTACGTCGAGGCCGCCTGGGACTCCTGGAAGGGCGACGACGGCAAGTGGGTCGTCGCGCTGTCCTGGCACGCCGGGCACTCGGACAACGCCGCGCACTGGGCCTTCCAGCCCGGCGCGAACGGCGGGACCGTCGTCGCGCTCGACGAGCACGCCAGCGACCTGGTCGAGGGTCTGCCGGCCCGCCCGCTCCGCCCGCTCGGCCCGGTGATCGACATCGCCCGGGACGAGGAGCCGGAGCCCGCCCCGACGCCCGAGCACGTCCGGGCCGCCGCCGGGGAGGCCCGCGCGTCGGGTGACCCGCGCCCCGCTCGTGGCGGGATCGCCCCGGAGCAGCGCCGGTCCAGCCCGCCGGCCCCGACCCACGGCTCGCGTCAGCGCGAGACCGAGGAGCAGACCGAGCAGACCGCCCGCGGTGCGAGCGCCTACGCCGGGTCGCCGATCCCGTCGCGTCCGGCCGAGACATCCCGCCCGGCCGAGCCGTCGCGTTCGGTCGAGACCTCGCGGCCTGCCGAGCCGCCGCGCCCGACCGAGCCCTCGCGGCCTGCCGAGTCGTCCCGCCCCGCCGAATCGCAGTCCGCCGAGTCGTCGCGTCCGGCTGAGTCGTCGCGTCCCGCCGAGTCGTCGCGTCCCGCGGCGCAGGAACGTCCACCCCGGGCCGACGGCATACCGGTGGCCGACCGGGCGGAGATCCCGGCCGCGTCCGCGGCGCCCGCTCCTGGCGAGTCACCGGCCGAGACGGCGTCCTCATCCGCTCCCGCCGAGCCGGCTGCCCCCGCGACGCCGCCGTGGGAGAAGGAGCCCGCCGCGATCAGGTCCGGCACGACCGAGCCCGGCACGACCGGGTCCACCGCCGTGTCCGAGCCCGCCGCGTCCGTCGCTCCCGCCGACGAGGAGGCCGCCGCCGACACGCCGGGCGAGACCGCCGAGGCCGAGGCCGCCAAGCCTGCGCCGGGCGCGCGCCCGGCCGCCCGGCCGCGGACCAAGAAGGGCAAGCCGGTCATGCCGTCCTGGGACGAGGTCCTGCTCGGGGTCCGCGGACAGCGCTGAGAACTCCTCCGCCCCGGGACGACCCCGGGTCGGTCCGCCGTACGGCCGGACCGCGCACGGTTCGGTGGTCCCGCGCCCGTCGCGGCACGCGGGAGGCCGGTCCGTACGCGACCGGGTTGAGGCCGTGAACCATCCCGGACCGCCGCCGAGATGCGTCCCACGGTCGTCCGGTGATCGACAAGTCGCGATGAGCCGCATCTCGGCGGAGTTCCCGGGAGCGAACCGCCCGAGCGGCCCCGCTGCGCGCCGGCACCGGATCCGTATCCGGTGCCGCCCCCGCCGGACGCGCGCTCCCCACCCCGACGCGCGCTCCCCACGGCAACGCGCACGCGGTGAGGTGCGCGTCGACGTGCTCGGCGCGCGACAACCTCTTCGGCGCGCGTCGACAGGCTCGGCGCGCGAGAACGTGGCGGGCGGGAACGTGGCAGGCGCGCGGGAACGCACTCGGCGCGGGAGCGGGGGCCGGGCGCGGGGCGGCGGCGAGTCGGGCGCGAGGCGGCGGCAGGGCCGGGCGCGGGGCGGCGGCGAGCCGGGCGCGGGGCGGCGGCGGGCCGGGCGCGGACGGTTCAGTCGTCGCCGGTGATCGCGTGGAAGGCGACCGCGGCGGCGGTGGCGACGTTGAGCGAGTCGACACCGGTGGACATCGGGATCCGGACGCGGACGTCCGCGGCGGCGAGGGCCTCGTCGGTCAACCCGGGTCCCTCGGCGCCCAGCAGGAGGGCCGTACGACGCCCGGAGAGGCCCGCTCGGGCCAGCGGGACGGCGCCCGGGTCGGGAGTGAGGGCGGCGACCGTCAGGCCGGCGTCGCGCAGCAGGGACAGCGATGCGGGCCACGGCCCGGGCAGGGGCGCGAACGGCACCCGCAGTACGTGCCCCATCGAGACCCGGACGCTGCGCCGGTAGAGCGGGTCCGAGCAGTAGGGCCCGAGCAGGATCCCGTCGACGCCGAGCGCTGCCGCGTTCCGGAACAGCGATCCCAGGTTCTCGTGGTCACCGACCCCCTCGCAGACGGCCAGCACGCGGGCCCGGGCGGCCAGCTGTGCCGGGTCCGGGACGTCGGCGCGGTCGGCGACGGCCAGTACCCCGCGGTTGAGGTGGAACCCGACGGCCTCGGCCATCACGTCGGCGTCGGTGGCGTAGGCCGGGACGTCGACCCGCTCGAGGTCGCCGGAGAGCTCGTCCAGGCGTCGCGGGACCCCGAGCAGCGACCGGATCGGGTACGGCGAGTCGAGCAGCCGCCGCACCACGACGACACCCTCCGCGATCACGAGACCGCGGCCGCCCGGCCGGTCGGGACGCCGGTCGGCGGTCGTGAGGTCGCGGTAGTCGTCCAGGCGCGGGTCGTCGGCCCGCGCCACGGGGGTGAGAATGGCCACGGGGACCGATGATCCCACTACGTCGACCGTCCGCCGCGTCCAGTCGCCCGGTCAGCCGGTATCGCTCGATCCAGCGATGTGACACGGTGTAGTGCCGCCTGCCGGAGCCGGTCCTGGCCGGGCGCTCCCCCCCTCTTGGAGGTCGGTTCTCGCATGGGTCAGGTCGTCGACCGGACAACGTTCACGCGTCGCGACCGACAGCGATACCGCATCAAGGTCCAGCGCTGCCTGGACACGCTCGAGGAGATGCTGCGGGAGTACCCCTTCGCCGACTCCGAGCCGATGACGGGCGTGGAGATCGAGTTCAACCTCGTCGACGGCGATCTCGCCCCGTCGCTGAACGGCCGCGACGTCCTGGAGACGATCAACGCCGAGGAGTTCCAGACCGAGCTCGGCCGCTGGAACCTGGAGCTGAACCTGCCGCCGCGGCCGCTGCCCGGCGACGAGTGGCGTCTCCTCGAGCACGAGCTCCTGGACCTGCTCGCCGGCGCCGGGGCGAAGGCCGGCGACCTGCGCACCCAGCTGGTCATGATCGGGATTCTGCCGACGCTGCGGACCGACCACATGGTCGCCGAGTCGATCACCCCGGACGACCGCTACCGGGCACTGAACGACCAGATGCTCAACGCCCGCGGCGAGCCGATCCGGATCGACATCACCGGCAACGGCGGCTCCGAACGCGTCGCCGAGGACTTCGAGACGATCATCCCGGAGGCCGCCTGCACGTCGCTGCAGCTGCACCTGCAGGTCGCCCCGGCCGACTTCGGCAAGTACTGGAACGCGGCGCAGTGCCTCGCCGGGGTGCAGCTCGGGCTGGGGGCGAACTCGCCGTTCCTGATGGGGTCGAACCTGTGGGCCGAGACCCGGATCCCGCTGTTCGAGCAGTCCTGCGACGTCCGCACACCGGAACTGCGCAACCAGGGCGTCCGACCGCGGGTGTGGTTCGGCGAGCGGTGGATCGACTCGGTGCTCGACCTGTTCGCCGAGAACGCCCGCTACTTCCCGGCGCTCATGCCGGTGACCAGCGAGATCGACCCGATGACGCAGCTGCGCGAGCACGGCGCCCCGGCGCTGCCCGAGCTGACGCTGCACAACGGCACGATCTGGCGCTGGAACCGGCCGATCTACGACGTCTCGGGCTCCGAGCCGCACGTCCGCCTGGAGAACCGGGTGCTCCCGGCCGGGCCGACGACCGTCGACATGGTCGCGAACGCCCTGTTCTTCTACGGTCTGCTGCGCACCCTGGTCGAGGCCGAACAGCCGCTGTGGAAGACGGTGTCGTTCGAGGCCGCCGCGGAGAACTTCACGACCGCCGCCAAGCACGGCATGAACGCGCCGCTGTACTGGCCGGGCACCGGGTGGATCCGTCCGGACGAGCTCGCGCTGCGCAAGCTGCTGCCGCTCGCGCACGAGGGCCTGGCTCGCTGGGGCGTGAGCGGTGCCGTCTGCGACCGCTATCTGACGGTGCTCGAGCGCCGCTGCGTCACGCGGCAGACGGGCTCGTCGTGGCAGGTCGACACGGTCGCCGCGCTCGAGGAGCGCGGCCTGGACCGGCCGAAGGCGCTCTACGGGATGGTCGAGCGCTACGTCGCCGCGTCCGCGGCCAACGTTCCGGTGCACACGTGGGAGATCCCGGACTGATCCCTGCGGGGTCCGTCCCCACCGCTGTGTTCGCCATCGCCGCGTTCGCCATCGCGAAGCCCTTGTCCGGAGCGCCCACCGGGGCGCGTCCGGCTCCTTAACGTCCTCCTCCGCGCCGCCCGTGACTCCCCCGGCGGCCCCGGACGGAGGATCATGGACCAGCACCCGGGCGCGACGCCGTCGACGGCCGTCGCGCCGTACCCGAGGGCCGCCACTGCACGCGGCCGGGCCCGGTGACCACGATGTCGCGCTTCCGCCGCTCGCGGACCACGCGTTCCGACGGCCCCGACCCCTGGCTCGACGACCCGCCCCCGGCTCCGGCGGCGCGGCCGGGTGCACCCGGGGACGCGTCGCGCCCGGCCCGTCCGTCCGCCGGGCCAGCGCCGGACGGCGGGTCCCCGTCCGGCGCATCCTCGATCACCCGGGTGGCGGGACCCCCGTCCGGCGGGTCCCGGACGGCACCGGCCGACCCGGTTCCCGATCCGGCCACCCGAGCCGCGCTCCCGGCCGTGTGGACGCCGCGCCGTCCCGACCCCGTCGCCGACGAGACGGCCGACGCCGACCCGGTGACGGACCCGTTCGGCTTCCCACCGGTGCCGCCGGTGGTGGGGCCGGTGAGCGAGCCCTCTCCGCCGTCGTCCTGGGCCGGGTGGGGCCCGCCGTCGAGCCCGGACACGTCGGCGGCACCGTCGCCCGACCTCCGGGGTGACGTCGCCGCGGGCTGGGGTGCGTCGATCCAGGCGACCGGGTGGGCCGCCTGGTCCGCCCCGGTCACCGAGGCTCCCGCGTCCCGCCCCGCCACGACGCCGGGGGCCGACGGGCACGGCCCCGCTGCCGCCGCTCCCCCGGTCCCGGTCACCACGAGCCCCTGCGCCGAGACCGCCACACCCACGTCCGACCCGGTTCCCGCAGCGGTGCCCACGACCGCCGCCGCGACTCCCGCACCCGACCCCGCCGAGGCCGCGGCACTGGCCGCCGCGTTCGCCGCCGACTACCTGTCCTGGGACGAGGACGACCCGGAGCGCCGCGGCCGGGCCCTGGCCACTCACCTCCCCGGCCCGCGGGCCGACCGGGCGCTGCTGGGCTGGTCCGGGCAGGGCCGCCAGCGCACGGAGATGGTGCTACCCGGCCGCGTCACCCCCGACGGCGACGGGCGCGTGGTCGTCGACGTCCGGGTGCGCGTCACGCCGTACCGGCGCGTCGACCAGCGCGGACCCGGCCGGCCGGAGACCGACCCCGACGAGCTCCTCGGCGAGCCCGCCGCGGCCCCACCGGCGACCGCGCGGGGCTGGCGTGGCCTGGCGTCGCGCTGGGTCCGTCTCGGCGTCGCGGTCGTCCTCGACGGTGACGAGCTCGTCGTCGACGCGGGTGAGGCGCACCCCGCGGACGCCGACCGGCAGCAGGACGACGGGGCACCGTCGCCACTGTCGATCGCCGCCCTGCGCGGAGGCGCGCGGTGAGCGCGCTGCGGGCCCCGACCGTCGGCGGTCTGGCGGGCGGCGTCGGCACCAGCACCGTCGCGCACGCCCTGCGCGGACGCGACCTCGGCCCGGTCGGCGGGGCGGCGCGGCTGCCGGACGTCGTCGTGTGCCGGGCGAGCGTGTCCGGGCTGGAGCGGGCGGCGCGGATCGCCCCCGCGACGCCGGGTGCCGGCCACCCCGTCCTCGCGGTCACCACGGACGGCGCGGACACATCCGAGGGCCCGCTGGCCGACCGGCTGCGCGACGGCGCCGCCGGGTGGGCCGCGCTCGTACTGCTCCCCCGCGTCCTGCATTGGCCGCTGGTCGGCGACCCGCTCGCCGAGGCGACGTCGCTGCTCACGCTCCCGGCCGACGACCTGCCCGAACCGGTGCGGGACTACGCGCGGGCGCTGACCCGGATCGTCGAGGCCCTGACCGCGGGCGGGCGCCTCGAACGCGCCGACGCCGGGACCGACGGGGTCACCGGTCCGTTGCGGCCGGTCCGTGGCGTCCGGATCGGGCCGCCCGAACCGGAGACCGGCGGGCGACGCCCGGGATGGTCCGTCCCGGTGGCGACCGGGCTCGCGTGGTGAACGATGTCGCCGACCTCGGGGCCGTCCACGACCCGGCCCACCGCCGTCGCGCTCGCGGGCGCGCTGCTGGCGATCCTGGCCGTCCTGCTGTTCGGCGCGGCGCCGGCCCAGGGCGACGAGCCGGAGAGCTCCACCTCCGGCGTCGACACCACGAAGGTCCCGGCGCAGGCGCGGGAGTCGCTGCCCGAGATCGAGGAGCTGACCGCGGGGTACTGCCCGGAGCTGCCGCCGGTGTGGGTCGTCGCGCAGGTGCAGGCGGAGTCGGGCTGGGACCCGGACCTGCGTACCGGCGACGCGCTCGGGCTGTTCCAGCTCGGGGAGCGGACGTGGACGGCCGCCGGAGGCAAGCCGTGGCCGGATCCGGACGTCACCGACCCGTCGGCGCACCTGCGGATCGCGGTGCCGTGGATGTGCTCGACGTTGCGGGCCGTCGCCGGGCACCTGGCCACGCACGCGAAACAGGTGTCGGTGCTCGACGCGATGCTGGTCTGCCACATCGCCGGGTGCCGTCGGGTGACCGGGAGCGACACGGGGGTGCCCGCGGCCGGCGAGGCCGGGTGCTCGCAGGCCTGCAGCACGGCGGTCCGGCGCTACCTGGACGCGGTGCACGCGAACCTGGCCGAGTACGCCACCGGCGGCGCACCGACCGGCGTCACCCCGGCCGACGACCGGGGGACCTCGGCCGACACGGCGCGGCGCGGCGCCCAGCGGCCCGAGTCCGCCCAGAAGCCCGAGTCGGCACAGAAGCCCAAGTCCGCGCAGAAACAGAGCGGCGCAGCGAAGGGGAGCACGGCGCAGAAGCCGTCGCTCTCCGCCCCGGCCGCGGCGTGGACCGGCGGGAAGACGGCCTGCGCACCACCCGACCCGACGCGCGGGGAGGGCTGCCTGACCGGCGCGACCCGGCACGGCCTGGAGGCGGCCGAGGCCGTGTTCGGCGGGCTGGACGGCGGGCCCGTGGTGAAGAAGGCGGGCTGCTGGGACGAGCACGCCTGGAACCCGACCAGCGACCATCCGAAGGGCCGCGCATGCGACCTGTTCCCGGGCACCGCGGGCACCTTCCCGAAGGGTGCCGATCTCGACCACGGCTGGCAGATCGCGCGCTGGTTCGAGGCCAACGCCGCGCCGTTGAAGGTCAAGTACCTGATCTGGCAGGGCCGCTACTGGGACCCCTCGGTGAAGGGCGACGGCAGCGGCTGGGGCCGTCGCTACACCGGGGGCGGGGTCTACGACACGAAGGACCCGACGGGCGGCCACTACGACCACGTGCACGTGAGCTTCGCGGAGTGAACGGATGACCCGCCCCGTGCACCGCCACCTCTCGGTCCTGGTCTCGCTCGTGCTGGTGCTCGCCGCCGTCGGCGGGACGATGTGGCTGCTCGGCGGGGCGGACCCGCCGGACACGGTGCTGAGCTCCGAGGACCGCGCCGCCCTCGGCGGCCCGGACGTCGACCGCGGCGACGAGCCCGCGGCCGTCGGGTACGCGGTGCCGTCCGAGCCGGACGCCGTCGCCCGCGCCTACCTCGTCGCCGCGTACGGGGCGGCGCCCGGCGACGCGGGCCGGACCCGGCGCGACGCCGTCCGCTACGCCGAGCCGGGCAGCCCGCCCGCCGTCGTGGGCGTGCCGGTGCTCGACGCGCCGGCTCCGGGAGCCCGCCGGGTCGCCGTCGTCGAGGGCCTGACGCCGTCGGCGGCCGCACCGGACGGGACCCGCAGGGCCTACCTGGCGAGCGTCGCGACGTCGACCGGCGCACCGGGCGAGTCCGTCCGCACCGCACGCCTGCGCACCCAGATCGTCGTCCACCGCCAGCCCGACGGCCGCTGGCTGGTCGTGGCGGAGACCCCCGACACCGCCGACACCCCCGCGCTCCCCGCGGGCGACGGCTGAGAACCAGGAGCGCGAGAGATGAACGCCGACGAACTCCAGGAACTGATCAAGAAGCTGCTGGCCAAGGGCGTCACCGTCCTGGTCCTGGTGGTCGGCCCGGCCGGGCAGCTGATGGGGGTGGAACCCGGCGACACCGCGACCCCGCCCGCCGTCGGCGGGCAGCCGTCGACCGGGCCGGGGACGACGCCGACCACCCCCGACACCGGGAAGAACCCCGCCCCCTCGACGGGTACCGGGACGACACCGTCCACCGGCACCACCCCGTCCACCGGGACCGGGCAGCAGAGTCCGTCCACCGGGACCGGCACCCCGGCCACGAACGGGACCGCGCCGGGTGCGGGCGGCGTCGCAACGGTTCCCCCGTCCGGCTCGTGGAGCGAGGCGAAGCAGGGCACGGCCCCCGGGACGGGACAGAACGGCGCCGGCAGCGGGACGGGCGGGACAGGGACGGGAGGGACCGGGACGGGGACCGCGCCCGGCGGGACGGGCTCCGGCGAGGGCGACGTCGGCGACACGCGTTCCGGGAGCGGGTCCGGCGGTGGTTCCGGGGGAACCGACGCCGGCGGCTCCACCGGCGACGGCGACGGCGAGGACGCGGGCCCGGCCGGAGACGACGCCGGGAAGAAGAGATCCGGCGACGCGCCCGGCGCCGGGGCCGCGCCGGATGCAGGATCGGGGGATGGCACCACGAACGGAACAGACTCCCCCGCGATTGGCACCGGCGGTGGTGCCGGCGTGAGCACCGGGCAGGGCACGACCGCGGCGGAGTCGCTGGGCTGGGGCAACCCCGTCCGCTCCGACGACTTCACCGGCGGGACCGAGGGCTGGAGCATCTACGACGGCCCCGGGCACGGCGGCAACGGCCGCCGGACCCCGGACGCCGTCAGCATCGCCGACGGGGTCCTGACGATCACCGGGGACTCGGAGGGCAACACCGCAGGCATGGCCTGGAACCCCGGCCAGAAGTACGGCCGCTGGGAGGGGCGGGTGAAGGCGCCGGCGTCGGACCCGTCGTACAACGCCCTGCTGTTGCTCTGGCCGGACGCGGAGAACTTCCCCGAGGGCGGTGAGGTCGACTTCATGGAGATGATGGACCCGACCCGTCAGAAGACGAACATCTTCCTGCACTACGGCGCGGACAACTCCCAGGTCGACGGTGACGTCGAGATCGACGGCACGCAGTGGCACAACTGGGCCGTCGAGTGGACCCCGGACCACATCGCCGCGTTCGTCGACGGCAAGGAGTGGTGGAAGACCACCGACACCTCGATCCTGCCGCCGGGCCCGATGCACCTGTGCATCCAGCTGGACTGGTTTCCCAAGGGGGACAGCGCGAAGGAGTCGACGATGCAGGTCGACTGGGTCAAGCAGTACGCCCTCGACGGCGCGTCCTCGGGCGGCGTCGGGGAACCGGCCGGGAGCGGGGAGCAGGCCGGCGGCTGATCCTCTCAGCGTGGACACAGGCGGATCTGTCTAGTTTGTGCCGGGTCCGCACGAAACGCACCCGAGGGGAGACCGCGTGTCCCAGGCGCCCGAGACGACACGTCCGTCCCCACCGGATCCCGACGAGGAACCGGGACGGCGTCGTCGTCCGCTGATGACCGCACTCACGCTGCTCGCGGTGCTGGCGCTCGGCGCCGTGCTGGGCATCGCGGTCACCCACGACCCGGCCGGCTCCTCGCAGGAGACGCCCGCGGCGGCACCGCCCGCGCCTCCCGCCCCCGGGGGCATGAACGACCAGCTGCGCCCGACCGCCAGCTCCCCGCTCGACCCGTCGAACCGGTCGGACGCCGAGGCGGCGGTCAAGAACAACTGGCCGTTGATCGCCAACGACGAGTTCGACGGCACCTCGCTGAACCGGAACCTGTGGAGCCCCTACACCGGGGAGACCACCGGTGGCGTCGGGCGGCACAAGGCGGAGAACATCTCCGTCGGCGACGGCAAGCTGACGCTGACCAGCCGCGGCAAGACCTCGGCGGGCATGGCCTGGCGCGAGGGCCAGCAGTACGGGCGCTGGGAGGTCCGCGCCAAGACGAACAAGGGCAGCGGCTACGGCGACGTCATCCTGCTCTGGCCGGACGCCGAGGACTGGCCCGAGGGCGGCGAGATCAACTTCATGGAGGTCCCGAAGGGGGACCGCACGGAGTCGCACGTGATCGTGCACTACGGCGAGGACAACAGCCAGGTCGGTAAGACGATCACCGGCGACTTCACGCAGTGGCACAACTACGCCGTCGAGTGGACCCCGGACCACATCGTGGGCTTCATCGACGGCAAGGAGGTCTTCCGGACCACCGACCGGAAGACGATCCCGCCGCGCCCGATGCACCTGGCCATGCAGCAGGACATCGGTCCCTACGGCGACGACTGGATCCCGGCGCTCGACGAGCGCTCCCCGGAGAAGCTGGACTTCCAGGTCGACTGGGTCCGGATCTACGGCCTGTAGGAGACGTACCCGCGCCCGTCTCGGCGGCCGGATGCGGGTCACAGGGAGAAGGCCCCGGCCCGGTGGGGCCGGGGCCTTCTCTGTCCCGAACTGACGCGCCGCTCCCACCACGAAGCGACTCGTTGAAGTTAGCCTAACCTACGCTGTCCGGTCAAGACCGTTCTCGCGACGACCCCGGTCACACGAACAGCGAGCGCAGCGGGCCCACCGCGAAGTAGCCGACGAACGCGACCGCCACGACCCACATCAGCGGGTGCACGGACCTCGCCCGCCCGGTCGCCGCGGCCAGCACGACGTAGCTGATGAACCCGGCTCCGATCCCGTTCGCGATCGAGTACGTGAACGGCATGACCACCACGGTCAGGAACGCCGGGATCGCGATCCGCAGATCGGACAGGTCGATCGCGGTGATCTGGCGGAACATCATCGCGCCGATCACGACCAACGCCGGCGCCGCGGCCTCGACCGGCACGATCGCGTAGAGCGGCGTGAAGAACATCGCGGCCAGGAATAGCACTCCGGTGAGCAGGTTCGCCAGACCCGTCCGGGCGCCCTCGGCGACGCCCGCGGCGGACTCCACGAACAGCGTGTTCGACGACGCCGACCCGACACCACCGGCCACCGCACCCGCACCCTCGACGACCAGCGCCTTCCCGACGTTCGGCAGCTTGCCGTCCTTGTCGGTCAGTCCGGCCTGCTGGCCGAGACCGGTCAGCGTGCCCATCGCGTCGAAGAAGTTCGCCAGCACCAGCGTGAAGATCAGCAGGACGACGGTGATCAGGTCGAGCCGGGAGAACGCCCCGAACGAGACGTTGCCGACCAGCGACAGGTCCGGGACGCCGACGACGGTGTCCGGGATCGCCGGGACCGAGAGCGACCAGCCCTTCGGGTTCGTCCCGGCCGAGGGACCGACCTGGAAGATCGCCTCGACCACGATCGCGATCACGGTGTTGATCACGACGCCGATCAGGATCGCCGCCCGCACGTTGCGCGCCACCAGCACGCCCATGATGAGCAGACCCAGCACGAACACGGCCGTCGGCCAGGACGCGATCGACCCGTCGATGCCCAGCGACACCGGCACCGTCGTGTTCGCCGCGTCCGGCAGCCGGCGCACGAACCCGGCGTCGACCAGCCCGATCATCGCGATGAACGCGCCGATGCCGACCGCGATCGCCGTCTTGAGCTCGGTCGGGACGGCGTTGAACACCGCCGTCCGGAAGCCGGTCACCGCCAGCAGCACGATGATCACGCCGTCGATGACGACCAGGCCCATCGCCTCGGGCCAGCTCATCAGCGGTGCGATGGTGACCGCGAGCAGCGTGTTGATGCCGAGTCCGGTGGCGATCGCGAACGGGTAGTTCGCGAACACGCCGAACAGGATCGTCATCACGCCGGCGACGAGCGCGGTGACGGCCGCGACCTGCGCGATCGGCAGGATCCCGCCGACGGCGTCGACCTTGGCCGAGGGGTCGGTGGGGCTGATCGATCCGAGGATCAGCGGGTTGAGGACGATGATGTAGGCCATCGCCATGAACGTGACCAGTCCCCCGCGCAGCTCTCGGGGAACGGTCGATCCGCGGGCGGTGACACCGAAGAGGCGCTCGATCACGCGCACACCCTAGACACCGATCACTGCCCTAGTCTGCGTTCGTGACCGATCCGCCGTCCCTGCCACCCCGATGGACCTCCTCGCCCCCGGTGATCGGCACGGGGACGGCCCTGTGGGCCCTGGGTGCCGTTGTCGCGCTGGTGGTCTCGCTGACCGCCGGCGCACCGCTGGGCGAGGTCTTCTGGACGTGTGTGGCCGGCGTCGGGGTCGGCCTGTTCGGCGTCTCGGTGTTCACCTGGCAGCGCGCCGCCGCCCGACGCGGCTCGCGCACCGCCCAGACCGGCGTCGAGGGCGGCCGGGCCGACTAGGTCACCCCGGGACGACGCCGGGGCGTCCGTCCTCGACCGCCCAGACCGCCCGGGTGGAGATCGTCCCGCCCGGCTTCTGGACCTGGTCCATCACGCGGAACGAGCTGCGCCACTCGGCCGGGGTGAGGTCGACGCGCACGTAGCCGCGCTGGTCGTTGACGAACTTCAGCGTCGGCGTCGCCTCCTTGTAGCCGCGGATCTGGTCGGTGAGGTCGGCGCCGTCGCCCTTGCTGGAGATCGACGTCCCGACGAACTCGGAGCCGACGACCGGCGAGCCCGGCTGCTCGAACGAGCGCAGCAGATCACCGGCGTAGTTCTGGTGCCGGTCCCCGGTGATCACGACGAGGTTCCGCACGTCGCGGTCGGCGGCCGCGCCGAGGACGCGGTTGCGGTCGGCGACGTAGCCGTCCCACGGGTCGGTGTTGACCTTCGTCGCCGGTCCGGGGTCGGAGTCGGTGAGCCCCATCGGGGCCTGGTTGCCCAGCACCTGCCAGCGGGCCGTCGAGCGGGAGAACCCGTCGAGCAGCCACTTCCGCTGCGGCGCACCGAGGATGGTGCGCTCGGAGTCGAACCGGTCGGTGCAGTCGGCGGTCTCGGTGTCCCCGCAGGCCTGGTCGTCGCGGTACTGGCGGGTGTCGAGCATGGTGAAGTCGGCCAGCGTGCCGTAGGACAGGCGCCGGTAGAGCCGCATGTCCGGGCCCTTCGGGGTCTGTGCGGCACGCAGCGGCAGGTGCTCGTAGTAGGCCTGGAACGCCGCGGCGCGCCGGGCCCGGAACACGGCGCGGTCCTGGTCGGGCTCGGTGTCGATCTGCGAGACGTCGGAGGCCCAGTTGTTCTCGACCTCGTGGTCGTCGAACACGGTGATCCAGGGGAAGCGGGCGTGCGCGGCCCGCAGCGGCGACTCGGACTTGTAGAGCCCGTAGCGGCACCGGTAGCCGGCGAGGTCCGTCGGCTCCTTCGCCGCGCTCGCCGGGGCGGCCTGGCCGCGCTTGGTGGTCTTGATGTCGCCCTCGTAGAGGTAGTCGCCGAGGAACACGACCAGGTCCAGGTCCTCACGCGCCATGTGGTCGTAGGCGGTGTAGTAGCCGTCGGCCCAGTTCTGGCACGACGCGAACGCGAAGGCCAGCGACGACGGCGTGTCCCCCGGCCGCGGGGTGGTGCGGGTCCGCCCGACCGGCGAGAGCGACCCGCCGGGTCCGAGCACCTTGAACCGGTAGAAGTACTCGCGGTCCGGCGCCAGGCCGTTCACCTCGGGGTGCACGGCGTGCCCGAGCGCGGGGGTGGCGAGCACCTGCCCGCGGCGCACGACCCGTCGCATCGACTCGTCGGCGGCGACCTCCCAGGCCACCGGCACCGGACGGTTCGGCATACCGCCCCGCCCGTCGGCGGCCAACGGGTCCGGCGCGAGCCGGGTCCAGAGGACCACCGAGTCCGCGGCCGGGTCGCCGGAGGCCACCCCGAGCGTGAACAAGTCCCCGGCGCGCACCGACCTCGGCGCGGCGCTCGCGGAGTCCGCGTTCCACGCTCCGGTGCCCAGCAGCACGGCCGCCGCGCCCGCACCCGTCCACCCCAGAAAGCCCCGTCGCCCGATCGTGTGCGCCATGGAGGTGACGCTCTGTCGCCGACATGTCCGATCGTCGACATCGCGATGTCCACCACCTGCCCGTGCGCGGAAATCGTCGCTCCGGCAGCGATGTCCGCGCACGAGCCGCGCACGCGCGGCGTCGGGACGGCGGCTCTCCTAGGGTGATCGCATGGCTTCTGCGAACGACCGTCCGACCGCCGTCGTCACCGGCGCGAGCTCCGGGATCGGCGCCTCGACCGCGCGCGCACTGGGCGCGGCCGGGTTCCACGTGGTGCTCGGCGCCCGCCGCGTCGAGAAGTGCGAGGAGATCGCGAAGGAGATCGACGGCACCGCGATCGCTCTCGACGTCACCGACGCCGACTCGGTCGCCGCGTTCACCGGCGCCGTACCCGAGGTCAAGCTCCTGGTCAACAACGCCGGCGGCGCGAAGGGCCTGGCCCCGGTCGCCGAGGCCGACGAGGACGACTGGCGCTGGATGTGGGAGACGAACGTGATGGGCACGCTGCGCCTGACCAAGGCGCTGCTGCCGAAGCTGGACGCGTCCGGCGACGGGCACATCATCACCGTCACCTCGATCGCCGCGCTCGAGCCCTACGACAACGGCGCCGGCTACACCGGGGCCAAGCACGCGCAGGCGATGCTGCACCGCACGCTGCGCGGGGAGCTGCTGGGCCGCCCGATCCGGGTCACCGAGATCCTGCCCGGGATGGTCGAGACCGACTTCTCACTGGTCCGGTTCAAGGGCGACGAGGAGCGCGCGGCGAAGGTCTATCAGGGCATCACCCCGCTGACCCCGGACGACGTCGCGGAGACGATCGCGTTCGCCGCGACCCGTCCCTCGCACGTCAACCTGGACCAGATCGTGCTCAAGCCGCGAGCCCAGGCCTCCGGGTCGCGAGCGCACCGGACGAACTAGAGCGTCTCCTCCGAGCGACGGTTCTGATCGGCGTCGTCACCGGGCTCGTCCCCGGAGACGGCGCCGGCCATCCGTTCCTCGGACTCGCGCAGGATCTCCGCGGCGCTGTCCCGCGGGTCACCGGTGGTCGGCGCGCCGGCGGCCTCCTCGGGCAGCGGCGTCGCGCGGCTGGCCGCGTGCTCGTCGGCGGACTGCCGGTCCTCGGGGCTGACGGTTCGATCGCTCATGCGGACGCGTACCCGTCACACCGACGGGCGAACCGCGGTCCCGGTCACGCCGGGACGAGCGGCTCGATCCCCGCGCCGAGCTTGCGGCTCCGGACTCCCCGCGCACGACTCACAGGTCTCGACTCACAGGGCCGAGAGCTGCTGCCACTTCTCCCAGCTCAGCGTCCAGTCCCAGACGTCGCCGTCCTTCGGCGAGAGCTGAACGGGCGTGCCGGTGACCTCGACCGGGTCGCCGTAGAGCGCGGTGTCGTAGTAGGCCTTCGCGTCGGCGAGGGAGAGGTTGACGCAGCCGTGCGTCACGTTCGACGAGCCCTGCGCTCCCGACGACGCCGGGTTGGCGTGGATGAACTCGCCGTTGTTGCTCATCCGCACGGCCCACTTCTCCATCACGTCGTAGCCGTACTGCGCGCTCACCATCCGCTTGTCGGTGAACTTCTCGGTGACGACGTGGATGCCGGAGCGGGTGTTGCGGTTCGGGTCCGAGCCCAGCCCGTAGCTCGCCGGGTAGCTCCCGACCTGCTTCCCGTCGCGCTCGACCACCATCCGGAACGACCCGGTGTCGGCCTTCACGACCTGCTTGCGCCCGATGGTGAACGCGCTGGTCAGGTCGGACTGACCGAACTTCCCGCCGCCGTAGTCGACGCCGTAGAGCGGTGCGTCGACGGTGACGTCGGTGTTCGCCGGCCAGTACTCCCGCGGCCGCCAGTGCACCCGCGAGCCCCCGTTCTCGTCCGGCAGCCAGCCCCATGCGCCCTCGACCTCGCGGGAGGTGGTGACCGTCAGGCGTCGCTCGACGGCGGCCCGGTCGTCGACGTGGGTGTCGAACTGGATCTCGATCGGTGCGGCGACGCCGACGGTGCGGTCGTCGCCGATGTTCAGCGTGCCGCGGACCTCCTCGGCCGGCGTCAGGGTCGCGACGGTGCCCTGCAGCGGGACCACCTCGCCGTCGCCGCCGGTCGCGCGGCCGGACCAGGTGTAGGTAGTGGCGTAGTCGAGCGGCTCGGACGCCGTCCACGCGGTGCGCTCGGCGTTCAGCCCGCCCTCGACGGGATCGCCGTCCGGATCGCTCAGGGCGACCCGGTCCAGGGTGCCCTCGGCGGCGCGGACCGCCACCGGCGCCGTCGGGTTCAGCCCGGTCGCGCCCGCGGCGGGTTCATAGCTCACCGCTGTGTCCGGGCCGGTCGGAGCGGTGCCGAGCCCGGGTCGTCCGCCCGCCGTCGCGACCGCCGTGACCACGCCCAGGACGCCGATGATCGCCACCGCCACGATCAGCAGCCGTCGCATGTGTCCCCCCGAGATCGTCGCTCCCCCCTGCTCTGACGGCCGGGGCCGACGCAGGTTGCCCACGCGGACGGGGGAACGCGCCGGCCGACCGTACGCGGGCACCGGTTCGTCCGCGCGGCGGATCCCGGAGGCGGCGGACCTCGGGGCCGACGACTCCCAAGCCGGCAGCGCTCAGAGGGAGCAGCCGACCAGCACGGGTTCCGGGTGCAGCGTCACGCCGAACCGCTCGGCGACGCCGTCGCGGACCTCGCGGGCGAGTGCCAGGAGGTCCTCGGTGTGCCCGCCGCCGCGGTGGGTCAGGGCCAGCACGTGCCGGCTCGACAGCGCGACCCGCCCACCCGGCCCGGCGTGCCCGCGCGTGAAACCGGCCTGCTGGATCAACCCGGCCGCGGACAGCTTGACGAACCCCTCCCCCGCCGGCCACGCGGTCAGGCCCTCGACCTGCGGGGCGTCGGCCACCGGCAGGATCGGATTGGTGAAGAACGACCCGGCGCTCCACGTGTCGTGGTCGGCGGCGTCGAGCACCATGCCCTTGCCCCGGCGCAGGTCCAGCACCGCCTCGCGGGCCGCGGCCGGGGACACCCGCTCCCCCGCGGTGACGCCGAGGGTGCGCGCCAGCTCGGCGTAGCGGATCGGTGCGGACAGGCCGTCGGCGCTCAGCGCGAACCGGACCCGCAGCACGATGGCGTCGTCGCGGCCCTTGAGCACCGACGTCCGGTAGCCCAGCCCCAGCTCGGCGGCCGGGACGTGCTCGCGGACGGTGCCCGAGCGGCGGTCGTAGAGGTCGACGTCGACGAGCAGGTCGGAGATCTCGACGCCGTACGCGCCGACGTTCTGCACCGGCGTCGCACCGGTGCGGCCCGGGATGCCGGACAGGCACTCGAACCCGCCCAGGCCCTGCGCGACCGTCGCCGCGACGACGGCGTCCCAGTCCTCGCCCGCCTCGACCGTGACGACGACGGAGCCGTCCGGCCGCGGCTCGGTGTGCACGCCCGTGCTCGCGAGCAGCACGGCGGTGCCGTCGAACCCGGCGTCGGCGACGACCAGGTTCGATCCGCCCCCGAGCAGCAGCACCCGCTCCCCGGCCGCGTCCGCCGCGGCGACGGCGGCCACCACGGCGTCGGCGTCGGCCGCGGTGACCAGACGCGAGGCCGGTCCCCCTAGACGCAACGTCGTGTGCGCGGAGAGCCGGGCGTCGATCGAGGTGGGTGCGCTCACGGACACAACGGTAGCCTCCGCCCATGCCTAGCTCGATCGACTACCGCTCCACCACCGCGCATCCGGCGCAGCGCGTCTACGCGACGATGGTGGACAAAGAGGTCCTGGAGAAGCGGCTGGTCCAGATGGGCGGCCCGGGCGCGGCGCTGCTGGAGTACGAGCCCGACGGCGAGGGCGTCAAGTACACCCTGCGCCACGGCATCGACCAGCAGGACCTCCCCGCCATGGTGACCAAGCTGATCCCCGGTGGCGACGTCGTCATCAAGCGGACCGAGACGTGGGCGCCGTCCGCGCAGGGCGGTTACGACGGCGTCGCGCGCGTCGCGATCGCCGGCACCCCGGCCACCGCGAAGGCCACCATGCGGATCGCCGACGCCGACGGCGGCAGCGAGTTCGCCGTGAACATCGTGGTGACGGTGAAGGTCCCGATCGTCGGCGCGAAGATCGAGGAGGCCGTCGGCGAGCAGATCAAGCAGCTGCTCGCGGCCGAGACCGGTTTCACGCTCGAGCAGATCCAGGCCTGACGCGTGCCGCCACCGCCCGAGGACCGTCGTTACGTCATCACGCTGAGCTGCCCGGACCGGACCGGCATCGTCGCCCGGATCTCCGGGTTCCTGGCCGACCTGGGTGCCTGGATCACCGAGGCCGGCTACCACGCCGACGTCGACGCGAAGGTGTTCTGCACCCGCCAGGTCGTCGACGCGGCGTCGGTGCCGTTCGGGGTCGACGAGCTGCGGGCGCGGTTCGACGCCGTCGCCACCGAGCTCGGCGGCACCTACCGGATCAGCGACACCGGCGAGCGCAAGCGCGTCGTCCTGCTCGCCACCCGCGACGAGCACTGCCTGCACGACCTCCTCGGACGGGCCTGGACCGGCGAGCTCCCGGCCCAGATCACGCGGGTGATCGGCAATCACGAGAGCCTGGAACCGCTGGTCACCGCACACGGCGTGCCGTTCCACCACGTGCCGTTCCCGCGCCCGGGCGACCCGCACCGCGAGGCGGGCAAGGTCACCGCGTTCGAGAAGATCCGCGAGATGGTCGCCGCCGACGACCCGGACGCGGTCGTGATGGCCCGCTTCATGCAGATCCTGCCCGCGCACCTGTGCGAGGAGTGGGCCGGCCGCGCGATCAACATCCACCACAGCTTCCTGCCCTCGTTCGCCGGTGCGCGGCCCTACCACCAGGCGCACACCCGCGGCGTGAAGCTGATCGGCGCGACGTGCCACTACGCCACCGCCGACCTCGACGCCGGCCCGATCATCGAGCAGGACGTCATCCGCGTCGACCACGGCGACACCGCCGCCGACATGGTCCGCCGCGGCCGTGACATCGAACGTCTTGTCCTGGCCCGCGGCCTCCGCTGGCACCTGGAGGACCGCATCCTCGTCCAGGGCAACCGCACGATCGTCTTCCGCTAGCCGGCGCGGGGGCGGGCCCCACCCCGTCTCCGCGCCTGCGCGTGAGATGACGCTGATTGCGCTCCGCCGTGGGCGCAGAGCCATGGACGTCATCTCACGGTGTCGTTCACGCGCGGATCGCGAATCCGCGGAACGACCACGTCCGGTCCGCGCCCCGGTCATGCTCCCCGCCGTGACCGTTCCCGGCTTCCCCATCGCGTTCCGTGGCTCGGACGCGGTCGCAGCCGGACTGGTCGACTGGCGTGTCCTGCACGGGGCCGCGTTCCGGCGGTTACTTCCCGACGTGTACGGCCTCCGCGGAAGGTCCGACCCGGACCTGACGCTGCTCTCCCATGCCGCGTACCGGTGGACCCGTGGCGACGGCGTGCTGTGCGGGTTCTCCGCCGCGGAGCTGCTCGGGGCGTCCTGCGCACCGTTCGGCGCCCCTGCCGAGATCGCGGTCCCGGCAGGCGGACTGCGTTCCCGCGCGGGCGTCGTCGTCCGGCGGGACCGGCTGCACCCGGGTGAGGTCACCGAGGTGGGCGGCCTTCCGGTCACGACGCCACTGCGCACGGCGTTCGATCTCGGGTGCCGGCTCAGCCTGGTCGAGGCGGTCGTGGCGGTGGACGCGCTGGCCCGGGTGCACGGATTCTCGCCGGACCTTCTGCTGAACTTCGCCGTCCGGTACCGGCGGGCCCGCGGCGTCCGGAGGCTGCCCGACGTCCTGGCCCTCGCCGATCCGAAGTCCGGCTCCCCGCCGGAGACCCGCTTGCGGCTGCTGCTGACCCGCTCGGGCCTTCCGGCTCCCCGGGTTCAGCACCCGGTGCTCGACGACGACCGGCTCCGCGCCGTCTGGATCGACCTCGCCTACCCCGCGCACCGGGTCGGCATCGAGTACGAGGGCGCCGACCACACCCGTCCGGAGCGGGTGCTGCGCGATGCCGGTCGCTACACCCGGCTGGTCTCGGCCGGATGGCGGATCTACCGCTACACCCGGTTCGAGATCCGCGACGAGCCGGACCGGATCGTCGCCGACGTCGCCGGCGCGCTGGGCCTGACTCTCGGGAACCACCGCACGGTGAGATGACGTTCATGGCTCTGCGCCGACGGCGGAGAGCAACCAGCGTCATCTCACCGTGCAGTCCGGCACCGGCCCGCGCACGCGAACGGCCCGCCCACCGTGTTCCGGTGGACGGGCCGTGTCGTGTGCGGATCAGGCGGCGGAGGCGTGCTCCTGGGCCGGTTCGAGGGCGATCTCGAGGACGTCGGCGACGTCGGCGACCGGGTGCACCCGCAGCTCGGTGCGGACCGACTCGGGCAGGTCGTCCAGGTCGGGCTCGTTCCGCTTCGGGATGATCACGTCGGTCAGCCCGGCACGGTGTGCGGCCAGCAGCTTCTGCTTGACCCCGCCGATCGGGAGGACCTTGCCCTGCAGGGTGACCTCGCCGGTCATCCCGACACTCGAGCGGACCGGGCGGCCCGACGCGAGCGACGCCAGCGCCGTCGTCATCGTGACGCCGGCCGACGGACCGTCCTTCGGCACCGCACCCGCCGGCACGTGGACGTGCAGCTTCTTCGACGCCAGGTCACCGGCGAGCCCGCGGGACCGCAGGTAGCTCAGCGCGATGGAGACCGACTCGGTCATCACCTCGCCCAGCTGACCGGTGATCATCAGGCCGGGTTCGCCGTCCATCTTCGTGGCCTCGATGAACAGGACGTCGCCACCGGCCCCGGTGACGGCCAGACCGGTCGCCACGCCCGGCACCGAGGTGCGCTCGGCCGACTCCGGCGTGAACTTCGGCCGTCCCAGGTAGGTGACCAGGGCGTCCGCGTCGACGTGCACGGGGCGCTCGGCCGCCTTCTCGTCGGACGAAGCCGAAGCCGAAGACGAGGCGTCGATCTGCACGGCCACCTTGCGCAGGACCTTGGCCAGGCCCCGCTCCAGCTGCCGCACACCGGCCTCACGGGTGTACTCGGCGGCGATCATGCCGAGCGCCACCTCGGAGAACTCGACGTCCGAGCTCTCCAGGCCGGCCTTCTCGATCTGCCGGGGCAGCAGGTGGTCGCGGGCGATCGCGATCTTCTCCGCCTCGGTGTAGCCGTCGAGACCGACGACCTCCATCCGGTCCGCGAGCGGGCCCGGGATCGCCGAGCCGTCGTTCGCCGTCGCCAGGAACAGCACGTTCGACAGGTCGAGGTCGACCTCGAGGTAGTGGTCGCGGAACGTGTGGTTCTGCGCCGGGTCGAGCACCTCGAGCAGGGCCGCGGTCGGGTCGCCGCGGAAGTCGCTGCCCACCTTGTCGATCTCGTCGAGCAGCACGACCGGGTTCATCGCGCCCGCCTCACGGATGGCGCGGACGATCCGGCCCGGCAGTGCGCCGACGTAGGTGCGCCGGTGCCCGCGGATCTCGGCCTCGTCGCGGACGCCACCGAGGGCGACGCGGACGAACTTGCGGCCGAGCGCGTGCGCGACGGACTCACCGAGCGAGGTCTTGCCGACGCCGGGCGGGCCCACCAGGGCCAGCACCGCTCCGGAGCCCCGGCCACCGATCGTGTCCAGGCCCTTCCTGCCCCGCCGCGACCGGACGGCCAGGAACTCGATCAGCCGCTCCTTGACGTCGTCGAGACCGGCGTGGTCGGCGTCCAGGATCCGGCGGGCCTCGATCAGGTCGTCGGTGTCGACCGTCGTCTCGTTCCACGGGATGTCGAGGACGGTGTCGAGCCAGGTGCGGATCCAGCCGCCCTCCGGGCTCTGGTCCGACGAGCGCTCCAGCTTGCCGACCTCGGCCAGCGCGGCCTTGCGGACGTGCTCGGGCAGGTCGGCGTTCTCGACCTTCGTCCGGTAGTCGTCGTCGGCCTCGTCGCCGTCGCCCTCGCCGAGCTCCTTGCGGATGGCGGCGAGCTGCTGGCGCAGCAGGAACTCGCGCTGCTGCTTCTCCATGCCCTCGCGGACGTCACCGGCGATCTTCTCCGAGACCTCCTGCTCGGCGACGTGCGCCGTCGTCCACTCCACGAGCAGCTCGAGACGACGGGTCACGTCGGTCTCGGCGAGCAGCTGCGCCTTCTGCTCGGTCGTCAGGTACGACGCCCAGCCGGCCAGGTCGGACAGCGCACCGGGGTCGGTGGTCTGCTGCACCGAGTCGATGACCTGCCAGGCGCCGCGCTGCTGCAGGATCGAGACGACGAGCACCTTGTACTCCGTCGCCAGCTCCTGGGTCCGGCCGGTGACGGGCGCGTCCTCGACGGGCTCGGCCTCCACCCAGAGGGCGGCGCCGGGGCCGGTCACGCCGGACCCGATCCGGGCGCGACGCTCGCCGCGCAGGACGGCGGCCTTCTCCCCGTTCGGGAGGCGACCGATCTGCTCGAGGACGGCGACCGTGCCGATCGCCGCGTACTTGCCGTCGAGGCGCGGGACCACGAGCACGCGCCGCTGGGTCTTGGCGTCGTCTGCGTCGGCGCCGCTGCCTGCCGCATCGACCGCCGCCTGTGTCTCCGGCTCGTCGAGCCGGACCGGAACCACCATGCCCGGCAGCACCACTGAGTCGGTCAGCGGAAGCACCGGGAGCTTCAGCATTTCTGTCATGTCCGGCTCAACGCTTACACCGTTGAACTCATTCCAGCGTTCAAGTAAATCCGCCCAGAGCGAACGCCCGCCGGACGGGGCGCAGGTCAGCGGGCGAGCGCCTCGACGACCTCGGCGTTCGGGAGCGCGACGAGGATGTCCCCGGGGACGGCGAGCTTCGAGCCGCGGATCCCGCTGCCGAGAACGACGGCCTCGGCCGCCGCGACCTCCGGCGCGATCCAGAGCGGCCAGCCCTCCGGCAGGCCGAGCGGCGTGATGCCGCCGTAGGCCATGCCGGTCAGGTCGACGGCGTCGTCCATCGGCGCGAACGACGCCTTGCGGACGTCGAGACGCTTGCGCACCACGCCGTTGACGTCCGCCCGCGTGGTCGCGAGGACCAGGCAGGCGGCGTAGCGGGTCTCCCCGGCACGCTTGCCGGAGACGACGACGCAGTTCGCGGAGAACTCGGGCGGCGATCCGTAGGCCTGGCAGAACGCGGCGGTGTCGGCCAGGTCCGGGTCGATCTCCGCGACCCCGATCCGGCCGGCCCGCTCCGCGCCCAGTGCGGCCAGGGCCGCAGCCGTCGGGGCGGCCAGCAGATCCGGGCGTTCGGGGGCGGCGATGACGTCGAGGGTCCCCAGGACCGACCGGCTCACGGGACCGACCGGCTCACCAGCGCTGGTCGCCGCGCTGCACCCCGACGACGGCGGGCTTCACGTCGACGAGGTAGACCAGCACGGCAACGATCGCGGCCAGCCAGAAGATGGCGCCGGACCCCAGGGGCCCGTTCGTGATGAAGATCAGCAGCAGGAACGCCACGCCGGTGATGCCCAGCCAGGCGTTCTTGGTCAGCTTGCCCACCGCGGTGAAGGCGTCCGCGCGCTGGCGCAGCGCGTGCAGGAACGCGTACCCGCCCACCGGGATGAGCAGGATCCACAACCCGATCACGATGTAGCTGTCGAGGTTGTACAGGAACTCCACCGGGCCAGCCTACGTGCACGCGGACCTGCGGTCATCCTCGGCCGGGCAATCCGGACAGGCCCGGGTCCCCGCGCACGACGACGCCCCCGGAACCGCGACGGGTTCCGGGGGCGTGTCCGTGATCGACGGCGTCACCTCACGGGTGCGCCGGGGAGATCACTTGGTGGTGCTGGTGCTGCGGCCGTTGGTCGCGGCGCGGCGGGTGGCCGGCTTGCGGGTGGTGACACCCTTCGAGGTGGCCTTGGGGTCGGTGCGGACCGCCGACTTGCGGGCGGCGCTCCGGGTGGTGCCGGCGACCTCGTCACCGGCCTCGTCGATCGCGGCGGCGGCGTCCTTGCCCGCCTCGGCGACGGACTTCGACGCCTCGGCGGTGACCTCGGTGACGACCTCGGCGGCCTGGCCGGCGACCTGCTGCGCGCCGCGGGCGGCACGCTCGCCGAGCGAACGGGTCTCGCGGGTGACGGTGCCCAGCGCCTTCTCGGCGGCGTCGTGGGTGTCGTCCACGACCTCGTCGACCTTCTCGGTCAGCGTCTCGACCGTGCTGATGACCTGCTTGACCTGCGGCTGCTTGCGCAGACGGCCCCAGGCCTTCTCACCGCGGTCGGCGAAGCCGGTGTAGACGTCCTCGGCCTGGTCGCGGAACTCCTCGACCTGCTTGCGCAGGTGCTCCGAGCTCAGGCGGTTGCGCAGCTCGCTGATCTCGTTCGGGAGCTCCGAGACGCGGGTCTGGACCTCCTCGGCGCGCTGGGTGGCACGGGTCCGGGCGTCGGTGACCGCCTTGTTCACGGTGGAGTAGGCGTAGTCGGTGACACCCAGGACCGCCAGGAGCGGGGTGCGGACGACCTCGGCCTGCTGCTCGCGGACCTTGCGGACGTCGGTGCTGGTCGGCAGGGACACGGCCATGATGATCACTCTCTTTCTGGTGGAACCCGTTGTGCGGGGTCGATCAAGCTGTGGTGACGGGAAGGGCGACGACGTCGGCACCGTTCTCCCGCCGGAAGGACTCGTAGACGTCGAGAAGCACGCGTTTCTGCCGCTCGTTCAGAGTGGGGTCGGCGAGCACGGCGTCGGTGACGACGCTCGCCGGTCGCTCGTCCAGGATCCCGGCCTTGACGTAGAGAGCCTCGGCGGAGATCCGCAGCCCCTTCGCGATCTGCTGCAGGATCTCGGCGGACGGCTTGCGCAGCCCGCGTTCGACCTGGCTGAGATAGGGGTTGGAGACGCCGGCGGTGCGGGCGAGCTGGCGCATCGAGACCTGTGCGGACTCACGCTGCGCCCGGATGTAGCTGCCGATGTCGTCGATCGTCTGACCGACGGCCTGACCGGCCTGCTCCACGACGTGCCCGACCTGCTCGACCGCTTGGCCGACGCGCTCAGGGGCACCGTCCTCGGTACCGGTCGCTCGCCTGCTGTGGGGATTCGTGTTCATCCGTTTCTCACCTCCGATCGCTGACATCAACGACCGTACGCGGAGGTGCTAGCTCTTGCAAGCGCTCCGCTAGCGCTGGTCACGTGGCCTGTGCCACGTTCATGACCGCGAGGTGGCGGACGGATGACGCCCGGGTCAGATGATCAGTTCGGACACCGTGTAGATGACCAGGCCGGCCAGCGCGCCGACGACCGTGCCGTTGATCCGGATCCACTGCAGGTCCCGGCCGACCTGGAGCTCGATCTTCTTCGAGGTCTCCTCGGCGTCCCATCGGGCGACCGTCTCGGTGATCAGCGTGGTGATCTCGTGGCGGTAGTGGCGCACCACGTACCCGGCGGCGTCGGCGACCCAGCCGTCGATCTTGCCGCGCAGCTCGTCGTCGCCCTCGATGCGCCGGCCCAGCCCGACGAGCGCGTCGCGCACGCGCAGGCGCAGCTCGTTGGTCGGGTCCTCGGCGGCGTCGAGCACCATCGACTTGACGACGGTCCAGGCGCGGCCGATGAAGTGCTGCACCTCGGGGTGCTCGACGACCTGGCGCTTGACCTGCTCGGCCCGCTCGATCGTCGCCGGGTCGGACTGCAGGTCGGTCGCGAACTCGGACAGGTAGCGGTCCACGGCGTGGCGCAGCGGGTGCTCGGGGTCGTTCTTGACGTTCCAGGCGAAGCCGCGCACCTCGGCGAACAGCTTGTCGGCGACCATCTCGTCGACGAAGCGCGGCGTCCACGACGGCGCGCGTTCGTGCACGACGCGCATCACCATCTCCTCGTTGTCGGCGACCCAGTCGTAGGCGCGGTCGCAGACCAGGTCGACCAGCCGCTTGTGCGCACCGTCGGCCAGCACACCCTCCAGCGCCTTGCCCAGCGGCGGACCCACGGGCACCTCGAGCAGCTTGCGGACGACGACCGTCTCCAGGACGTTCTGGACGTCCTCGTCGCGCAGCACGGTGACGATCCCGCGGGCGGCGGCGGTGAGCTCGGCGGTGACCCGGTCGGCGTTCTCGGTCTGGGCGATCCAGGTGCCGACCCGGGAGCTGATGCCCACCCGGTCCAGCTTGTCCCGGACCACGGCCTCGGACAGGAAGTTCTCGCCGACGAAGTCGCCGAGGCTGTCGCCGATCATGTCCTTCTTGCGCGGGATGATCGCCGTGTGCGGGATCGGGATCCGCAGCGGGTGGCGGAACAGGGCCGTGACGGCGAACCAGTCGGCCAGCGCACCGACCATGCCTGCCTCGGCGGAGGCCCGCACGTAGCCGGCCCAGCCCAGACCCTGGACGTCCTCGAGGTACTTCGCGACGAGGAAGACGATCGTGGCGACGACGAAGAACCCCGTCGCCAGCATCTTCATCTTGCGCAGGTCCCGGCGCTTGGCCTCGTCGCCGGGCCCGAAGTCGCCGAGCGGGACCGTCGAGCGGGCCGGGCTCGGGGTGGGAGAGGCCGACGGACCGGACGGGGCCGGGCGCTCCGGCGCGCGGGAGATGTGCACCCACCCATAGTGCCGCGCCGGTCCGACAGTTCGCCGACGGCTCCCGTCCCGCGCCCCCGCCCTGCACGGTCGCCGACATGGAACTGGCCGGGCCCGGCGGTGTTCCGCCGGGCCCGGCCAAGCCGGTGGTGCGGCTGCGCAGCGAAGGAGAAGTGCCCCCTCGGGCGCCGCAACCGGTGCGTGCTCGATCCGCTCGGAGCCGGCCGACGGCCGGACGTCAACGAACGGGCCCGCACGCCGAGCGGACGACGTGTCAGCGCCGCACGCCTGCGACCTCCCCGCCGGACCGCTGGGCATCCGGGATCGGGTCGCTCGTGGTGGCCGAGCGCTGCCGTACGGCCTCGCTCACGGCCTCGATCAGCATCGCGGCGTCCGGGACGTGGTAGCCGGTGCGTGCGGGCGAGACCCGCCACTGCACCCAGCCGTCCGGGCGCTCGGTCGGCGGGGCGAGCACGCCGATGCCGTCGGTGTGCAGCACGACGTCGGTGTGCAGGCTCAGCTCCGCGGGCAGCGCGTGCCGCGGGCTCATCGGGAACCACCAGGTCCCCTGCGGCGTGGCCGCGACCGGTACGACCTCACCGCTCTCCCGCAGCGTGCGGCAGACCTGCTTGCCGACCTCCGCCGGGACCTCGATCACGTCGAGCACGTCCCCGGTGGCGAGCAGGACATCGGCGCCCGGCCCGGGTACCAGTGACCACCCGTGATCGGCGTACTCGCGCGCTGCCGCCCGCAGCTCCGCGCCGTAGACGGCTCGGTAGCTGTCCCACCAGGACATCTGTCCACTCTCCCTCTCGACAACCGTGGCGCGTCGCATGCTTTCCGGCGTCGCACCCTGTGAAGTTCAACACCGAGGATGCCCCTGCGATCACGCCGATGCGAGCAGTCAGCGGTGATCGACCGACATCGCGAGACGAGCGGGAACTCGATACCGGACACCGCTCGGAGCGCCGTTCACCGGCGGTCGACCGGTTGCACACCGTGGGTCAGCGGGCCACCCGTCCGGGGTCCGTGCGGACGTGCCGGTCGTCGAGGGCGAGCGGCTGCTCCGAGATGCCTCGTTCCACAAGTAGCTTTATCATCGAGATAGTACGACGGACCACGGGACAGGAGCGGGCATGAACGTCATCAGCAGGGCCGGGACACGGGCCACGACGGCGGACCGGGTGCGGGCGGGCGCGGTCGTGCTGGCCGCGCTCGTCCAGACCGTGGCGGGAGGACTCGGCGGCAGCGGCTTCTTCGGCGAGTCCCAGCGCGTGCTGGCCGACCGCTACCCGTCGCCGCTGATGCCGGCGACGGCCGCGTTCTCGATCTGGTCGCTGATCTACCTGGCGCTGCTGGCCCTGGCCGTGCGCCAGGCGCTGCCGTCGCAGCAGGGGCGCCCGGTGCACCGCGCGACCGGCTGGTGGTTCGTCGCCTCGGCCCTGTTCAACGCGGGCTGGATCGTGGCCTTCTCGCAGGAGCTCGTCCCGCTGTCGCAGGTGGTGATCGTGGCGCTGCTGGTGTGCCTGGCGGTGATGCTGCACCGGCTCGGCACGCACCCGGCCGAGGGGATCGCGGACCGGGTCCTGCTGCACGGCCCGATCGGCCTGTACGCGGGCTGGGTGGCCGTCGCGACGGTCGTCGGCGGGGCCACCACCGGCACGTTCCTGGGCCTGGACGTCACCGTCGTCGCCGGGGCGGTCGTCCTGCTGCTGGCCGGGGCGGCGATCGCGTTCGCGGCGTCACGGACCGCGGTGGCGGTGCCGTTCGCAGCGTCGGTGCTGTGGGCGTTGTTCTGGATCGTCGCGGAGGCCGCGACGCCGGTGGTCGTGGTGGCGCTTCTCGCGGGTGTCGCGGTGATCGCGGTCGTCGGGTACCGGGCGTTCGCCGGGGCCTCGGAGCGACGGACCGTCGCCGCGTTCGGCTGAGCGCCCCGTGACATGCCGGTGCCGGCGCCCCCGAGGGGAACGCCGGCACCGGTGGAGTTCAGAACGGGCAGCGCCCGGACGTGTCACTCGGTTGTCACGGATTTCTCAGATGACGCGGACCGAGTCGGCCTGCGGTCCCTTCTGGCCCTGGCTGGACTGGAAGTCGACGCGCTGGTTCTCCTCGAGCGTCCGGAACCCGGTGGCCTCGATGGCCGAGTAGTGCACGAACACGTCCGGTCCGTTGTCGTCGGTGGCGATGAAGCCGAAGCCCTTCTCGGCGTTGAACCACTTGACGGTGCCCTGCGGCATAACTTGTCTCTCCCACACATGGAACGGATCCGACCGACGTCAGAACGGCCGGAGGCTGCGCGGAATCAGGTTGCCGGCAACGCGTGCCGACCACCGGAATCCGGCGTCACACTTTCCACGGACGCTTCACGGCGATCGAGGGAAGACACGACTGCAACCAGCGCGAACGCTACCAGAGAGATCGTTCTCGTCCAGTGTTCCTCCGCGCGCGGGCGCGTACGCGCGAGGCGGGCTCCCCGGCCCGGTGCACGAGAGCTCCGCTCGTCCACTCCCGTCGGACGAGCGGAGCCCTCGTCCGACGACGACGGGGTGGGGCTTTCGCCCAGCGCCGCCGCACGAAAGCCCCGCCCGTCCACTCCGGGCGTACGAGCGGAGTTCTCGTCCGACGAGGGCGGCCCGGCGGGCGCGGCGAGGGCGGCCCCGAGGGCGGGACGGCGGTCGAACGCGCGACGGGGAAGGGCGGCAGTCCGGCGGCGGAATGAGGCGTCCGACGAGGCGTCGGGGCGGGGCCACGCGGTGGGGCGGCGGCGGTCGCTGCGTGTGACGGGTGGGGCACCGGTGTCACACGGGTCCCGTCTCTCCCAGCGTGGTGACCGACCGTCACGTCCGGACGGTCGATCGCTCACCTCCGGTCACGACGTCCCCGAACGGGTGATGACGACAGCGGGTCCACGCCGACGAGTGACGACGGCTGCGCGGGCCACCCCGGTCGGGTGCCGGACCGGGCCGCACTCCCCCGCGCAGGCGGTCGTCCACCCGGACGGGGTCGCCCGATCCGGGCTCGACAACGGGGTGATGTCGCGGTGCGTCGACCGTGCGCGACCGCCGACGAGGGGCTCCCCGAAAGGGGCTCTGGTGCTCCGCCGCAGGTCATCAGCATGCTCTGCGCCGTCCCACCCCGTCGCCACCAGGAGAAATCGTGCGATCCCGAGTCACCACGTCACTCGCTCTGACCCTCATGATCGGCACGCTGGGTGTGTGCGGAGCCGGCGTGGCGAGCGCCGAGCCGACCCACACCCCCGCGAGCGTCGCGAGCCCGTCCGGCGGGCCGCTCGACAACCTGTTCGACATGCTGTTCGGCGACGACGACGAGACGTCCGTCCCGGACCCCGACGACCTCGACGACACCACCCCGGCCGCCCCGGCGGGCGCGCTCACCCCGCAGGCCGGCGTGCAGGGCCAGGTCGCGCAGAACCCGGCCGTTCCCGGCAGCCCGACAGTTCCCGGCAACCCGGCTGTTCCCGCGAGCCCGGCCGCACCGCAGGCCCCGGGTGCGGCCCAGACCCCGCTCACCCCGCAGGCTCCGGTCGCGCCCCAAGCTCCGGTCGCGCCCCAGGCTCCGGTGGCGCCGCAGGCCCCGGCGGCGGCTCAGGTGCCCGCGGCGACGGCCCCGGCGGCGCAGGCGCCCGCCGTCCCGGCGCCCACCGCTCCGGGCGCGCAGGCACCGGCAGCGGCCCAGGCTCCGGCCGCGCAGGCCCCCGCGGCGGCCCCGGCGCCGGGTGCCGCCGTCGCAGGCCAGGCGGGCGCCGTCGCCCAGCCGACGGTCCCGGCACCGGCCGTGCCCACTCCCGGCACCCCGGCCGTCCCGGGACAGCCGGCCGCACCCGCCGCTCCGGCCCAGCCCGGTGTTCCGGCGGCACCCGCCGTCCCCGGACAGCCCGCGGTCCCGGGTCAGGTCGCCGCGCCGGCGGTGCCCGGTCAGCCGGCCGTGCCCGCCGCCCCCGGCCAGGTCGCGGCACCCGCCGTCCCCGGTCAGGTCGCCGCGCCGACCGCACCGGCGGGGCTCGTCCAGCCCGCCACCCCCGCGGCTCCGGCCCAGGTCGCGTCCGCCCGCTGATCCACGACACCGGGCGGCGACGCACTGCCCCGCCCGAACGGCGCTCCGCACGCACGTCGTGCCGGGGCGCCGTTCGTCGTCGTGGGCCACGGAAGGGGGGTCACCCCAGGTCGGCGGCGCCCCAGCCCCGTTCCAGCGAGTCGAAGACCTCGCCCAGCAGGTCGTCGAGGCGGGTTCCGTCGTCGGCCAGCCAGCGCTCGTACGCGGCGATGCAGACCCCGAGGCACGCGTGGCCGACGCTCTGCGGGATCAGGGCGCCGGGCGGCTGCCCCAGCCGCATCGCGACGTAGTCCGCGACGACCTCGCGCCACGTCGCGTAGCGCAGCGTGGAGTGCGCCTGCAGCGCAGGCGTCTGCAGGATCAGCCGCAGGCGTCGCCGGTGCCAGGGCTGCTCCGGCGGGTCGACGTGGTTGAAGTCCAGCACCGCGGAGCGGATGCCCCGCAGCACCGGGATGTCCGGCGGCAGCGCCGCGAACGTGGCCCGCATCCCGAGCAGCTGCTCGTCGAAGGCGCCCCACGCGACGTCGTTCTTCGAGGCGTAGTAGCGGAAGAACGTACGACGGCCGATGCCCGCCGCGTGCGCGATGTCGTCGACGGTGGTGTGGTCGAACCCCTGCTCGCTGAACATCTCCAGCGCGATGTGCTCGATCTCGAACCGGGACGTGACGGGTCGGCGTCCGGCACGCCGCACCCCGGTGGCCTCGTCCTCGGTCGTCGCCGACATCCCCGCCGTCCCCACCGCTCCCGTCCGCCCGCGCGGCGGCTGCGACGAGCATCCCACGTCGGCGAACCGGGTGGTCACGGACCGGAGACAAATCCGGCCTGCCAAACGTACGGTCGGTGGCGGGTTCCAACGGCGGGACCCGTGGACGTGAGGAGACTGCGATGGGCAGGGTCGAGGGCAAGGTCGCCGTGATCACCGGGGCCGCACGGAGCCAGGGACGCAGCCACGCGCTGCGTCTGGCGGCCGAGGGCGCGGACATCATCGCGATCGATCTCTGCGCCCCGATGCGCAGCGTCGGCATGTACCCGCCGGCCACCGAGGAGGACCTCGCCGAGACGGTCCGGCTCGTCGAGGAGCTGGACCGCCGCGTGGTCTCCCGGGTGGCCGACGTCCGGGACTCCACGGCCCTGCGCGCGGCCGTCGACGACGGCGTCGCCGAGCTGGGACGGCTCGACATCGTCAGCGCGAACGCCGGGATCTTCGAGATCCACCCCGCGCTGGAGATCAGCGACGACGACTGGCACGAGATGATCGACACCAACCTCACCGGCGTCTGGAACACGTGCCGGGCCGCGCTGCCGCACCTGATCGACGGTGGCCGCGGCGGCTCGATCGTGATCACCAGCTCGACCGCCGGCATCAAGGGCGTCCCGAACACGGTGCACTACACGGCGGCCAAGCACGGCGTCGTCGGCATCATGCGGACCCTGGCCAACGAGTTCGCCCAGCACTCGATCCGCGTCAACACCGTGCACCCGACCGGCGTGGACACCGTGATGATCCAGAACAAGAAGACGTGGGGACTGTTCCTGGGCGGCGAGGAGGGCGCGACGCGCGAGGCCGCCGAGCCGGCGTTCGCCTCCAGCAACGCGCTGCCGGTCCCGTGGGTGGACCCGGTCGACATCTCGAACGCGATCCTGTGGCTGTCCTCGGACGAGGCGCGCTACGTCACCGGCGTCATGCTGCCGGTGGACGCCGGTTTCACCATCCGGTAGCCCGTCCGGGCGAGAGACCGCGACGACCGGTGACCCTTCGATTCCGGTCGATTCGTCGACAAAGGCCTCCCGTTCTGTCGGTGGTGCACGGCACACTCTCCTCTGCGCCCCCGACGTCCGGTGGCGCGCGACGTTCCGAGGGGGAACCGCCATGAGCGCTCCGACCGTGAACCCGGCCACCGGTGAGGTCGACGAGCGTCCGATGGAGGCGCGGATCGAGGACCACCGGCGCGAGCTGACCGGGTACTGCTACCGGATGGTCGGCTCGGCGTTCGAGGCCGAGGACGCGGTCCAGGAGACGATGATCCGGGCCTGGAAGGGCCTGGCGAAGTTCGACGGGCGGTCGTCGCTGCGGTCCTGGCTCTACCGGATCGCCACCAACGTCTGCATCGACGCGCTCAACGGCCGCAAGCGCCGTGCGGTGCCGATGGACTTCGGTGGCCCGTCGGCGCCGGTCGCCGAGTCGATCCGCGAGCCGCTGCCGGACTCGGACTGGCTGGAGCCGATGCCCGACGCGCGCGTGTCGTCCCCGGCCGGGGACCCGGCGGACAAGGCCGTGGCCAAGGAGACGATCCGGCTCGCGTTCGTCGCCGCGCTGCAGCACCTGCCGGCCCGTCAGCGCGCGGTGCTGATCCTGCGCGAGGTGCTGTGCTGGAAGGCGAGCGAGGTCGCCGACCTGCTGGGGACGTCGGTGGCGTCGGTGAACAGCGCGCTGCAGCGGGCGCGGGCCACGCTGAACGACAGCGGGATCAGCGAGGCCGCGCCCGGCAACGGTGAGATGGACCAGGCGCACACCGAGCTGCTGCTCAAGTACATGGCCGCGTTCGAGGCGTTCGACATGGAGGCGCTGACGGCGCTGCTGCACGAGGACGTGGAGCAGAACATGCCGCCGCTGGACCTGTGGCTCAAGGGCCGCGACGACGTCATGGCCTGGATCACCACCGGCCCCGGCGCCGGGTGCCGCGGCTCGAAGGTCGCCCCGATCGAGCTCAACGGGACCGTCGGGTTCGCGCAGTGGAAGCCGTCCGGCCCGAACGGCGAGTACGAGGCCTGGGCGATCAACGCGCTGCGGATCGAGGGCGACAAGATCGTCGGTCTGACCAACTTCCTGAACACGGACCTGTTCGCACTGTTCGACCTGCCGTTGAAGCTCGCCGACGACCCGTCGGTCCTGGAGCGCACCATCGGCTGACCCGCGCGCGTGCTGCGGCGGCGCGGGTCCCGGCTCATGGGTCAGCGCGGCCGCAGCACGTAGGCGGTGTAGCCGTAGTCGGCGCCGTGCTCGCGACGGACGTCGATCTCCCGTCCGACCTCGGCGAGCAGGGCCGGGTCGGTGCCCGCGCGGCCGAGTTCGTCCAGGCGCGCGGCCAGAGGCCCGTAGTAGCCGTCCCAGTCGTCGTCGGGCAGCAGATAGGTCGCGGCGACGGTCCAGCCCGCGGCCGACGCGGCGGCCACGTTCCCGGCGGTGTCGCGCATCCCCGGGTAGCCCTCGTCCCAGAACGCCCGGGCACCCGGCGCGGGATCCTGTGTCGTCCACTCGGCCTCGGTGAGCACCAGGACACCGCCGGGCGCGAGCAGGCGCCGCCAGGACCGCAGGGCCGCGTCGAAGCCCATGATGTAGGCGGAGCCCTCGGCCCAGACCAGGTCGGCGCCGCCGTCGGGCAGCGGCAGGTCCTGCATCGGGGCGGGAACCGTACGGACACGGTCCCCCAGTCCGGCCGCGTCGGCTGCGTCGCGGAGCCGCGCCAGGAACGGCTCGTGCAGGTCGACCGCGTCGACGGTGCCCCCGGTCGCCTCCGCCAGTGCCAGGGTGGCGGGTCCGGTCCCGCACCCGATGTCGACGATCCGCGGCGCGGCCGGGAGCGGTCCGGCCAGGCGCAGCAGCAGCTCCGTCGTCGCGGCCGAACCGGGTGCCTCCCGGGGCAGACCGTCGTGTGCAGCCCAGAACACGTCCTCGATCGTGGTCACGGGACCGATGGTCCCGGCCGGGCGGCCCGGAGGCAGCCGGATTTCGCCGGAGGCGAGGGGACGGACGGGCGTCGTCCCGGCACCGTCGGGCATGTACCGGCCCTGTGCGCCCGCGCGTTCCGCCCACGGTGAAACGGCTCCTCCCCCGGCGAAACCGCGCCTGGCCGCCGATCGTCGTGCCTAGGGTCGGGATCGCGTCCGCGTTCCGCGGGCGCACGACGAGGAGGGACGTGCATGGACCACCCATCACGCAGCGACGTCCGGTCGATCGGCCCGGCCGGGGGTGCGGGCTCCGGTGACCCGCTCGCCGACCGCCTGCTCGGCCAGCGGATCGTCATGCTCGGCCGGGAGATCGACGACGAGGTCGCGAACACGGTGTGCTCGCAGCTCCTGCTGCTCGCCGGCGAGGACCCGCGTCGCGACATCGGGCTCTACATCAACTCGGCGGGCGGGTCGATCAGCGCCGGGATGGCGATCTACGACACGATGCAGTCGATCGGGCCGGACGTCGCGACCGTCGCGCAGGGGACGGCGGCGTCGATGGGGCAGTTCCTGCTCTGCGCCGGCGCTCCCGGAAAGCGCTCGGCGCTGCCGCACTCCAAGATCATGATGCACCAGCCCAGCGGAGGGCTCGGCGGCACCGCGTCCGACGTGCGGATCCGTTCCGAGCAGATCAGCCGGCAGAAGCGGGAGCTGGCCGAGCTGATCGCGGAGCACACCGGGCAGTCGGTGGAGCAGGTCGTCGCGGACTCCGACCGTGACCGGTGGTTCACCCCCGACGAGGCGATCGGGTACGGCCTGATCGACCGGGTGGTCTCCCGCACCGGGCGCTGACCCCGCGACGGGCCGGTCAGAGCATCGGCTCCGGTATGTCCGGGAGGGCGACGCCGCGCCGCGGGGTGGGCCGGTGCCCGAGGAACGTCGGACGGTTGGCGTGCCCGAGCAGCAGCGGGAGGAGCTCGGAGGCCCGCAACGTGCCGTACCAGCCGGACGCGGCCGGGGCCTCGCCGAACGCGGTCACCGGGTCGGCCCGGACCGTCGGTCCGGCCACCACCAGCGGCGTCGGGTCGCCGGTGTGCAGGACGCCGCCCGTCGACGGGGTGGCGTGGTCCCCGGTGACGGCGACGACCGCGCGTCCGGCGAGCGCGTCGAGCCCGTCCAGGCCCCGGTCCAGCGCCTCCAGCACGTCCCGCTTGGCGTAGGGGTCCTTCGTGTGACCGGCCTCGTCGGTGGCCTTGGTGTGCACGTGTACGAAGCCCGCCCCGTCGGCGATCAGCTCGTCGGCGACGGCGAGGCGGGCCCGGATGTCGGCGGCGAGGTCGGCGACGGGCGCGACGTGGCGCTGCGCCATCCCGAGCACCCCCGCGATCCCCCGGTACAGACGCGTGCTGGTCACCGCCGCGCCGGGGATCCCGACCTGCTCGGTGAACGTCGGCAGCGGCTCGCGGGACCCGGACCACTTGGTGGTGAGCACGTCCAGCGGCGGCAGCCCCCGGTCGGCCCGGGCGGCGTTGACCGGATGGACCTGCAGCACCGCACGGGCCTCGCGCAGCAACGCGGTGAGCATCTCGGCCGTGACGTCGGCGCCGGCCGGATCCGGCAGCGCCAGGACGTCACCGCCCGGCTCGCACGCTCGCACCCGCAGCCACGGGTGGCGGTCCTCGAAGAACGGGTCGGAGTCGGTGACCGCGCCGCTGCGGTGCCCGTCGAGCACGAGCAGCGACTCCCCGCGCCCGCCGAGCGGCAGCAGCCGGGCACCGTGCCGCGCACAGACCGGCGCCAGGGCCGTGAGCAGTGCGGACGCGGCGTCGCCGTCGTCGCGGGCGACCCGGCCGGTGATCCACACCCGGCCGTCGTCACCGACCTGCGACGTCCGCAGCGCCGCGTGCGTCACCGCGGTGGACTCCGGCACCTCGATCCCGGCGCCGGTCGCCTCCAGCACCGCCCGGCCCGGGAACGGCACCGGCGCGAACCCGAACATCGCCCAGTGCGCGAGCTCGGACGCCGGCGCGGCACCCCACCCGAACGGCACGTGCCACCCGGAGCAGCCGCGGGCGGCGAGCGCGTCGAGGTGCGGGGTGTGCGCCGCCTCGGACGGGGTCGCGCCGCCCAGCTCGGGGATCGGGCGGTCGCCCAGGCCGTCGAGGACGACCAGCACGACCGGCAGCCGGTCGTCGTCGAGGCGGGGCTGGCCCTCGCCGTAGCCGGGCGTCCTCATCGCCGGCCCAGGGGGACGGCGTCGAGCAGCTCCCGCAGCACCGGCACGGTCGCGGGCGGCACCAGGCCCTCCCACCCCGTCCCGGACGCGAGCGCGGCACGGATGTCGGTGGCGTCGACCTTCGTCGCGGGATCGCCGTCGAGCACCGTCAGCGGGTAACCGCCCGCGGCCAGGCGGTCGGCCTTCTCCCGCTCCCAGTCCGAGTAGACGCGCACGTACTGCCGGGCGCGCAGCGGCACGTACTCCGTCCACACCTGTGGACGGGTCAGGTCGAACGGGACGACGGTCGTCACCTCCGCCAGTCCCGCCCCGCGCAGCGCGGCGTCGAGCAGCCAGGCGCGCTCGACGTAGGAGAACGGGTTCGCCGCCGGCGTGTGCCGGTGCGCCGACGTCGGTTCGGTGTGCCGGGCACCGGAGTCCGGGTTGGTGACCGCGACGATCACGTGCGCGCACTCCCGCAGGGCCAGCCCGACCAGCTCCAGGTGCTGGTCGTGGACCGGCTGGAAACGGCCGGTCACGCAGCCGAGGGGCGTCATCGACGCAGCAGCCCGCGCGCGATCGCGTTGCGCTGGATCTCCACCGTCCCGGCCGGGATCTTCAGGTTCCGCGCGACCCGGAACAGCTTCTCCTCCGGCGAGTTCTGCAGCAGGCCGGTACCGCCGTGCACCTGCAGCGCGTTGTCGGCGACCCGGAAGAACGCCTCGTCGTTGATCACCTTGATCAGGCTGATCAGGCGCGGCGCGTCGTGGTGCAGCGGGATGGCGTACGGGCCGAGCTCGTCCAGCTCCGCCTGCGCGAGGAGGGACGCCGAGCGCGCCGCGTAGATGTCGGCGTCGATGTCGGCGAGCAGATGCTGCACGGCTTGCAGGTCGGCGATCGGGCGCCCGCCGGACTGCCGGGTGCGCGCCCGGTCCAGCGCGCGGTCGAGCAGCCAGTACCCCCAGCCGGCGCACATGCCGCCCCGGCACAGCCGCCGCCAGTTGATCCACGACATGGCCAGCGCGAACCCGTCGCCGACCTCGCGCACCACGTTCTCGGCCGGCACCCGGACGCCGTCGAATCCGAGCTCGCCGGTGAGCCCGTCGCCGAGCATCGTGGGGATGTCGCGGCCGCGGGTGACGCCGGGCGCGTCCGCGTCGACCAGGAACATCGTCAGCGAGCGGGTCCCGGCTCCGGGCTCGGTGACGGCGACGACCTGCAGGACGTCGGCGAAGTGCGCGTTGGTGATCCAGGCCTTGTTCCCGTCGAGGATCCAGTCCGAGCCGTCGCGGCGCGCGGAGGTCTCCATCGCGAGCACGTCGGTGCCGACCGAGGTCTCGGTGTTCGCGAACGCCGCGGAGATCTCGCCGGCCATCAGCGGGTCGAGGTAGCGGCCGCGCGCGGCGTCGGAGCAGTGCTCGATCGCCGGGTTGGCGCCCTCGGTCCAGGCCAGCCCGCACAGGCCCAGCCCGAGCCCGGCGGTGCGGTAGACGTACTCCTCGACGTGCTGCATCTCGACCCGGGTGAATCCGCCACCACCCACGTCGGCGCTCACGTGCGGGTTGTAGAGCCCGGCCGCGGCGGAGCGGCGCTGCACCTCGCGCCGGGTCTCCCAGACGTCGCGGTGCATGCGGCCCGCGTCGTCGAGCGCCGGCGCCCAGACGGTGCCGAGGCCCTTCGTGGCGAGCTCGGCCTCCAGCGGTTCGACCTGCTCGGCCAGGAACCGGCCGAACCGGGCCGTGTAGTCCTGCACCCGTTCGCTCGGCCCGAGGGCCCGCTCGCCTGCCATCGTCGGCGTCCTTCCCCGGAGACTGGAATGTCGATCCCGCCCCATCCTGCATGCTCGATCGCCGGAACGATGAGTGGACATTCTCACTATCGGATAGTTAAGGTATCCGTATGCGCGTGTCCGAGCTCTCCCGCACCTCCGGCGTCCCCGTCGCGACGATCAAGTACTACCTGCGCGAGGGGCTGCTGCACCGGGGCGAGACGACGTCGCCGAACCAGGCCCGTTACGACGACACCCACGTCCGGCGGCTGCGGCTGATCCGCTCGCTGGTCGAGGTCGGCGGCCTGCCGATCGGGACCGTGCGCGAGGTGCTGGCCGCCGTCGACGACCCCGGGCTCCCGGTGCACACCATGCTCGGCCGGGCCGTCTACGCGGTCACCCCCGACATCGAGGACGAGCACGACCACCACCACGACCGGGCCCTCGGCGAGGTCGAGGCGATGCTCGCGCGCACCGGCTGGCACGTCAGCCAGCACGCCCCGGCCCGCCGCTCGGCGGTCTCGGTACTGGCCCGCATGCACCGGCTCGGGCAGGACCGCTTCACCGACGACCTCGACGACTACGCCCGTGCCGCCGAGCGCATCGCCGAGACCGACCTCGCCCCGGTCGCCGGCCTCCACGGCCGCGAGGAGCGGGCCGAGGCCGTCCTCGTCGGCGGTGTCCTCGGCGACGCACTGCTCGCCGCCCTGCGCCGGATGGCCCAGGAGAGCTTCTCCGCCCAGCACTTCCCGCCCACCATGCTCCGGGAGTCGCCATGACCGTCCTCGCTCCGCCGATCCGGAACCTCCCCTCCGTCCGGGACGCCCTGCGCTGGCACCGGCCGTTGATGATCCTCGCGGTCGCGATGGTGGCGCTGACCGTCGTCGGGCTGGTCGGGATGGTCGTCGACCCGCGCACGATCACCGGTCTCGCCGCGTGGGACAAGCCGACCAAGTTCGCGATCTCGATCGCGATCTACGCGGTGACGTGGGCGTGGCTGGCCGACCAGATCCGGTCCCGCCGGGGACGTGCCCGTGGGGTGCACGTCGCCGGGACGGTGGCCGCGGTCCTGCTCGGGGTGGAGATGGTGGCGCTCGTCGTGCAGGCGACACGGGGTACGACCAGCCACTTCAACGTGTCCACACCGTTCGACAGCGCCCTGTGGACCTCGATGGCGGTCTCCATCGTCGTCATCTGGCTGGCCACGATGTACCTGGCCGCCGGCCTGTTCGGGCTGCGCGGCGGCGACCCGGCCCGGGCACTCGCCATCCGGGCCGGTGCCGTCGTCGCGGTCGTCGGGATGGGCCTCGGGTACCTGATGACGAGCCCGACGCGCGCCCAGCTCGCCGACTTCCAGGGCGTCATCGGCGCGCACACGGTCGGTCTGCCCGACGGCGGACCGGGCCTGCCGATCCTCGGCTGGAGCACCGTGGGTGGGGACCTGCGCGTGCCGCACTTCCTGGGCATGCACGCGCTGCAGGCGATCCCGTTGCTGCTGATCGTGCTGGAGCTGCTGGCGGCCCGGTTCGGGGCGCTGGGCTCGTCGGTGACGCGGCTGCGGCTCGTCGCCGTCGGCGCCCTCGCCTACGTGGCAGTGGTCGCGCTCGCGACCTGGCAGGCGCTGCGCGGGCAGTCGATCGTCGCGCCGGACACCCTCACGCTCGTCTGTCTCGTGGCGATCCTGGTCGCCTCCCTCGCCGCGGCGGCCCTGGTCCTCCGTGCGCCCGGCCCGCGACCCGAGCAGGTCAGCCCGGCGGCAGGTGGACGGTCGTGAGCACGGCCCGATGATCGGTGCCCGGGAGGTCGAGCACCTCGAACCGGGCGGTCACGGCGTCACGTGGGACGAGCACGTGGTCGATCTGGATGCCGAACCAGCGCGGGGCCGACGACGGGTACGTCCCGACCAGGCCGAGCCCGGTCCCCTCGGCCGCGCTGCGGCAGCGCCCGAGGGCCGCCCGGAGACGGGAATGGTCGAGCGTCGCGTTCAGGTCTCCGACGACGAGTGGTGCGACCGGCCCGGTCGTCCAGCCGCGGATGACGTCCATCTCCCGGCACCACGCCGTGGTGAACCGCGGCTGCACCGGCGCCGAGGTGTGCACCGCGAACAGGCGCCGCCGCCCGAGGATCCCGCCGGACACCTCGAGGTGGCGCAGCCGCATCGCGTGGTCGGCGACGACGGCGACGTCACCCGCCCGCCCCGAGACCAGGACGGTCACGCCCCGGCCGTCGTCCGTGCCGGGTGCGGTGGAGGTCCAGGACCGGTAGTCGGTCTCGCCGAGCATCGGGACGAGCTTGTCCCGGAAGTCCGGCCCGGCCTCGGGCAGCACCACGACATCGGGTCGCTCGCGGGCGATCACCGCGGCCAGCGCGCCGGTGTCACCGCGTCCGACCAGCACGTTCGCGGACAGGATGGTGACGGGCTCCCCCACCGGCTCCGGACGCCGGCGGCGCAGCGCCCGTCCGGCCACCGAGGCCAGGCCCGCCAGCCCGACCGCGCCCACCGCCGCCGCGGCCGGCCGGGTGGCCCTCGCGAGACCGAGCAGGCCCGCACCACCGAGGGCCAGGACCGAGGCCTGCGGGCGCCACGCGACCATGTCGACGATCGGGAACCGGTGGTCGATCCGCAGGTGGTCGGGGACCACGACCCCGGCGGCCGCCCCGCCGAGCACCGCGGCCAGCGCAATCCGTCCGGGGTGGCGCCGGCTTCCTGATCGGGGCATGGACGAGCGGTCCTTCCGTCGTGGAGCCGGTGCAGGTGTACCTCCGGCGTCTGGATGTCCAACGCGTCGCGCGACGGACTGGTTCCGCACGGCGACCCTCCCCAGCTCAGCCGCCCACCAGCGCGCACATGCCGCCCCGAGGGGATCCTTCGGGACTCCTCGAGGAGCGAGGGGACCCTTCCGGACGTCCCGGCCGTCACCGATCTCCGTGCGCCGACCGGTGATGCCCGATCTGTACGGTTCGGGCATGACCACCCGAGCCGTCCGCGTCCCGTGTCCGATGTTCCGGGGCGGGTGCTGACGGTGCTGCGACGTCGTGGATGGATCACCGTGGTCGCGCTCCTGGCCCTCGTCGGGCTCGTCGCCGGCCTCCTGACCTACCTGGTCCCGCTCGCCTTCGCCGCGACGTCGGCCGCGGGCGGCACCCGACTGCAGGTGGTCGTCGCCGGGTCCGGCACGCAGGACGGCACCGTCACCCTGGACTGCGCCGACGACGACGCCACGGACCGCGCCGCGTGCGACCGTCTCGACGAGATGGCGCGGACCGGCGGCGCCTCGGCGTTCGAGCCCGTCCCGGCCGACGCGATGTGCACGATGCAGTTCGGCGGCCCGGAGACCGCGGAGATCACCGGGACCTGGGACGGACGACCGGTCGACGCGTCGTTCACGCGGAGCGGTGGATGCGAGATCGAGCGCTGGGAGGCGCTGGAGCCGGTACTGCCGACGGTCGCGTCGTAACCGGGACACCGGGGAGTGTGCGGAGAAGCCGCTGATCAGAAGGTGTGGCCAGGGGCGGGGTCGAACCGCCGACCTTCCGCTTTTCAGCCCGATTCTGACTCGCACGCACGACTGATCCGGCCGGTCAAGGCCCTTCACGCACTCGCGCTGTCCCCCATCGTCGCCGTCGCGTTGCCGTCAACGTAGCCGTCACCTGACGGCCCGGCGGCGACGCTCGTTCCGGTTCCACCGCTGAGCACAACACGTGCTCCAGCGGCGGTTCCGCATGTCCGGATCCGGTCTGACCGGGCGCCATCGCCACGGCTCCGACGGCCTCTCGCGAGAGGTCGCCACTGTTGCCCACTCCCCCGCACGTTTCCTCGTCCGGCTGCGCGCCGGCGTCCCTGTCCGATCACACATCACTAACCCTCGGGCCCGCCCTGTCGTCGGTGGCGGCCGTGGGAGCCGTGGCCGGCCCGCCGGCGCGGGCCGGAGGCAGGAGCGCCGGAGGGCCGGACGCGAGCGAGTCGGCCGCGGCCCCGGCGTCAGCCGGCGGCCCGCCTGGGCTTGTTCTATGTGCCATATCGGGCCGGGACCCCGAACCGCCCCGGACTCCGGACACTCTTGCAGGGCTGTGGTCCCCGGCGTTCCCCTCGCCCGAGCTCGTCGACGCGGCGGCCGCCCTCCTGCCCGCGATTCGGGAGCAGGCGGGAACGCTCGCGGAGGGTCCGCGCTGGGAGCTGACGGTCGGTCCGGGCATGTTCGCCGTCGCTGCGCACGACTGGTGCCGACAGGAGCGCACAGCCGAGCGGCAGCAGGACGCACGGCGCAAGGACGTGGACATGGCCGTCGTGCATCACATCGCCACCGGGGAGTGGAGCGACCCGCCGCCTCGGGCACCGATCACCGGATGGTCCCGGCGGTCCCGGTCCCGGATGGTGCGACGACTGTGCGAGCTGGACTACACACCTCTGTACGAGTCGGGCCGGCTCCCGGCGATGGTCACGCTGACCTACCCCGGCGACTGGGAGACCGTCGTCCCGACCGGGCCGGTGCTGAAGCAGCACATGAAGGCGCTCCGCAAGCGCTACCTGCGGGCCTGGGGCGAGGACTGGGCCTGCGTGTGGAAGCTGGAGTTCCAGCGTCGCGGCGCTCCGCACGTGCACATGCTGTGCACCCCGCCGCACGGCGTGAGCGGCACCACCGGCGAGCGCTTCCACGTATGGCTCTCCCACGCCTGGGCGGCCGTCGTCGACCACCCGGACCCGGAGCACCGGCGGCGCCACGAGCTGGCCGGGACCGCGCTGGACTACAGCGAGGGCCTGCGGGCCACCGATCCGCGCCGGGTCGCGGCGTACTTCTGCAAGCACGGCATGTTGGCGGCCAAGGAGTACCAGCACCAGGTCCCGGAGGCGTGGCAGGAGACCGGACGCGGGCCGGGCCGGTTCTGGGGGGTCTGGAACCTCGCCCGCGCGACCCGCACCCTGCACGTCTCCCCGGCCGACGGCGTCGAGGCCGGCCGGATCGCTCGGCGCTGGGCCAGGGCGCAACGGCGGGCGCAGCAGACCTGGAAGGTGCGGGTCGAGCAGTCCACCGGACGCGTCCGTTATCGGCGCTCCCGCTCGCGGGTCCGGCTGATGACCAACGGCGGGCGGGGCTGGATCGCGGTCAACGACGGGCCGGCGTTCGCATCCGCCCTCGCGCGTTACCTCGCACAGCTCGACACCAGTTCAACAGGAAGCCGGCTGTCTTCTGTCTCCCCGTCGGCCAGGTCCCCCGAAAGCGCCTTCGGTGGGCGGGTCCAGGTGGAGCACCCGACGCGCTGAACGACCTGGACCCGCCCACCGGAGGTGCTATCGCCTTCAGGTGGCCGGCGGGGAGACACCCCTCCCCGGAGGTCGCCCGGGGTGTGGGGCGCGGCGAGCGCCCCGCCTAGATAGCACTCCCGAAAACGAGCGCGATCTGACAGGATTGGGACAGTCTGTTTCAGTGCCCAAAGCTGGCCACGAGACGCAAGGAGTTCGATTGTCGGTCTCGCGATTCTTGGGTACACCCCCACCTGACAAAGCTGGTAGTTCGACAGCCGGTTTGTTTCACTGGCAAGCAGGAGTAGCGGCGACTGATTCATTCGTTGAGCTTGCCCTCTCACTTCAAGCTCAGACCGAGACAGATCAGACGTCGGAGTTTTACTGCGAACACCATGAAGATTATGCGGTCTTTCGACCATCGAGCGGGATCGAACTCGTATCCGTTAAGCATCGCGGGCGACCTAGCGGAGCATGGACCTGGTCCTCAATCCTCAAGGATGGTGGAATCATCCACCTGTACGAACGCTGGCTTAGCCTGGGTTCGGCTTATCGAACTAGATTGGTGAGCAATGGCGGCCTCAGTCCATCCACGCCGAATGGCGCTAAGCGGCTTCAAACTGCTGCCGATGTTCTCTCCGGTCGTCACGAGCAACCTACCGCACGTGAACTTGAACTAGCGGAGGAGTCAGTCTCGCGACTCGCACGCGACCTCGTCGGCAATCTATCGGCAGACTCGCTACCCGAGAAGTGGCGTAGGCTCGACGAGACGGGAAACGCTTGCCTCGAATTGGCCGAGTCCGCGAGACGATTCTTATCAGCGCTCTCGCTAGACTGCGAACGGTCACACGTTGATGATTTACGGTACTCCGGTCCGGAGCGATACGTCGAACCAGTACTAGAAATACTTGATCTGCCCCCCCACTTGGCGAAAGCCGTGTGGGGAGCCGTCCACGACGTCTTCGCCGAGAGAATGAGATCCGAGGGAAAGGGGCAATCCTCTGGGCTGGACACCTTGATCAGCATCGCCCTTAACGAGGATCGATCTGCAGCTCAGCGCCGAGTCCTCTCAAAGCAGCGAGTAAGCTGCAACGAAGTTCTCTCAATTATCAGACGTGTCGCCGCCGATCCATCCGGGTTTGCCATTTCGCCCTCTAGGCTAGCGCCAACAACTTTAGCCATTAAACTACTTAAGGGCGGCTGCACACCGACAACCGTCAGATCAGCAGAACGGTTCGCAGAGAGTTGGCGAGACAATAGACGACGGAGAACTGCTGACGTTCCCGGCAATTCGGTCGAGTTTGCTCGAGCGGAACGCCTCCTCCTTAGGACTGCCAGTATTGCCGCAGAAGATGCCTCGCGCGAGACCACTGAACGGTACGGCCCTGAAATGTGGAAGCTTCTTAACGAACGTATTACACCTCAATTAATTCACGAACTTCCCCTGCAGCGAGACGAAACCCTTGCAGTCGGCGGGATATGTGACCTGACTAGCCGGTGCGAGGTCTGGTTCAGTGATGTCTTTGACATCGACCTTGAGCGGGCACACCTCAACCGTGAGGGAATTTTTGGCGGAGGTGTTCGATGAGCGATCTCTCGGAGGACGAAGCTCTACGCCGGAGACTTCTGCGTGACGATCTCGCCTACCACCAATCTCGGGTCCTCCTTATGCTGGAAGCTATCTGTCAAACATCGGGCACCGGTCGAAAACTCGATGGCCTTACAAAACTAGCTAAACTCGACTTCCTTGTCCGGTACCCTGTTCTAGCTCAAAGGGTCATCCCGGATGCAGCCAACGATCCACGACTCAGAGCGACCGACGACGATCGTCGCGAGGTTGAAGCTCCTATGATCAGGTATAAATATGGGCCGTGGGACGATCGCTATTATCCTATCATTGGCGCACTTGTCGGCCGGGGACTAGCGGCGTATACACGTGGCCGTAGAGGAAGTGTCGCGCTACGGATCACCCCGGCCGGACGGCGTTTGGTCACCGACCTGGCACAGAGCAGTGCCTGGTCCGACATCGCGGCGCGCTGCGAAGCTGTTGCTGAACACGTTGGCACTTGGAGCGGAAATCAGCTCAAAGAGGCAGTTTACGAACGCCTCCCAGAGGTAGTACAACTTCGCCAACGTGAGGTGATCTAGTGGGAACCCAATTTAGAATTGACCGGATACGGCTTGAGACTTCGAGGGGCGACGTTAGCTACGATTTCGCGGGCCCGCTAACCGTATTCACAGGACCGGTAGGAACCGGCAAGAGCACCCTACTCGAACTGATCAAGTTTGGACTTGGCGGGAAAGCGCTCCTTAGCCCTGTGGCACAGCAAAACGTCAGCGGAGTCGAGCTAAGCGTAACACTAGAGAGTGAACGATTCAGTCTTGCGCGAAAACTTCCCTCCGGTGACTCAGTTCAAGTTCACGACCTATTGACATTAGACTACGTGGGCTCGTACTCAACCGACGTATCAAAGCGCGAAACATCTATCAGCTCGTTTATCATGAAATACCTGGGGTTGCCGACAGATGTTCGAGCATCGTCGCAGCGTCGTTCAGCAACGAGCACGCCGTCACCAATAACATTCAACGACGTTTACAATCAGCTCTATGTCGATCAGCCTGAGATCGACCGTAGCATCGCACACCACTCGGAGCCCTACCGTGAACCAAAACGTCGTACCACGTTTGAGCTGCTATTCGGCTTGACCGACCCTGAACTGCTCAGGCTAAGGGAGCAAGCACAGCTAGCAAATCAGGAACTGCGCTCGGCAGTTCATGATGAGGAACGAATATCCGAGTTCCTCGCCAATGCACGTATGGGGACCGCCGAAGAAACAGAGCGTGAAGAGCGAGATCTCCGTCAGAGCCTCAGAGACCATCAGGCCATATTGGCAAGACTACGCGCCGAAGTCGATCCTGAAGATATGGAAACGGACCTGGCCCGTGACCTCCTTATATCTCGACGTGCTCGGCTTGACGAGGCCAATGAGCATCTTCGACACATTAACGAGTCGATCGAGAGCCGAGAATCGCTCCTCGCCGGGCTCCGCCAGGACGCCAAGAGGCTTAATCGACTTCGCGACGCTACTAGTCGACTCGCTGACATCGAGTTTGTCGTGTGCCCTCGATGCAGCCAGTCCCTCAGGAATCGAGAGGTCCCACCGGGCGCCTGCCCCGTTTGTGTGCAAGACGATCTGCCATCTACGAGCTCTCCTGACAATGTCGGAAACAACCCTGACTCTTACGAGCTGCGACAGCTGGAGTCACAGACCAATGAGACACTCCACCTGTTGGAGTCGGCGAGGACTGAACGGGCAGAGGTCGAAGAACAGGTTCGAGCGCTCGCCCTACGGGTTGACAAATTGTCACGAGAGGTCGACGAACGAACGAGAGAACTTATAAGCCCGAGGCTTCAAGCGTTTGCCGATGCGAGCTCCGAAATCGCAAGAGCAGAGACCCGTCTTGCAGCTCTCAACGAAGCTTTTCGAGTGTGGGACAGCTTTCGCGATGTCGAAGCTAGGACCTCGCAAGCAGAGGAAAATCGACTAGCTATCGAGGCGAACATTGCTCGACTTGTGGAAACACTGGCACAACGTCGAGACACGTTCCTGGCTGAATTGAGCGACGATTATCAAAGAATGGTCCTAGCTCTGGGGATTCCCAGTGTGCGCGAGGCATGGATCAACGATCGAAACTACCTGCCCGTTGTTGACGGTAAGCCATTCGACTCCATTAGCACGGGCGGAATTCGAACGGCCCTAATCGTTGCCTACTGGGTAACGTTACTAGCGACTACTTTGCGTGAAACTGAGGTCTCACATCCATCATTCCTTATCCTGGACAGTCCGCGTAAGTCGATCGGCGCCGGCGAGGAGCTCGCGGTTAACCTATACCGCCAGTTGGATACTATCGCGGAGGTTTATAGAGATACTGCTCAAATTATTGTGGCCGACAATAATATCAGCGGTGACCGTGCCCCGCGATGGCAAGAGTTTAGTTTCGACTACGACAACCCTTCGATCCCAACGATTTCTCATCCTGGGCCTGCGAGCGTCGAGACGCTTGAGAGCATAGTGGCTCGCGAGGAAAAAGATCGGCGAGACCGCTAGTCCGATCCGACAAGTTCTACGCCGTCATGACATCGAACGTAAACCTCTCTAGACAAGGCATCTTGGACCCGGATGGCGAAGGCCGGGTCCATGTCGTCAACTATCTCCCCGATCGAACGCCATGCTACCGCTCGTGACTCATCGCTTACCGTCGGCTCGCCGGAGACACGTCGGCAACGAAACACAAGTGCAATAATTCCGCGAGTCATATTCTTATAGACGCCACTCAATTCTTCGACAGCGACGGAGACCCCGGTCTCCTCGAAGACCTCTCGACAGACGCCGTCTTCAGGCGACTCGTCAAGTTCGAGGATTCCGCCGGGCGGCTCCCAGTGCGCGTTGTCGCGCCGCTGAATGACAAGCACGCGATCGTCCTCGTCGACGACGATGCCAGCGACACTCACGGAGTGCTTCGGTGTGTCGGCCATCGCTGGAGTCTCCTCGTCCACGAGCGTTCGGTAACGTCAGTGAACCAGCGTAGAGGTCCAGTCGTCTGGAGGAGTTGTGCAGCTCGGGTTCCTCGACCGATCGGACGATCGCGCGCCGTACCGTCAGATCGCGGATCACCTACGCGCGTCGATCGACCGCGGCGATCTGCTGGCCGGCGACAAGCTGCCGTCCGAGGCACGGCTGATGGAGCACTATGAGGTCGCCCGTATGACGGCCCGGCAGGCGATCCAAGAACTCCGTTCCGAGGGCCGGGTCGTCGCCGAGCAGGGCCGGGGCGTCTTCGTACGCCAGCCGGTCCAGGTGCGCAGGCTCGCGTCTGAGCGGTTCGCCCGCCGTCACCGGGAGGCCGGCCTTGCTGCGTTCGGCGTCGAAGCCGAGAAGACCGGCTTCACCCCGCGCGTCGACCAGCTGGAGGTCTCGACGGCCGCACCGGCCGACGAGATCCGCGACCGTCTGCGCCTCGGTGACGGTGAGGACGTGGTCATCCGATCCCGCCGCTACCTGGCCGACGAGCACCCGGTCGAAACGGCAGTGTCGTACGTCCCGGCATCGATCGCAGCTGGCTCCCCCATCGTCGACGACGACAGCGGCCCGGGCGGCATCTACGCCCGTCTGGAGGAGCTGGGCCACGAACTGGACCACTTCACCGAGGAGGTCACGGCGCGGATGCCGACGGCTGACGAGCGGCGCCGGCTTCAGCTCACCGACGGCGTGCCGGTGATCGTCCTGGTCCGCACCGCGTACGACACGGCCGGTCGGCCGGTCGAAGTCTGCGACACCCTCAAAGCCGCCCCGGCGTATGTCCTGGAGTACGAGGTTCCTGCCCGCTGAGCTGCGCTGATCGGGTGGTCGTCGCACAACGACGGCAACTCCTCTAGCCGTCTAGCTATCATCTGCTACCGTTCAACTTGTCTAGAGGACTTCGACGGAGACAGGTGAGACCAGTGCCTCAGATCTACGCCATCGACCAGGCAGCCACGTTCGAGCGCGTGTTGTGGCTGTCCAGTGAGCCGAAGACCCGCTTCGGCTCCGACGACCAGGAGACGACCAAGGACGGCGTTCCGAAGTGGGAGGTGCAGCTCGTCGCGAGCTTCCGCCAGTTCGGGCGCTCCACCAACGAGATCATCAAGGTCGGCATGACCTCGCCGAGCTGGCCGGGCCCGGACCTCGGGCCGGCGGAGCCAGTGCAGCTCGTCGGCTTCGAGATCGGCGTGATGGACAAGAAGAACCGCGAGGGCCAGGTCGTCGGTGCGCAGGTCTGGTACCGCTGCCAGGAGGTCCGTTCGCTGGCAGCGACCGCTCCGCGCGGCAAGTCGGCGGAGGCGAGCTGATGGCCTCCACGATCGACGACGCGGATGCCGTCGTGTTCCTCTGCCGGTCCTGCGAGACGGAGTACCCACCCGAGACCGGGGAGTGCCCGGAGTGCGGTGACTGGGCGTTCATGGCGGCGCTGTCGCCTGCGCTACTTCCGATTCCGCGCTCGGCCGGGAGTGCGTCATGACGGCCGTGACACTCCTCCGTCCCAGGGATGCGGCGGTGACCGCCGACGGCTGGTTCGCCCGGCTGTGGAGGTCCTGGACTGCGCGGCGGGCCCGTCGGGAGCACGAGCGCGAGTGCCTTGTGTTTGCCGAGCACCTGCGCTACGTCTGGCGGGACGCGTGCGAGGGCGTCGGCGCGTGCCGGATGGTCGACACGGCGACCGGCATGACGGTGCGGACGCCGAAGATCGGCCGGATCGTGCTCGGCCCGCCGACGTCGTTCCTGGTCGAGCTGATCCCAGGCCAGGAGCCGCAGGACATCACGCGCGTCGGTGACCGGCTCGCGCACAGCATGTGTTTCGAGCGGCTGCGGGTGGTTCCGTACGCGGGCCGGTGGGTGCGGATCGAGCTGCTTGCGGCGGACCCGCTGGACGAGCAGTTCGGGCTCGACCGGATCTCTGTGCGGACGTGCCGCGAGCGGGTGCTGCTCGGGGTCGACGAGCACGGCCAGGAGCTGCACCACGCGTTCGCCGGCGCGGCGCACGTCGCGTTGCAGGGGCAGAACGGCTCCGGGAAGTCGCAGTTCGCGTACGGCCTGCTGTCCCAGCTCGCGGGCGCGGACGACGTGCGGATCGCCGGTTCGGACATCACGGGCCTTCTGCTCGGCCGACCGTTCGACGGCACGGTTCACCGGCCGTGGCAGATGGCCGGGACTGCCGACATCGAGGGTCACGCGCTCCTGCTGGAGCGGCTCGTCGCGCTGATGGACGAACGGCTGGCCGCGCTACCGGAGCGGGTGGACAAGCTCGAGCCGAGCCCGTCGATGCCGCTGTTCGTCGTCGTGCTCGAGGAGTTCCCTGGGCTGCTGCGGGCGGCCGGTGCGCTGTCCAAGCCGGCGCGGGGTGAGCGGGCCGTGATCGACCGGATCAAGTCGGCGAACCTGCGGCTGCTCTCGGAGGGCCGGAAGGTCGCGTTCCGCGTCGTCACCCTCGCGCAACGCGCGGAGGCCGAAGCGCTCGGCGGCGGGTTTGCCCGCGATCAGTACGCGCTGCGGCTCTCGTTCCGGGTGCCGGGCGACTCGCTCGAAATGCTGCACGGCCCTACTGCCCGCGAGCTGGGCGAACGACATGGCACGGCCGAGCCCGGCATCGCCGTCGTCTCCGCACCCGGCCACGAGCTCGCCCGAGCCCGGGTGCCCTACCTCGGCGAGTACGCCGAGTACTGCGACCGCATCGCCACGACCGCACGGAAGGAGCCCTGACATGGACCCTCTACTGCTCACGGTGCGCGAGGCCGCCGACGTGCTGCGGATGAGCACGAGTCGCGTCTACGACCTCATGCGCACGCGGCAGCTCCGCTCGCACAAGGTCGGCCGGGCCCGGTTGATACCGGCGGACGCGCTACGAGAGTTCGTCGCCTCGCTGGGTGAGGAGGACGCGGCATGACGGGCGACGAGCTGTTCCCGGCTCCGCGCACGGGCAAGCAGCGCGGGAACGGCGAGGGCACGGTCTACAAGCGTCGTGACGGCCGGTACGAGGGCGCCTGCTACGTGCTGATGACCGACGGCACCGTCCGCCGGAAGCGGGTCTATGCCCGCACGCGGAAGGAGGTCGTCGACAAGCTCGCGGAGCTGCAGAAGCACTCCCGAGACGGCGTGCCGATGCCGACGAAGACGTGGACCGTGACCGAGTACCTGGCGTACTGGCTGGAGCACGTCGTCCGGCCGAACAGCAAGCCGAAGACGCACCAGGGCTACGAGGTCGTCACCCGGGTGCACGTCGTTCCGGTGCTGGGTAAGAAGCGTCTGACGGCGCTCCAGGCCGCGGACATTCGCCTGCTGCTCACGCGGGTCCAGCACCGGTGCCGCTGCTGTGCCGAGGAGATCGACGCGGGTCGTCCGGAGAGGGGACGGCGCTGCTGCGCGATCGGCAGGTGCTGCGAGAGCTACCCGTCCGCACGGACGCTCCAGCAGGTGCACGCGGTGTTCCGCAACGCGCTGCAGAACGCGGTGCGCGAGGAGCTGGTGATGCGCAACGTGGCCAAGCTGGTCCGGGTGCCGTCGCCGAAGTACCGGGTCCACCGGGGCATCACGGCCGATCAGGCGCACGAGATGATCGAGGCAAGCGTGAGCGACCGGCTCCACGCGCTCTACGTGCTGACGCTCTACCTCGGGATGCGCCGCGCCGAGCTGCTCGGGCTGCGCTGGGCGGACGTGGATCTGGACGGCGGCCACCTGGAGATCGTGCAGACGCTCCAGCGGGTGGACGGCGAGCTGCGCTTCGTCCCGGCCAAGACGACCGCGTCGGAGCGCACGCTGCCGCTGGTCGGTCGTTGCTGGGAGACGCTGCGCAAGCACCGTGCTGCCCAGGCCTGGGAGACCTCGGAGGCCGGCGACGACTGGACGGACCACGACCTGGTGTTCCCGAGCCGCGTCGGGACGCCGCTGGAGCCGGACAACCTGCGCCGGTCCTGGTACCCGTTGCGGAAGAAGCTCGGCGTCGAGAGCACGCGGTTCCACGACCTGCGCCACACCTGCGTGACGCTGCTGCTGGACCTCGGCGTCCCGCCGCACATCGTCCGCGAGATCGCCGGCCACTCGGACATCGGCGTCACGATGAGGATCTACGCGCACGCCTCGCTGGACGAGAAGCGGGCCGCGCTGCGCAAGCTCGACGGGAGGATCGGATGAACGCGTTGCCGTCAACGTTGCCGTCAAACCGCATGATCGCGGTGAGGCGTTGCGGGGAATCCGCTGGTGAGAACGTGTGGCCAGGGGCGGGGTCGAACCGCCGACCTTCCGCTTTTCAGGCGGACGCTCGTACCAACTGAGCTACCTGGCCCCGGCCCCCGGATGAACCGGGGTGACCAGAGAGTGGAGCGACCCAGACGGGACTCGAACCCGCGACCTTCGCCGTGACAGGGCGACGCGCTAACCAACTGCGCCACTGGGCCTTGCTTGTGAAGCTATTACTACCGTACCCCCAACGGGATTCGAACCCGCGCTGCCGCCTTGAAAGGGCGGAGTCCTAGGCCGCTAGACGATGGGGGCGTGGACCACCCGGAGGCGATCCCTGCCTCCAACGGCTGTCCGTTGGGAGCCAGCAAAGCATAGGACAGGCCCTGCGGGCGACCGCAGCCGCCCCCTCCAACGCGTCGTCGTCGCTGCTCAGACGGCAGACGGGAGTCGATCTCAGCGGGAGACGGGCGGCGGCTGGTCCGGGCTGGAGGAGATCAGGCCGAGCATGTCGAGCATCTCGCGGAGGTCCTCGGTGCTCTGGGCGTTCTTCGCGACCACGAGACGGGCGTTCGCCACCTGCTCGTCGGAGACCCGGAACGCGTCGGCCGCGCTCCGCGGGGCCGGGATCGAACCGGTCTCCTTGTCGTCCACGTTCCGCCTCGTGCTGCTGATCCCGCTCATGACGCCTCCCCGATAGGCCGTCCGGGCATCTGCGCCTCGATCCGCTCGAACCCGGCGACACTGCCGGGCGACGCGCGTTCTCGGACCGCATCCGCCGCACGGCCACCGCCTGTGGCCGTGACCAAGACGTTACCTACCGTGGGATGCGGACGCATGCCCCTTCCCGGGTGACGGGCACCCGAATTCGATCACCGTCCGAACACCGCCTGCTCCGGCCGCGCCTACCCCCGAGGGGTATGATGGGAGCTGTTCGTGGCTGCGCCCGAGGAGGAACGATGCCCGCCTACACCGATCACCGTGACGAGCACCTGCGCAGGCTGCGTCGGATCGAGGGCCAGGTGCGCGGCCTGCAGAGGATGGTCGACGAGGACGTCTACTGCATCGACGTGCTGACCCAGGTCTCCGCGGCCACCCGGGCACTGCAGTCCTTCGCCCTGGAACTGCTCTCCGAGCACATGTCCGGGTGTGTGGCCGACGCCGCGCGCGCCGGCACCGCCGAGGGCGAGGCGAAGGTCCAGGAGGCCACGGACGCGATCGCCCGGCTCGTCCGGTCCTGACCCCACCCCGATCACCAGCTCCCAGGAGGAACCCGTGTCGATCGACACCACGCACCGCACCGACATCATCGTCACCGGCATGACCTGCCAGCACTGCGTCGCCTCGGTCACCGAGGAGATCAGCGAGATCGAGGGCGTCACCGAGGTCGCCGTCGACCTGGAGTCGGGCGGCGTGACCGTCACCTCGGACCGCGAGCTCGACCATGCCGCGATCGCCGCCGCCGTCGACGAGGCGGGCTACGCGCTGGCCTGAGACCGCCCCGGCAGCTCTCAGCGGCCCTCGGCGACGACGGGGGTCGCGCCGTCCCTGGCCAGGCACGGGCTCCCGCTCAGTGCCTGGACGGGGATCGCGTCGGCCAGTGCCCGGTAGCCGGCCGGGGACGGGTGCAGCCCGTCCCCGGAGTCGAACGCCGGGCGCAGCCGTCGCGGGTCGGCCGGGTCGGCCAGTGCGGCGGCGAAGTCGACGACGCCGTCGGCCCGGGTCGCTCCCCGGGTCCGCACCCAGTCGTTGACCTCGTCGCGCACGGCGGCACCCAGCGGCGTCCCGCGGACCGACAGCGTCGACGGCGGGATCGTCACCAGGAACACCCGGCGCCCGGACGCGCGGACGGTGTCGGCGAAGCGCGCGAGGCCGTCGACGATCTCCGACGCGCTCGCGCCGGCCTCGATGTCGTTCGTGCCGGCCTGCAGCAGGACGTCGCGGGTCGCGGGCTCGCCGCCCACGTCGGCGTCGAAGCGGGTCTGTGGTGAGTCGCCGCCGTCGTTCGGGTCGTCGTCGAGGAGCTGGTTACGCGACAGGCCCGCGTTGAGCACCGTCATCGTCCGGTCGCCGCCCGCACCGCGCAGACGGGCCGCGAGCGCGTCGGTCAGGCGGTCCTGCCCGTCCGGGGTGCTGCCGACGCCGTCGACGAGCGAGTCGCCGATGAGGACCACCGACGCGGCCGGACGTCCGGCGAGCACGTCGATCCCGGCCAGCACCGGCCAGGACTGCAGCGTCGTGTCGAACCCGGCGCCGGTCGGGCTCGTCGTCGCGTCGCCGTGCTTCGAGAGGTAGGCCGACTGCAGGGCCACCGGGTGCGAGCTGATCCGGGTCGGGACCTCGACCAGGAACAGGCTCACCGCCAGCGGCACCCCGGCGGTGACGGCGACGGGCACCGGGTCGGTGAGCACGTCCTGCCCGGCGAGGATCGTGACGCCCGCGAGCCCGGCCACCCGCAGCGGCACGACGTCGGTCGCGGACGGGCCGGAGCCGCCGCGGGCGACCGTCATCGCCGCGATCACCAGCGGACCGTCGCCGTAGCGGTTGGACAGCCGCAGCCGCACCTGCGTGCCGTCGGTTTGGGGGCGGGCCTGCATCCGCAGCGTGCGGCCGGCCAGCTGGTCACCCGGGACGGACTGCTCGGAGGCGTGCCAGCCGGTCACCCAGGACGCGCCGCACGACGTCGCGGCCGTCGCGATCGACTGCGCCCGCGCGCACCCTCCGGCCAGGGCGGCCATCGCGAGGGTCGCGAGCACGGCGAGGCCGCCCAGCACACGCGTCCGGCCTCCGGACGTCCCGATCACCGCGCCTCCCGATGGTCGGGGCTCGACGGTTCGGCCCCGCACGGGGGATGTCGATCTCGTTCGTGGTCACGTTACGTCGATCACCGGTGACTCTCGGCCGATCGGTCGCCCGGAAGGGACGAGCGGTCGGGCGGCACTGCCCGATCGACGGGCTGCGAACTGTCGGTGCCAGCCCATAGTGTCGGCGGTCACGAACTCCGAGCCCGGACGGCTCCGGATGCGGACGAGTACAGAGAGGTCGCGGGACGTGGGCACCTACGAGGAGATCTTCCGATCCAGCGTCGAGGACCGTGAGGGGTTCTGGCTGCGCGCCACCGAGTCGCTGGACTGGTACAAGGCCCCGACGCGCGCGCTGGACGAGTCGAACCCGCCGTTCTACCGCTGGTTCCCCGACGGGGAGCTCAACATCTCCCACAACGCGCTGGACCGTCACGTCGACGCCGGCCGTGGCGAGCAGGCGGCGCTGGTCTACGACTCCCCCGTCACCGGCACCAAGCGCACCTACACCTACGCACAGCTGCGCGACGAGGTCGCGACGTTCGCCGGCGTGCTGCGTGACCTGGGCGTCGGCTACGGCGACCGGGTCGTGCTCTACATGCCGATGGTCCCCGAGGCCGCGATCGCGATGCTGGCCTGCGCACGTCTGGGCGCGATCCACTCGGTCGTGTTCGGCGGGTTCGCGGCCAAGGAGCTCGCGGTCCGCATCGACGACGCCGCCCCGAAGGTCATGGTGTCGGCCTCCTGCGGCATCGAGGGCAAACGCGTCATCGAGTACAAGCCGCTGCTGGACAAGGCCATCGAGCTCTCGACGCACAAGCCCGAGCGCAACGTCGTGCTGCAGCGCCCGCAGGCGGAGGCGTCGATGGGCGAGAAGGACGTCGACTGGGCCGAGGCCGTGAGGACCGCGACCCCGGCCGACCCGGTGCCGGTCAGGAGCACCGACCCGCTCTACATCCTCTACACCTCGGGGACGACCGGGAAACCCAAGGGCGTCGTGCGCGACACCGGCGGCTACGCGACGGCCCTGAACTGGTCGATGCCCAACGTCTACGACGTCGGCCCGGGCGAGGCGATGTTCACCGCGTCCGACGTCGGCTGGGTCGTCGGGCACTCCTACATCGTCTACGCGCCGCTGCTGGCCGGGGCCACGACCGTGCTCTACGAGGGCAAGCCGGTCGGCACGCCGGACGCCGGGCAGTTCTGGCGGGTGATCGCCGAGAACGACGTCACGAGCATGTTCACCGCGCCGACGGCGTTCCGGGCGATCAAGAAGGAGGACCCGGACGGGACGTTCACGAAGGACTACGACCTGTCGAAGCTGAAGTACCTGTTCCTGGCCGGGGAGCGCCTGGACCCGGAGACCTACCGATGGGCCTCCGAGCTGCTGGGGATCCCCGTGATCGACCACTGGTGGCAGACCGAGACCGGCTGGCCGATCGCGGCCGACCCGGCCGGGATCGAGCTGCTCGAGATCAAGCCCGGTTCACCGACCCGCCCGATGCCGGGCTGGGACGTGCAGGTTCTCGACACCGACGGCAAGCCGGTCGAGGCCGGCACCGACGGCGCGATCGTGGTCAAGCTGCCGATGCCCCCGGGCTCGCTGCTGACCCTGTGGAACGACGACGAGCGCTTCGTCCAGTCCTACATGTCGGCGTTCTCCGGCTACTACCTCACCGGCGACGGCGGGCACCTCGACGGCGACGGCTACGTGTTCGTGATGGGCCGCACCGACGACGTGATCAACGTGGCCGGCCACCGCCTGTCCACCGGCGGGATGGAGGAGGTCCTGGCCGGGCACGCCGACGTCGCCGAGTGCGCGGTGATCGGGGTCGCCGACACCATGAAGGGCCAGATCCCGCGCGGGTTCGTCGTGCTCAAGTCCGGCGTGGACGCCGACGCCGACGGGTACGAGGAGAAGCTCCGCGGCGAGCTGGTGGAGATGGTCCGCGACCAGATCGGCGCGGTCGCCTCGCTCAAGGACGTCGCGGTCGTCCCGGCCCTGCCCAAGACACGGTCGGGCAAGATCCTGCGCAAGACGATGCGCGGGATCGCCGACGGTCACGACGAGCCGGTTCCGTCCACGATCGACGACGCCTCCGTCCTCGACACGCTGCGCCCGGTGCTCCGTCGCGAGTAGACGCTCTCTCGGTACCGCCGTTCGGTCGTAGTGATACGGCCGAACGGCCTAACTTGCGATCAAGATCAGCTTTTCGGGTAACGCGGCGACCGGACGTCTGCGATGTCGCAGTCGACGACCGCCGCCGCTCCCCACGGCTTTTCCGCGCGGCCGTCGCCGCGACGGAGGAGAGCCATGGACGGCACCCGCAGAGCACGTCTGATCGCCCTGAGCGCCACGCTGGCGTGCGGGCTGACCCTGTTCACGGCCGCCCTCCTGGCCACCGCCCAGCACGGCGGCGGATCCCCGAGCGGCGCCGACACGGTGGCCCGCACGCCGATGACGATCCTGACGAACAGGCCGGTGACCACCGCGTCCGTCGTCGTCCCGCGCACCACTCCGCCGCCCACCAACCCGGCGGCCGGCACCGGTGCCGTCCGGCCGCTCGTCCCGGCCGCGGCGACGACCGTCGAGCGCTCCTGACCGGCTCCGATCAGGCAAGCATTACCGCAGGTCAGGGCACACTCAGTCCGGCGCGGGGTATCGATCCGGTGCACCATGGCGGCATGAAGGTGAATGTGGATTTCGACCTCTGCGAGAGCAACGCCGTCTGTATGGGCGTCGCGCCCGAGGTGTTCGAGGTGCGTGACGACGACTACCTCTACATCCTCGACGAGAAGCCCGGCGAGGAGCTGCGCCCGAAGGTCGAGGAGGCCGCCCGCAGCTGCCCCAAGGCCGCCATCACGATCACCGAGGACTGACGCGTCCCGGCTACGACGCCGGGTGGGTTGCCGGGGCGGCGGGGATTCGTGAGGATCCCTCTCGCCCCGCACCCCCGCGATCGGAGTCGACGATGACCGACGTCTGGACCACGCCCCTGACACCGCTGGCGTTCCTGGGGCGCTCCGCGGACGTGTTCGGGGACAAGACGGCGATCGTCTACGGGGCCCGGCGGCACACCTACGCGGAGTTCGCCGCCGAGGCCACCCGCGTCGCGCGGGCCCTGCAGGCCTCGGGCGTGCAGGCCGGCGACCGCGTCGCCTACCTGCTGCCGAACGTGCCCGAGATGCTGATCGCGCACTTCGCGGTGCCCCTGGCCGGGGCGGTGCTGGTCGCGATCAACACGCGCCTGTCCACCGAGGAGGTCCGCTACATCCTCGACCACTCGGGCGCGAAGACCCTGGTCGTGGACGCGGTCCTCTACGAGACCGTGCGCCCGGTCGCCGACGACCTGAAGACGGTCACCGAGATCGTCACCGTCGTCGACGACGTCGCGCCCGGTGACGGCACCGGCTCCGGCGTGTCCTACGCCGATCTGCTCGCGCGCGGTTCCGACGAGCCGCTGCCCTGGACCGTCGACGACGAGCGCGGCACGCTCTCGATCAACTACACGTCCGGTACGACCGGCAACCCCAAGGGCGTCGAGTACCACCACCGCGGCGCGTACCTGAACTCGTTCGGCGAGATCGTGCACTCCACGCACACCCCGGACTCGGTGTACCTGTGGACGCTGCCGATGTTCCACTGCAACGGCTGGTGCACCCCCTGGGCCGTGACGGCGATCGGCGGCACCCACGTCTGCCTGCGGGAAGTGCGCGGCGACGTCATCTGGGGCCTGATCTCCGAGCACGGCGTCACCCACCTCAACGGCGCCCCGACCGTCGTCACGACGATCATGAACGCGCCCGAGGCGGTCACCCTGGACTACCAGCTGGTGATCACCACCGCGGGCGCCCCGCCGAGCCCGACCACGATCCTGCAGATGGAGCGGATGGGCTTCCGGATCGTGCACGTCTACGGCCTCACCGAGACCTACGGGCCGTACTCGGTGAACCAGTACCAGCACGCCTGGGACGACCTCGACGCCGAGGAGCGCGCCGCGCTGCAGGCCCGCCAGGGCGTCGGGATGATCTGCGCCGACCGCGTCCGCGTCGTCGACGAGCAGATGAACGACGTCCCCGCCGACGGCGCGTCGATGGGCGAGATCGTGATGCGCGGCAACAACGTCATGAAGGGCTACTACCTCGACCCGGAGAAGACCGACGAGGCGTTCGCCGGCGGCTGGTTCCACTCCGGCGACCTCGGCGTCGTGCACCCCGACGGCTACGTCGAGCTGCGCGACCGGGCCAAGGACGTCGTCATCTCCGGCGGGGAGAACATCTCGACCGTCGAGGTGGAGCAGGCCGTCGTGTCCCACGAGTCGGTGCTCGAGGCCGCCGTCGTCGGGGTGCCGGACGAGAAGTGGGGTGAGGTCCCGAAGGCCTTCGTCGTGCTCAAGCAGGGCGCCTCGGCGGAGCCGCAGAACCTGATCGACCACGTGAAGACGAAGATCGCCCGCTACAAGGCGCCGAAGTCGGTCGAGATCGTCGACGAGCTGCCCAAGACCTCCACCGGCAAGGTGCAGAAGTTCGAGCTCCGCGAGAAGGAGTGGTCCGGGCACGGCGAGTCCCGCATCCGGGGCTGAGTCCCCGGGACGGTCCGAAGGGACCCCTCGGGTCGTCATGGTGAGCGAGGGGACCCCGCGGGACGTCCACCGCGGCCGCGCGCGCGGGCGCCGGGCCGCGCGCTCCTGTCGCCGGGGGAACCTTCGGGGCGCCCCGGTGAGCGAGGGGACCCTCCGAGACCTCCGGACAGCGCCCGGGCGGTGTGGGTTCTGTCGCGGGACGGGCCCGGGATCCGGACGAATCGGTTAGCGTTGCTCATCGTGAGCATCGCAACCGAATCCGACACCACCGCCGGACCGACCGCGTTCCGGGTGGCGGCGGGCGCCGTCGCGGTGACGACGGTGTCGGTGCTGCCGGTGTTCCTGACCGGTGCGCTGTCGGTCCAGCTCACCTCCGAGCTGGGGTTCGACCCGTCCGGCCTGGGACTGGTGGTGGCGCTCTACTTCGGCGTCAGCGCGTTCTTCTCGCTGCCGGTCGGCATGATCGTCGAGCGGACCGGCTCGCGGGTGACGAGCCGGATCGCCGTCGTCGGCGCGGCCGTGCTGATGGCCGCGCTCGCGGTCGGGGCGCGCAGCTTCACCTCGCTGGTGGTGCTGCTGCTGTGCGGGGCCTGGTGCAACGTGATGGGGCAGCTGTCGTCGAACCTGACGCTGGCGCGGACGGTGCCCGACCACCGGCTGGGACTGTCGTTCGGCGTCAAGCAGGCGGCCATCCCGACCGCGACGCTGCTCGCCGGCGCCGCCGTCCCGGGCATCGCGCTGACGATCGGGTGGCGCTGGGCCTACGTGATCGGCGCCGTGCTGGCCCTGTGCGCGTGGAGCCTGACGCCCAGGGCGAACACCGAGCCGCCACCGTCGAAGCCGGTCAAGGGTCAGCGGGCGACGGCCGCGCTCGGCGTGATCGGCGCCGCCTCCGGGCTGGCCGCCGGCACCGCGACGGCGCTGGGCATCTTTCTCGTCGCCTCGGCCGTGGACCGCGGCGTCGACCCGGGTCTGGCCGGGCTGGTGCTGACCATGGGCAGCGTCGTGGGTCTGAGCATGCGGATGCTGCACGGCTGGCTGGCGGACCGCCGAGAGGAGGCTCGCCGGAACGAGAATGGGCGCCGCGAGGGGCAGCACATCGCGTTCGTGTCCGGGAGTCTGGCCTTGGGTGCGGCCGGGTTCGGGCTGCTCGCCGTGCCGGGCGCGCCCGCGCTGATCATCGGCACGATCCTGGCGTTCGGGCTGGGCTGGGCCTGGCCGGGGCTGCTGCAGTTCGCGGTGGTGCGGCTCAACCCGTCGGCCCCGGCGGCGGCGACGTCGATCGTGCAGGTCGGGGTGTACGCGGGCGGGTTCGCCGGTCCGATCGTGTTCGGGACCCTGGCCGCGCACGCCTCGTTCCCGACGGCGTGGACGGTCTCGGCGGTGGTCATGCTCGTCTCCGCCGCGCTGATGCTGCTCGGACGACGGATGCTTCTCGCACACGCCGCTCGCACGCGCTGACTCCCTCCACCGAGGACAACCCCGTCGAAAACCGTCGGGGGTCTCGGGCACAGTGGTCACCGCTCCGACGAGGGCGGCGAACACGAGGGGGAACCACGATGGCGGACGCGATCCGCGCCACCGGTCTGGTCAAGCACTACGGGTCGGTGAAGGCGCTCGACGGCGTCGACCTGTCCGTCCGCGAGGGCACCGTGCTGGGCCTGCTCGGCCCGAACGGCGCAGGCAAGACGACGGCGGTACGCGTGCTGACCACGCTGCTGAAACCCGACGCCGGGGAGGCCGAGGTCGCCGGCGTGGACGTCATCGCGAACCCGCGCGGGGTCCGCAGCCGGATCGGGCTCTCGGGCCAGTACGCGGCCGTCGACGAGTACCTCACCGGCTACGAGAACCTCGAGATGATCGGCCGGCTCTACCGGCTCGGTCGCAGGAAGAGCCGTGAGCGGGCCCGTGAGCTGCTCGTGCAGTTCGACCTCGCCGACGCCGGCGACCGCCCGACCCGCACCTACTCCGGCGGCATGCGCCGCCGCCTCGACCTGGCGGGGGCGCTGGTCGCCGACCCGCCGGTGCTGCTGCTCGACGAGCCGACCACCGGTCTGGACCCGCGCAGCCGCACCGACCTGTGGGACGTGATCCGCGGGCTCGTCTCCCGCGGGACGACGGTGCTGCTCACCACGCAGTACCTGGAGGAGGCCGACGCACTGGCCGACGAGATCGTGGTCATCGACCACGGCAAGGTGATCGCGACCGGCACGGCCGACCAGCTCAAGGCCCAGGTCGGCGGCGAGCGGCTGGAGATCACGGTCTCGGACCCGGACGCCCTGGCGCCGGTCGCCGAGCTGATGAGCCCGCTCGGGGTCGGCGCACCGGTCCTCGACGAGCACCGCCGGTCGATGACGATGCCGGTCTCCGGCGGGGTCGACGTGCTGCGCGACGCCCTGGACCGCCTCCGCGACGGCGGGGTCAAGGTCGACGACGCGGGCCTGCGCCGCCCGACGCTCGACGACGTGTTCCTCACCCTCACCGGACGCCCCACCGGCGAGTCCGGCTCCGACACGAACGCGCCGGCGACGGCGGAGGTGCGGTCATGAGCGTCCTGAACACGGCCTCCGACGCGGCGGTCGTCGCCAAGCGGAACCTGATCAAGATCAAGCGGGTGCCGGACCTGCTGGTCTTCACAACGCTCTCGCCGATCATGTTCGTGCTGCTGTTCGCGTTCGTGTTCGGCGGCGCGATCGACCCCAGCGGCGGTGGCGCGGGCTACCGGGAGTTCCTGATCGCCGGGATCTTCGCCCAGACCGTCGTGTTCGGGGCGACGAACACCGGCGCCGGGCTCGCCGAGGACGTCAAGAAGGGCATCATCGACCGCTTCCGGTCGCTGCCCATGTCGCCGTCGGCCGTGCTGACCGGCCGGACCCTGTCCGACGTCGTCAACAACGTGATCGTGCTGGTCGTGATGTCGGTGACCGGGCTGCTCGTCGGATGGCGGATCAACACCTCGCCGCTCGAGGCCCTGTGGGGCTTCGTCCTGCTGCTGGTGTTCGCCTACGCGATCTCCTGGATCATGGCGTGGGTCGGGCTGCTCATCCCCAGCCCCGAGGTCATCAACAACGCCTCGTTCATCATCATCTTCCCGCTGACGTTCGTGGCCAACACGTTCGTCCCGCTCGGGACGCTGCCCGGCCCGCTAAAGGTCTTCGCGGAGTGGAACCCCGTCTCGGCGGTCACCCAGGCCGCCCGGGAGCTGTTCGGCAACCCCGACCCGAACCCGAACGCGATCCCGTCCGAGGCCTGGTCGCTGCAGCACCCGCAGCTCTACACGCTGATCTGGGCGGCCGCGGTGATCGCGGTGTTCGCCCCGCTCGCAACCGCGCAGTACCGCCGCGCGGCCAGCCGCTGAGCCCTGCAACGCCGAAGACCCCTCCCCTGGCGTCCCTGGGGAGGGGTCTCGTGGCCACCGGGCCGCGATTCGTGCGTGACCACCGTGCGCGGCCCGGTGAGAATGAGGGCCGTTGCCGGCCGACTTCTCGACTCAAGCGCGGCTGGTCTCAGTAGCCCATCGAATTGCAGGAGACGTTGGCCGAGGCGTATTCGCTGTCATCGAGGGACTTGGCAGTCTTGGAAGCCATGACCTGCCCCGTCGCGGTGTCGGTGATCGTGCAGGTGATCGAGCCGGGACCGTTGCTGGTGGCAGTCACGCTGGCGTAGGCATAGTCGCCGTTGGTCTCCACCGTCTTACGCCAGGGCAGTGACTGGTAGTCCGAAGCGGAGCTTGTTGCGCTGTCGGTGCCATAAGCGACCATCATCTTCTTCGCATCGCCGGTGACCTCAAGCTGATAGGTGCGCTTGCCGGCGGAGGCCGGGGTGGTGACGTCGGCCGGCACCGCGACTCCGTCGCCCGTGGTGACAGGTGCCGAAGCCGAAGGGATGTTGTTCAGGTCCGTGGCGAGCTGGTTGAGGCCGGTGAACACGATGACCATGCCCCAGATCCCCAGTGCGATCGCGATGAGCGACAGGATCGTGCCGGAGACGGCGGTCTTCAGGTTGGTGGCGACACGCTTGCGTGCCCGGGAGAAGCCGACCAGGCCGAGGATGGCGCCGATCGCGCCGAGTGCGAAGGCCACGAACCCGGTGAACGGAACCAGGCCGAACAGCATCCCGACGATGCCGAGACAGAGCGCGGCGATGCCGAGACCGTTCTTCGGAGCGGTCAGCGCGACGGCCGCGGCCGGGTGTGCCGGCAGACCGGCGGGCTGGCCGTAGTTCGCCTGCACCGGGATCTCACGGGCGTCGCGGGCGTAGGCCGGAGCCTGCTGCGCCGCGGCGGTTGCGGTCTGCTGAGGGGCGGCGGCGTAGCCGGGGGCCTGCGGGTACCCGGACCGGTCGTCACCGATCGGGGCGCCGTACTGACCGGGCACCTGCTGCGGACCGGTGTTCCCCGGGACGCGCTGCTGCGGGCCGGCGTGGCCGGGGATCCGCGGCGGGCCGCTCTGGCCGGCGGGCCGCGGGTAACCGGCGGACGGCTGCCCCGGACCCTGCGGGCCGAAGGCGTGCGGGCCGGACGGCTGCCCGTAGGCCTGCGGCTGTCCGTAGCCCTGCTGCGGGGCCTGTCCGTGCCGGCCGTAGGTCTGCCGGCCGTACTGCTGCTCGCCGTACTGCGGCCGGCCGTACTGCTGCGGGTACCCGGCGCGGTCGTGGACCGGCTGCTCGGGTGCGGCGTGACGGTAGTCCTGCGACTGAGGAGGGGTGGTGTTCTGCGGCTGCCCGTAGGGCGTCTCTGGCGTGGTCACGTGCGGAATGTCGTTCGCCGGGCGCCGCCGTTATCGCCGCACCGATCCGTCTCATCAGCTTTGGGTACGCCTGAATGCCACGTTCACTCGGCCGAATGAACCAGCTTCACGTACAGCGAGCAGACCCTCTGTTGGTCACTCCGACCGGACCAGTGTGCGCAGCGCGGCCGCCGCGGCCGCAGGGTGGGCGACCGGGCCGTCGTGCCCGCCCGGCAGCTCGACCAGATCCCGGCCCAGCCCGCGGGCCAGTGCCTCGGCACAGCGGTACTCCCAGCGTCCGCGCGACTGCACTCCTCCGGTCGGCACCACGGGCACTGCCGATGCCGCGATCCGATCGACCCCGATGTCCGACGTGCGCACGGCGGGGAAGTCGTGATCGAAGAAACGGCGCAGCCCCGCCTCCGGATCACCTGCGGGCGGCGCGGGGCGGTACCCCGGCTCGGCGGTGTCGCCGGCCCCGGTGAACTCCGCCATGTGCCGGATCGCCGCCCACACGTCATCACGGGCGAGCTCGGCGGCGCGGTCCAGTGCGGCCGCCGCGTCGTCGTCGCGCACCAGCGCCGTCATCGGCGGCTCGTGCGCGACCAGGACGGACACCACGTCCGGATGCCGACAGACCAGGTGCAGCCCGAGCAGTGCGCCGATGCTCACCCCGACCACCGCGGCGAGCCCGTCCGCCGTCGCACCGAGCACGGCGGCCGCGTCGTCGGCATGGCGGTCCATCGTCACCACCCCGTCCCCGGCGCCACTGCGGGCGATGCCACGCCGGTCGTAGGTGATCACGCGGTGGGTGCGGGCGAGCTCGGTGGCCAGCTGCGCCGAGGCGCCCGCGTCCCCCATCCCTCCCTGCACGATCAGCAACGGCGGACCCTCACCGACCGTCTCGACGTACAGCTCGGCCCCGTCGACATCCACCGTCGCCATGTCCCCCCGCAGCCTCCTCGTCCCGCCGGCCCGTCACCTCGACCGTAGGGCCCCGGCACCCGGTCGGCGGTGCGACGATGGACCGATGGACATCGACTTCTCCGACCGGCGGTGCGACCGGTGAGCGAGCTCGCCCCCGCCGTACGCCGCGTCCTGGACTGGCCCGTCGACCACGTCGCCGCCGTCGTCGTCGGGAGGGACGGTTCGGTCCTGGCCGAGGCCGGAGACCTCGACCGCGAGTTCGGCCTGGCCTCGGTGACGAAGCTGCTCTCCGCCTACGCCGTGCTGGTCGCGGTGGAGGAGGGCGCGCTCGAGTGGGGCCACCCGGCCGGCCCTCCCGGCTCCACGGTGCGTCACCTCGCCGCCCACGTCTCCGGTCTGGCGTTCGACTCCGACGCCGTCCAGGCCGACCCCGGCACCCGGCGGATCTACTCCAACACCGGGTTCGCCGTCCTCGGCGACGCCGTGGCGCAGGCGACCGGGATCCCGTTCGCCGACTACCTGCACGAGGCCGTGTGCGAACCGCTCGGCCTGACCGGCACCCGCCTGGAGGGCTCCCCCGGCGCCGGTGCGGTGTCGACGGCCGCCGATCTCGCGCGCTTCGCCGCCGAACTGCAGGCACCGACGCTGCTCGCCCCGGACACCGTCGCCGAGGCCACCTCGGTGGCGTTCCCCGGCATGGACGGGATCCTCCCCGGCTACGGCCGGCAGAAGCCGAACGACTGGGGCCTGGGCTTCGAGATCCGCGACGGCAAGGACCCGCACTGGACCGGGCGGAACAGCTCGCCGCGGACGTTCGGGCACTTCGGGCAGTCGGGGACGTTCCTGTGGGTGGACCCGGACGCCGGCGCGGCCGCCGTCGTCCTCACCGACCGCGCGTTCGGGCCGTGGGCGATCGAGGCCTGGACGCCGTGGACGGACGGGGTCCTCGAGGCCCTGTAGCCGCCCGGCCGGTTCACCGGCGGCACCGGTGACCGCGGGGTAGCGTCCGAACCCCGACGGCCCTGTGCCCGCCGACGGAGCATGTTCATCCTGGCGCCACGCGCCGATCGAACGGAGCCCGTCGATGCCGCCCTCGCTGCCCTCCGAACCCGGTGACGCACCGGTCGCCCTGGTCACCGGCGCCTCAACGGGTATCGGCAGGGCGATCGCCCTGCGGCTCGCCGCGGAGGGGTTCACCGTGTTCGGTACCAGCCGCGTCGACCGGGACGACGCCGACGGCGTCACGATGCTGCGCCTGGACGTGACCGACCCCGGCTCCGTGGACGCCTGCGTCGGATCGGTGCTGGCCCGGGCCGGGCGGATCGACGTCGTGGTCAACAACGCCGGGGTGCTGCACGAGGGCGTCGCCGAGGAGACCACCACCGCCCAGGCCGAGGCCGTGTTCGCGACGAACCTGTTCGGCGTCACCCGCGTCAGCAACGCGGTGCTGCCCGGGATGCGCGCCCGGCGGCACGGCCGGATCGTCAACATCGGGTCGCTGGCCGCCTGGGTCGGCGAGCCGGGATCGGGCTTCTACGCCGCGTCCAAGGCCGCTCTGGCCCGCTACACCGAGGCGCTGCACCACGAGGTCGCCGATCTCGGGGTCGACGTCAGCCTGATCGAGTGCGGGACGTTCACCTCCGAGATCGGGCCGTCCGCGTCCGCCTCGAGCGGCGTGATCGCCGACTACGACCACACCCGCGAGGCCGCCCACCGCACGTTGCACGAACGCCTGGACGGCGGCGCGGACCCGGCGGGGATCGCCGCGGTCGTCCTCGACATCGTCCGCAGCCCCGCTCCGCGCCTGAGCTACGGCGCGAGTCCCGAGGCGCGCCGGGTCCCCGCCATGACCGTGATGCTCCCCGAGCGGTTCGCCACCGGGCGTCTGCGCCGCAGTTTCGGGCTGCGTCGGCTACGTCGGCGCACTGCCTGACGACCCGCCGCAGCGGTGGCGACGGTCATACCCGGGGCGCGGGAATGATCCGCAGGGGTCACCCGTTGAGGAGAGAGTCCGAACCGGGCGATGCCGTGTCCCCGGGCCGCAATAACAAGAGCCGCCGCGGAATACCGTTCGGCTGGAACCGCGGTGTGCCACTCGCCGCGAGGCGACCGGCGCCCGGTTCGGACACCTTCACCCACCACCTCACCGGCAAATCCGTTGCGCCCCGCGTGCGAGCCCGATCACCATGGTCGTGGTCCGTTCCGGTGCCGGCGCGGCCCACCAGGCAGACTGAACCCACGATGTCCCCCACTTCGGCCTCGACCGGCGACCGCAGCGACAACGGCGGCCCTACCGGACCCTCCGACACCCACCCGTCCGAGCAGTCCCCGTCCGTGAGCACCGACGCGAGCGCGCAGGGCCCCTCCGACGGGCGACGCACCGACGGACGACGGTCCCGCCGACCCGACCGCCGCCCCGGCGCCCGGTCCACCGATTCCCGGTCCCCTGACTCCCGGTCCACTGACACCCGGTCCCCTGATTCCCGGTCCACCGACACCGACCATCACGCCGCTGCGCAGGCCGCCCCCGAGCCGGGAGGCGCCGCGAGCGGCCGCCCGGCCCGCGGGCGCCGGCCGCGCCGACGCGGGCCGCGGGGCCGGAGCGCGTCCGTCAACGCGCCCGGCCCCGCCCCAACCTCACCGGGAGCCGTGGACGAGAGCCCCTCCCGTCCCACCGGGATGGACGCGAGCAGCTCTCGTGCAACCGGAGTGGACGAGAGCAGCTCTCGTGCCCCGGAGCGGCGGGCAAGGGTGGACGGCCGGGGCTCTCGTGCGCCGGAGCGGCGGGCAGGAGTGGACGAGGGCAGCTCTCGTGCAGCGGAGCGGCGCGTGGACGAGCCGGATGTGCCCCCGCTGGGGCCCGCCGAGCTCGACGCGCTCACCGAGCGGATCGACGCGCTCGGACCGGCCGAGGCCGACCGGCTGCGGCACCGCCTGCGCCGTTCCCGCGACGGACGCGCCCAGCAGCGTGTCGCGTCGTCCGTCGCGGCCGCCGAGCACCGGCTGGCGCGCCGCCGCGAAGCGTTCCCGAGGATCACCTACCCGCCGACGCTGCCGGTCAGCGCGCGCCGCGAGGAGATCGCGGACGCGATCCGGGACAACCAGGTCGTGATCGTCGCCGGCGAGACCGGGTCCGGGAAGACGACGCAGCTGCCCAAGATCTGCCTGGAGCTCGGGCGCGGCGTGCACGGCATGATCGGCCACACCCAGCCCCGGCGTCTCGCCGCGCGGACGGTGGCGGCCCGGATCGCCGAGGAGCTGGGCGTCGAGATCGGTGGCGCGGTCGGCTGGAAGGTGCGGTTCACCGACCAGGTCGGCGACTCCACGCTGGTCAAGCTCATGACCGACGGCATCCTGCTGGCCGAGCTGTCCGGCGACAAGGACCTCACCCAGTACGACACGCTGATCATCGACGAGGCGCACGAGCGCAGCCTCAACATCGACTTTATCCTGGGCTACCTGACCCGGCTGCTCCCCCGCCGTCCGGACCTCAAGGTCGTCATCACCTCGGCGACCATCGACCCGGAACGCTTCGCGAAGCACTTCGGGACCGACACCGAGCCCGCGCCGATCGTCGAGGTCTCCGGGCGGACGTTCCCCGTCGAGGTCCGCTACCGGCCCGTCGTCGACCCCGACGATCCGGACGCCGACCCCGACCGCGAGGAGATCGAGGCCATCGGCGACGCCGTCGCGGAGCTGCAGCGCGAGGGCCCCGGCGACGTCCTGGTGTTCCTGCCCGGCGAGCGCGAGATCCGCGACACCGCGGAGGCGCTGGAGCGCAGGCAGTTCCGCAACACCGAGATCCTCCCGTTGTACGCACGTCTGTCCACGGCCGAGCAACAGCGCGTCTGGCAGGCCCATACCGGCAACCGGGTGGTGCTGGCCACGAACGTCGCCGAGACGTCGTTGACGGTGCCCGGGATCCGCTACGTCGTCGACACCGGCACCGCGCGCATCTCGCGCTACTCGCGCCGGCTCAAGGTGCAGCGCCTGCCGATCGAGAAGATCTCGCAGGCCAGCGCCAACCAGCGCACCGGCCGCTGTGGGCGGACGAGCGACGGCATCGCGATCCGGCTCTACGCCGAGGACGACTTCGACGCCCGCCCCGAGTTCACCGACCCGGAGATCCTGCGCACCAACCTGGCGTCGGTCGTCCTGCAGATGATCGCGCTCGACCTCGGCGAGATCTCGGCGTTCCCGTTCGTGGAGCCCCCGGACCGCCGGTCGATCGACGACGGCCTGGCGCTGCTCCACGAGCTCGGCGCCCTGGAGACGGGACGGACGTCGCTCACCGCCGTCGGGCAGTCCCTGTCCCGGCTGCCGGTCGACCCGCGGCTGGGCCGGATGCTCGTCGAGGCGAACCGGGTCGGCTGCCTGCGCGAGGTGCTGGTCATCACCGCGGCGCTGAGCGTGCAGGACCCGCGCGAACGGCCCGTCGAACAGCGCCAGGCCGCCGACGCCAAGCACGCGCGGTTCTCGATCGACGGGTCGGACTTCCTGTCCTACCTGCGACTCTGGGACCACCTCAACGAACGCCGCGATGCGCTGTCCGGCAGCAAGTTCCGTCGTGAGATCCGGGACGACTTCCTGCACTACCTGCGTGTGCGCGAGTGGTGGGACCTGCACGGCCAGCTCCGCCAGGCCGCGCGCGGGGCGGGGATGAGCGCCGACGACGCGAGTACGGACCGGGCGGAGAGCGCGGACAGGATCCACCAGGCCCTGCTGTCGGGTCTGCTGTCCCAGGTCGGCCTGCTCGACCCGGCGGCGGAGAAGAAGGACCGCAAGGACCCGAAGGAACGCCGAGGGCTCAAGGAGTATCTGGGCGCCCGCGGGGCGAAGTTCGCGATCTGGCCCGGCTCGTCGCTGGCGAAGAAGCCACCGCGCTGGACGATGGCCGCCGAGCTGGTCGAGACGACCCGGCTCTGGGCCCGCACGGTCGCGCCGGTGAACCCGGACTGGATCGAGCCGCTCGCACAACATCTCGTCAAGAAGACATATTCGGAACCGCGCTGGTCACGCAAGCGCGCGTCCGCCGTCGCGACCGAGCGGGTCACGCTGCACGGCATCCCGCTGGTCTCCGACCGGGCCGTCGACTACGGCCGGATCGACCCCGAGGTCTCGCGCGAGCTGTTCCTGCGCCATGCCCTCGTCGAAGGCGACTGGGAGACCCGGCACCCGTTCTTCCACGCCAACCGCGAGCTGCTCGACGACGCCGAGGAGCTCGAGCACCGCGCCCGTCGCCGCGACCTGGTCGTCGACGAGGACACGCTCTACGCCTTCTACGACGAGCGCGTCCCGGCGAGCGTGGTCTCCGGGCGGCACTTCGACTCCTGGTGGAAGAAGGAGCAGCGCCGCGACCCCGACCTGCTCGCCTACACCGAGGACATGCTGGCCACCGAGGCCGCTCGCTCCGTCGACCGCGACGCCTACCCCGACCACCTGGCCGCGGGCGGGCTGACGCTGCCGCTGTCCTACGCGTTCGAGCCGGGGCAGCAGGGCGACGGGGTGACGGTCGACGTGCCGGTAGCGGCACTGCACCAGGTCGACCCGACGCCGTTCACCTGGCAGGTGCCCGGGCTGCGCGAGGAGCTCGTCACCGCGCTGATCAAGACCCTGCCACGGACGCTGCGGCGCAACTTCTCCCCCGCGCCCGACCACGCCCGCGCCGTCCTGAGCCGGCTCCGGCGCGACTCCGCCGAGATGAACGAGCCTCTGCTCGACGGCCTGGAGCGCGAGCTCGGGCGGATGCGCAACGTCGACATCCGGCGCGAGGACTGGGAGCTCGAACGACTCCCCGAGCACCTCACAGTGACTTTCCGGGCTCTTGACGAGAACGGGAAGGAGCTGGCCAGGGGAACCGACCTGGAGGCCCTGCGTCTCCAGCTGGCCCCCCAGGTCCGCCAGGAGCTGGCCGCCGCCGGCACCGACATCGAGCGCACCGGGCTGACCACCTGGGCGATCGGCGACCTCCCGCGCGAGCACCCGATCCGGCGCGGCGACCACGTCGTGACCGGCTACCCGGGACTCGTCGACCGCGGGAAGACGGTCGACGTCCGCGTGTTCGCGACCGCCGCCGAACGCGACCCGGCGCACCGGCGCGGGCTCCGCCGGCTGCTGCTGCTCGGCGCGCCGTCGCCGGTCAAGCAGGTCCAGCGCGGCCTGACCAACGCCGAGAAGCTCACGCTCTCGCGGAACCCGCACGGCTCCGTCGACGCCATGCTCACCGACTGCGTGCGCGCCGCCGCCGACCACCTCGTCGCCCGCGGGGGCGGCCCGGCGTGGGACGAGGCACAGTTCGCGCGGCTGGCCGAGCTGCTGCGGATGCGTCTGGGCGCGACCACCCTGGAGGTGCTCGGTGCGGTGCGCGGGGTGCTCGAGGTGTGGCACCGGGTGCAGCGGCAGCTCTCCGACCTGAAGGGCCCGCTGGTCCGGGCCGGGGTCGCCGACGTCGCCGCGCAGCTGGACCGCCTCGTCGGGCCGGGCTTCGTCACCGAGGCCGGCGCGACCCGCCTGGGCGACGTGAAGCGGTACCTGCAGGCCGTCGAGGTGCGGCTGGACAAGCTGCGCAACGGAGCGGAGCGGGACGCCGTGTGGACGGCCGAGGTCCGCAGCGTCGCCCACGAGTACGACGAGCTGCTCGCCGAGCTGCCCTCGGGCGTCGAGCCGTCGCCGGAGCTGCGCGAGATCGGCTGGATGATCGAGGAGCTGCGGGTCTCGCTCTACGCGCACCCGATGCGGACCCGCTACCCGGTGTCGGTGAAGCGGGTCCGCCGGGCCGTCGACGACCTTCCCCGGGGCTGACGGCATCATCCTGTCCCGATCACCGGACGGGGTGGGGCCGCTTCGGGGGACCTCGAAATGTCGGTGTCGGGTCCTACCGTCTCCGCCATGAGCACCCGCATCGCCACGTTCGCCCTGTTCGCCCTCGACTGCCCGGACCCGCTCGCCCTGGCCCGCTTCTACTCCGCGATCACCGGCTGGCCCATCGCGCCGCAGGACGACGGGCACTGGGCCCAGCTCGACACCGGCGGCGCCGGCGCGACGCTGGCCTTCCAGCGCGTCGACGACTTCCGCCCGCCGCGGTGGCCCGGCCAGGAGCACCCACAGCAGGCCCACCCCGACTTCGACGTCCCCGACCTCGACGTGGGCGAACGCGCCCTGCTCGACCTCGGCGCCCGCAAGCACGAGGTCCAGCCGAGGCCGGAGAGCTTCCGCGTCTACCTCGACCCGGTCGGCCACCCGTTCTGTCTGGTCAGGGCCTGACGGTTGTGGCGCGGGACAAAGGTTCCGCACCCAGGACCGGCGAGTCGCGCGCCCGCGCGCCGGGAATGTCAGGATCAGGCTCCGCGACGGCGAAGGAGCCTTCATGACCACCCCGTACACCCATCTCGGCGAGGCTCTGGGCACCGACTTCTTCTCGGTGCAGGACGAGTTCAGCGACGAGCAGTGGCAGCGGTTCATGGACGTGCGCAAGTTCGTCGACCACGAGGTCCTGCCCGACATCAACGAGTACTGGGACAAGGCCGAGCTGCCCTGGCACCTGTTCAAGCGCCTGGGCGAGCTCAACATCGTCGGTGACGACATCGTCGGCTACGGCGCGGCCGGGATGAGCCCGCTCTCGGTCGGCCTGGTGCACATGGAGCTGCACCGCGGCGACGGGTCGCTGGGCACGTTCCTCGGCGTGCACTCGGGCCTGGCCATGCAGTCGATCGCCATGTGCGGCTCGGAGGAGCAGAAGCAGCGCTGGCTGCCGGCGATGTCGACGCTGGACAAGCTGGGCGCGTTCGCCCTGACCGAGCCCGAGCACGGCTCCGACTCGATCGCGCTGGAGACCACGGCGACCCGCGACGGCGACTCCTGGGTGATCAACGGGTCGAAGCGCTGGATCGGCAACGGCAGCGTCGCCGACCTGGTGATCGTCTGGGCCCGCGACACCGAGTCCCAGGAGGTCCTCGGCTTCGTCGTGGAGACCCCGGCCGAGGGCTACACGGCCACCGTCATCCCGGGCAAGGTGTCGCTGCGCGCGCTGTGGCAGGCCGACATCGAGCTGCGCGACGTCCGGGTGCCGGACGAGAACCGGCTCGAGTTCGCCCGCTCGTTCAAGGACTGCGGCCGCGTCCTGGCCAACACCCGCGGCATCTGCGCGTGGATGGCGCTCGGGCACGCGACGGCCGGCTACGACGCCGCCGTGCGCTACGCCAAGGAGCGCACCCAGTTCGGCAAGCCGCTGGCGTCGTTCCAGATCGTGCAGCAGCGCCTGGTGAAGATGCTCGCGGACCTGACCGGCATGCAGCTCTACTGCATGCAGATCGGGCGCCTCGCCGACGCCGGGAAGCTCTCCCCCACCATCGCCGGGCTGGCGAAGATGAACAACACCTCCACCGCCCGGACGATCCTGTCCGAGGCCCGGGACCTGCTGGGCGGCAACGGCATCCTGCTCGAGCACCACGTCGTGCGGCACTGGGCCGACATCGAGGCCATCCACACGTTCGAGGGCACCGAGACGATCCAGACGCTGATCGTCGGCCGCGACGTGACCGGTATCAGCGCCTTCACCTGAGCCCGGACCGGCGGAGCGGGAAGGGCCGGGATCAGGCGGTGGGGAGGCCGGCCGCCTTCCAGGCCCGGAAACCGCCGTCCACGTCGGTGGCGTTGCGCAGGCCCAGGTCCTGCAGCGACGCCGCCGCCAGGCTGGAGCTGTAGCCCTCGGAGCAGAACAGCACCCAGGTGACGTCGTGGTCGGTCGCCTCCGGGATGCGAGCGTCCGACGTCGGGTCCAGGCGCCACTCCAGGTGGTTGCGCTCGATGATCAGCGCGCCGGGCAGCGAGCCCTCCTCGTCGCGCTGCCACCCGGGCCGGGTGTCGACCAGGATCGCGCCGCGCTCGGCCAGCTCGGCGGCACGGGCGGGGTCCGGCCGGTCCAGACGGGCGCGGGCCGCGGTCAGCAGGTCGGTGATGCTCGGCGGAGTGCTCCCGGGGGTGCTCATCCGACGCCCTGACCGGGCTCGACCAGCTCGGTGCGCAGGCGGCGCAGCCGCTGCCCACCCCCACCACCGGGGATCTTCTCGACGTCGTAGTACGACATCGCCGACAGCGGCGGGGAGTAGGCGTGCACGCTGACCGCGGGCTCGATCGCCGGGTTGGCCACGTCGTGCACGTGCCCGAGCGGGAAGCCCGCGCCGCGCTCGGCGCGCAGCGTACGGGTGCGCAGGCCACCGGTGGCGGTCCAGCGGCGCTCGGTCAGCGCCCCGGAGACGACGGTCATCGCGCCGAGCGAGCCGGCGTGGTCGTGCAGCTCGGCGATCTGCTCGGTGGCCCAGCTGATCAGCCAGACGTCGAGCAGGCCGTCGCTGCGCAGCAGCCGGTACCAGCGGCGCTCCGGGTCGATCACGACCTCGTGCTCACCGGCGCGGACCTCGGCGGCGATCCCGCGGGTCAGCTCACGCAGGTCCTCGAGGTCGTACGGCGTCGGTGCGGTGGAACGGAGGGGACGGACGCCGCCCCGGCGCGAGGTGGAGCGGGCGGCGACGGCGGCAGGACGGGACGCACGGACAGGCGCGGACACGGTGGGACACTCCAGAGACGGTCGACGGACGAGCGGTACGGGGACTCAGCTCGGTCGACAGCCCTGGTCGAAGTGGTCAGCACGACGCGACTCCCAGATGGGGCCGAGTAACCATGCTTTAACCACGCCGCAATATCACCATACCTCCGACGCCCATCTCAATCGCCCGTCCAGAGCACGGGACGAGCCGCTCCGACGACGAACGCTGTACGGACAACCTGCAGCGCAGCAGGTCCGCCCGCACGGTCGGCCGAAAAAGAAATATCGCGGCCGATCAGACGTCGTCGGAGAGCCCGATCACGGAGTCCAGGCCGGACAGGACCAGCGCCCGGCGGGCCTGGCTGCCGGCCGGTGCGACCAGCGACAACGTCGTCCCCTCGTCACGTATCCGGCGGGCCACCTCGGAGAGCAGCGCGATCCCGGCGCTGCTGACGAACGCGTCCCGGCTCAGATTCAGCGTCACCGGCAGGCCGCCACCGAGGTGGGCCATCAGCGGGGCACGGATCGCGGCCACGCCCTGCAGGTCCAGGTCGCCGACGACGGTGATCCGCACGCCGTACCGGTCCGGTGCGGCGCGCAGCCGGGTCGCCTCGGACCGGGACCCCGCGTCCCCGTTGGGCTCCGCCCGGTCCGGCTCCGGCTCGCCGGCGACGAACTCCACCGGCGGGCCGCCGCCCGGCGTCCCGACCTCGACCGGGATCGACGGCAGCCGGAAGCTCACCACGGTGCCCGCGGCACCGGGTTCGACGACGAGCTGTTCGGCGAGCTCACGGATCAGCGCGATCCCGCGTCCCCGGTAGCCGGGGTCGGGCGGCGGCGGGCGCCAGCGTCCCCGGTCGGCGACGCGGACCTCCACCGCCCCGTCCGGGAGCAGCGCCAGCCGCAGCGCGACCCCGGGCGTCCCGTCCGGGCCGGGTCCGCCCAGATAGGCGTGCTCGATCGCGTTCGTGACGGCCTCGCCGACGGTGAGCTGCAGGTCGCTGCGCGCGTCCTGGCCCATGCCGCAGGCCTCGCACCAGGACGCGATCGTGCGCCGCAGCGGGGCCAGGCGGGTCGGGTCGGCGTCGAGCTCCAGCGACATCGGCGGCGGCATCATCCGGGCGACGAGCACGACGGTGTCGTCCGGGATCGAGTCCGCGCCCTCGGACATCCGGGTCAGCAGCGCGTCGGCCATGTCCCGGGGCTGCGAGCCGGACAGGTCGCCGAACGCGGTCGCGAGGCGGGCCAGCCCGTCGTCGATCACCTCGCCGCGCCGTTCGAACAACCCGTCCGAGCAGAGCAGGATCGTCTCGCCGGGCTCGATCCGGTCCGAGGCCTCCTCGAACGGGGGCCGCCCGGAGATGCCCAGCGGCACGCCGCGGCCCTGGTCCAGGGTGCGGACGCCGTCCGGTCCGGCGAGCAGCGGCGGCGGGTGCCCGGCGCTGGCGTAGCAGAGCTCGCCGGCGTCGCAGTCGATCACCGCGCAGGCCACCGTGCTGGCCATCGCGCCGCTGACGCGCAGGGCGAAGTGGTCGAGCTGCTCCAGCGCACCGGCCGGGGACTGGCCGTTGACCAGGTTCGCCGCGACCGCGCTGCGGAGCTGGCCCATCACGGCCGCGGCCGCGGGCCCGCGCCCGACGACGTCGCCGACGACGAGCGCGACCCGCCCGTCGTCGAGAGCCAGCACGTCGAACCAGTCGCCGCCGGCCTCGGTGCCCAGGGTTCCCGGCCGGTAGCGGGTGGCCAGCGACATCCGGTCCAGCTCGGGCAGGCTCTGCGGCAGCAGGCTGCGCTGCAGCGTCACCGCGACCTCGTGCTCGGCCTGGTGCAGCTGCGCCCGCACGATCGCCTGCGCGCACTGGCTGGCCAGGGTCTGCACGAAGCTGCGCTGCTCGGCGGTGTAGGTCGGCTCGGCCCCGAACCGGAAGCCCAGCACGCCGATCGGGCGCGCGGCCACCATCAGCGGCACCGCCGTCTGCACCGGGTAGGCCTGCCCCGGCGGGGGTTCGGCGTTCCAGATCGGTTCGCCGGTGGCCAGTGCCCGGGTGAGCGGGTGCCCGCGGCCGGGCACGGCGTCGGCCACGGCGGGGTCCGTCCAGCCGTCGGACGCGAGCGGGGCCGGCACCCCGGCGTCGTCGACGGCCAGCAGCACCACGGCCTGCGCCTGCACCGAGGACCGGCCGTGTTCGACGATCACCTCGGCGACCGACTCCAGGTCGGTGGCCCGCGACAGCGCCGACGCGATCGCGCCGAGTCGCTCGGCCAGGCGCCGGGCCTCGGTCTCCACGTCCAGCATCGACGCGCGGTCGAGGGCCTGTGCGGCCAGCTCGGCGACGGCGACGGTCGCCTCCCGCTCCGCGTCGGACAGCTCGCGCTCGCGGACGAACGCGACGCCGAGCACCCCCAGCGAACGGTCACCGGCGACCAGCGGCATGTAGCCCAGGGTCTTCGCGTGCTCGGGCACCAGGCCCACCATCGACGGGTAGCGGGCGGCCCAGGCCTCGTCGGTGGTCACCCACATCGGGTCCCGGTCGCGCAGGACCTCGCCGAAGGAGGTCGACGGGTCGGCGGACAGACGCCCGGCCCGTCGCCACAGCTCCTCGTCCCAGCCGTGCCCGGTCAGCGCGCGCAGCCACGTCCCGCGCAGCTGCCACACCCCGGCGTAGTCGGCGCCGAGCAGCTCGACGATGTGGTTGGCCGCGATGGCCGCGACGTCGCTGGGGGTGGCCGCGGCGGACATCTGCGCGGTCGCCCGGTGCATCAGGCCGAGCCGCTGCGCGGAGGCGCGTTCCTGCTCCAGCAGCCGGGCGTTGTCCACCGCGAGCCCGGCGCGACGCCCGATCTCGGAGACCAGGTCGAGGTCGTCGGTGGTGTAGTCCTCGCCCGGGTCGCAGCGCGCCACGGTCAGGCGGGCACTGGTGCGTCCGCGCGCGGGCAGCGGGACGACGATCGCGGACCGGACCCGCATCCGGGCCCACACCGCGCGCTGCTCCGGCGGCAGGCCCGCGAGCAGCGCGGTCAGCCGGTCCGGTCCGATCGGCTGGTGCTCGACCGGACCGTCGATCGGCACCAGCGGGCCCAGCGACCAGAGCGCAGGCTCCAGGGACGGCTGGGCGGCCGCGGCGGCGAGGGCCCCCATCGGCTCGTCGGAGGCGGCCTCGTGCACGAGCGCGACGTCGGCCAGCCCTTCGTCGACGACGGCGCGCGCGAGCTGGTCGGTCCGCCCGGTGCGGGTGATCTCGCGTTCCAGCGACTCACCGACCTCGGAGTAGATCCGGTGCCGTCGCTGCTCGCGGTGCTGGGCGTCGATGTCCAGGCAGCCGCCGACGTAGCCGGCGGAGCGCTCGAAGTCCCCGACCGGGGCGCCGCGGTCGAGCACCCAACAGAACCGGCCGTGGCGGTCCTGCAGCCGGTACTCCACCTCGAACGGCGCCGATGAGCGCGCCGCCGCCGTGGTCACCGACAGGTAGCGCTCGCGGTCGTCGGGGTGGATCCGGCGGCGCCAGTCCAGCCCGAGCTCCCCGGCCGGGTCGCTGACGCCGGTGAAGTCGAGCCACCCGCGGTTGACGAACACGCGGTGCCCGCCCGGGTCGTCCACCCAGATCAGGGCCGGGGTGGAGTCGGCCATCGCGCGGAACTGCAGTTCCGCAGCGCGGCGGACCCGGCCCAGCTGCAGGTGGTTGGCCACCCGGGCCAGCAGCTCGCGCGAGGAGAACGGCTTGACGAGGTAGTCGTCGGCGCCGGCGGCGAAGCCCTCGACCGCGGCCTCCTCCCCGGCCCTCGACGACAGCAGGACCACCGGCACACCCGCCGTGCGGGTGTCGGTGCGCAGTGCGCGCAGCAGCTCGATGCCGTCGATCCCGGGCAGTGCGACGTCGGCGACGACGAGGTCGGGCGGGGCCGCACGGGCCGCATCCAGGGCGTCCGAGCCGTTCGTCTCCACCTGGACGATCCAGTGTTCGGAGAGCAGGTCGCGCAGGTAGCCCCGCATGTCGGCGTCGTCGTCGACGACGAGCACCCGGTCCCGGTGCTCGAGCGGCAGCCCCTCGACGCCGAGGTTCGCGGAGCGGTCGGTCCCGTTGCCGGGGGCCGTGGGCAGCCAGCGCAGCGCCTCGGCGACGTAGGGGGCGGCCAGTGCGGGCGTCGACCGTGTGCCGACCCCGGACCGGACCAGCCGATCCGTGGACAGGTGGCCGAACCCCAGCGGCAGCCACACCGTGAACGTGCTGCCGACGCCGATCGTGCTGCGGACCTCGACGGTGCCGCCGTGCAGCCGGACCAGCTGCTGCACCAGCGACAGGCCGAGCCCGCTGCCCTCCTGGGTGCGTCCGCGGCCGTCGCGGACCCGGTGGAACCGGTCGAAGACCTGGTCGACCTCGTCGGCGGGGATGCCGGCGCCGGTGTCGGCGACCCGCAGCACGGCCTGCTCGCCGAAGAGGCGCAGCTCGACCGTCAGCCCGCCGTGGTGGGTGAACTTCACCGCGTTGGACAGCAGGTTGAGGACGATCTTCTCCCACATGTCCCGGTCCACCCAGACGGGACGGTCGGTGGGTGGGCAGTCGACGTCCAGCCGGAGCCCGGCGCGCTCGGCGACCGGGCCGAAGGTCGCGGCCAGCTCGCCGGTGAACGTGCCGAGCTCGGTCGGCGCGTACATCCCCTCGAGCAGACCGCTCTGCAGCGTCGAGACGTCCAGCAGGCCGTTGACCAGCTTGAGGATCCGCTGCGCGTTGCGCTGGGCGAGCTCGACCTCGGACCGCACGGACGCATCGGGGTGCTCGCGCAGCCGGTCCAGGGGGCCCAGCACGAGCGTGAGCGGGCCGCGGAACTCGTCGCCGAGACCCGCGTAGTGGTCCGAGCGGATCTGCTCGTTGCGGACCTGCCCGTCGCGGCGGGTCCGCTCCGCCTCCTGCACGCGGGCCACCGTCATCGCGGTGCCGATGTGCCCGATCACCAGGCGCAGGAACAGGCGGTAGTCGTCGTCCATCGTGATCAGCGGGGACGCGGCGAGCGTCACGCCGCCGGCCACCTCGCCGTCCGGGGAGCGCAGCACGGCGCGGGCGAGGTCGTGGACGGGTGGGCGTGCGGCGCCCACGGCCGTCGGCTCGATCGTGGTGAACGCGACCGGGTCGGTGCCGAACGGGAACGCGGCGGGGACCCAGTCCGCGGGCGGGTCGGTGACGCCGACGGTCGCCCGCACGGACGGGACGTCGCCGCAGTCGTCGTAGACCACGGCACAGCCGATGTCGGCGGTCGCCGGCTCGAGCACCGCGACCAGCCGTTGCGCGACCACGTCCTCGGACGGCGCGTCCCGCGAGATCTCCCCGAGCGCCGCGAGCAGCCTCAGCCGCCGGGCCCCGACGACCTTGCCGGTGGTCTCGGTGTTCATCGTGATCACGCCGAGCACGTCGCCGGACGGGCCGCGGACGGGCGTGCTGGAGTACTGCCAGTAGGTCTCCTCGGGACCGCCGTGGCGGTGCAGGACGACCCGGTCGTCCTCGCGGAAGATGCCGCTGCTGCGACCGGCGAACATCCCGGCGAGGTCAGCGGCCAGGTGCTCGGCGACCTCGGGCCAGCCGTGGTCGAGCGGTTCGCCGAACCCGGCGGGATGCCGCTGCCCGCAGAGCGGGACGAACGCGTCGTTGTAGAGCAGGGTGTGCCGCTCACCCCACCAGACCGTCATCGGGTGGCGGCTCTCGACCATGAACCGGACGGTGTCCTCCAGCTCACGCGGCCACGACGAGCGTGGGCCGACCTCGCGGGAAGACCAGTCGGTCACCTCGAGCAGCGTCCGGACGTCGACGGGTGTGCCCGCCCCGCCGTCGGTCCCGCTCACGTCCTGCTCACCCCGCGTCCCCGGTAGCTGCTGTGTCCCACCGCAGGATCTCACTGCCACCGGGGGTCGGCAGTACGGGCACACCGGCGGGTCACCCGATGGCCCCGGCGGGCCGGGCGGGACCCCTCCGGCGCGTACCGCGGGGCCCCCACGCTGCGGGAGACTCCCGCCCATGGCGACGCGACTCGACGACGGCAGCTGGGAGATCCAGGGGCACCGCGTGACGTTCCCGGTGCGGATCCGCGACGCCGGGGTCGGCCTGTCCACGCACCTGGTCCCGACCCGGCGGGTCCGCGGCGTCCTGGCCGGGGCCGCGGCGCGCCTGACGCCGTTCTCGCTGCTCGGGCGCACTCCGGTGTTCGTGATGTTCGTCGACTACCGGGACAACGACCTCGGCACCTACGACGAGGTCGGCGTCGCCGTCCCGGTCCGCCACCGCGGTCCGGCCGGGTCCCGGTGGGGCGTGCACGTCCTGCAGCTGCCGGTCACCGAGACGTTCACGATGGAGGCCGGTCGCGCGCTGTGGGGCCTGCCGAAGTGGCTCGCCCGCGCCGAGCTCGACGTCTCCGGGGGCCGCGTCGAGTGCCGTCTCGACGACGACGCCGGACGCCGGGTGCTCGACGCGTCCCTGCGCACCCTGGGACTGCCGGCGCTGCCGCTGACCGTCCCGGCGTCGCTGACCGCGCTCGCCCCGCGCGACGACGTGGTGCTCGCCGCCCCGGTCCGGATGCGGGCCCGCGGCACCCGCGTCGGGGCCGGTGGGCGGGTGGTCCCCGGCACCGGGCACCCGATGGCGCAGCAGCTGCGCGCGATGGGCTTCCCGCGGCGTTCGCTGTTCACGACCGTCGTCGACCACGTCGCGTTCGACATGGACCCCGCCGAGGAGCTGCCCGCCCGGTGATCCCCGGGGGCGCTACGCGGCCGCGGCGGCGCGGTGCTCGTGCAGCCAGGTCCGCAGGTCACCGAGCGGACGGGCGCGGTCCGGTTCGTTGTAGATCTCGTGCCAGAGCCCGTCGTACCAGCGCACCGTCATGTCCGGCGAGCCGCATGCGGCCTCGATCCGCTTCGTGCCGGCCGGGTCGGTGAGCGCGTCGTCGGTGCCGTGCTGCACGAGCACCGGCAGGCGCAGCCCGCCGGCGCGGCCGGGCAGGACCTCCATCTGTGCGTAGACGGCGGCGCCGAGCGCGAGCGACGGGTTGCCGTGGTGCACCAGGGGGTCGTCCTGGTAGTCGCGCACGACGTTCGGGTCCCGGCTGATCTTCGTCTGGTCGATGCCGACCGGGCGGATCGTCGGCAGCACGCGGGCGAGCACCTGCAGCGCCGGGATCAACGCGGACGGCACGATGTCGCTGGCCAGCGCGGGCGCGGACAGCACCAGGCCGGCGAGCTCGCGCTCGTGCTCGACGGCGTAGGCGAGCGCGATCTGCCCGCCCATGCTGTGCCCGAGCAGGTACACCGGCAGGCCGGGATGCCGGGCGGCGACGACCCGGCGGAACGTCTCGAAGTCGTCGATCAGGTCGGAGTAGCGCCGGGTGTGTACCCGGGTGCCGCCGGAGCGGCCGTGCCCGCGGTGGTCGAGTCCGTAGACCGCCCAGCCGTCACCGGCCAGCTCGTCGACGACGTTGCCGTAGCGCCCCGAGTGCTCACCGATGCCGTGGCTGATCAGCAGCACCCCGGACGGGTCGCCGTCCGGGAGCCATCCCTGCCAGAACAGCTCGGTGTCCTCGACGCCGCTCAGGCGCCCCTCCACGTGACCGGTCACGCCACTCCCTCGCTGGTGTCCGTCTCCCGCCGGTCAGCGGGCGATCTGCAGGTCCTGCTCGACGTCGGCCTCGGCGGCCACGCGCAGCGACTGCGACGCCCCGCCGGCACCGGTCCCGGCGGCCAGCAGGTAGTAGCCGGCGCCGAGGTCGGCGATCCGGAACGCGCCGTCGGCGCCGGTGTCGGCCCGCCCGACGGTCTCGCCGTCCTGGTCCAGCGTGACCACGACCCCGGCCATCGGGCTCCCCGACGCCGCGCGGACGACGCCGTGCACCGCGGCCGATCGGGTCACGGTCAGCGACACCCGCGCCGTCTCGTCGGCGACCGCGCAGGTCGCGACCCCGGACTGGTAGCCCTCGGCCGAGGAGACCAGGACGTAGCGGCCCGCGCCCGGGACACGCAGCGTCGCGGCGCCGTCCGGGCCGGTCGTGGCGGTGGTGATCTCCTGACCCGTGCCGTCGAGCGCGGCGACCGCGACCCCGCCGACCGGCGCCGCGTCCCGTCCGGTGACCAGGACCTCGACGTCCTGCCCGATCATTCCGGGCACCGGCGTGACCGGCGCGGTCTCCGGGCGGGGACGCCGGAACGCGACCGGCGACTCCTCGACCTCGACGGGGTCGGCCGGGCCGGTGGCGGACGTCGCGACCTCGCCCGTGTCCGTCGGCGATGTCGTGCCCGCCGGTGATGCCGTGCCCGCCGGTGATGTCGTGCCCGTGGGCGACGCCGTGCCCGTCGCGGTGTCCGTGGCCGTCATGGCGGAGATCGTCCCGTCCGTCCCGGGGGTGGTCGCGACCGGGCCGGTCGACGACGGCGTGTCCGTCGTGGACTCGACGGTGGGCAGGACCGGGGACAGGGCCGGCGACGTCGCCGGGTCGATGTCCGGGTCGTCGTCCAGGTCGGGGTCGACGTCGTCGTCCGCGCCGATCACCGGCGTCGCCGAGCGCATCAGGCGCGGGGTGGGTCGCGGGGCCGGCTCGCCGGTGGGACCGAGCGGCGGTCCACCGGGGACGGTGGTGCGCGCGGTCGGCGACGGGGCCGTGCGGTCCTCGTCGGACGACCCCGCGGCGGACGTCGCGGTCGTGGAAGCCCCCGGTCCGGACGCCTCGGCCGTGGGGACGTCCACTCCGGACGCTCCCGGGGCCGTGACGATCGGTCCGGTGATGTCGGGTCCGGTGACGTCCGAACCGGTCGTCGTCGAGGTCCCGGCTGTCGGGGTCGCCGACGTGGAGCCGACGGGCGTCGAGGTGTCCCCTGCCGAGGCGCCGGACGTCGGCGTCGTGTCGTCGGTGGACGACTCCCGGCCACGGGAGGCGGCGATCCCGGCCGCGGCGGCGCCGAGTCCCAGCGTGCCCGCGACGATCCCGGCGCCGGTCACGACCGGTCCGCCGCTCGTGCCGCCGGTGGTCGTGGAGTCGGGGTCGGCCGGATCGGCCCCGTCCGCGCGGTCCCGGTCGGGCACCGGCACCGGCGAGGGCCGCTGCGAGACCGTCGCGCCGACCGGTCCGCCCTGCTCGGGGACCCGCCCGGCCGCGCCCGGCCCGGTGATCCGGTCCCGCGCCTCGCGGAACTCGCGTTCGGTGTCCGGCGTCGTCGTGCGGGACAGCGGGGACCGGTCGGTCGGGACGGCGGTCACGCGCTTGACCAGGTCGGGATCGACCGGCGAGCGGGACTCCTGCCGCGGCGGCGCCGCGGGCCGGGGCGCGGCGGACTCCCCGGAAAAGACGTCCGCAGCCGTCGCGGACGCAGTGGTCGCAGACGTAGTGGTCGCGGACGTAGCGGTCGTGACCGGGGTGTCGGCGTCGTCGGGCTCGTCCGCCGCGACCGGAGTGGTGTGGCCGGACTCCACGATGCCGGAGGCAGCGGTTCCGGCCGTCGCCACGACGGGCGTCGTCCCGGCCGTCGTCTCCGCCGGAGCCGGCGAGGACGGGTCCGCGGACTCGTCGCCGGCCGTCGCGGACGGCTCCTCGCCGGCCGCGGGGCCCGACGTGTCGGCGGTCGCCGCGGACTCCGAGCGGGCGTGCGGCGTGGGCCGGGGACGACGCGGCGACGCCGACGGGGGCGGCTCGATCGGGCGACCGTCGACGAAGCCGCGCGACCAGGGCGGACCGACCGGTCCGGCGTCCACATCGGAGAGATCACGCGCGATCGGCGTCGCCGCGTCCCCGGCGGACGCGGGAGTCGCGTCGGTGTCGGCGACGGCGACGTGTGAGCCGGGCGTCGGGGTGGTGGGATCCGATGTCACGTCGGCGCTCGGCGACGGGTCCCCCACCACGCCGGAGGGGGCGTCGCGGTCCGGGACGTCGTCCGCCGCATCGGCGGTCCGGGCGTCGGAGGAGGCAGCGGCACCGGTCACGGTGTCGGGAGCCGCCGGAGCGTCGTCGGGCGAGACGTCCCCGGCCGGGGCGGTGCCGGCCGGCACGCCGACCGCCGTGTCGGTCGCGGTGGAGCCGGCCCCACGAGGGATCGTCCCGGCGTCGGTGTCCTCGGCGACGCCACCGTCCTCGATGGTGCCCTCGGCGAGACCGCGGCGGCGGTTCACCAGATCGCGGACGGTGCGCGGCGGCTCGTCCGCGGACACGTCGCTCTCGTCGTCGCGCTTGCGTCCCCGCAACAGGAAAGCGGCGATCCCGATGGCCACCAGCAACACCACCAACAGCCCCAGCAGGGCCAACGTCGTCATCTGGAGTTCCTCCCGCCGGAGAAGAGCGGACGCCCGGCACTCGCGTCGTCGCAGCCGGGCCGGAACGAACCCGGCACACCGACCCGGGAACCGCGTCCCCCGGTCGGCGCATCCGGCGACGAACCGTAGCACCCGGTGACCGGTTACCGGTGTGGGTGAACGCGGCCCGCGTGTCGCGTCCGTGCAGCTCACGACGTCCGTCGGGGACCGCCCGGCGGCCGGGCGGGAGATCGGCGAGGATCGGCACATGACCTCTGACGGCGGGCCGGGCACCCGGGTGGACCACGAGCTGGCCGAGATCGCGGACGCCCACGGCGTCGCCGTCTCCTACCTCGACGGCGCGCAGCGGGAGGTGCATGTCGACGCCGACGTGGTGGCCGACGTGCTCGGCCTCCTCGACGTCGACGTGACGACCCCGCAGGCCCGCCGCGACGCCCTCGCGGCGGCCCGGGAGAAGGCGTCGGCGACGACGCTGCCCCCGACGATCGGTATGCGTACCGACGCCGCCCACCCGGTCCCCGGGCGCGGCGTCCTGACCGCCGAGGACGGCACCCGCCGCGACGTCGACGGCGAGATCCCCTCCGGACTGGAGCCCGGCTGGTACGAACTGGAGACCGGGCAGGGCCGCAGCACCGTCGTCGTCGCACCGCCGTCGCTGCCGGACCCGCCGCGCACGTGGGGTTGGATGTTGCAGCTCTACGCCCTGCACTCGGCCCGTTCCTGGGGCATCGGCGACCTCGGCGACCTGGGCGACTTCGTCCGGACCACCGGGCGCGAGCAGGGCGCCGGTGCAGTGCTGCTCAACCCGCTGCATGCGATCACCCCGGTCCCGCCGGTGCAGCCCTCGCCGTACACGCCGTCGAGCCGCCGGTTCGCGACGCCGCTCGCGCTGCGGATCACCGACCTTCCCGCCTACGCCGGCGCCGACCCCTCCACCCGCGCCGAGGTGGACGCGCTGCGCCCGGAGCTCTCCGGCGACCGCATCGCCCACGACCGGGTGTGGGCGGCGAAGCGTTCCGCGCTGGAGGCGCTCTGGCGCGGCGCCGGGCGCCCGGGTCCCGACGGCCACGACCCCGACCTGGACGCGTTCGCCACGTTCTGCGCGCTGTCCGAGCGCCACGGCGGGCTGTGGCAGCAGTGGCCGGAGGCGTTGCGCCACCCGGGCTCCGACGCCGTCGCCGCGGAGCGGGCCGAGCTGGCGCCGCGGGTGGCGTTCCACGGCTGGGTGCAGCAGCAGGTCGCCACCCAGCTCGCCGACGTCCGGACCGCGGCCCGCGAGGCGGGCATGCCGGTCGGCGTCATCCACGACCTGGCCGTGGGCTGCGACCCGCAGGGCGCCGACGCCTGGGCGCTGCAGGACGTGCTCGCGCTCGACGCCTCGGTCGGCGCCCCGCCGGACGCGTTCAACCAGCGGGGACAGACGTGGGGCCTGCCGCCGTGGCGGCCGGACCGTCTCGCCGCGACCGGCTACGCCGCGTTCCGCGACATGCTGCGCGCGCTGCTCTCGCACGCCGACGGGCTCCGGATCGACCACGTGATGGGCCTGTGGCGTCTGTGGTGGGTGCCGCAGGGCCGGTCCGCCGACCGTGGCACCTACGTGCACTACGACGCGGACGCGATGCTCGCCGTGCTGGCGCTGGAGGCGCACCGGGCCGGCGCCGTCGTCGTCGGGGAGGACCTGGGCACGGTGCTGCCGGAGGTCCGGGAGTCGTTGGCGCGCAATCACGTGCTCGGTTCGACGGTGCTCTGGTTCTCCCGCGACCCCGACCCGGAGACCGGCGGCGACGACGGCCCGATCACCCCGCCGGCGCGCTGGCCGGAGGGCTCGGTCGCCACGATCTCCACCCACGACCTGCCCACCGCGCCCGGCTTCCTGCGCGGCGAGCAGGTGCGCATCCGCGCGGAGCTGGGGCTGCTCGACGACGTCGACGCCGAGCGCACGAAGGCCGCCGCGGAACGCGACGAGCTCGTCGCGCTGCTGGTCGACGAGGGCCACCTGACCTCGGCGGGCGCGCCGGAGGAGGACATCGTGGTCGCGATGCACGCACTGCTCGCGTCCTCGCCTTGCCGTCTGGCCCTGGCCTCGCTCTACGACGTGCTCGGCGAGACCCGTCAGCCGAACCTGCCCGGCACCGTCGACGAGTACCCGAACTGGCGGATCCCGCTGCCGGAGACGCTGGAGAAGGCGCTGGCCGACCCGCGGGTGGCCCGGGTCGCGGCCGTCATGGGCGAGCACCGGGGGTGACCGGCGCGGTCCCCCGCCTGGAAGGATCCGACGAATGTCCGCACCGCACGACCCCGATCTCACCGCGGTCGACCTGGTCCGCGCCGACGGCACGGCCGGCGCCCTGTGGCAGGCCTGGACCACCGGCGAACGCCTCGCCGCGCTGCCCGAGCTGCTGCGGCCGCGCACGCTGGCCGAGGGCTTCGCCGCCCAGCAGCGCCTCACCGAGCGCGCCGGGCCGTCCTACGGCTGGAAGCTGGCCGCCACCGCGGCGGCCGGTCAGGCACACATCGGGGTCGACGCCCCGCTGCCCGGCCTGCTGTTCGAGCGGTTCCGGCACGCTCCCGGCGACGTCGTCCCCTCCCACGACCTGCACATGGCCGTGGCCGAGGCGGAGTTCGCGTTCCGGATGCGCGACACCGTCGAGCCGGGTGCGTCGACCGAGGAGCTGCTCGACGCCGTCGACGCGCTGCACGTCGCGGTGGAGCTGCCGGACTCCCGCTTCGCCGCGTTCGAGACGGCCGGTGCGCCGCAGCTGCTGGCCGATGCCGCGTGCGCGAGCCGGTTCGTCCTCGGCCCGGAGATCGGGAGCTGGCGCGACCTGGATCTGCCCGCGACGCCCACGGCTCTGTGGATCAACGGCGAGGAGGTCGCGACGGGAAGCGGGGCCGCCGTCCTCGGTGACCCACGTACGGCCCTGGCCTGGCTCGCCGACGCCCTGCCCACCTACGGGCTGCGCCTGGAGGCGGGCAGCGTCGTGACGACCGGGACCACCACGGTCCCGGCGGCGATCGCGGCCGGAGACGCGGTCCGCGCGACGTTCGGCGTCGACGGCGCCCTCGGCGAGGTCGCGTTCACCCTCGCCACCGGCTGACCCGCTAGCGGACGACGGCGAGCGCTCCGGCGGCGATCCGCACCTGGACCGCGGTGTCGGCCTCCATCTCGGTGACCTCGCCGTCGATCTGCACCGGCATCGGGTCCAGCGCGGTGAAGCGGAAGTCCTCCGACGTCGGCTGGGGGCCGAGCCCGCGCACGGCCGCCTTGATCGCGGTGAACAGCACCCGCCACTTCGGCCGGTGCTCCATCAGGATGACCTCGAACCGGCCGTCGTCCGGGCGCCCCTCGGACAGCTCGGCCACCTTCGCCATCTCCGGGATGTTGGCCAGGAGCAGGTTGTCGACGCGGCGGACGTTGCCGTCGGTGAACTGCAGCCGGAACGGGCTGAACGCCCAGAACGAACGGATCGTGGACACGACCTCGCGGATCGTCCCCTTGCCGCCCTCCTCGATCTCCAGCGCGACGACGGGCGTCAGGCCGAACCCGATGTAGGAGTGCGCGTAGCGGACGGGGGCGTCGCCGAGGGTCATGGCCAGCAGGTCCATCGGCTCGGTGCGCCCGTCCAGGATCGCGTCGCGGAGCGGACGCCGGGAGGTGACGCGGTCGTGGTCGTTGGCGTTGCCCGCGGGCAGTACGGCCGCGGCGGCCTCGGTGCCGGGGACGTCCATGATCCCGTTGACGACCTCGTTGTAGCCGCCGTCGCCACTCGCCGAGACGATGAGCGGACGCCCCGGGGCCGACGCCGCCTCACGGGCGATGTCGCGGGCGTGGCCGGCGTACTCGGTCGGCCTCAGCTCCACCGGGAGCTCGGGACGGATGCCCGCCAGCTCCCCTCGCAACCGGCGCGCGAGCGCGTCGGCGTCACCGGTGCTCCCCGGGTTGAACACGATGAGCACGGAGTCCAGCGTTTCGGCCACCCGTGAAGAGTAGGCCGATCTGCACGAACCGCCCGTTCGGCACCTCGCGGGCACACGGGGGTGCCACCCGACCGGGTATCGGGCACGGTGGCGGCATGGATCTTCAACTGGGTGGGAAACGCGCGATCGTCACCGGCGCGAGCCGTGGGATCGGGCTCGCCGTCGCGACGACGCTGGCGGCGGAGGGCGCCGACGTCGCTCTGGTGGCGCGCGACGCCGCCGCCCTGGACGAGGCCGCGGCGCAGGTCGACGCGGCCGGCCCGGGCCGGGTGGTCGCGGTGCCCGCCGACACCGCCGACGACGCCTCGGTGCGCGCGATGGTGGACACCGTCGCCGAACGTCTCGGCGGGGTGGACGTGCTGGTCAACGCGGCCGCGCGTCCGGCAGGCGCCGGTCCGCTCCCGAGCCTGACCGACCTCACCGACGACGACGTCCGCGTCGAGCTCGAGACGAAGCTGCTCGGCTACCTGCGGTGCGCGCGTGCCGCAGCACCGCTGATGACGGCGCAGGGCTGGGGCCGGATCGTCAACATCAGCGGACTCAACGCACGGAAGTCGACGTCGCTGGTCGGCTCGGTCCGCAACGTGGCGGTGGCCTCGATGACCGCGGCGCTGGCCCAGGAGCTCGGCCCGCGCGGGGTGAACGTGACGGTCGTGCATCCGGGTCTCACGGTGACCGAACGCATCCCGGGGATGATCGCCGACCGGGCGCGCGAGCGTGGCGTCGACGAGACGACGGTGAGCGCCGAGCTGGACGCCACCACGACGATCGGCCGGATGATCACCGCGCAGGAGGTCGCCGACGTGGTCGCGTTCCTGGCCTCCCCGCGCAGCATCGCCATCAACGGGGACACCGTCGCCGCGGGTGGTGGCACACCGGGCGTCGTCCACTACTGAGCACCTAGACGGGTCGCGGTCGCCGCCGGAGCTGGCAGGATGGACGGATGGACTCGACCCGCGTGGACCGCTGGTTGTGGTCGGTGCGTCTGGCCAAGACCCGCTCCGACGCCGCGACGTCGTGTCGCGGCGGGCACGTGCGCGTCAACGACCACCCGGCCAAGCCGGCGACGCTCGTCCGCGAGGGCGACCGGGTCCGGGCCCGGGTGTACGAGAAGACCCGGACCGTCGAGGTCACGAAGGTGATCGAGAAGCGGGTCGGCGCGCCGATCGCGCAGGAGTGCTACATCGACCACACGCCGCCGGAGCCGAGCGGCCCGGCCCCGGTGTACGCCCAGCGCGACCGCGGCGCCGGACGCCCGACCAAACGTGACCGACGCGTCCTCGACCAGCTGGGGCTCTCCCGCCGCAGCAGCTGAACGCCTGTGAAAATGAGGGCATGTACGACGCCCTGTTCCGCCTGGTCCTGCGACGGATCCCGGCCGAGACCGCGCACCACCTCGGCTTCGCCGTCATCCGCGGCCTGGGGGCGATGCCGGCCGTCGGAGCGCGCCGGGGCGGCACCCTCGGGGCGCACGACCCCGTACTGCGCACGCACGCCCTGGGCATCGACTTCGCGACGCCACTGGGTCTCGCGGCCGGATTCGACAAGGACGCACACGGTGTCGCCGCACTGGGGCGGATCGGCTTCGGTGCGGTCGAGATCGGGACCGTCACGGGACGCGCGCAGCCGGGCAACCCGCAGCCCCGTCTGTTCCGGCTGACCGAGGACCGTGCGCTGATCAACCGGATGGGGTTCAACAACGAGGGAGCCCCCGCGGTCGCGCCGCGGCTGGCCGGCCTGCGGGGTCGTCCGGTCTCCGGGACGCCGGTGCTCGGCGTGAACATCGGCAAGAGCAAGGTCGTGCCCGCCGAGGACGCCGTCGCCGACTACCGCACGAGCGCCCGCCTGCTCGGCCCGTACGCCGACTACGTGGTCGTCAACGTCAGCTCCCCGAACACCCCGGGCCTGCGCGACCTGCAGCAGGTGGGCGTGCTCGAGCCCCTGCTGACGGCCGTACGCGACGAGCTCGACGCCCTCCCCGGGCAGGCCCGGGTCCCGCTCCTGGTCAAGATCACGGTAGACCTCGCCGACGACGACATCGACGCGGTCGCCGACCTCGCGGCCCGGATCGGCCTGGACGGCGTGGTCGCGACGAACACGACGGTCTCCCGGGACGGCCTCTCCACCCCCGCCGAGCAGGTCGAGGCCATGGGGGCCGGCGGAGTGTCCGGACGGCCGCTGGCGGAACGGGCGCTGCAGGTGCTGTGCCGTCTGCGTTCCCGCCTCTCCCCGGAGCAGGTCGTCGTCTCCGTCGGGGGCATCGAGGACGCCCACGAGGCCTACCGCCGGATCCGCGCCGGCGCCGCGCTGGTCCAGAGCTACACCGGGTTCGTCTACGGCGGGCTGCTCTGGCCCTCGCGCCTGAACCGGGAGCTGGCCGCTCTCGTCCGCGCGGACGGCCACCGTTCTGTGAACGAGGCCGTCGGCGTCGGCGTCTGAAACGACGACGAGCCCGTTTCCGGGATCACCGGGAACGGGCTCTTCTGTTACTGATTGATCCTGACATGCGAGTGGGGCCCTGTCATGGAATCTCTTCCACGACAGGGCCCCACCCAGACGTTGAATGTCGGCGACGACCTACTCTCCCACACCCTGACGAGTGCAGTACCATCGGCGCAGGAAGGCTTAGCTACCGGGTTCGGAATGGGACCGGGCGTTTCCCTACCGCCATAACCACCGACAACACTATCAACTTATCTTCCAACCCTTAACAGACCACACAACCCACACCCACCAGCCGGCGACCTCCGAAGAGGACACCAACCGAAAAGGTGTCATGGTTGTGTGCTCAGGGTCACACAGTGGATGCGAACAACATGTTGTGGCAAGCCCTCGGCCTATTAGTACCGGTCAACTCCACCCCTCACAGGGCTTCCATCTCCGGCCTATCAACCCAGTCATCTACTGGGAGCCTTACCCACTCAAGGTGGTGGGAGACCTCATCTTGGAACGAGCTTCCCGCTTAGATGCCTTCAGCGGTTATCCCTTCCGAACATAGCCAACCAGCCATGCCCCTGGCGGGACAACTGGCACACCAGAGGTTCGTCCGTCCCGGTCCTCTCGTACTAGGGACAGCCTTCCTCAAGTCTCCAACGCGCGCGGCGGATAGGGACCGAACTGTCTCACGACGTTCTAAACCCAGCTCGCGTACCGCTTTAATGGGCGAACAGCCCAACCCTTGGGACCTACTCCAGCCCCAGGATGCGACGAGCCGACATCGAGGTGCCAAACCATGCCGTCGATATGGACTCTTGGGCAAGATCAGCCTGTTATCCCCGGGGTACCTTTTATCCGTTGAGCGACACCCCTTCCACCAGGTGGTGCCGGATCACTAGTCCCGACTTTCGTCCCTGCTCGACCCGTCAGTCTCACAGTCAAGCTCCCTTGTGCACTTACACTCAACACCTGATTGCCAACCAGGCTGAGGGAACCTTTGGGCGCCTCCGTTACTCTTTGGGAGGCAACCGCCCCAGTTAAACTACCCACCAGGCACTGTCCCTGAACCAGATCATGGCCCGAGGTTGAGACACCCAATTCGACCAGAGTGGTATTTCAACAATGACTCCACAACCACTAGCGTGACCGCTTCACAGTCTCCCACCTATCCTACACAAGCCGAACCGAGCACCAATACCAAGCTATAGTAAAGGTCCCGGGGTCTTTCCGTCCTGCCGCGCGTAACGAGCATCTTTACTCGTAATGCAATTTCGCCGAGTCTGTGGTCGAGACAGCGCCCAAGTCGTTACGCCATTCGTGCAGGTCGGAACTTACCCGACAAGGAATTTCGCTACCTTAGGATGGTTATAGTTACCACCGCCGTTTACTGGCGCTTAAATTCTCCGCTTCACCCCACAAGGGAGTTAACAGGTCCTCTTAACGTTCCAGCACCGGGCAGGCGTCAGTCCGTATACATCGTCTTGCGACTTCGCACGGACCTGTGTTTTTAGTAAACAGTCGCTTGGGCCTGGTCTCTGCGACCACCCACCCCTAGCCCGCAAAGGGGCTTCAGGACAGATGGCCCCCCTTCTCCCGAAGTTACGGGGGGATTTTGCCGAATTCCTTAACCACAGTTCGCTCGATCGCCTCGGTATTCTCTACCTGACCACCTGTGTCGGTTTGGGGTACGGGCCGCAACAGCACTCACTAGAGGCTTTTCTCGACAGCATGGGATCACCCTACTTCGCCTCAATCGGCTACGCGTCACCTCTCACCCTTCATGACCCCCGGATTTACCTAGGAATCGGGCTACAGGCTTACACCACGACAACCAACGCGTGGCGAGGCTACCCTCCTGCGTCACCCCATCGCTTGCCTACTACCGGATCGGATCCCACGCTCCCTCGCCAGGAAACCCGAAGGTTTCAAGACAAGTTCGGATGGTTAGCATCACCGGCCTCAGCATGGACGCACTATCACGAGCACGGGAATATCAACCCGTTATCCATCGACTACGCCTGACGGCCTCGCCTTAGGTCCCGGCTCACCCTGGGCGGAACAACCTGGCCCAGGAACCCTTGGTCATCCGGCGGCAGAGATTCTCACTCTGCATTCGCTACTCATGCCTGCATTCTCACTCCCACACCCTCCACCCATAAGTCACCCCTGGGCTTCACCAGATGCAGGACGCTCCCCTACCCAACAACACACAAAGTGTCATTGCCACAGCTTCGGCGGTGCGCTTGAGCCCCGCTACATTGTCGGCGCAGGACCACTTGACCAGTGAGCTATTACGCACTCTTTCAAGGGTGGCTGCTTCTAAGCCAACCTCCTGGTTGTCTCGGCGATCCCACATCCTTTCCCACTTAGCGCACGCTTAGGGGCCTTAGCTGGTGATCTGGGCTGTTTCCCTCTCGACCATGAAGCTTATCCCCCACAGTCTCACTGCCGCGCTCTCACTCACCGGCATTCGGAGTTTGGCTGACTTCAGTAAGCTTGTCGGCCCCCTAGGCCATCCAGTGCTCTACCTCCGGTGAGAAACACACGACGCTGCACCTAAATGCATTTCGGGGAGAACCAGCTATCACGGAGTTTGATTGGCCTTTCACCCCTACCCACAGCTCATCCCCCAGGTTTTCAACCCTGGTGGGTTCGGGCCTCCACGACGTCTTACCGACGCTTCACCCTGGCCATGGGTAGATCACTCCGCTTCGGGTCTACACCCCGCGACTCAACCGCCCTATTCGGACTCGCTTTCGCTACGGCTACCCCACACAGGTTAACCTCGCCACGAAGCATAACTCGCAGGCTCATTCTTCAAAAGGCACGCCATCACCCCGAAAGGCTCTGACGGCTTGTAAGCACACGGTTTCAAGTACTATTTCACTCCCCTCCCGGGGTACTTTTCACCTTTCCCTCACGGTACTTGTCCGCTATCGGTCATCAGGTAGTATTTAGGCTTAGCGGGTGGTCCCGCCAGATTCACAGCAAATTCCACGAGCTCGCTGCTACTCGGGAACAAAATCCACAACCAGACACACGCTTTCGCGTACGGGGCTCTCACCCACTACGGCCACCCATCCCAGAGATGTTCCGCTAACGCATGCACTGAACTGTCCCAATCACGGCAGTGACTGAACGATCAAGTCCCACAACCCCGCACCCGCAACACCTGCCGGCTTGACACGGACACGGTTTAGCCTCTTCCGCTTTCGCTCGCCACTACTCACGGAATCACTGTTGTTTTCTCTTCCTGTGGGTACTGAGATGTTTCACTTCCCCACGTTCCCTCCACGCACCCTATGAATTCAGGTACGGGTAACGCCCCATGACGGGCGCTGGGTTTCCCCATTCGGACACCCTCGGATCACAGCTCGGTTGACAGCTCCCCGAGGCCTATCGCGGCCTCCCACGTCCTTCATCGGCTCCTGATGCCCAGGTATCCACCATGTGCTCTTAACAACTTGACCACAACAAGATGCTCGCATCCACTATGCAACACTCAACACACAACCACACACCAACACCGGCAAGCACCACACCCGCACGCGGGAGCGTTAGTAAGCCAGGAATCAGAGGTGGTCCAGAAAAGACAA